>JAFARE010000001.1 GCA_019245575.1 Candidatus Dormiibacterota bacterium | reverse complement strand
GCGTCGTCCAGGAAGGCGCGCACGATGATGGCGTCGGCCTCGGCCGCGGAGACGCCGCGCGCCATGAGGTAGAAGCGCTGCTCGTCATCGATGTGCCCGGCGGTGGCGCCGTGCCCGCAGCGCACGTCGTTGGCCTTGATCTCCAGGCGCGGCACCGAATCCGCCTTGGCGCCGCGGCTGAGGATGAGGTTTCGGTTCTGCACGTATCCGTCGGCGTGCACCGCCTCGGGCGCCACGTCGATGAGGCCGCTGTACACCGATCGAGCGCGGTCGCGCACCGCCACCTTGAGCACGAGGTTGCTGCGCGTCTCCGGCCCGGCGTGCGCCTGGAGCGTCTGATGGTCGAGGTGCTGCGCGCCGTCACCGAAGCAGAAGCCGGTGATGTCCGCCTCGGAGCCCTTGCCCTCCAGCACCGTCTCCCACCACGCCTTCTGCAGGCGGGCCCCGAGGGTTGCGCCGAAGAAGCGCAGGCGCGCGTCAGTCTGGAGGATCGCGCGCTGCGTGGCGATGTGCCACGCGCCCTCACCCCACTGCTGCAGCGTGACGTAGTCGAGCCGCGCGTCACGCCCCACCGTCAGCAGCGTCAGCGCGTCGCTGAACAGCGGCATGTCACCGGCCGGCGAGGCGTACACGTCGACAAGCGTCAGCGAGGCGGACTGCTCCAGCACGACGACGGTCGCGGGAAACACAGCGGCGTCCGGCCCGGCTGCGGCATGGGCGACCCACACCGGGACCCGCGACTCCACGCCCGCGGGCACGTGCACGAAGACGCCACCACGCCAGAGCGCGTTCCACAGCGCGCCGAACTTCGACTCGCCGACGCCCATGTGGGTGAGCGCGCGCTGCACGAGGTCAGGCGTGTCGACCGCGGCCTGCTCCAGCGTGCTCACGCTGATGCCCTGCGCGCGCAGGGCGTCGGCTCCCTCGATGACCGGCCGCTCCCCGGGCGCGTCGAGGACGAAGGCTGACTCGGCCGCCCCGCGGTCACGCTGCGCGCGGACCGCGGCCACCGTGGCGTCGTCGATCCGCTCCAGCGGCATGAAGGAATCCAGGCGCAGCTTGGAAACGTCGGTGCGGCGCCAGTCCTCGTCGCGCTGCGACGACGGCATCGGCAGCGACTCGAATGCGTCCCACGCGGCGCGCCGGCGTGCGCCGAGCCATTCCGGGGACGCGTCGATGCGGGCCTGGGCCGTGGCCGGGCTTGCGGCCGCCCGGGCCGGCCCCGCGTCGACCGCGGTCACCCGATCGCCCCCTCCATGGAGAGCGCGAGCAGGCGGTTGAGCTCGACCGCGTACTCCATCGGCAGCTCCTTCACGAAGGGCTCGAAGAAGCCGTTGACGATGAGGGCCGTCGCCTCCTGCTCGTCGATGCCGCGCGACGTCAGGTAGAAGATCTGGTCCTCCCCGACCTTGCTGACCGTCGCCTCGTGGCCGATGGTGACGTCGGGGTTGTCCACGTCCATGTAGGGGTACGTGTCGCTGCGCGACTCCTCGTCGAGCAGCAGTGCGTCGCAGCGCACGTTGACCTTCACGTCGTGCGCCTTGGGCAGCACCTTGATGTGGCCGCGGTACGACGTGCGCCCGCTGCCCTTGCTGATCGAGCGCGACACGATGTTGCTCGTGGTGTTGCGCGCCACGTGGATCGCCTTGCTGCCGGCGTCCTGGTGTTGACCCGTGCCGGCGAACGCCGCGCTCATCACCTCGGCATGCGCGTGCTCACCCATGAGGTAAACGCTCGGGTACTTCATGGTGACCTTCGAGCCCAAATTCCCGTCAATCCACTCAATCGTTGCATTCGCGTGAGCCACGCCACGCTTGGTCACCAGGTTGTAGACGTTGTCCGACCAGTTCTGGATCGTCGTGTAGCGGATGCGCGCGCCCTTGTGCGCGATCAGCTCGACCACGGCGCTGTGCAATGAGTCGCTGGAGTAGTTCGGCGCCGTGCAGCCCTCGATGTAATGGACCGACGAGCCTTCCTCGGCGATGATCAGCGTGCGCTCGAATTGGCCCATGTTGTCGCTGTTGATGCGGAAGTAGGCCTGCAGCGGGATCTCGACATGGATGCCGGCGGGCACGTACACGAACGAGCCGCCGCTCCACACCGCGCTGTTCAGCGCCGCGAACTTGTTGTCGTTCGGCGGGATGACGGTGCCGAAGTACTTGCGGAAGATGTCCTGGTGCTCGCGCAGCCCGGTGTCGCAGTCGCTGAAGATGACGCCCTGCTTCTCCAGGTCCTCGCGGATGTTGTGGTAGACGACCTCTGAGTCGTACTGCGCGCTGACACCGGCGAGGAACTTGCGCTCCGCCTCAGGAATGCCCAGGCGGTCGAACGTGCGCTTGATGGACTCCGGCACGTCGTCCCACGAGCGGCTCTGCTCCTCCACCGGCTTGACGTAGTAGTAGATGTTGTCGAAGTCGATGCCCGACAGATCGGCGCCCCACGTGGGCATGGGCCGCTTGAGGAAGTGGTCCAGCGCCTTGAGGCGGAACTTGAGCATCCATTCGGGTTCGTTCTTGTGCTGCGAGATCGCGGCGACGACCTCGGGCGACAGGCCCTTCTGGGTGCGGAAGACGGAGACGTCCTCGTCGAAGAAGCCGTACTTGTAGTCCTTGGTCAGCTCGCGCGCCTGGATTGCCATCAGACAGCTCCCGCGGTGGCGGCGGCCACGCCCAGGATCGGCTCGTATCCGTCGCGCTCGATGCGCTGCGCGAGGTCGGCCCCGCCCGACGTCACCACGCGCCCGTCGTGCAGCACGTGCACAACGTCGGGACGGAGGTGCTCGAGGATGCGCGGGTAGTGCGTGATCACGAGCACGCCCATGTCGGGACCGGCCAGGCGCATCACGCCCTCGGCCACGGTGCGCAGCGCGTCGACGTCCAGACCGGAGTCCGTCTCGTCGAGGATGGCGAGACGCGGCCGCAGCATCGCCAGCTGCAGGATCTCGCTGCGCTTCTTCTCACCGCCGGAGAAGCCGTCGTTGATGTACCGCGACCGGAAGCTCTCGTCGATGCGCAGCGCGGCCATCTCCGCCGACAGCTTGTTGAGGAACTCGCGCGCCGGCATCTCCTTTCCCTGGGCGCGCAGCGCGGCGCGCAGGAAGTTGACCGTGGTCACGCCGGGGATCGCCGTGGGGTACTGGAAACAGAGGAAAAACCCGAGCTTGGCCCGGGCATCCGCCGTGAGCGCCAGCAGGTCCTGGCCGTCGAAGGCGACGTCCCCGCCGGTCACCTGGTACTTGGGATGCCCCATGAGCGTGTACGCCAGCGTGCTCTTGCCCGAGCCGTTGGGCCCCATGAGCGCGTGGATCTGGCCCTGCTGCACGCGCAGGTCGACGCCCTTGAGGATCTCCTTGCCCTCGACCGTAGCGCGCAGCCCGCGGACGTCCAGCTCGGCGCTCATTCGGCCTTCGCCTCGACCGGCGCCATCGAGCCGATCAGGGAATGGTCGGCGATCAGCTCCGCCAGCGTCGTCTGGCTCAGCACCGCGTCGATGCTCCGCTTCAGCCGCTGCCACAGCCCGCGCGACGCGCACTCGCCCTCGCGGATGCACGTGCCCGACACGTAGTCGTGGGCCACGCACTCGACGGGCGAGACCTCGCCCTCGACCACGCGCACGACGTCGAGGACGCTGATCTGCTCCGGCGCCCGCGTCAGCTTGTAGCCGCCGTGCACGCCGCGGGTGCTCTCCAGCAGCCCGCCGCGGCGCAGCTGCGCCGCCAGTTGTTCCAGGTATGCAACGGGCAGATGCTCGGCCCGCCCCACCTCCGCGATACTCAGGGGCCCGTTGCCGTAGGCCTTGGCGAATTCCGTCATCATCCGGAGCCCGTAATGCGCTTTCGAACTCACACGCATGGAGAACGAAGCCGGCGCGACCGTCGCGTCAGCCCCGGTCTGCCTGGGCGCCTGGGCCTTGCTGGAAATTCCGACTGCCATAGTCGGAATTATACGACGGGGGTGCGGTGGCTCACCGGCCTCACGGCGCTGGCCATCCCCCTGCTGGCGGGGTGCGGCTCTTCCAGCCAGGGCACGCCCACGGCCACGCCCCTGCCCCGTGCCCAGCTGCAGCGCGTCTACTCCTCGGCGGCCAACACGTACAACAACACCGAGGCGCCGATCACCCAGGCGGAGAACCTCTACTGCGGCGCCAGCAGCCCGCAGGCGAACCTCACCAACTGTGAGGCGGCGCTCAGCCAGGACCGCCTCACCACCATCGGGTACGACAACTCGCTGCGCGGGCTTGCATTTCCCCAGTCGATGAAGGCCGACGTCACCAAGCTGCTCAGCGACGACGCCCAGCTGGAGAACCTGCTGCAGCAGGCCTCGAGCGCGCCCAGCCTGAGCGCCATCAACTCGCTGACCGCGCAGATCTTCAGCCTGCTGAAGACCACCTCCGACGACGCCCGGCGCGTCCGCTCCGACCTCGGGCTGCCCGCGGCCTCAGCGCCACCCTCCGCGACGCCGACGCCGTCAGCCGCCGCCTAGCACAGCCGCCGGCGCAGCGGAGCGCACCTGGCGCACGGCCGCGGCAATCGCAGCCGCCGCGCGGTCGACGTCGTCAGCGCTGGTCGACCGGCCCAGGGTGCAGCGCAGCGCTCCCGTGGCCAGCGCCGGGTCGAGGCCCATCGCCAGGAGCACATGCGACGGTGTGGGCGCCCCGCTGGAGCACGCCGAACCGCCCGAGGCTGCGATGCCGGCAGCGTCGAGCACGGCCAGGAGCAGGTCGGTTCGGCAGCCCGGGAAGGCGAAGCCGGCGAAGCCGGGCGCCCGGGGCGCGCCGTCGCCGGTGACCACCGCGTCCGGCAGCGCCGACACCGCGGCGCGGGTGAGGCGGCGCGCCAGCTCCTCCTGACGCTGCCCCTCGGCCTCGCGCAGCTCCTCGGCCATGGACGCGGCCGCCCCGAAGCCGGCGATGCCCGCCACGTTCTCCGTGCCGCTGCGCCGCCCCCGCTCCTGGCCGCCGCCCGTCACCTGGCCTCCCAGGAACACCCCGTGGCGGACCCACAGCGCGCCGACCCCCTTGGGCCCGTAGGCCTTGTGCGCGGAGAGCGACAGCAGGTCCACCCCCAGGTCTCGCGGGCGCAGGCGCAGGCGTCCGAGCGCCTGCACCGCGTCGGTGTGCACCAGCGTCGCCGGGTTGCGCCGGCGCACGGCCTCCGCGGCGGCCGCGACGTCCTGCACGACGCCCGTCTCGTTGTTCACCAGCATCAGCGATGCGACCACGGTGTCAGGGCGAACGGCGGCCGCGAAGGCATCGGGGTCGACGATGCCGCGGGCATCGCACGGCACCACGGTCACCGTGGCGCCGCCCACGTCGCTCAGCTGTTGCGCGGTGGCCAGCACCGCGTCGTGCTCGATCGCGCTCACGACGACGTGCGTGCCGCGGTCACGCCCCCAGCGCTGCAGCGCGCCGCGCAGCGCCAGGTTGTCCGCCTCCGAGCCCGAGGCGGTGAAGACGATCTCGCGTGGCTCGCAGCCGAGCACCTCAGCAAGACGATCGCGCGCGTCGTCGACGGCGGCGCGCGCCACGCGGCCCGCCGCGTGCACCGACGACGGGTTGCCGAAGTCCCGTTGCAGAAACGGCAGCATCGCCTCCAGCGCGGCCGGCGCCAGCGGAGTCGTCGCCGCATGGTCCAGGTACAGCGGCGGCGTCACGAGCGGACCCCGATGGTCCCCCATATCTCGAGCTTGTTGCGGGCGGTGTCGATCACCGCTTCGGTGAACTCATCGGTCAGCGCGTGGCCGCCCAGGTCTGCGGTGCGAGTGCCCGCTCGCACCGTCTCGAAGACGGCTTCATACAGCGCGCGCGACGCGGTGTGGCATTGCGCGTCCGACATGAAGCCCAGCAGCGAGGCGCACGCCAGGATCATCGCCATCGGGTTGGCGATGTTCTTCCCCTCCAGCGCGGGCGCTGTGCCGTGCGGCGCCTCCGCCATCACCACCGATGGAGTGAACAATTCGCCCTGGAACCCCAGCAGCAGTGACTCGGAACCCGCGATGCTGCCGAACAGCTGGAGCACGAAGTCACTCAGGCAGTCACCGTCACGGTTCATCGCCGGGATGACAAGGGGCTCGCCGCCCCTGCTGAAGATCAATGCGTACGTGGCGTCGATGAGCTGCGGCTCGTACTCCACATCCGGATGGCGATGCGCGGCCGCGTCCATCTCCTCCTTGAACATGCCCTCATACACGCGCGACACCGTGTACTTGGGGCCGCCGAACACGCGCGACCCGGTGCGCTCCGCCTGGATGAACGCGAACTCCGCGACCGCGCGGCACGTCGCGCGCGATATGTGCTCGGTGCGGAACGCGACCTCGTCGCCGTCACGATCCTCGCGCCACTCGCGCGCGTTGTACGCGTCGTCGACAGCCATGCGGACGATGCTGATCGGAGCGCTGACACCGGCGATGCCGGCCACGCCGGGGATGCGGCGCCCCGTGCGCAGGATCACCTTGCCGCCGACGCGCTCGCGCAGCACCGCGTTCGGGCTGCCCACGTCGCCGGCCGCCTCGGGAGTGACGGTGGCGGCCTTGATGCCGTAGCCGCACGCCGCCATCGCGTCGGCTGCTTCGAGCACAACCGCGTTCTGCGTCCGGCGGCGGTTGTGCAGCGACAGGTCGAAGTGCTGGAAGTGGAGGTCGGTGCGCAGCAGCGAGGGATCGAGCACGCGCAGGGACTGCCGCAGCAGCTCCTCTCCGGTCTGGTCGCCGTGCAGCACCGCAACGGTGGTCGCCATGTTGTCGACAGATTAACCGTCTCGAGCCGCCGGCATCCCGGCGCCGTGCGCAACCCGCCGCCGTATATGGTGCTGATGATGAGCACCGCACCCGAAGCGGCGCAGGCGCCGGTCGCGACCAACGCCGCGACCGCAGCCGCGCGAGCCGTCGCCGCCGTCAAGGAGTACGGCCGGGGAGCCACGTCGGTGCGCGCCGTCGACGGCATCACGCTGGAGCTCGCCCGGGGGAGGTTCACCGCGATCATGGGCCCGTCCGGCTCCGGCAAGTCGACCCTGCTCCACTGCATGGCCGGGCTGGACAGACTGACCGAGGGCAGCACCTACATCGGCGACGTGGAGCTGGGCAGCCTCTCGGACAAGGAGCTGACGCTGCTGCGCCGCGCCAAGGTCGGCTTCATCTTTCAGACGTTCAACCTGGTGCCCACGCTGGACGCGCTGGACAACATCGTGCTTCCTCTCACGATCGCCGGACGCAAGCCGGACCAGGCCGCGCTCGACGAGGTGGTGCGCATCACCGGCCTCGGTGACCGCCTGTCGCACCGTCCCGCGGAGCTGTCGGGCGGTCAGCAGCAGCGTGTGGCCGCGGCCAGGGCGCTCGTCAGCCGGCCCGAGATCATCTTCGCGGACGAGCCGACGGGCAACCTCGACTCACGCGCCAGCGCCGAGCTGCTGGACTTCCTGGGTCACGCGGTCACGGACCTGGGTCAGACGATCGCCATGGTGACGCACGACCCGCTCGCCGCATCCCATGCCGACCGCGTGGTGTTCCTCGCCGACGGCCGCGTGGTTGAGGAGATGGCCTCGCCGACGGCCGACGGCATCCTCGACGTGATGCGCCACCTCGGCGGCTGAGGCGCCGCCGCACATGGTCAAGGTCGGGCTGCGCAGCCTGCTCACCCACAAGCTGCGCTTGCTGCTGACAACGCTGGCGATCGTCGTGGGCGTTGCCTCGGTCACGGGCACGTTCATCCTCACCGACACGATCAACAGCACGTTCAACCGCATATTTCAGGATGCCAACGCCGGCGTCGCGGTGACGGTGCAGGGACATCAGCTGCGCGGCTCGGGCGATGACATCGGCGGCCCGGCGCATGCACCCGTCCCTCGGTCGTTGCTGGGCACGGTGCGCGGCGTGACGGGCGTCAAGGACGCCGTGGGCATCCTCCAGCGCAACGGGGCGACGTTCATCGGAAGCGACGGCAAGCCGCTCGGGGGAAACGGCCCGCCGACGTTCGGCACGAACTGGGTGGCGGACGCGGAGCTGTCGCCCTTTCACCTGCGCGAGGGCGCGGCGCCGTCGTCGTCGGATGACGTCGTGATCGATGCACTCACGGCGTCGAAGCATCACGTCGTCGTGGGGCAGCACATCCTCATCGCCTTTCTCGGCGGTGCGGAGGAGCAGTTCCTGGTGCGAGGCATCGCCTCGTTCGGCGGCTCGGACAGCCTGGGGGGCGCCACCTTCGCCATCTTCACTGAAGCCACCGCGGAGCGCGTCCTCGATGGGCAGAACATGTACACGCGGATCAACGTCAGCGCTGTGTCGGGGACGGCGGACACGGACCTGCGCGACCGCATCGCCGCGACGCTTCCCTCGTATGCGGAGGCGCAGACGGGTCAGCAGGCCGCCGCCGCCGCGGAGCAGAGCACCGAGGCGACGATCAGCACGTTCATCGGCACGCCGCTGCTCGTGTTCGCCTTCATCTTCCTCTTCGTCGGGTCGTTCCTCATCGTCAACACCTTCAACATCCTCATCGCGCAGCGCACGCGCGAGCTCGCGCTCCTGCGCGTGCTGGGCGCGACGCGGCGCCAGGTGCTCGCCTCGGTGCTCCTCGAAGCCTCGCTCACCGGCCTGTTCGCGTCGGGGGTCGGTGTGCTCGCCGGCATCCTCGTCGCCTCCGGATTGACCGCGCTGATCGGTTCGCCGGCCGGCACAACGCTGGCGCTGCAGCCGCGCAGCTTCATCATCGGCATCGTGGTCGGCACGGTCGTGACCGTGGGCGCGACCATGATCCCGGCGCGGCGCGCCACCCGCGTCCCTCCCGTCGCGGCGCTGCGCGAGGCGCTTCCCGAGACGCAGGGATTGCCCCGCAGGCGCATCGCGTCGGGTGCGGTGGTGCTCGTCCTGGGATGGATCGCCATCGGCGTAGCGCTCAGCGGCGCCACCGGTGTGACGCTGCAGCTGCTCGGCGGCGGCGTGCTCGCCGTGTTCATCGGCGTGGCGCTGCTGGCGCCGCTGCTCGTGCGCCCGCTTGCGCTGGTGCTGGGCTGGCCCGTGCGGCGCGCGCGCGGCGCGGCGGGGCTGCTCGCCGGCGAGAATGCGCGCCGCAACCCGCGGCGCACGGCGCTCACCTCGGCCGCGCTGATGATCGGGCTGGCGCTGGTCACGTCGGTGGCGGTGCTCACCGCGTCATTCCGCGCCTCGGCGGACGCTGCCATCAGCGGCGCGCTGCGCGGCGACTACATCGTGTTCGCGCGCGGTCCGGCGTTCAGCCCGCAGGTGGCGGACGCGCTGCGCTCCGACCAGCGCCTTGCCGACGTGAGCGAGCTCCGCGTCAGCGACATCCTGATCGGATCGTCATCGCAGTCGCTCGTTGCCATCGACCCGGCATCGGAGAACCGCACGCTGACGTTCGAGACGGTGAGCGGCGACGTCGGCAGCATCTCCCAGCTCAACACGGCGATCCTCGACAAGGGCGAGGCGGCCTCGAGCAAGGTGCACGTCGGTGACACGGTCACCATCACCTTTCCCACCGGCCCCGACCTGCGCGTGCGCGTCGGCGGCATCTACAACACCAACGCGCTCGCGTCCGGATACATCGTCTCGCTGGCGACGCTCGCGCCCCACGTGAGCATGCAGCGGGACTTCACCGTGCTGGCCAACGCTGCGCCGGGTGTGACCGTCGCCGACGGCGAGTCGGCGCTGAAAAGCGACCTGTCCCACTTTCCGCTGGTGATGGCGATGAGCCGCAGTGAGTACCGAGACTTCGTTGGTACGCAGATCGACTCCCTGCTCAACCTGGTGACCGGCCTGCTGCTGCTCGCCATCATCATCGCGGTCCTCGGGATCATCAACACGCTCGCGCTCAGCGTGCTGGAGCGCACGCGCGAGATCGGGCTGCTCCGCGCTCTCGGGATGACGCGCGGCCAGACTCGCTCGATGGTGCGCTGGGAGTCCGTGATCATCGCGCTGCTGGGCGCGGTGCTCGGACTCGTCGTCGGCGTGACCTTGGGTGTGGCGCTGGTCAACGCCCTGTACAGCCTGGGCATCGACCACCTGGCGATTCCGTTCGGCAACATGCTGCAGTACGCCGTGATCGCAGCGCTCTTCGGTGTGGCCG
This sequence comes from Candidatus Dormiibacterota bacterium, assembly GCA_019245575.1. Taxonomy (GTDB): domain Bacteria; phylum Chloroflexota; class Dormibacteria; order Aeolococcales; family Aeolococcaceae; genus JAFARE01. The sequence continues at coordinate 336,027 of JAFARE010000001.1, read as the reverse complement.
CCGCGGTGTTTCCCTCCATCCGCGCTTCGCGACTCGACGTGCTTCAGGCGATCAGCACCGAGTAGATGGGCGACAGCCCGTCCGCGCGGCGCGAGGGCCAGGAGCAGCGGCCCACGCTGCTGCTGGTGGTGTTCGCCTGGGACATGGTGTCGGCGCTCCTGGCGGTGTTCGAAGCGCTGGCGCCCTTCGCCGGAGGGGTGGCCGTGGGCGCGCAGCAGCAGGAGATCCCGCTCGGCATCCAGGTGCTGGGCGCGCTCGCACCGGCCGCGTATGGGACGGCGCTCATCATCCTCGCGTCGCTGATCACGCGCCGCCAGCGCTGGATTCAGCGCACGCAGATCGGCACGCTGGCTCTCGCCGTCGCACTGCAGGGTGTGGCGCTCGTCATCGCGGTGTTCCGCGGCGGCGTCGACATCGTCCCCGTGCTGACGACGCTGTTGATCGTGCTGCTGAACATCATGGCGATCGTGGTGATGACCGAGCGGCGCGTGAGCGCGTGGTACACCGAGTCGGCCCCCACGCCGCGCTACATGACCGGCACGCTGGGTTTCTGGCTGGCGACTGACGCGGCGCTGCTCGTCATCGCCGCAGTCAGATGAACGTCAGCAGATCCTCCACGACGTCGAGCAGCTCGTCACCCTGCAGCGGCTTGCTCAGCACCGCGGCGGCACCCAGCTGCTGAGCGCGCTCGCGCGTGCCGACGTCACCCGGCGGCGTGAGTATCACGACGCCACCGGGGGGATGCTCCGGTGCGAAACGTATCGCCTGGAACAGCTCGAGACCGTCCGTGTCCAGCGTGGTGTCCAAGATGAGCACGTCGGGCGAGAAGGCCGGCAGCTCCTCGCGCACGTGACGCACCGCGCGCGCCCAGCGGACATCGTGGCCCGCTCCGGTGAATCGGTCGATGACGGGCTGCGCGATGCTGGCCTCGTCCTCGGCGAGCAGGATGCGTGCGCGGCCGGGCGGCATCGTCCGCATCCTAGTGCAGCGCGGGGTGCAGCCGGTACACTGCGAGCCGGCGATGCCGATGCCAGCCAGCGTCCATCCCGGCACCCGCCGTTCGGTTCGCGGCCTCCTCGGCCGGGTGCTGCACCGTCCCGCTCCTTGCGACCCCGGCTGGGTCGAGCCGGAGCCGGCTCCCGCTCCAATCGTCGACGCGCACACGCGCACCTTCTGGGGGCGCGGTGATGCGCCGTCAACCCTGGTCGAGGTTGAAGGCCCGCCCCGCCGCGCTCCGGGCGCGCGCTCGCGCCTCTCGGCGCTGCTCGAGGCGCACGAGTCCGGCCGCGTGCCGCAGCCTCGTCCGCGGGGCAATCCGGCGTTCAGCGAGGCGCTCTTCGTGGAGCTGATGCGCGCGCGCCAGTACCGTCGCGCCTTCGACCAGCTGAGCCGCGACTGCCGGGAGCGCTGGGGCTCCGCCGAGTCGTTCGCCGCGGCGCAGGGCGGCGCGCTGCGCTGGCTGCGCGGTGTGCGGGTGCGAGACGTGCGCTTCCTGCCGGAGTGGACCGACGAGCACGCGGGGCGGCGCTACGCGGACGTGGCCGAGCTGCAGGTGGAGTACGCGTTCGGCGACAGCAGCGACGCGAAGCTCCTGCCGCGCACCGTGCACCTCGTGCCCGACGATGGCAAGTGGCGCTCCCTCTGTTACCCCGCGTGACACCTTTGCGCTTGCGCGGTTCCTTGCGGTGGGCGTGGGTACAATCCGCTGGTGAACGCCGTCGCGACACCGCTGCGTCCCGGTCCGATGGAGCGCACGTGTCTGGAGATCGCCCGGCTCGAGCGCGCCGCGGCGTTCCGTCGTGAGCGTGTGTCGCGCGCGCGGCAGCGGGTCCGCGAGTCAGACGCTCTGCTGGACCTGGTCGAGGAGTGCCGCCTCCGGGACTGGCGCCTGATCCCGTCGCATCTCTGGAGCGCGGTCGTGCGCGCTGTGGGCAGCGTCGACCCGGGGCTTCGCGACGAGCTGGGCATCAACCGCGACCCGGAGCACGTGGCGAGCGTGCTCTTCGCCGCGCAGGAGCTGCTCCTGGAGCGGCTCCGCGAGCACCGGCTGCCGGTCCGCGCCGAGATCATCCCGCTCTTCGCACACGTCGCCCAGGAAGCGGCGGGCTGACGGAGTAGCGCCTCCTGTCCTGGGAGGTGGCCGTTGCGGGCACGCTGCACCGCGACGACATCACGACGCCGTACGGCCGGCGCACGGCGGACGGCGGCTCGGCGGTGTACTTCGCCGTCGCGGCCGCGCGCTACACGCGGGTCTTCCTCAACGGGGTCGTGGGTCGCGACACCGAGGCGGCGCACCGGCTGCTCCTGTCGCGGCTGCCCATCGACCTGGATGGGCTCGTGGTGTCGGACGCGCCGACGGTGGTGTGGCACGTGGAGCACGACTTCGAACGCTGGGTCACCCGCAGCGAGGCCACCGAGGCCGGGTGCGACGGCGAGTGGCCGGGGACTCTGGCGGCCGAGTCGCGCACCGCGCCCGTCCTGTTCCTCGCCAGCCTCGATCCGGCGAAGCAGCTCGCGGCGCTGCATGGCTCAGGTGCGCGGCTTGTCGGCGCTGACTCGATGACGGTGTTCATGGGCGACCGTGCCGGCGCCGTGCGCGAGGTCGCCGCCGGCTCGGACATCCTGTTTCTCAACGCCGCCGAGGCGCAGGCGTTGAGCGGCGAGCCCGAGTGGCATGCGGCGGCACGCGCGCTCCTCGGCATCGGACGGGTGCGCGCCGTGGTGGTCAAGCGCGGCCCGCTCGGAGCCGCGTGCGTGACGCGCGCTCGAGTCGCTGAGCTGCCGGCGATCGACGTCAGCCCGGTGGTCGACCCCACCGGCGCCGGCGACGCGCTGGCCGGTGGTTTCCTGGGCTACTGCGCTGCCGTCGAGCGCGACGACGACGAGGTGTTCGCCCCCGCGCTGCAACATGGAATCCGCTGCGCCGCTGATGCCATCGCCGCGTTCGGCGTCGAGGGCCTGCGCCGCGGTTCGCTGGCTGGTGCGGCCGGTCCGGGCGACGTATGATCCGCGCCGCAATGGCAGCCTCGCGTGAGAACCAGTCGGCCGAGCTGGGCACGCCGATCGACCGGAACCTCGCGCTCGAGCTGGTGCGCGTCACCGAGGGAGCCGCGATGGCGGCCGCGCGCTACATGGGCCGCAACCAGAAGGAGCTCGCCGACAAGGCCGCGGTCGACTCGATGCGGCGCAGCCTCAACTTCGTCGACATGGACGGCATCGTCGTCATCGGCGAGGGGGAGAAGGACGAGGCGCCGATGCTGTTCATCGGCGAGCGGGTGGGCAACGGCAATCCGCCCGGAGTCGACGTGGCCGTCGACCCCATCGACGGCACCCGCCTGGTTGCTCGCGGCCTTCCCGGCGGCATCGCCACGGTTGCGCTGGCGGAGCGCGGCTCGATGTACCACACGCACGTGCCGTACATGGAGAAGCTCATCGTGGGCCCCGAGGCGGCCGACGTCATCGACATCACGGACAGCGTCGCTGCGAACCTGCAGCGGATCGCGCAGGCCGAGGACCGCACCGTGGAGGACCTGACCGTGGTGGTGCTCGACCGCGAGCGCCACGAGCTGCTGCTCGAGGAGATCCGGCGGGCGGGCGCGCGCGTGAAGCTGATCATGGACGGCGACGTCGCCGCCGGGCTCATGGCCGCGATGGAGCACCGCACAGGCATCGACGTCCTCATGGGTGTGGGCGGCGCGCCCGAGGCGGTGCTGGCGGCGTGCGGCGTCAAGTGCATCGGCGGTGGGATGCAGGCGCGGCTCTGGCTGCGCGACGCGGACCGCGCACTGGCCGAGAGCGAGGGCAAGCGGGAGAGCGAGGTGCTCGGCCTCGACGACCTTGTTGCGGGCGACAACGTGTTCTTCGCCGCCACGGGCATCACCGACGGGGAGCTGCTCCAGGGAGTGCGCTTCCTCGGTGACGACCGCTGCCACACGCAGAGCCTGGTGATGCGCTCGTACTCGGGCACCACGCGGTACATCGAAGCGGAGCACCGCCTCGACAAGCTGCGCCGCCGCCGCGACGAGGCCGAACGGGCGTTCAGCGGCATCGACGTCGCCATCTGAGACAGCCCACGCGTTGACGCGTGGGACAATCGGGCCATCTCGATGAGAGCAAGGCTGCGGCCCAGCCAGACGCTGGTCCGCTGGTTCACCCCCGGGCTGCACGTCAAACGCTGGCTGCTGCTGCTGTTCGCCAGCATCGTGATGATGAGCCTGGCGGTCGGCTACATCCTGCGTGACGTCTACAGCTCCAACGTCCGGTTCCCCACGTGGGTGCAGGCGGCCACGCTGCAGTTCCTGCCCCGCGTGCTGCGCGCCGTGCTGTTCGGTGTCGTGGGTCTCGGCCTGCTCCTGCTTGCGTTCTACAAGCTGGGCAAGTCGATCCTCGGCCCATTCCTCCCCGGCCGGGGCAGCACCGGACAGCGTGGGCTGATCGAAGCGCTGTACACGCACCGGCTGCTGGCGAAGGGCCCGCGCGTGGTCGCGATGGGCGGCGGCACCGGGCTCTCCACGCTGCTCCGCGGCATCAAGAAGTACACGGGCAACATCGTCGCCATCGTGACCGTCGCCGACGACGGCGGCTCCAGCGGACGGCTGCGCGACGAGTACCGCGTCCTGCCGCCGGGAGACTTCCGCCAGTGCCTCACGGCACTGGCCGAGACGGAGCCGCTGATGACCGAGCTCTTCCAGCATCGCTTCGGGGGCGACGGCTCGCTGAGCGGTCACCCGTTCGGCAACCTCTTCATCATGGCGATGGCGGAGATCACCGGCGACTTCGAGCACGCCATACGCGAGTCCGGCCGAGTCCTCGCGGTGCGCGGGCAGATCGTGCCCAGCACGCTGCGCGACGTGACGCTGTGCGCAACCGCGGGCAGCGAGGTGCGCGTCGGCGAGTCGCGCATCCCCTACGGCGACGACCGCATCGACCGCGTGTTCCTCGACCCCGGCGACGCGCCGGTGAACCCCGAGGCCGAGGCGGCGATCCTCGACGCCGAGCTGATCATCGTCGGTCCCGGCTCGCTGTACACGTCGATCCTGCCCAACCTGCTGGTCGACGGCATGGTGGAGGCGCTGCGCGCCAGCCCAGCGGTGAAGGTGTACGTGTGCAACGTCGCGGGCCAGCCCGGTGAGACCCTCGGATACGCCGTAAGCGAGCACATGGACACCATCGAGGAGCACGTGGGCGGCAACGTCTTCGACTACGTGATCGTCAACAGCAACCTGACGCCACCGCTGCCGCCCTCAGCGGTCGAGGCCGGCATCACGCGCGTCGTCTTCGACCGCGACCGCTCCTCGCGCAAGCCGGTGCACTTCATCCTCGCCGACGTCGTGTCGACGCGCATCTCGTCGCACCACGATTCGGAGAAGCTCGCTCGCGTGATCATGAAACGCATCTGGAGATAGCCTCACTCGCTGGCGCCGCTTTTCAGTCGCGAGAAGCGCCCGTGATCCCTTCGGCGACACGCGGTCGGAGCCCACTCCGGGGCCCCGCCGCTCGACACTCGGCTCGACCTGCGCTCCCAGCCGTTCCGTCTCGCCTCCGTGACGGTCGCCTCGGCGACCACGGGCGCCTCTCGCGAACAGAGCTCCGCCAGGGGTTCGCAAAAGCCACGTTACGTCCCATGGCGGCCGGCGCCACCTGCAAAGCGCCGCGCGCCGGCGAGGGTTTCGCCTGACGCGATGACGCGCAGACCGTGCTCGGTTTCGTTGCGCAGCGCGTCCGCCATGGTGAGGGACCACTGCTCATACAGCGACAGACGATCCGACCGCATGCACGTCTGCGGCAGTGCGGCGAGCTGGTGGGCGAGTTGCACGGCGCTGTCGAGGGCGGTGCCGGGCGGCACGACGCGGTCGACGAGTCCAATCGCGTGCGCTTCCGCGGAACCGACGCCGCGGCCGGTGAGGATCATGTCGAGCGCGCGGCCCTGGCCGATGAGGCGGGACAGGCGGATCGTGCCGCCGTCCATCAGGGGCACGCCGAAGCGTCTGCAGTACACACCCAGCACCGCATCGTCGGCGGCGACGCGCAGGTCGCACCAGATGGCCAGCTCGAGGCCGCCGGCGACTGCGTGCCCCTCGACCGCGGCGATGACGGGCTTGCTCAGCTGCATGCGCGATACGCCGAGCGGGGCGTCGCCGTCGACCGCGGCGCGCGGCGCGCGCGCGGAGCCGGCGATGGAGCGCAGGTCGGCGCCCGCGCAGAAGCACCCGCCGGCACCGGTGAGCACCGCAACCGAGAGCTCGTCGTCGGCGTCGAAGTCGCGGAATGCGCGCGCCAGCGCCGCCGCGGTCGGCCCGTCGATGGCGTTGCGCACCTCGGGCCGATCGATGGTCACCACCAGCACCGCTCCGTCGCGGGCGCGCCGCACGGTGTCGTCAGTCATGCGCGGATCATGCGCCTGCGGCGCCCGCGGCATCGTCAGTAGAGCAGGTCGTGATGGCGGCGAAGTGTCCAGGACCGCAGGGCGCGCTCCACGACCCGGTCCCACAGCGCGAATCGCCGCGCGTCGCGGACCAGGTCCCACGTGCCGACGAACTCTGTGATGTCCTCGTTGAAACCGGACTTGAAGCGGTAGAGACCGTACAGGGGGTGGCCCTCGTGCAGCTCGCTGCGCGGTGGCACGGCGACGAGGTCATATGCCCGCACGCCGCGCTGGCGCAACCATCGCATGACCTCCCACTGCAGCAGATGCGGCGCCATCACCTCGGCGTGTTCCTTCATCGAGCCGCCGTCCTTGTACCAGCCCTTTGCGCCCAGGTAGGTGACGTAGATGCCGGCCAGCACCGTCCCCTCCCAGCGCGCGAAGAAGAGCTGCCCCTGTCCCGCGGCCTCCTGCAGCTGCCAGTAGCCACGGAAATAGTCCTTGGGCCGGAGGGTGAAATTGGCTCGGTCGCGCGTCGCCGCCATCAGCTCGTACATGGCGTCGACATTCGCGTCGGTGGCCGGCGCCGGCTCGACGCTGACGCCGCGCCGCGCTGCAAGGCGGATGTTGTACCGCGTCTTCGGCTTGAACGACGCGAGGATGGCGTCCTCGTCCGGGGCCAGGTCCACGATGATCGTGGCTCGCGTGATCTGCACGTCGCGCCGCGACTTGCGCAGTCCCATCTGACGCAGCGCGTCAACCGTGACCGGGCTGTCGCCGATCTCCGGTTCGACCTTGACACCGAAGACGCGCGATCCCGCCGTGCGCAGCTGCCGGATGGCAGCGGCAAGCTGAGCGGCATCGACGACTCCTGGGCCCTTGGGCAGGTACCACAGCTCGCCGCCGGCGGCGAGGGCGCGCCGGCGCAGCACCAGCATTGCCAGCTCGTGACCGCCGTCATCCGCCACGACGTACAGCGGCGTCCAGCCATGACGGCGCTTGAATTCCCCCCACGCGCGCGTCTGCAGGATGTGGCCGCCGTCCGGATTGGCGAGCACGAGCTCGTCCCAGCGCGCCAGCTCCGCCGGGGATGCGGTCCTCATCGCCGCGCCCGCGCCAGCGCGGAGTACACGAGGTAGCGGGTGTGGCGCACGGGCACGTCCCAGGTTCCCACGCGCTGCACGAGCCGGCCGCCGAACGACATCTTGAACTGCGTGAATCCCGCCCAGGGATGGCCCGGCTGAGCATGCGGCACCACACCCCAGAAATCGAAGTGCTCCAGACCCTCGGCGCGCGCGTCCATGATCATCGCCCAGACCAACGGCGCAGCGGCGCCGAGCCGCCGGCCGAGCGCAGGGTCGGAGGCGGCATGCGCGTAGTACCGCGTGACGCCGAAGTCGAAGCACAGCGCAGCCGCCACCGCGGATTCGCCGGCTTCGGCGAGGTACAGCGTGGCCGCGCCGCCGGGCATGAGCAGCTGCGCAACGGTGCGGTGATAGCGCGCGGGCCTGCCCTCGTATCCCGAGCGAGCGACGCTGCGCCGCTGCAGGTCGAGGAACACGTCGATGCGCCGCGGGTCGCGCGTCGACGCGAAGCGAAGGCCACGCCGCTCGGCGGCATTGATGCTGCCCCGGTGCCCCGAGCTCAGCCCGCGGCGCAGCGCGTCCTCGGGCGCGTCGATGTCCAGCACCCATGTGGCGCTGGGCTGGATCGATCGCGCGCGCCTCGACCCGATGCCCCGCAGCGCCTTCAGCGACTGCTGTGAGTCGGGTTCGGCGCGGACGAAGTCGAGGGCGTTCCCGCGCGCCGCGGCGACCATGCTGCGCGCCGCGTCGTCCGCGCCCGCGCGGACGGTCGGGCCGTATGGCACGTACATGTACCGAGGGAAGCGGCCCAGACGGAGCGACGCCGACCACATCCACTCCGCATCGCGGGCGTGCACGACCGGGTAGCCCAGCGCCTCCTGCACGCGCTGCCACGCCGTGCTCTGCAGAAAGTGACCGCCCAACGCGAGCAGCGCCGCATCCCAGTCGCCGGCCGCGACGCCGCTTCGCGTGGCGAACACGTCAGTTGACGCTAACACAGTTGTGACGGCGCGCAGCATGCGCGGAGTTGCCAAGACCCCCTTGCATTTCCTTACAATTCGCGGCCGCGCCAACAACACTCATGGAGACGTCACATGGCAGCTGTGGTCACCCGGGATGTGCTCGCCAAGCAACTTGCAGACCGCGCGGAGATCACCATGTCCGCCGCTCGCGACGAGGTGAGCTGGTTCTTCGACACCATCGCATCCTCGCTGGAAAAGGGCGATGAGGTGCGCATCCACGGTTTCGGCGCGTTCAAGACGTCGCAGCGCGCGGCACGCATCGGACGCAATCCGCGGACCGGTGAGCAGGTGAAGGTCCCGGCGCGCCGTGTGGTTCGCTTCTCCGCGAGCACGACGCTCTCGTCCGCGCTCAAGTCCAGCCGGGGCGGGCGCGCCAAGCGCTGACCGCGCGGAGCAGCGGGCCGGACGCCATGGCGCGCCGGCGCGCTGCTCGGTCCTCACGGCAGATGGTGTGAGACGGCCTCATGCGCGGCGTGGTCGCCGGCGGGGTCGAGATGAACGATCACCTCTGTCAGCGGGTCGATGCGATGGTAGAGGCGGTGCCGCACCTCCTCGCCCAGCGCATGTGCTTCGCGCAGCGTCGTGTCCGGCGCGACCGCGAGCGTCACCTCGGCGCGCACGCGCCGCCCCGTCCACCGGGCACGCGCCTCGCTGACCGAGACCACGCCCGGCGTTCCCGCGGCCACGGTCTCGAGCGTCGAGACCAGCGACGCGTCGGCTTCGTCGAGGAGTCGCCCGGTGACGGTGCGTCCCGTCTCCCAGGCGATGCTGGCGATGATCACGGTGATGACGAGGCCGGCGACCGGGTCGAGGATCGGCGCGCCGAGGGCTGCGCCGACGACGCCCGCGGCTGCGCCCAGCGACGCGAGCCCGTCGAGGCGCGAGTGCTGCCCGTCGGCGGTCAGCGCGACGCTGCGCAGGCGCCGCCCGGCGCGGATCTTGTACTGCGCCACCGCCTCGTTGCCGGCGAAGCCCAGTCCCGCGATGGCGATGGCCAGCGCCACGTTGGTCACCCTCGGGTGGTGCAGCAGGTGCTCGATGGACGTCACGCCGGACGCGACGGCGCTGGCGACGATCAACCCCAGGACGACCAGTCCGGCGAGGTCCTCCCCCCGGTGGTATCCGTAGGGAAATCGACGCGTCGGCGCGCGCCGGCTGAGGATGAACGCGACCGCGAGGGCGACGGTCGTCGAGACGTCGCCGAGGTTGTGCAGCCCGTCCGCGAGGACTCCGGCGCTGCTCGACAGCGCTGCCGCGGCGAGCTCGGCGGCCGCCACCGCCGCGAGGACCGCCGAGCTCAGCACGACGACGCGGATCGCGCCGGGCTCGCGCGCCGGCGCCACCCCGTGCACATGGCCGTGCGCGCCGTGACGGTGCTCGGCTTCGTGCCGCTGGCCGTGGGGGTCGCTCACCCGGGCATCGTACGGTCCGCCGCCGCGCGGCAAACGCGCGTGCGAGCGTGGGCATGCGACGTTCGTTCCTGATCGCGGCGGCCGTCGCCGCGGCCGTCGTCGTCGCGTGCGCCGCGCTGGCGGTGCTGCGGCTGGCATCACCGCTCCCCGGGCTCACGCTGACGGTGCACTCACCGCCATCGTTCGCGCTGGCTCCCGGTGCACCGCCGCCGATCCCGCTGCCGCCCACCGGCAGCTTCGCGCTCGGCGACGACACTGGCTTGCTCGCCGCACGGGACGCGACGGCGACCCGGCCGGTCGGCTCGGTGGCCAAGACCATGACGGCGCTGCTGGTGCTGAGCACACACCCTCTGGGCGTCGGGCAGCCCGGCCCCACGCTCACGCTCACCCCGGCGGACGTCGACCTGTACCGGCAGGCCGTCGCCGAGCAGGGCTCGTACATCCCGGTCAGCTCTGGCGAGCAGCTGACGGAGCGCCAGCTCCTGCTCGCGCTGCTCCTGCCATCGGCCAACAACATCGCCGAGACGCTGGCCCGCTGGAGCGGTGGCACGCGGGACGCGTTTCTGGCCGCGCTGAACGCCCGGGCGCAGGCGCTGGGCATGACGCACACGCACTTCGCGGACCCGAGCGGCTACGACCTGGCGACGGTGTCCGCCGCCGCTGACCTGCTCCGGCTGGGGCGCGCCGTCACCGCCAACCCGGCGCTCCTCGACCTGGTGTCGACGCAGACGGCCGTGCTGCCCGGCGGGCTCGTGCTGCACAATCTGGACACGCTCCTCGGGAGCGAGCCGGGCTGGACCGGCATCAAGACCGGCTGGACGCCACAGGCAGGCGGATGCCTGCTCTTCGCAGCGGCGCAGCAGCTGGACGCGTCGACGCCGCCGGTCCACCTGGTCGGCGCGATCCTGGGCCAGCCGCCGGACGCCGCGGCAGACCCGGCCCACCCCGAGCTCGGCGGGGCGTTCAGAGCCGCGGGCAGCGCGGTGCGGGCGGGGTTCGGCGGATACGTGGTGGCCTCGGACGCGACGCTGGCGCCCCCACTCGCCGGGGACGTCTCAGCGCGGTGGGGCGGGAGCGCGCCGCTGGAGGCCGGGTATGGGGCGGGTGATGCGGTCGTCGTGCGCCGGGGCGCGACGGCGCGGCTGGTGCTACGGGTGCACGCTCCGTCCGCCCCACTGGCCGCGGGGGCCGTGGCCGGCGAGGTCGACGCCGAGGTCGGCGGCCGCGACGTCCTCCGCTGGCCCGTGCGCGTCACCCGGTCCCTGCCGGGGCCGTCGCCGTGGTGGCGTCTGCTTCACTGACTACCAGGCGGCGTCGGTTCGGTCGGCGGCTGCCCGCAGCGCTTCCAGCGCGGCGGCGGCGTTGCCGCCCAGGTCGGGGCTGAGGCGGATCGCCTCGAGCCGGTCGCGAGCCGTCACCAGCTCCACCTCGTGCAAGCCGAGCGGACCCTTCACCGCCGGCTGCCCGGCGAATGCCTGCAGCGGCTCGCGCCAGCGCTGGCGCAGGGCGCGGGGCGAGAGCTCGCCGGCCTTGATGGCGATGCCGGGTGCCTGCCGCGAAGGCCCGAGGCGGAAGCGGTAGGCGACGCGCCCCGCCTTGGCGCACGCCTCGCAGCGGCCGTATCGCTCGTCGGGGATCTCCGGGCGCTTCAGGCAGATGCGGCACATGGCCGGGAGCGTATCGCGGCGGCCGCGCGCGTCCGCAATTGGCATTGACAAACACACTGAGCGGTCGGTACCTTCGACCACATGAATGTGGTTGTCCGTGCCACTGGGCTTCGCGCCATGCGAGACCGCCATCGCCTCACGCAGCGCGAGCTGGCGCGGCGCCTCGGCGTGACGCAGAACTACATCCCGGCGCTCGAAGCCGGGACCCGGAACCCGGGACCGAAGCTGCGCCAGGCCCTGATGCAGCTGTTCGAGTGCGACTTCGAGGACCTCTTCCAGGTCGTGATGGTCAACCCGCTCGACCACCAGGAGCAGGTCCTGCGTCCGGAACGCGAAGCGGAGGCCATGTAGGCGCTTCCGCGCGCTGGGCGGTGCAGGGCGAGCCAATAGAATCGGCGCGTGGAGGCGCATGACCGGCTCGTGCTCGAAGGCATGCGCTTCTTCGGGCATCACGGCGACCTCGCCGCGGAACGAGAGCTCGGGTCGCACGTGTACGTCGACGTCGAGCTGGCCGCCGACCTCGGCGCCGCGGCGCGCAGCGACTCGCTGGCCGACACGCTCGACTACGTGCGCTGCTACGGGCTGGTGCGCGACGTGGTGGAGCGCAAACAGTTCCATCTGCTCGAAGCGCTCGCCGGTGCCATCGCGGACGCGCTGCTGACTGAACCGCGCGCCGAGTCGGTGCGCGTGCGCGTGGCCAAGCAGCCGCCGCTCGACGGAGCCATCGAGCGCTGCGCGGTCGTGATCGACAGGCGGCGCGAGGCCGGCGCGTGAGCGCGGTCATCATCGACGGCAAGGCCGTGGCCGCGTCGATCCGTGAGGAGGTGGCGCGCGACTGCGCCGCATTGCGCGATCAGGGGCTGTCGGCGCCGGGCCTGTCCGTCGTGCTCGTGGGTGACAACGAAGCCTCGGCGCTGTACGTGCGCAACAAGGGGCGGGCCGCGGAGCGCGCGGGTATCGCGTTCCAGCTGTTGCAGCAGCCCTCCGACCTCACCAGCGCAGACGTGCTGCGCCTGGTCGGCGACCTCAACGATGACGCCTCGGTGGACGCGATCCTCGTGCAGCTGCCGCTGCCACCGCAGGTCGACAGCCGCGCGGTCATCGAGGCGGTGTCCCCCGCAAAGGACGCGGATGGTTTTCATCCGCTCAACTTCGGACGCCTCGCCGAGGGCAGCCCCGGCGTGGTCACCCCGTGCACACCGCAGGGATGCATGGAGCTGGTGCGCCGCTACGACGTGCCCATCGCGGGCCGCCGCGCGGTCGTGGTGGGGCGAAGCACCATCGTCGGTCGCCCGCTCGCCGCGATGCTCACCAACGCCGACGCAACCGTCACCGTGTGCCACTCCAGGACGCCGGATCTCGCCGGCGTGTGCCGCGAGGCGGACATCCTTGTCGCCGCGACGGGCCGTCCGGGCATGATCGACGAGCGCTTCGTCAAACCCGGCGCATGCGTGATCGACGTGGGCACGACGCCGACGCCGGACGGTGTGCGCGGCGACGTTGACCGCGTCAGCGTGGAGCCGGTCGCGGGCTGGCTGACACCCGTCCCCGGCGGTGTCGGGCCGATGACGATCGCAATGCTGCTGCGCAACACGGTCGCACTCGCGGCATTGCGGCGGCGAGCGCCCGTCAGCGCCTGACGTGGCCGGGCTGCAGGTGCGCTGGTCGGAGCACGAGGCGCGCAAGCCGTATGCGCGCCCCTTCGGCGTCACCTTCATCGGCGACGACGGCGCGGCGCTGGGCAGCGTCGCCATGAGCGGCGCCGACCTGCTGTACCTGCGCCAGTTCCAGGCCGCGGTGCTCTCGCTGACCGGCGAGCTGTTCGACGACGAGTCCGTGACGAGCGCGCCGGACCCGCAGCGCGCGTGGCTGGACCGCATCGCGGCGCTGGTGCCGTCCCTGCCCGACTTCACGGTGCTGCCCGAGTCCACCTTCGACGAGCACAGCGGGCGCGAGTTTCACTTCACGGTGTGCGTCGGTGGCGCACCGCGATGCGCCGTCGACGCGCGCACGCTGCTCGAGTACCAGGACTTCCAGGCAGCGGTCGCGCACCAGACGGGAGCGCTGCACCGCGACGCGTCGGTCGAGTCCATCGATGCCGGTGACGAGCGCGCGGAAGCGTGGATGCGCGCGTTGCGCCGCCGAGTGCAGCGGCCGGGCGAGGGCGACGCGATGGCCGAGAGCTGGCCGTGGCGCTGACGGCGTCGCCGTATGAGCGTGCCCTGGCGGCCATCGACGCCGTGTCGTGGCGCGGTATCAAGCCCGGCCTGGAGCGGACGGAGGCGCTGCTGGCGGCGTTGGGCAACCCGCAGACGGCGTTGCGCGGCGTGCTCGTTGCCGGCACCAACGGCAAGGGTTCGGTGTGCGCGCTCGTCGACTCCGTGCTGCGCGCGGCCGGCGTGCGCACGGTGCTGCTCACCAAGCCCCACCTCATCTCCTATTGCGAGCGCCTCGCGGTGGACGGCGAGCGTGTCAGCGAGGACGGCTTCGCCGCGCTGATCGGCGACGTGGGCGCTGCCGCGGCGACGCTGCCGGGGGATCTGCAGCCCACCGGGTTCGAGATGCTCACGGCCGCGGGCGTGCTGTTTGCCGCGCGGCAGCACGCCGGCGCCGTCGTGTGCGAGGTGGGCATGGGCGGACGGCTGGACAGCACCAACGTGCTGGACCTCGGCGTCGCCGCCATCACCAATGTCGCGCTGGACCACACCGAGCACCTGGGTGCCACAGTGGAGGCGATCGCGCGCGAGAAGGCGGCGATCATCAAACCCGGCGACACAGCGGTCACCGCCGCACACGGTGTTGCGCTGGAGATCGTGCGGGAACGATGTCGTGAGGCCGGCGCCGTGCTGGCCGCGGTCGACCCTGCGCTGCTCGGCGCCGAGGACCGCGGCCGCGACGGTCTCGCCGTGCACGTGTCGTTCGACAGCGAGCGGATGACGGTGCGCGCGCCGCTCCTGGGCCTGCATCAGGCCGGCAACGTGGTCACGGCGGTCGCAGTGTGCGACGCGCTCCGCGCGCGCGGCTTCGCCGTCGACGCAGCGGCGGTGCGCCGGGGTTGCGAGACGGTGCGGTGGCCGGGACGCATGCAGTGGATCGACGGATCGCCACCGCTGCTGCTCGACGCCGCGCACAACCCGGCGGGGATGACCGCGCTGGCGAGCGCTCTGCGGACGCTGGCGTCAGACCGGACGCGCGTCGTCGCGGTGTTCGCCGCCATGCGCGACAAGGACGCGGCGGGCATGGCGCGCGCGCTGCAAAGCGCGGGTGACATCGCAGTGGTCACCACCACGCCGGATGTGCAGCGCGCCGCGCCAGCGCAGGAGCTGGCGGGTCACTTCACGCCTCCGGCGCGCGCCGAGCCGCGGGTGCGCGATGCGCTGCTCCGTGCACGCGAGCTCGCCGGAGCGGATGGCCTGGTGCTGGTGTGCGGCAGCCTCTACCTGGTGGGTGAGGTGCTGCAGCAGCTCGGCGTCTAGGCGGCGAGAACCGCCTGGACCTTCGCCTCCAGCGCCTGCTTCGGCTGGTATCCCACGATGCGCTCCTCCGCCTTGCCGCCGCGGAAGACCATCAGGGTCGGGATGCTCATGATGCCGAACATCCCCGGCGTGATCGGGTTCGCGTCGACGTCGACCTTGGCCACCTTGAGCTGGCCGTCGTACTCGGCGGCGAGCTGCTCGACGATGGGCGCGATCATCTTGCACGGGGAGCACCACGCCGCCCAGAAGTCGACGAGGACCGGCACCGGCGAGTCGAGGACCTCTTGCTTGAAGGTCGTGTCGGTCACCGTCAGGGGAGCGGACATGGAGATCTCCTATGTGGTGCGCGCGCGTGTCGCATGCTACTCAACTGGTCTTCGCCGGCGTCGATGAGGAATCGGTGGACGTCGCGGGTGGTGTCGACGATGCGCTGTCGCCGCTGCTCTTCGGCTTCTTGGCCCCGTCGCCGCCCGAGCCGCTCTTGCTGCGGTTGTCGGTGGCGTAGAAACCGGTGCCCTTGAACACGATGCCGGCGGGGAAGAAGAGGCGGTGCGCCGCCGCGCCGCAGGAGGGGCAGGCCGCCGCGGGCTCGTCGGACATGCGCTGCCACACGTCGAACTCCGTGGAGCACGAGGGGCAGCGGTAACCGTACGTCGGCATGGCGTGTCTACCAGCCTACCTACCCTGCGACAGCACCGGCCAAACCCAACGCGTCAATTGCCGGTCACACCGGGTGGAGCACCAGGCCGGTGGGCACCTTGGGGTAGAAGTACGTCGACTTCTGGGGCATGGTCTCGGCGGCGTCGGCGACCGCGATGACCTCCGCCGTGGTCGCCGGCTGCAGCCCGAAGCCCAGGACGGCGTCCCGCCGGCGCACGGCGGCCTCCAGCTCGGCCGCGTCGCGCGTGTAGGCGAGGGCGCCCTCCCGGATGGCAGCCGTCCCCACCCCCGCAGGCTCGAGCACCTCGCGCTCCAGGACCGTGGCGTCGAGCCCGTCGCGCGGCGACCCCTGCGGCTCGCGGCGCCGGCGCAGCACGGCGACCCCGTCGTGCGCCACCACCGCGAAGGCGTGGTGGCCGGCCCGCGCCGCGGCGCTCGCGTCGAGCGCGGTGCGCACGTCCGGTGCGGGCTCGAGCTCCCAGCGGTCGTCGAGCCGCGCCCAGAGGTCGTCGATGCTGAAGGCGAGCCCGGGCCCGGGACGCACCAGGCGGTGGGTGGGCAGGATGAAGAGCGCGGGGTCGTCGGCCGCAGCCAGGCACACCAGGCAGAACTCGAAGGGCGCGTCAGGCGGAGCGGACGGCTCGGCGGCGCGCCGCTCGGCCGCGTATGCCACCGCGGTCTCGTAGCGGTGATGGCCGTCGGCGACGTAGAGGCGGGCGGCGCTCAGCGCCTCGCGGATGGCGGACACGGTCTCGGGATCGTCGACGCGCCAGAGCAGGTGCTTCTCCGAGCCCATCTCGCCGTCGGTGCGGCCGCCGAGGATCGGCGGGCCCGCGGTGGCGGCGCGCAAGGCAGCGTCGATGCCGGCGGCGCCGTTCCACACCGCGAAGACCGGGCTCGTCTGGGCGCGCGTGGCCCGCATGAGCGCGAGGCGGTCCTCCTTGGCGGCGCTGAGCGTCCGCTCATGGGGCAGCAGCTCCCGCGCGTCCCAGGGCCGCGCCGGCACCAGCGCGAGCAGCCCGCGGCGATGTGCCACGCCGCCCTCGGGGGCGGTGAACTCCTGGTCGGCCACGTAGAGGGCGGCGGCCGGGTCCTCCGTGAGGATGCCCAGGGACAGCCAGGACTCGAGGAAATCGCGGGCCCGCGTGTACCGGTCGTTCTCGCCCGGAACGTCGTCGTCGTACGCCATGCCGCAGTCGATGCGGACCACGTTGCGCAGGTCGCGTCCGTACAGCGCGTCGAGCTGCGCCGGCGTGATCACGTCGTACGGCGGCGCCAGCACCCCGCCCAGACGCACGTGCGCGGCGTTGTAGCGGATCCCGCGCAGGGCGTGGACGCGGGCCACCACCGCGGCTGTTAGAGACGGACCTGTCGCAGTTGCTCGAGGCGCGCCGTTGTGCGCAGCTCCTCCAGCAGCGGGGTGTCCACGGGGTCGTCGATCTGCATGATCATCACGGCGCGGCCGCGGGGACGGTCGCGCCCCAGCTCGATGCGTGCGATGTTGATGTCGTTCTTGGCCAGAAGTGACGAGACGGCCGCGATCACCCCGGGGCGGTCCTCGTGGGTCACGACGAGGAACGTGCCCGCCGGCTGCATGTCGACCCGGAAGTCGTTGATGCGCGTGATGCGCGGCACGGAGTCGAATTGCGTGCCCGCCAGGCGGAGACGCTCGTCGCCGACCACCTCGACCAGGAGCGGGCTCTCCGGGTTCATCGGCCGCGTGGTGTGGCGCTCGTCGACGTCGACCCCCATGGAGCGGGCCACGAGCTTGGCGTTGACCTGGTTGACCCGCGTCTCCGTGAACGGAGCGAAGAGGCCGCGCAGCACCTGGCTGGTGAGGATCGACGTGTCGTGCTCCGCCAGCTCCCCCGCGTAGCTGCAGACGACCCGCCGCAGCTTCTCGCCTGCGAGCTGCGCGGCCAGCAGGCCGATCTTCTCCGCAACCTCGAGGTAGGGCCGCAGCTGCTCCAGCTCCTCGGGCAGCATGGTGGGCGCGTTCACCGCGTATCGCGGCGTGCCGCCGTTGAGGTACTCGACGATCTGGTCGGCGACGTCGAAAGCGACGTTGACCTGCGCCTCGTGCGTGCTGGCGCCGAGGTGCGGCGTCACCACCACCTGGGGCAGCTGCAGCAGCGGGTGGTCGGCGGGAGGCGGCTCCTGCACGAAGACGTCGATGGCCGCGCCCGCGATGTGACCCTTCTCGATCGCGGCGGCCAGCGCGGCCTCGTCGATGATGCCGCCCCGTGCGACGTTGACCAGGCGCGCCCCCTCCTTCATGCGGGCGAGCTCGCGCGCGCCGATCACCCCGCGCGTCACGTCGGTGAGCGGCACGTGCATGGTGAGGATGTCGCTCTGCGCGAGCAGCGTGTCCATGTCACACAGCTCGGCGCCCGCCTGGTGGGCGCGGTCCGGTGTGACCAGCGGGTCGTGCGCGAGCACGCGCATGCGCAGGCCCTCGCGCGCCACGCGCGCGACCTCGAAGCCGATCTTGCCCAGCCCCAGGACGCCGAGCGTCTTCTCGCGCAGCTCCATGCCGAGAAAGCGCGACCGCTCCCAGCGGCCCTCGTGCAGCGAGCGGTCGGCGGCGGGGATGTTGCGCGCCAGCGCAAAGAGCATCGCCACGGCATGCTCGGCAGCGGCGATCGTGTTCCCCGTGGGCGCGTTGAGCACGAGGATGCCGCGCTCGGTGCACGCGCCGATGTCGATGTTGTCGACCCCCACGCCGGCACGGCCGACGACGCGGAGCCGGGCGGCCGCCTCGAGCAGCGCAGCCGTCACCTTGGTCTCGCTGCGCACGACTAGCGCGTCGTACTCCGCGATGCGCTCGGCGAGCTGCTGTGCGCCGAGCCCGGTGGCGACGTCGACCTCGCCGGCTGCGCGCAGGCGCTCGACGCCGTCATCCGCGATGGGGTCGGCGACGAGGATGCGAGTCGCGGTGGCGTTCGCGGGCCGCGGCGGCGTCGCGACGCTCACCGCACCTGCGCGGGCTCGGGCTCCGCTTCGCGCGCCCGCGACGCGGACTGCGCCGCGGCGGCGGCGAGACCGACGCGGCTGCGCAGACCGACGTCGACCAATCCCTGCTCCAGCGTGCACAGGATCGTGTACACGTCGGCGTCGTCAATCATGCCGAGGTGGCCGATGCGGAAGATCTTGCCCGTGAGCGAGTCCTGGCCGCCGGCGAGCACGAGCCCGTACTGCGTGCGCAGGACGGTGAGCAGCTCCTTGAGCGCTTCCGGTGAGTCGGCTGGGCTGTGCACGGCGGTCACGGTGTCGCTGCGATGGCCCTCCGCCGCGAGCAGCTTGAGCCCCACCGCCTCGACACCGGCGCGCACCATGCGCCCCACGCGCGCGTGGCGCGCCCACACGGCCTCGAGCCCTTCCTCGCGCATGATGGCGAGGCCTTCCTGCATCGCATACAGCACGGCGACCGCGGGCGTGGTGAAGGTCTGCTTCTTGTCCTGGTACTTCTTCTCGCGCGCGAAGTCGAAGTAGAACCGAGGGCATCGCGCAGTCTGGCTGCGCTCGTACGCGGCTGAGCTCACCGCCACCATGGCCACACCGGGCGGCGCCATCCAGCCCTTCTGCGAGCCGGTGACCGCGATGTCGATCCCCCACGCGTCGGTTTCCAGCGGTATGCATCCCGCGCCGCTCACGCTGTCCACGCAGAGCAGCTTGCCGCGGCTCTTGACCACGGCCGCCAGCGCGCGAATGTCGTTGGTGACGCCGGTGGACGTCTCGTTGTGCGTGATGAACACCGACGTGATGTCAGGGTTTTCCGCGAGGATCCGCTCCACATCCTCGGGGTCGACCGCTTCACCCGGCGGCATCGCCAGACGCACCACGTCGACGCCGTACGCCTCGCCGACCGCGGCCCAGCGGTCGCCGAACGAGCCCACGGTGCAGAACAGCGCGCGCTCCCCCGGGCTGCACGTGTTGACCACCGCCGCCTCGAGCCCTCCTGTGCCGCTGGCCGGGAAGATCAGGACGTCGTTGTCGGTGCGCAGCGCCCAACGCAGGCCGGCCGTGATGTCGTCGAGCAGCGCGGCGAACTCTGGACCGCGATGGTTGATCATCGGCCGCGACGCGGAGCGCACAACGCGCTCTGGAAGGGGAGTCGGTCCGGGTACCCGCAGCTGTTGTTCGAGCATGGAGTTGTCCTGTGAGAGCGGCGGACGGGTCACGCCGAGTCTACCAACCGCCCCTGCGCCGGCCGGGCGCGCCACGGCGCGTCAGAGCGCCAGGTCGTCGTACACGGAGTGGCCCGCGTACACGCTGTGCGGTGCGAGCCGGGTGCGCCGGGCGACACCGGTGCTGAGCGTGCGCCGCCGTCGCCGCCTCGCCATGCGACGGCGAACGCCGCTGCCCGCCGGCAGCGTGAGGATGGCAGCCACGGCCAGCGCAACCGTGAGCAATGCCAGCACCGCGCCGGCTGGGAACGAGGAGACAGGCGGAGCAGCGGTCGAGGCGGCTGCCGCGGGAGGATGCGGCGTCGCCGCCGGATGTGCCTGCTCCCACGCGAGGATCTGGGCGCGCCTGGCGCGGATCTGCGGGTCGAAGGCCTCGATGCCGTCACGGATGGCGCCCGCGACCTGCTCGCGGAACTCGGGTCCGGCCATCAGCGCCGCTTCGCGCGGATTGCTGAGGTAGGCCATCTCCACGGTGGACGTGGGCATGGGCGCGTGGGTCCACCAGTTGTCGCGCAGCTGCACCCCGTCCGCCGCCACCCCGACGGACGCGAGGTCTCTGCCCAGCGCGCCGCTGAGGGCGTTCGCCAGGGGGAGGCCGCGGTCATTGGGATACAGGACGAGCGAACCGCCCACCGTCGAATCGGGCGCGTACGAGTTGCAGTGGATGCTGACGAAGACCGCCGCATGCGCGTCGATGGCAACCTGCTCGCGCTGGTCGATGCTGACGCTGCGGTCGTCGGTCCGCGTCAGTGAGACGTCGACGAGGTCGGCGCGCAGAAGGTTGGCCGCCCGGTTGGCCACATCCAGCGTGACGTTCTTCTCGACCACGCCGTTCCCGCCGATGGCGCCGGGGTCCCAGGGCAGCGAGGGGTCGGACGGGGTGGGGCCGCCGCCGTGGCCGGGGTCGATGGCGACGGCGATCGGCGTGGGCGCGCCGCTCTGCGCCGCCTGGGCGTGTGCGCTCGGCCCGGCGATCACCGCGCCGAACGCGATCACCGCGGACAGGACGAGAACGTGGAGAAGACGCGTCCGCAGGCGCATGGGCCCGCGGCGAGTATAGGCGGGTCAGCGCACCTCGGCGGCGAAGGGCAGGAGCGCGATGTGGCGGGCGCGTTTGAGCGCGACCGTCAGGCTGCGCTGGTGCCGGGCGCACGTGCCGGTCATGCGCCGGGGCAGGATCTTGCCCCGGTCGGAGAGGTAGCGGCGCAGGCGCGCCACCTCCTTGTAGTCGATGAACTCGGCGTGCTCCAGGCAGAAGCTGCAGACCTTGCGCCGCCGCCGGTCGTAGTCAGGCATCGGTCACCGTCCTCAGAAGGGGATGTCGTCCGGGTCGACGTCGCCACCACCGCCGCCGACCGCCGCAGGCTCCGGCACGGGCGAGACCGGCGCCGCGGCGCCGTCCTGGCGGCTGTCGAGGAACTGCACGTCCGACGCGTTGACCTCTGTGCGGTAGCGCTTCTGGCCCGACTGCGCGTCGTCCCAGGAGCGCGTCTGGAGGCGCCCCTCGACGTAGACCAGCCGCCCCTTCTGCAGGTACTGGCTGCACAGCTCGGCGAGCTTGCGGTTGCCCTGGTTCCAGACGACGACGTCGTGGTAGTCGGTGAACTCGCGGCGCTCGCCGTTGGTGTCGGTGCCGTAGCGGTTGGTCGCCAGGGCGAGGTTGCAGACGGGCGTTCCGCTCGGCGTGTAGCGCAGCTCCGGGTCACGCGTGAGCCGGCCGATCAACATCACCCGGTTGAGAGAACCCGCCATCACTCGTCTCCTTCGTCGCTGGCCGTGGGTACGTCCTCTTCGGCCTCATCTTCCTCTGTTTGCGCGGACGCCGTTGTGACATCGCCACCCGGCTCCGAGTCCGCGGGCGGCGCCTCCAGCGAGCTCTCCTCGATCTCGCCGTCGGCCTCCGGCATCGGCCCTTCGTGCAGCACCAGCAGGTGGCGGAACACGGCATCCTGCAGGCGCAGCGCGCGCTCCACCGGCGCGACCTTGGCGCCGTCCAGCCGCAGCACGATGAGCACGTAGTGGCCGTCGCGCAGCCGCTGCACCTCGTAGGCGAGGCGGCGCTTTCCCCACAGGGTGGTCTTGATGACCTGGCCGCCCTGAGCCTCGAGAAGTCCGCGCACAGTCTTCACCGTGGCGCGCAGGGCGTCGTCGTCCAGTTCGGGGCGGACGATGTACATGAGCTCGTAGTCGCGCACCATGCGCGGCCTCACCTCCTTTCCTCTGGGCTCACGGCACCTGGCGCCGGACGGCCGCCGAGGTGCGAAGGCGGCCGCTGC
Source organism: Candidatus Dormiibacterota bacterium (assembly GCA_019245575.1). Classification (GTDB taxonomy): domain Bacteria; phylum Chloroflexota; class Dormibacteria; order Aeolococcales; family Aeolococcaceae; genus JAFARE01. The sequence continues at coordinate 313,878 of JAFARE010000001.1, read as the reverse complement.
CGGGTGCAGGAAAGCGTTTGCGGATGTGATGCGCCCAGCGGGACGCGGCGCTCAGTGTACCAACCGGCCTGTCCGGCGAAGGGTCAGGGCCCGGAGCGCGCCGGCGGGGTGGCTGCGATGGTGATCAGGCGGGCCACGATCCAGGCGGCGACGCTGTAGATGGCGATCGCCAGCAGATCGGCCCACTGCAGGGGGTGGCCGGCGGTGTGCTCGGTCACGTTGAAGATGCCGCGAAACGGCGCATCCAGCGCCGAGCCGAGCACGAACATCGCGTGGGCGAACCCCGTGTCGTGGGCCCCGGCCGCGTAGAAGATGAACCGGAGCGCCAGGATCAGGTCGGTGATCACCAGCAGCACCCAGACCGTCTGGCGCGCCCGGAACCCGGCGGGGGTGACCGTGGCGCGTGCCACCGTCGCCGAGGCCGTGGGCGGCGCGCCGTACCCGGGCGGGGGTGGGGGTGGTGGGGTCGTCGCCAAATCAGCGTTGGACCGGGGAGGCCGGGCGCCGGATCAGAGCGCGCTGCTCCGGCGCCACCTCCGCAGGTAGCCGCCACCAAGGACGGCCAGCGCGCCCAGTCCGATCAGCAGGGGCGCCGAGGGCACCTCGGGCGTGACCGTCTGCGAGCCGCTCAGCAGCACGTCCAGCGGCGCCGTCTCGTCGATGTTGTTGAAGAACCCGAGCGCGCCGCTGCAGTCGGTGCCGCCGGGCGCCGTCTGGCACACCGTGGCGGGGAGCGCCGCCGTGGCGTTGCCCGTCCAGCCGGTGAGCCCGTACAGCTCCGACGCCGTGGCCAGGCCGGAGATGCTGTCCATCGGCACGTCGATCTCGATCGTGTTGGCTGTGTTGTTGGCCAGGCACGACGTGGCCGGGAGGTGCATCGCCTCGGGGTTGCCGATGTATTCCACGGCCTTGGGCTCGCCGTCGTTGAAGATCGACTGCGGCCGGCCGTAGGTGCAGGTCAGCGTGCCGGCCGGATCCGTCACCGCCTGGGCGAACCACAAATCGTTGTTGGTGCGCCACGTCACGAGCCAGTTGGCGCTCGTGCTGCCGTTGGCGGTGACCACGGCGCTGCCGGGGCCGCCGCTGAGGCTGGCCACCGTGAACAGGAACGACAGCGTGTTGGGCGCCGTGTTGGCCACGGGGCAGGCCGTGGTGTGCGTCGTGCACACCTTGAGGTCGGTGATGTCGGCCGCGGGAACAGGGGTGCCCTGGATGTTGTGGCCGGGATTGGCGAGAACGGCGTCACCCGTTGGATCCGTGACGTCCGCGTTCGCGCCCGCTGTGCGCACATCGAGAGACTGCGACAGGCCGTTCGTGATGGATGGCACGGAGCCGCCGTACAGGCTCGGTCCCGACGCCTGCTGCACGCTGGAGATCAGTCCGATGCCGGGGCTGCACGTGGGCGCGCACGCCGCGGTGTTGTTGTCGTCGGTGTAGATGATGATCGCGCGGCCGTGCGAGTCGAGCTTGACCTGGAAGAAGTCGAGCAGGTTGCGGTCACCGCCGGGCGGCGTCTGCGCGGTGCAGCCGATGCCGCTGAAGCAGATGGACTTCACGTGCATCGGCGTCTCACTCGCCTGCTCGTCGGTCCATGTCGCGCCGCCGTCGAGCGACTGCGCCATGTGCAGGTACCAGGTGGCGGCCTGCGAGTCGGGGGACAGCCCCACGCCCGCGGACGTCCCGTAGTACACGAGGTCGATGCGGCCGGCACTGCCCGCGGTCAGCCAGGGCATGACCGCGTAGGTCTGGCCGGGCACCGGGGTGGGGCCGACGCCGTCAGACGTCGAGGGCGGTCCCGTGAGCGCGGTCGGCGAGCTCCAGCGGCCGGCGCCGGGGATCGCCTGCGAGCAGTCGCCCACCTGCTTCGAGTCCGTGGAGTGCGCGAACCACACGCGCCACGGGCTGGAGCCGTTGGCGACCGAGTACGCCGTGTAGACCTCTCCGTTCTGGTCAATGCCGCCCACAACGAAGTCGTCGGTGGTGCTGCCCACCTGGCCGTTCGAGGTGGCCACGTTGCTCCACGTCTGCCCGCCGTCGCAGGAGATGTTGACCTCGGTGCCGTTGCTGCTCGTGCCCATGAACTCGTACAGAGTCGGGTAGGTCCCGCCGACCACGTTGGCGGTGCCGGTCACGGTGTTCAGCAGCGTCGGGTTGATGACCAGGGGACCGGGCCGCGAGCCGACGCCGTTGGCGCCGCCGAGGCAGCTCGGCCCCGTGAGCGTGGTGCACGCGGCGGTCCACGTGTTTCCGTTGTCGTTGGAGTAGATGGCCGCGTCACCGCTGGGTGGCTGGTCGCCGGTGTCGAACGTCATGTAGAGGTGATCCGTCGTGCCGCCCGGCTGGTCCGCCTTCGGCCAGACTGCGATCCACTGGCGGTCGGTGCCCAGCGTGCCGCACGTGTTGGTGGGCGGCGGGACCGTCTGGCAGGTCGGCGGCACCGTGCCGCCCTCGTTGCACGCGCTGCCCGGGACCGGGTTGCCGGAGAGGACGAACGCGGGGAGGTCGTGGAACGTGTCGCCGCCGTCATCCGAGTAGGCGCAGGAGATGCTGTCCAGGCCGTTCAGGTCGGCGAACTGCACGCGCTGCGGCCCGCCGCTGCCAGGCTGGCTCAGCTGGATCTCCGCGTCACCGCCGCCGCGGGAGCAGTCGGGGCGAAGCACCAGCGCCGCCGGCAGGGGGCACGCCTGGCCCACCGCGGACCCGTGCAGGTTGTCCCACTGCACGCCGCCGTCCTGGCTCTTGTACATGAGGCTCACCGTGGTCGAGAAGCCGTACGGAGTCGCCGAGTACAGGCTCTGGTTGTCGCTGGAGATGGCCAGGTCGGGCTCGCCGTCACCGTGCTGGATGTCCACCGAGACCTCGTGCGTGAACGTGAAGGGGTTCGAGGGAACCGGCGTCGGCGTGGGGCCGCTGACCGCGGCCGCCGTGCCGGTTACCGTCGCCGTGAACGGCTGCGCCATCACGATGGCGCCGTTGTTCGCGTCGGCGTCGATCTCCACGGTGTAGTCCGCGTTGGGAGCGATGTTGGCCGCCGTCACGGATCCGCCCGAGCCCACGCAGTTCTGGTGCGCGTACACGGTCGTGGCCGTGCTGTCCTCGATGGCCAGGTCAAGGCAGTTGCCCAGCGTCGGGTCCTTCTGGGTGAAGGTCACCATCACCTGGAGGGCAAAGGTGTCCGACGTCGGCGCGGTGCCCGCCTGGAAGTGGATCGTCTGCCGGTCGCAGCTGCCGCCCGCCGGCGGGTCGGAGGAGCTGCACGTCGGAGCGGGCGCGGGCGGCCCATTCGGATCCGGCCAGCCGCTGACGCCGTTGACGTTGTTGTACGTGGCCGGGGTCCCGTTGGCGAGGACGGTGTACGGCCCTGAGGGAGTGTCCGCTCGGGCGACCGAAACGTGTGATCCTGCCGCGATCGCCGATGCCGCTATGAGCGCCAGCGCGCCGACAAACGCGACGTGTCTCGGTCGTCCCATCGCCGTGATCCCTCCCGGTATGCCTTCCTGGCCGCGCGCGGACGGCGGCAAGTCAGAAAACGTCCGGCCGCGTCAAAACCTTGCGCGGAGTCGCGCCGAGGATGAGGGTGAAGACTGCCGGCTGTGCCGGCGGGCTTCAGGGGGAAGGATCTGCCTTCTCCCAGTGATTGACTGGTCAACGGGGGACTCGAACCCTCGACCTCGCGGATGTGAACCGCGCGCTCTAACCAACTGAGCTAGCTGACCCTGCCTCCGGCGAGTCTACGCACCGGTTGTCAGCGCGTCGTACGCGGCCTGGTCCAGCAGCTCGGCGCCGCCCTCGTCAGCGCCGTCGAGGCGGATCATCCAGCCCTCGCCGTAGGGGTCGCTGTTCACCAGCTCGGGGCTGTCGGCGAGCTTCGCGTTGACCTCCGCGACCGTGCCGCCCACCGGGGAGTAGAGGTCGCTGGCGGCCTTGACCGATTCCACGGCGCCGAACTTCTCGCCCGCCCGGAGGGTCGCACCCACCTCCGGCAGCTCGAGAAAGATGACGTCGCCGAGCTGGCTCTGGGCGTGCTCCGTAATGCCGACGGTCGCGGCGCCGCCGTCGCGGCGCACCCACTCGTGGCTCGACGTGAAGCGGTAGGCGGAGAGGTCGGCCACGGTCATCCTCCTTTGGGTCGGCGGTAGAAGGGGAGCGGCACCTGCTCGGCGGCGTGCACCGTGCCGCGGATGTCGACGAAGAGCGGTGTCGTCGGAGTCACCGAGGGCTGCACCGAGGCGGTGGCGATGCCGTGCCCCAGCGTGAAGCTGTACGTGCCGCTGGTCACCTCGCCGACCACCAGGTCGCCGGCCAGCACCGGCTGGCTGTGACGGGCGATGGTGCGCCCGGCGAGCCGGAGCCCGATGAAGCGCCGGGGCGGATGCTTGGGGTCGATGGCGCGCAGCGCGCCCGCGCCGATGAACTCGCCCTTGTCCAGCTTCACGGTCCAACCGAGCGCGCAGCTGTAGGGGTCCGTGCCGTCGTCCATGTCCTGGCCGTAGAGGCGGAGCCCCGCCTCGAGGCGGAGCGTGTCCCGGGCCCCGAGTCCGCAGGGAACCAGGCCTTCCGCCTCACCCACCTCGAGGAGCGCGTCCCACAGCTGCATGGCGACGTCCCCCATCACGTACAGCTCGAGCCCGTCCTCGCCCGTGTAGCCGGTGCGCGAGATGCGTGAGGCCACACCGGCGACGTCGCCGAAGGTCGCATGGAAGGGCTTGATCGAGTCGAGGTCCACCGACGTGAGCGTCGCGACGATCGCCCGCGCGCGCGGACCCTGCACCGCGATCAACGCCACATCGTCGCTGATGTCCTCGATGCCGGCCGCCGCCGCGTGGTCGCGCATCCAGCTCACATCCTTCTGCCGGCACGATGCATTGACCACGACCATGCACGAGTCGTCGTCGCGGTACACGACAACGTCGTCCACGATCCCGCCGTGCTCGTTGCACATCACGGAGTACACCGCGCCGCCCGCGCTCACCCGGTTGAGGTCGTTGCTGATGAGCCGCTGCACGGTAGCGTCGGCGTCCGCGCCGGCGATGCGCACCTCGCCCATGTGGGACAGGTCGAAGATGCCCGCGCGGTTGCGCACCGCCTCGTGCTCCTCGCGGATGCTCGAGTACTGCAGCGGCATGTCGAAGCCGGCGAACTCGACCATTCGCGCGCCCATGGCCACGTGCCTGTCGTACAAAGGCGTGCGCGCGGCCATGGAGTGCCGGAGTCTAGTACGTACCATTAGCCGGCCTCACGCACGGGAGCACCAACCTGGTCATCGTCGTCACGGCAGGAGCCGTCCTCTTCGTCCTGGTGCTGTGCGCAGCAGCGCTGCTCTTGGTGCGCCGCCGCGTCCTGGGCGCGTCGCTGCCCCGCGTGCGCGGCACCATCGAGGTCGCCGGGCTGGCGGCGGCGGTCACCGTGGCGCGCGACGCCGCCGGCGTTCCCCATGTCGCGGCCGCGGGCATGGAGGACGCGGCGTTCGCCATGGGCCTGGTCCATGCGCAGGACCGCCTCTGGCAGATGGAGACGACGCGGCGCGTCGCCCAAGGCAGGCTCAGCGAGCTGATCGGCACGGAGGGGCTGACCATCGACCGCTTCATGCGCCGTCTCGGGCTGGTTCGGGTGGCCGCGGCGGAGCACCGCCAGGCGGGCCCCGAGGTCAACCGCATGCTGGAGGCGTACGCGGCGGGCGTGAACGCCGGCATCCGCAGCTCCCGCGCGCTGCCCCTCGAGTTCCGGCTCCTGCGCGCCAGCCCCGAGCCCTGGGAGCCGCTCCACAGCCTGCTGGCGGCAAAGCTGCTGGCGCTCGGCCTCAGCCTCAACTGGGACGTCGAGATGCAGCGGCTCGAGCTGCTGCGCGCGATCGGCCCGGAGCGCGCCGCGCGCCTGGACATCGTCTATCCCGACGCCAACCCGACGATCCTGGCCGACACCGCGCGCCACGCCGGCAAATCCCCCGCCGCCCAGACGGCGGCGATGTTCGCCGAAGCCGCCCGCTGGATCCCCACCGCGGGCGGGGCCAGCAATTCGTGGGTGGTGTCGGGCGAGCGCACGAGCACGGGCCGGCCCCTCCTCTGCAACGACCCGCACCTCGCGCCGACCGTGCCGTCGGTCTGGTATGCGGCGCATGTCAGAGCGGGCGACGACTTCGAGTCGACGGGCGTCACGCTGCCCGGGCTGCCCTTCGTCGTCATCGGCCACAACCGGCATGTGGCCTGGGGTTTCACCAATTCCTTCGCGGACGCGCAGGACCTCGTCATCGAGGAGTTCAACGCGCCCTCAGCCGAGCGATACCGCACAGAGCGCGGTTTCGAGCGCACGCGCATGGTGCGCGAGATCATCCGCGTGCGCGACGCGTCCGACGAGGTGGAGGAGGTCGTCATCACCCGCCACGGGCCGATCGTCGAACGCGTCGCCGACCCCGTGCGCAACGTGTGGCGCGGACTCGCGCTGCAGTGGACGGCGCTGACTCCGGGCGGCGCCGCCGAGACCATGCTGCGCCTGCAGCGCGCGCACGACTGGGACAGCTTTCGCAGCGCGTTCAGCACGCTCGACGCGCCGTCGCAGAACGCGGTGTACGCGGACGTCGACGGCCACATCGGATACCTCCTGGTGGGGCGCATCCCGGTGCGGCGCCGCACGCCGAGCGGCCTGCCCGTTCCCGGTTGGGGCGGGGAAGCGCTGTGGACGCGCTTCCTCGGCCCCGAGGAGATGCCGTCGCTGCTCGACCCGCTCGACGGCGTGATCGTGACCGCGAACAACCGCATCGTCGGCCCCGACTACGCGCACTACATCGGCAGCGACTACATGAGCGGCTATCGCGCGCTGCGCATCGGCGAGCTGCTCGACGGCGACTCGATCGATCCCTCCGCGATGGCCGCGGTGCAGCTGGACGTCGTGTCGCCGCCGGCGCGGCAGGTGGTGAAGCTGCTGGGCGCGATGACGTGCGAAGCGCCTGTCGCAGAGCGGGTGCGCGCCCGCCTCGCCGCCTGGGACGGCGCGATGTCACCGGACCGCATCGAGCCGACGCTGTACGAGGCCTTCATGGCGCGCTTCGCGGAGAACGCGCTGCGACCCGCGTGCGGGGACGCATGGCGCATCGTTGCCGGTGTGGACCTGACGCATCCGGTGTTCGAGTACCCGGGCAACCTGGCGGGACGGCTCACCCCATCGCTGCTCGAGCGCTGGGAGCGCGACGACACGGCGCTGCTCGGAGGTTCGCAGTGGGCCGACGTCGTGTCCCGTTCACTCGAGTCGGTGCCCAGCGACCTGCGGCGCCGCTACGGACGCCGCACGCGCGCGTGGCGTTGGGGTCGTGTGCACGCGCTGCATCTGACACACGCAGCGGCGCGGCGGCGTCCGCTCGGTCTGATCCTCAACGCCGGCACACTGCGCGTGGGCGGCAGCATCGACACGGTGATGGCGACGTCGTACATGCCCGCCGACCCGTTCGCCACGCGGCTCTTCGCGCCCTCGTGGCGGCAGGTGATGGACGTGGGCAACTGGGACGCGTGCACCGGCGTGCACAGCCCGGGGCAATCCGGCCAGCCCGCGTCGCGCCACTATCGCGACCTGCGCAAGCGCTGGTTGCGCAATCGGCAGCACACGTTGCACTGGAGCGACGACGCCGTGCGCCGCAACGCGCGGTCGCGCCTGGTCGTGCGTCCGCAACAGCAGCGATGACGCGGCGTCCTGCCGAGCGTGGCGTCGTGCGTGGCTGCTGCCTCGGCGTGATCCTCCTGCTGGTGCTCCTGGGTCTGTCCGCCTTCGTCGTCGACCGCGCAATGGCCGCACCCGACCTGGGCGCGCCGCCAGGCGGAAACGACGACGGCGAGACGCAGCAGGCAATCGCGGTGTCGCTCGGTCTGCAGCTGGGCCGCGATTTGGTCACCCAGCCGCATGGCGTGGTGACGCTGACCGAGCACGACCTGTCCGTCATCGCCGCCGCGAACAACCCACACCCGGACCGCTATCACGACGTGAGCGCGCGTGTGCGCGACGGCTTCGTCGTCGTCTCCGCCCTCACCAGCTACGGCCCGATCAGCACCACCGTGGTTGCGCACATCGGCGTGGCGCTGCAGCAGGGTGGCGCGCGCCTCGTCGCCACGGTGGTGCACGTCGACGTCGGCGACCTGCCGATTCCCGGCTGGGTGCAGGACCACTTCGTGGGCTCGCCCACGATCCAGCTCGACCCGCTCTTCAACAGCAACGCCGCGCTGCAGGTGCTGCGGGCCAACATCGAGTGCGTGCTGGTGGCGCCTGACGGCGTGCGCGTCGGCGTGCACCGCCCGGGCGCGGCGGCGAGCCCCGGCGTCTGCGGACAGGGCGCATGAAGCTGCAGGACATTCTCGAGTGGAGCGCGCGGCTCGCAGGCTGCGACGAGGTGCCCGCCGACTCGCAGGTGTACGTCGAGGCGACGCACGATGTGCGCCGGGTGCTCTTCGGCGTCGACATTGACGTCGGCGAGCTGCTGTACGCGCGCGACGCGGGATTTGACGCGGTGATCGCGCACCATCCGATGGGCGACCGGGCGCGCACCGGCTTCTCGCGCGTTGTGTGGCGTCAGGTCGAGCAGATGGTGTCCGAGGGTGTGGACCGAGCGGCGGCCGAGACCGCGGTCCAGTCGCGGCTCGACGCGCCGCACCGCATGGTGCACATCGCCAATGTCAACCGTCTCGTGGACACGGCGCGGCTCATCGGCGTCCCCGTGGCGAACATACACCTCGCCTGCGACATCATCGGCCGGCAGATGCTGATCGACCGGCTGGCGGAGCGGAACCACCCGGGCGCCACCGTTGCCGAGGCCATCTCCTGGATCGAGGACTTCCCCGAGATGGAGGCGGGCCACACCCGTCCCGAGGCCTGGCTGGGCGATCCGGAGAACGCGCTGGGCCGCTACACGGTCGCGATGGCGGGGGGAACCAACGGCGGCCATCCCGTGTTTCGCGAGTACTTCCGCGCCGGTGTCGACACGGTCTTCTCGATGCACATCGCCGAGGACGACCTTGCGCGCCTTCGCGCCGACGAGCTGGCCAAGGGACGCACGCTGGTGGTCACCGGGCACATGAGCACCGACAGCATCGGCATCAACCGTGTGATCGCCGGGCTGGAGGAGCAGGGCATCGAGGTGACGCGCACCTCGGGGATTGTTCAGTGAGCGAATAGGGATTCACTTCCCTGTTGCCACCCCCTCGGTGCTCGCGATGAGAAATGCGGCGTGGCTCTGCACCTGCGGGTAGTTGCCCTGCGCTGAGTGGTCGCCCGGGTTCGCGACCTCGCCGAACAGGTTCAGCGCGCCGCGCGTCGCGAAGGCCGCGCGGAGATGGCGGGCGCCGTCCATCCCTGCGGCAGCGGCGGCCTCCGCCATCCAGAAGGTGGGGAACACGAATGGATGGCACGGGTCGGGTATCGCGTCGGGCGTCCCCTCGTAGCGCTCCAGCAGGCCGTTGCGGTCGAGGCGCTCGCGCAGCAGCTGGAGCGTGCGCACGTTGAGCGGGTCTTCGGCGGGGAGGAATCCGACGTGCGACACGAGCGCGAGCGCCGCGTCGGCGCCGCCGCCGTCGCGGTGCAGCTCGAGGGCGCCGCTCGCGGCAGGACGGATCTCACGGCCGACGGCATCCGCCGCGCCGCGCCATGCGCTGTCGTTCCCGCGGAGCACGCCGCGCGCTGAGAGGTCCGCGGCGCCGCGCAGCGCCATGCACGCCATCGCGCGCGAATGCGTGTAGTGGCGCGCCGGCCCGCGGATCTCCCAGATGCCGTGGTCGGGCTCGCGCCAGTGGTCAGCGATCCAATCCGCGCACATCGTCGCCGCAGCGGCAAGCGCGCTGGGGACATGGCCGTGCGCCGCGAGCGCCCACACGAGCTCCATCAGCTCGGCGGGCGCGTCGAGCTGCGCCTGCGCAGCGGCGGCGTTGCCGAAGCGCACCGGCCGCGCGCCGCGATATCCAGCGAGGCGCGGTTGCTTCGCCTCCTCGGCCGGCAGCCCGCCGTCGACGCGATACACGGGACGCACGCCGTGCTCCATCACAGCGCCGCCGAGGAAGTCTCCCAATGTGTGTGCGGCCTCGACCTGCCCAACGTGCGTCAGCGCGACCCCGGCGAGCGCGGCGTCACGCATCCAGCAGAAGCGGTAGTCCCAGGTGCGCCCCGATCCGGGCCACTGGGGCAGTGATGTCGTCGGCGCCGCGACGATGCCTCCGCCGTGCTGCGCCAGCCCGAGAATCACGCAGATCGAGGTTGCCGCCGTGTCGCGGATCGCCATCACATCGGATGATGCGGCCGCAAGCGTCGACGGCGTGAGGCGCGCAGCGCCGGATGAATGTCTGCGCCATGTCGAGATGTCGCCATCTATGTCCGCAACGTTGGCCGAGCCTGGAGCGGCGAGAATGACTGCGAACTCCTCACCCGCGGCTACGGTGAAGCGCGATACCGCGCTTCCCTCGCTGACCGTCCAAGGCGCGGCGCTCACAAGGTGCAGCCTGGTGCGGGCAGCGACATCGAGAGTATTGGCCTGCGCCAGCAGCCGGCCGGCGCAGCCGAAGCGCACCTCCACCTCGACCTCGCACCCTTCGGCCCGGACGCGCCGCACCAGCGCCGGCCCGCTGCGAAGCAGCAGCGCGTCTTCCGCGATCAGCGTGCCACCGGCGACGGCCCATCTCGTCTGCAGCACCAGCGTCGACGCGTGGTAGGCGCGTGTGGGTCGACCCAGAGGCGCCGCCGGCCGGACCGAGAAGCAGCCGCCGCGCGTCTCATCCAGGATGGAGAAGAGCAGCGGCGGCGAGTCGACGCGCGGCCAGCACATCCACGCCACATTGCCCTCGGGATCGATCAGTGCTGCAGTGCGCGAGTCGGCCAGCAGCGCGTGGTCGCCGATGTCGTGCTGCACCGCGCGACTCTACGGCTGCTGATCCGCCCTCGACTGTTCAGGGAATCGTGCGCGCGATGCTGGCGATCTTTGCCGCCCAGCCCGGGTCCGACGCGTAGTCCACGTTCATCCCGCGCAGCGTCGGCCCGTGGTAGAAGGGCCCGGAGGAGCTGAGGTAGTTCGTCGCCACGAAGCGAGCCACGGCCTGGATGCAGGCGTCGAAGCTCGGGAAGCTCGTCGCGTCGCCGTATGGGTTGGCGTCGTCGGCGTTGAATCCGAAGAGGTTGTGCTTGTCTTGGGCGATGGCGCTGGTGCCCCAGTCGGACTCGAGGATGGCGTGCGCCACGAAATACCGCGCGCTCACGTGGAACTGCTGCTCGGCATGCATGAAGCTGTCGCCCAGCCCCGCCAGCGCAGTGCCCTGCAGGAAGGAGTTGATGCGCGCCGCGGTCTCGCCCGACGGCTGGGTGAGGTCGGTGTCCTCGGTGAAGACGGCGCCTGCCACCGGCAGGTAGACGGTGCCCGCGGCCCGTGCCGCGGCCAGCGCGGCCTCAGCGGCGCTGAGCTGCGTCTGCGCCTGCTGCACCGCGTCGTGCGCGGCCACATCCGCCATCTGCACCTGTTCCTCCTGCACTGCGATCAACGCCCGTGTGGTCTGCGCCTGCTGTTCCGCCACGGTCAGCTGCTGGCGGGCCGCGTCATCCTGCGCGAGCGTCGCCGCCGCGCGCTTGGTGTCGTCGTTGATGCGGTCCACGAGCTGCTGGGCGGCTGTCGCGACGTGGTCGACCTGCACCTTGCGCTGGATCGCCGTGGCGATGTCGCCGGCGGAGATGATGTAGACGAGGTCGGCCTCGGAGCCGCCGTTCTCGTACGCCTGGCGCAGGTACGTGGCGAGGTGCGCTCGGTCGGCGTCCAGCTGCAGCCGCAGCGTGTTCAGTGACGCCGTGTCGCCGGCGATGGCGGCGTCGAGGCCGGTGATGCGCTGCCCCAGGTCGGCGAGCTGCGCCGTCGCCGCGGCCAGCTGCGCCTGCGCGTTGCGCAGCGCGGCGTCGGCGCCCTGGGCCTGAGCCTGCGCGTTGTGCAGGTTCTGGTTTGCGCTGTTGACGTCCGCGTTGGGGTCACCCGCCGCGGCGGCGGGCTGCGCGATGAACGTCAGCATCCCGACCAGCGGCGAGGCGAGGGCCACGCGACGGCGGGCAAGCCAAAGCGACGTCGGCTGCATCTCGGGCAGTCTCCCACCCGTCGATGGAGCACCCGGGCGGCGTCACCGCGCCGTCAACAGGCGTCGCGGTTCCGTGACAGCGGAGGCTAGGAGGCCTTGCGCTCGAGCAGCTTGCGCCGGATCTCCGCGGCCGTGGCGCTCATCTCGACGACGCTGCGCGGCCCGCAGTTGGAGCAGACGTGGTAGCCGCCGACGGGTTCGCCGTCAGCGCCGTAGTACAGCACGGAGAGCATGTCGCCGCCGCACGCCTTGCAGTGCTCACGCTCCTCCATCTCGCTCTCCATAGACCCGATTCGCCCGCGCTCCGTCTCGACAATGATCGCATGAGTTGGAGCCGCATGGAACAACCGATTCAGGCGCACCGGGCGGAGCTGACCCGCTATCTCGAGGAGATGGCGCGCTGGAACGCGCGCACCAACCTGACGGCGGTCCCGCCCGGAGAGCGCTGGACGCGGCACGTGGAGGAGAGCGCCCGTCTCCTGGCGGCAGCGGCGCCGGCCGCCGGCCAGGCCGTGGTCGACGTGGGCTCCGGCTCCGGCGCCCCCGGTCTCGTCGTGGCGATCCTCCGTCCCGACCTGGCGGTGACGCTGCTCGAGGCCGACACGCGCAAGGCGGCGTTCCTCGACCACGCGGCAGGTGAGCTCCGTCTCGGGAATGTGCGCGTGGCGCCGCGCCGCGCCGAGGATGCCGGGCGCGACCCCGGTATGCGCGAGTGCCACGACCTTGCCCTGGCCCGGGCGGTGGCCGCCCCGGCGGTGCTCTGCGAGCTGGCGCTTCCGCTCGTGCGCCCCGGCGGCCGGCTGTTGGCCCTGGTGTCGGATGCCGCCCAGGCAGCGGAGGAGTGCGCCGCCGCCGCGGCCGTGCTCGGCGGCGGACCGCCGCAGGGCGAGGGCGGCATCCTCACCGTGGCCAAGGCGGCGCCGACCCCGGAGCGCTTTCCGCGCCGCCCGGGCACACCCCGCCGTCTCCCGCTGGGCTGAGTCAGGCGCCGGCGAGGCGGCGCCGGATCGCGTCCTCGGCCACCGCCCGCTCGTCCCATGGCTGGGCCGTGGCTCCGCTGATGAGCGTGCTCTCGTGGCCCTTGCCGGCGAGCAGCACGGTGTCGCCCTCAGCCGCGTGGGCCACGGCGAAGTCGATGGCCTCGGAGCGGTCGGGCACCACCACGACGTCCTCCCCACGGCGCCCGCCCGCCTCGGTGGCGCCGGCGGCGATGTCCTCCAGGATGCGCAGGCGATCCTCCAGCCGGGGGTCCTCGTCGGTGATCACGCTGACGTCGGCGAGCCGGGCGGCGACGGCCCCCATGGCCGGCCGCTTGGCCACGTCGCGCTCACCGGCGGAGCCGAACACCACCCAGAGGCGTCCCGAAGTCGCGGGCCGCAACTCGGTGAGCGCCTGGTGCAGCGCCTCGGCTGTGTGCGCGTAGTCGATCACGACGGTGAAGGGCTGCCCCGCCTCCACGCGTTCCATGCGCCCGTCGACGCGCTCCAGGCCCTCCAACCCGCGCACGGCGCCGTCCAGGCCGGCTCCGGTGGCGCACGCGGCGGTGAGCGCGGCCAGGGCGTTTGCCGCGTTGAACCTGCCCGCCAGGCGGAGTGAGAACTCGGCGCGTCCCCACGGCGTCGCAGCTGCCACCCGGAGGCCCCGGGGACCCTGGTCCAGCCGCTCCGCGCGCACGTCGGCCGGCGCGTCCGGCGATGTGGTGTAAGTGAGCCGGCTGGCCACGGGAATGCGCGAGAGCAACGGGTAGGCGAAGTCGTCTTCGGGGTCGAGCACGGCCACGCCGTCCGGCCGCGGCCCGACCAGTTCCAGCAGCCGGGCCTTGGCTCGCAGGTAGGCCTCGCGGCTGCCGTGCAGCTCCAGGTGCTCCGAGGTGATGCGCGTGTAGACGCCGGCGCGGTAGGCCACGTGGTCGGCCCGGTGCAGCTCCAGCGCGTGGGACGACGTCTCCACCGCCGCATGCGTGACGCCGTCGGCGCGCAGTCGCGCCAGGTGTTCCTGCAGCTCCGGCGCCTCCAGGGTCGTCTGCCGGCTCTTGTTCGCCGTGACCGTGCCGCGGCTGCGCCAGTCGACCGTCGTCAACGAGCCCGCGGCGAGCCCCGACGCGGCCCACGCCGCCCAGAGCATCGTCGCCGTGGTCGTCTTTCCGTCGGTGCCCGTGATCCCGGCCACGCACATGTCCCGGCTGGGAAAGCCATGCCACGCCGCCGCCAGGGCTGACAGAGCCACCCGGGTGTCGGGTACGACGACGAGCGCCGCGCGAACCTGCGCCATGCCGTGGCCGGCCACGACCGCGACCGCCCCGCGCTCCACGGCCCCGGCAGCGAAGTCGTGTCCGTCGGCGTGGAAGCCGCGCACCGCCACGAAGAGCGACCCCGGCTCACAGGACCGCGAGTCGTAGTCGATCCGCGTGATCTCCGGGTCGGAGCTTGTGGCGGCATCGATGCCGGCCGCAGCCAGCAGCGTGGAGAGGCGCATGAAGGATTAATGCGCCGGCGGGGTCAGCCGGGTGGCGGGAGATAGCGGGTGGAGAGCCAGCGGCCGTTCTCCGCCTCCAGCACCCAGGTCGAAGCCTTGGACCAGCGGGCGTCGTCGCGCAGGACGAGGCCCGCCGCTGCGAGGCGCTCGAGCACGGCAGGCACCAGGTCGCCGTGCGTGCACGCGACCAGCGACTCCCCCTGTACCGCGTCTTCGAGCAAGCGCATGGTGTCGTCGGGATCGTGGCCCTCGAGCAGGCGGGCGTCCTGCTCGACCTCGAGGCCGCGCGCCGCCGCCAGCGCCTCGACCGTCTGAACGCAGCGCAGCGCCGGGCTGGAGACCACGCGGTCGAGCCGCTCTGTCTCGAGCAGGCCGGCAAGCGCGTCCGCCTGGCGCCGCCCCTTCTCACTGAGCGGCCGCTCCTCGTCCGGTCCCGTCCAGCGCTCGCGGTCGCCGGCGTGGGCATGGCGCACCAGGAACACGCGGTTCACGCCCAGCCCTTGGGCCGCGCCTCCACGGCGTCCGCCCACAGCGCCGGCCACGCGGCTCGCGCGGCCGCCGCCGCCGCCCGCTCGGCGCCGATGAGCTCGCCCATCACCATCGCGTCCGACCCGCGCGACGCCGACTCACGCAACCAGGCCTCGGCGACGACCGCATCGTGGTGCTCACCGAGCTCATCTTGCACCGCGGCGACGGCGCGGGCGAAGCGAGCCACCGCGCTGCGGCTCACCGGCGCCACCGCCTCGGCCGCGTATCGCGCGCGCTTGGCCAGGATGCGCACCTCGTGCAGCTCACTGTCGGCAGGCTCGGGGCCCAGGTCGCGCACCCGCGCCTGCAGCCGACGCCACGGCTTTTGTGCCAAAGATGGCAGCAACGTGGACGCGCGCCCGGCGGCCGCATCGGATGTGCGTGGATGAGCGGCCGCATCGACGAGCTCGTCGAGCAGCCGTGTGTACGTCTCCGACCGCATCTCCCTCAGCAGCGTCGCGCGAGCTCGGTTGCGGTCCGCGGTCAGCGACGCGAGCGGCCGTCGCGCCGCGCGCCGCTCGCTGCCGGGCAGGCGCGCGGTGGCAGCCGCTAGCCGCGCGCGCATCACCTCGGCGTCGCGCACCGCACCCAGCAGGTCGGCGAGCCGGTGCAGGTCGTCGCGCACGCTCCGCGTCCACGCCTCGTCCAGGAGCGGCGCGAACGTGCGCAGGTCGGATCGCAGGCGCCGCGTGGCCACGCGCGCCTGGTGCACACCCTCTGGGTCGGTGCCTACTCGCACGGCGGCGTCGTGCATCAGCAGGCGCAGCACGGACGCGGCGATGGCGCGCTGGATCGCATCGCGGGCAGAACCGTGCTTGGTGGCCCGGTGCACCACGACGTCCGGCTCCACAGCGGCGGCGGCCAGCGCACGGCGCAGCAGCGGCGCTCCGTCGCTCTGCTCCGCACCGAGGCCGTGGAGGAGGCGGTCAAGCGCTTCGACGACGCGGGCGCCGGTGTCCTTGGAGCGCGTGATCACCTCCACGTCGTGGAAACGACCGGCGATGCGCCGCCCGGCGAAGGCGACGACACGGCTGTCGCGCACCTGGGCGGCTGCGCCTGCGCTTCGCTGCGCAACCGTCGACGTCACCTCCTCGATGCGCGCGCGCAGCACCGGCCGGAGCCGCGCGCCACGCGTCAGCGCGGTGAGCAGATCCGCCGCCTCCTCCGGCACGTCACGGCCGGATGGCGCAAATCGCAGCTCCCTGGCGACGAGCTGCGGGCCGGTGTCATCACCCGCCGGCAGCGTCAGCAGCCACCCCTCGTCCTCATAGCGAGCCAGCGCGCAACCCCAGCGCGTGAGGCGCAGGTCATCGGTGTCCACATGCACTGCGGTACGGCTGCGCGAACGCGTCCCGCGCACAGCCAGGCCCTGCACCCCCGTGAGCACGACCGCGCGCTCGCGTGGACGCGCAGGCAACGACCATGTGTGGACCTCCGCGCCCGTCACCCCTGCGTGCGGGCGCGCTCGAGTGCCAGCTGCTGCAGGCGCTCCTGGGCGTCGAGCCCCTCGCTCTCCGGCACGCGGCTCCAGGTGTCACCCTTGAGCTCCCACGCCAGCGCGTCGTCTGCAAGCTCCACCTCGAAGATCTCGTCGAGACGCTCGCGCAGCGTCGGCGCGAGCACCGGGAACAGCACCTCCAGGCGCCGGTCCAGGTTGCGCGGCATCATGTCGGCGGAGCCCACGAAATGCGCCGCATCCGGTGGCGCGCCGAAACGATAG
The DNA here is from genome assembly GCA_019245575.1 of Candidatus Dormiibacterota bacterium. Lineage (GTDB taxonomy): Bacteria > Chloroflexota > Dormibacteria > Aeolococcales > Aeolococcaceae > JAFARE01. The sequence continues at coordinate 297,081 of JAFARE010000001.1, read as the reverse complement.
ATGCGCGAATGCTCGAGGTACCGTCCCACGATGGAGCGCACGCGGATGCGCTCCGAGAGTCCCGGGACGCCGGCGCGCAGACAGCAGATGCCCCGCACCAGGAGGTCCACGTCCGCGCCCGACTGCGAGGCACGGTACAGCGCCTGGATGATCTCGCCGTCGACCAGGCTGTTGACCTTGATGGCGATGAGACCGCCCGGCTTCGACTCGCGGTCGATGAGGTCGATCAGCTCAGAGCGCAGCGTGAGCGGCGCCACCAGCAGCTCGTGGTATTCGCGCTGGCGGCTGTACCCGGTGAGCAGGTTGAAGAGGTCCGACAGGTCGGCGCCGAAGCCCGCGTCGCCGGTGAACAGGCCGACATCCTCGTAGACGCGCGCGGTGTCCGGGTTGTAGTTGCCGCTGCCCAAGTGGCAGTAGCGGCGGATGCCCGACTCCTCCTGGCGCACCACCAGCGTGAGCTTCGCGTGGGTCTTGAGACCGACGATCCCGTACACCACGTGCACGCCGGCGTCCTCCAGCATCTGCGCCCACTCGATGTTGGCCTGCTCGTCGAAGCGCGCGGTGAGCTCGATGAGCGCAACCACCTGCTTGCCGGACTCAGCGGCACGCACCAGCGCGTGGATGATGGGTGACACGGAGCCGCTGGTGCGGTACAGCGTCTGCTTGATCGCGAGCACACGCGGGTCCGCGGCCGCCTGCTCCACGAATGCCTCGACGGAGGTGGCGAATGACTCATAGGGATGGTGCACAAGCACGTCACGCGCGCGCAGCACGCGGAAGATGTCGGGCGGTGACTCGCCGCGCGCGGCCGCCAGTGGTGGCGCCGTCACCGGCGCCCACGCCGGGTACTTGAGGTCGGGCCGGGCGATCGCGTACAGCTCCCACAGGCCGCCGAGGTCCAGCGGCGCCGTCACGGAGTACACGTCGTCACTCTCGAGGTCGAGCTCGCGCGTCAGCAGCGTGCAGACCTCGTCCGCCGTGCCCGACTCCACCTCGAGGCGCACCGCCAGGGGCGAGCGGCGGCGCTGCTCGAGGACAGACTGCACAGCCTCGAGCAAATCTTCCGCCTCCTCGGCCTCGAGGTCGTAGTCGGCGTTGCGCGTGAGCCGGAACGAGTGATGCGACACCACGCGCATGTGCGGGAAGAGCTCGTCGAGGTGAGCGGCGATGACCTGCTCGACAGGCACGAACCGTTCGCCGTCACGCAGTGGCACGAAGCGCTGCAGCAGCGGCGGCACCTTGATTCGGGCCACGTGCGACGTCTGCGTATCCATGTCGCGCACCACCACGGCGAGGTTGAGCGAAAGGTTGGATATGTACGGGAACGGGTGCGCCGGGTCGACCGCGAGAGGAGTGAGCACCGGGAACATCTCGGTGGTGAACACGCCGGAAAGGTGATCGCGATCCGCGCGATCCAGCGACGCCCAGTCGACCAACCGCACGCCCGCGCGCTCCAGGCCCAGGGCGACGTCAGCGCCGAAGCAGTAAGACTGGCGCATCACCAGGTCGCTGACACGGGAGCGAATGGCGCGCAGCTGCTCCCGCGGGGTCATGCCGTCCGGCGAGCGCTGTGCCACGCCGAGCAGCAGCTGCTGTTTGAGACCACCCACGCGGACCTGGAAGAACTCGTCCAGGTTACGGCTGCAGATGGCGAGAAACTTTGCCCGCTCCAGCAGCGGGGTGCGCTCGTCTTCCGCCAGCGCGAGCACGCGCGTGTTGAAGTCGAGCCAGCTCAGCTCCCGGTTGATCTCGCCGCCGAGCGACTCCCGGGCGGGCACCGGCCCGAGGCGCGTCGACACATCCAGGAGCGGGGAGACCACCTGCGGCCGCTGCGCCATGACCCGAGGATAAACCGGCCTGCGGCGGGCCGTCTCGGTTCGCCTGCGCCGACGGACAGTTGTTAACGAATCGTTTGGAGATGCGGAAGGGGTGTGGAAGATCACACTCTCATCGCGCGCGGGACGCGAACGTATACTTGTTTGCACCTCCGCAGACCTGGAGCTGACGTGCCTTCTCAGCCGCTCGCAGTCATCGACATCGGCTCCAACTCGGGGCGTGTCATCGTCGTTCGCGTCACCGCGAACGGCCACCTCGAGATCCTGTCGGAAGCACGCACGTCGCTGCGACTCATGAGCGACATCGCGCGCTCAGGCAGTCTCACACACGCTGCCGAGGAGCGGACCCTCGCTGCGCTGTACGACTTCATGGCGGTTGCGGCAGGATCAGGCGCACGGCGCACTGTTGCGCTGGCCACCGCGGCAGTCCGCGAGGCGCGCAATGGTGCGGAGTTCGTCGCCGGACTGCGCCGCGAGACCGGACTCAACATCCGCGTCATCGACGGGGAGGAGGAGGCACGCCTGGCGTTCAGCGGTGCGGTCAATGGACTGCCCATCGAGCACGGGCTCCTGGTGGACGTGGGCGGGGGCAGCCTGGAGGTGGCGCACTTCCGCGGCAGGCGCGTGCAAAACAGCTGGACGCTGCCACTCGGGTCGCTGCGTCTCACCGACGTCTTCCTCAACAGCGACCCGCCCAAGCAGTCGGAGGTCACGGCCCTGCAGAACCACGTGGCGCTGTCGCTCAGCGCGGCCGGCGTGCCCGAACTGCGCGAGGGCGAGCAGGTGGTCGGCACCGGCGGCACGATCCGCAACCTGGCGAAGATGGACAGAGCGGCGCGCACGTACCCGATCCAGCGGCTGCACGGATACGAGCTTTCGCGCAAGGGCTTGCGCGAGGTGGTGGGCCGGCTGGTGACGCGGCGTCTTTCCCGCCGCGCCGCGCTCCCCGGGCTGTCGGCGGACCGCGCCGACTCGATCGTGGGTGGTGCGCTGGTGGTGCAGACGGTCATGGAGGCTGCGGGTGCAACCAGTCTCGCGGTCTCCGGGCAGGGATTGCGCGAGGGCGTCGTCTACGAGGAGTTTGCCCGCCTGATGCCGTCTGCGCAGGCGGTGCGCCGGGCGTCCATCTCGGCCATCGCCTCGCGGTTCACCACCTGGGACGGCGACCGCGCGCGACGCCGGCTGCGCATCGCATCGGCGCTGTGGGACGTGATGATGCAGGGCGCAGCGGAGGAGTTGCGTGACGCCTTCGAGCACGCGGCAACCATCCTCGACGTGGGCCGCAGCGTCGACTACTACCGGCGCTGGGACCACGCTGCCGAGATCGTGACGTCGGCCGACCTGCACGGCTTCTCACACCGCAGCATCGCGATGACCGCGGCGCTCATCGCGCGCGCCGGCCGGGGCCGGGCGGACTTCGACGCGTACTCGGTGTTCTTCGACGCCGCCGATCGGCGCGCTGTCGGACGCGCCGCGGTGCTCCTGGCGCTGTCCGACGAGATCGAGCGGCGCATGCCGCGCGGGGCCGCGGTGTCGGTGGCGCGCCAGGACGAGCGCAAGGTGGTGGTGCTGACCGTGCCCATGCCGCACGACTGGGCCGCCGACGAGCTGACGGCGCGGTTCCAGCGCGTGTTCGGCCGCCAGCTCGTGCTCGAGGGAGAGCGCGGCGGGCCCGGCGGCATTGCAGTCGGCCAGTGAATGGTGCTAAACAGCCCAAACTGATCTGAACCCAAGGGAGTGCTCGATGCGTAAGGCAAAGAAACAGGCCATCCCGGCGGGGACACGGACGGCCATGCCGGACAAGAAGACGCTGAAGAAGCAGGCCACCGAGCTGAAGGCGCTGCAGAAGGCGGTCGACCAGACCCGGTCGGCGCATCGCAAGGCCACGGTCAAGGCCGACGCCGCCGCACGACAGCTGGCCAAGCTGACGGCAAAGCTGCAGGTGGCCGAGGGCCGCCTGCTGGCCGCCTCGGCAGTCCTGCCGGTGGCGGCGCCGGCGGCGCCGGCGCGTCCGTCTGCGGCCAAGCGGCGCACAGCCTCCACCGGGCGTAAGCCCGCGGCCAAGCGGCGGGCAGCCTCCACCGGGCGCAAGCCTGCCGCCAAGCGCGCACCCGTGAGGAGGACGGCGACGGCACGCAAGCCGGCGGCGACCCGCCCGGCGACCCGCGCGAAGCGCCGCACCACCGGCACCACCTGAGGCGTAGTCCCACCGCGGGGGTCACAGGCGAATCCAGACTGGCGAGGTCGGATTTTTGGGTAGACTGGCTGCGTGGCAAAGTCCTCTCGCGATCTGCTCGACGAAGCGCGCCGGCTGATCCCCGAGGTCACCCCCCAGCAGGTGCGCGACGCCCGGGGCCGCACCGTCATCGACGTGCGCGAACGCAACGAGTTCGAGGAGGGTCACATCCCCGGTGCGGTGCACCTCAGCAAGGGGTTCATCGAGACCAGGATCGAGGACGCGGTGCCGCGGCGCTCCACGCCGATCACGCTGTACTGCGCCGGGGGGGTGCGCTCGCTCCTCGCCGCGCGGGCCCTCCACGAGCTGGGCTACGAGGACGTGCAGTCGATGGGCGGCGGGTTCAACGCGTGGAAGCAGGCGGGGTTCGACTTCGTCGTCCCGCGCGCGCTGACGCCGGAGCAGCAGCAGCGCTACAGCCGGCACCTCCTCATCCCCGAGATCGGCGCCGAGGGTCAGCGCAAGCTGCTTGACGCTCGCGTGCTGCTGATCGGCGCCGGAGGGTTGGGCACCCCGGCCGCGCTGTACCTGGCGGCTGCCGGCGTGGGCACCATCGGGTTCGTCGACTTCGACACGGTCGACCTCAGCAACCTGCAGCGCCAGGTGCTCCACACCGAGGAGCGCATCGGGATGCGCAAGACGGAGTCAGCGCGCATCGCGCTGCAGGCGCTGAACAGCGATGTGCGCGTGGTGGAGCACAACGAGATGCTCAGCGGCGAGAACGCGCAGCGGCTCTTCGAGCAGTACGACATCATCGTCAACGGCTGCGACAACTTCCCCACGCGCTACCTGGCAAATGACGTCGCCGTCTTCACCAAGAAGCCGCTGGTCGACGGCGGCATCTTCCGGTTCGAAGGGCAGCTGACCACGGTCATCCCGTTCCAGTCGCCGTGCTACCGCTGCCGCTACCCCGCGCCCCCGCCGCCGGAGGAGGCGCCGTCGTGCGCGGAGGCGGGCGTGCTCGGCGTGCTGCCCGGCATCGTCGGGGTGCTGCAGGCGACGGAGGTGATCAAGCTCATCACCGGCGTCGGCGACCCGCTCGCCGGGCGCCTGCTGCACATCGACGCGCTGGCCATGCGCTTCCGCGAGTTCCGCGTGCCGCGCGACCCTGAGTGCCCGGTGTGCGGTGAGAACCCCAGCATCACCGAGCCCATCGACTACGTGGGCTTCTGCGCCGCGCCGATCGGCGTGGCCACAGAGGCGGCGAGAGCGGCCCAGCTCGCCTGATAGTCAGGCGCCGGCCGCGTCGCCGGCATCCTGTGTTGCGGTCGCATCTGACAACAACAACAGCGGGATGCCGTCTCGCACCGGATAGCGCAGATGGCACGCGTCGCAGCGCATGCCGTCGGGCTCGGGCTCGAGAATGCCCAGGCAGCGCGGGCAGCGCAGGATCGCGAGCAGTTCCGGGGCGAGCTCGCTCATGCCGCGGGCGCCGAGTCGAGGAACTCCGCGAGCGTGCGGTTGAACTCGTGCGGCAGCTCGAGGTTGCTCAGGTGGCCGCAGTCCAGGTCGACGCGCGCCGCAGCTGGAAGGCCGGCGGCGAGCGAGTCCACGTCGGCGGCCGGGATGACCGCGTCGTCGCGGCCGGCGACTACCAGCGTGGGCACGCCGATCGCCGCGAGGGTCGGCGTGCTGTCACGCCGAGCCGCCATCGCGCGCTGGGCGAACGCGATGCCCGCCGGTGTGCAGCGGCGGATGCGGCCGCGGACGGGATCGGTGATGTGCGCCTCGCGCCGCGCGCGTGGGCCGAGGAGGCGCTCGACGCTGGCCTCGACGATGGACTCGGGGCTGCCTTCACTCAAGACCCGCTCCGCCATGGCCAGACGGTCGGAGCGGGACGCGTCGGAGTCGGCGCCAGCCCGCGTGTTGCAGAACGCGATCGCGCCGATGCGCGCAGCGGCGAGTCGCCAGATCTCGAACGCCACGTAGCCGCCCATCGAGAGGCCGACCACCGAGAATCGGTCGACGCCACGCTCGTCGAGCGCGCTCACGATGGCGCGTGCGTAGTCGTCGAGACCGGCGGCATCCTCCGGTGGCGGCGGCGAGTCGCCACAGCCCCAGATGGCCGGCCGCAGGCAGCGCCGTGCGTCGCTCAGCGCGGCGACCTGGTGGTCCCACTGCGAGGCGTCCAGAGGAAAGGCGTGGAGGAAGAGGACGGCGGGGCCCTCGCCCGAGTCGTGCATTGCCGGGCCGCCCGTCACGGACGCGAGCCTACGCCCGGGCGGCGAGTTCCGGGGTGGGGAAGTCGGCCAGGGTGGCCGGCAGGATGGTGGTGCGGGCGTGGCGCTCCACGTCCCGAAGCTTGAGGATCTCGCTGGGCGTGATGAGCGTGACAGCAACGCCGCTGCGGCCGGCGCGCGCGGTGCGCCCAACACGGTGCACGTATTCGTCCGGCGTGACCGGCACGTCGTAGTTGATGACGTGGGAGATGTCGTCGACGTCGAGGCCGCGCGCGGCGACGTTGGTGGCGATCAGGTAGCGCGTGTGGCTGTCGCGGAACTGGCGCATCGCGCGGTCGCGGTCGCGCTGCGTCAGGTCGCCGTGGAGCAACCCGACGTGGTAGCCGCGGCGCGTGAGCTGCGCCTCGAGCACATCGGCGGTGCGCTTGGTCTCCACGAAGATGAGCGCCATGGTGACGTCGGGCTGATCGAGGATGCGCGCCAGCGCGTCCGTCTTGTCGGCCCACGTGGTCTGCAGGTAGAGCTGCCGCACCCCGGCGGGGATCTCGGGGCGAGTGTTGATGTCGATGTCCACCGCGTCACGCATGTGGCGCGAGGCCAGGCGCCGCACCCAGTCCGGCATGGTGGCTGAGAAGAGCAGCGTCTGACGGTCGTCGGGGCACTGCCGGAGGATGCGCTCAACGTCTGGCGCAAACCCCATGTCGAGCATGCGATCCGCCTCGTCGAGCACGGCGATGCGCACGTTGTCGAGGCGCAGCGAGCCGCGCTGCATGTGGTCGCGCAGCCGGCCAGGGGTGGCCACGACCACGTGCGCGCCCTTGCGCAGCTCCTGGGTCTGGCGCGCGACCGAGTCGCCGCCGTACACGGCGACGGCGCGCAGCTCGTGCCGTGCCGCGAGCCGCGTGAACTCGGCGTGGACCTGCACAGCGAGCTCGCGGGTTGGGCAGAGCACGAGGGCCTGCACGGGGCCGCCCCGGGCCTCGAGCCGCTCGATGATCGGTATGGAGAACGCGGCGGTCTTGCCGCTCCCCGTCTGGGCCTGGCCCACGACGTCGCGTCCCTGCAGTGCCGCGGGGATTGCGCCGGCCTGGATCGGCGTGGCGGTGACGAAGCCCATGTCCGCCACCGACGTGCGCATGGCAGGACTGAGCTCCAGCTGATCGAAACCGACCGGCTCCGGCATCGTGTCCGTCGCGGCCCCGTCCACCGTTTCTGCCACGGGATGAGGCCTTGCGACGCGCGGTCTTCCCAACCGCATCCTGGAAGTTGAACGCAAGACGTCTCGATTGTACCCGATAAGATCGATTTCCAAATGTCCGCCACCGTTCTGTGCACGCTGGACCTTCCGGATCCCTTCTCCGGCATCGTCGAGTCGGTCGCTCGTCTGCGCAGCCTTGGCCGGCTGCCGGCGCACGACGAGCTCTGCGATGAGCTGCGCCGCGACCCGGTCGACGTTCTCTGCCCGCAGCTGCGCGACAGGGTCGACGCCGAGGTCCTCGACGCGGGCCTCCCGCGGATGCGCTGCGTGTCCGTGTACGCGGTGGGATACGACAACGTCGATGTCGCAGCGGCGACGGAGCGCGGCATCGTGGTCGGCAACACGCCCGGCGTCCTCACCGACGCCACCGCGGACTGCGCCATGGCGCTGCTGCTCGCGGCCGCGCGGCGCATCCGCGAGGGCGACGAAGAGCTGCGCGCCGGGCGCTTTCACGGCTGGGAGCCGACCTACCTCCTGGGCCTGGAGCTGCGCGATGCGCTGCTCGGCATCGTGGGCTTCGGCCGCATCGGGCAGGCGGTGGCGCGCCGCGCGCTCGGCTTCGGCATGCGCATCGCGTACTTCGACAGCACCGCCCCACCCGTGGACGAGTCGCTCCGCGCGCACGTGACCCGCGTTGGCTTCGACGAGCTGGTGCGCGACGCCGATGTGATCTCGTTGCACGTGCCGTTGAGCCAGGACACGCGCCATCTCGTCGGAGAGGCGGTGCTGCGCCGCATGAAGCGGACGGCCGTGCTCGTCAACACCTCGCGCGGCGCGGTGGTCGACGAGGCGGCGCTGGTGCGCGCGCTGCGCGAGGGATGGATCGCGGCTGCGGGGCTCGACGTGTACGAGCGCGAGCCCGAGCTCAGCCCGGGACTGGCCCAGTGCTCCACCGCGGTGCTCGCTCCGCACCTGGGCAGCGCCACCGTCACGACGCGCGCGGCGATGGCGGAGCTGTGCGCGCACAACGCCGTTGACGCGCTGAGCGGCACGGTGCCTCGCAACTGCGTCAACCCTCAGGCATGGGGCGAGCGCGCCCCTGCGTCGCTGCTCAGCGGAGGGTGAGCCGGCCCCCTGCGATCACGGACCCGGCCGCGCCACGACCCCGATTCGCGGTCCGCGCGCTCATCCTCGACCTCGACGGCACGTGTCTCGACGCGGATGACCAGAGCCTGCACCCGCGCGTGCGCGACGCCGTGCGCGCGACCGCGCGCGTGCTGCCCGTCATCATCGCGACGGGGCGCATGTTCCGCTCCGCGCAGCCGTGGGCGCGCGAGCTGGGAGTGGACACGCCGCTCGTCTGCTACCAGGGTGCGCTGGTCAAGGCGCAGCGCGGTGGCGACGTCCTGCTCGACGCGGGTCTTGCGCCGGATGTCGCGCTGCGCGCGCTGCGCACGGCTCGCGAGCACGGCTGGCACTTCCAGGCGTACATCGACGACGAGCTGCTCTGCGAGCAGGACCGCCCCGAGGCGCATGTGTACGCGCGCATAGCGCGCGTGCCCATCAACTTCGTGGACGACCTCGCGCCGCTGCTGGAGAACGCCCGCTCCACCAAGGCGATCTGCGTGATCGAGGACCCGGATGAGGTGCGGCGCTGCATCGACACGATGTCACGAGCGCTGGACCCCGGCGCGCGCGTGACCCGCTCACTGCCGCAGTTCGTCGAGATCGTGAGCCCGAAGGTGAACAAGGCTGCGGCGTGCGCGCTGGTGTGCCGTCGCTTCGGGGTTGAGCTCGAGGAGGCCGTCGCCATCGGCGACGCACCGAATGACGTCGAGATGCTCGACGCTGCGGGCTTTGCCATTGCTGTGACATCGGCGCCGCCGGCCGTGCTCGGCCACGCGGATGCGACGTGCGCACCGCCGGGGCTGGCCGGCGTTGCAGACGCGCTCATCGCGCTCGGCGTCATCCGCGGGGAGCTCTGAACCCGGCGCCTCGGATTCGTTGGCCGGGCAGCCCTCGATAGCCGGATTGTCCTTGTGCTGGTTGGGTTTTCGGGGGGTGAAAACGAACAGTTGTGTGGTAACATTGATCAATGCAGGCAGCCGCCGCCGTCAGTCCGCTCGAAGAGCTCGAGGACGTCGTCGATGCGGTGGTCGCCGAACCCATCGACAGGCTGCCCGACGCTGCACTCAGCGACGACGTGGTCGCGCTAAATCGCGCCGTGGAGCGTCTCGAAGCGGAGCTGATCCGCCGCGTGCAAGCGTTCCACCAGCGCAGGGTCGCTGCGACGTGGCGCCTGAGCACGGTGGGCTGGCTGCGGTCCGCCTGCCGCATGAGCGTGCGCGGCGCCGCACATCGAGTACATCTAGCCGACGCCTTCGCTGCGGCACCCGCGGCGCTGGTCAGCGCTCGGGCGGGACGTTCCCCGTTGTGCAATGCGTCCATGGTGGCCCGGCTTGCAGCTGACGTCGGTGCTGAAGCCGTGGCGCCGATTCAAGAGGTCCTGGTCGACGCGGCAGAGCGATTCGAACCCGGCCCGATGCGCCGCCTCACCGAAGAGAGCCGGCTGTTGCTTGATCCCGACGGCTCGCTGGCCGCCGCAGATCGTGCATACGAACGACGCTGGTTCGCCTGCGATGAGACCTACGGCGGCGTGTTCGTGCTGCGCGGCGAGCTGGATGCCGAGGGCGGCACGCTGGTGAAGACGGCCATCGAGGCGCTGGTAGCGGTGCCAAGACCGGGCGACGAGCGGACTGCGTCACAGCGACGCGCGGACGCACTCACGGACATGGCGTCGCAGCAGCTGCACCGTGGCGAGCACAAGTCGGTGAGCGGCGAGCGTCCCCACCTGACCGTGACGGCCAGCCTCGACGCGCTGCGCGACCAAGCGGGCACGCCGCTGCCCGAACTGAAGGGCTTCGGTCCCGTGCACCGGCAGATCGCTCGGCGCATCGCGTGCGACGTGGTGCGCCGCGACGTGACGATCGCTGGTGACACCGCGCCCGGCGCCGACGTAGTGCCGTTGTCAGTCGGTCGCTCCCGACGCACCATACCGGCGCACATTCGCGAGGCCCTACGGTTGCGGGACAACGGCTGCCGGTTTCCCGGGTGCGACCGAGGGCATGAATGGTGTGACGCGCACCACCGCGTGCATTGGGCGGATGGTGGCAAGACGGAGCTCAGCAATCTGGTCTCGTTGTGTCGGCGGCACCACCACGCAATCCACGAGGAGGGCTGGAGCATCAGCATCAGCGACGGCGCCGCTGTCATCACACCGCCACCGGAGCGGGTAACGGGTTAGGGCCTTGGGGGCACGGGGCTGAGCGTCGATGACCCTTGACCTTAAACCCTCACGCTCGGCACGACTGGCCCGTACGAGTTCCTGCCGAGCGGATGTAGAGGCCCAGCGCCTCGCTTAGGACGGGTGCAGCGGTTAGCGCGATGCACTACCAAAGTAATGAGATCCCGCGGCGCGGCCGATCGTCTCGAATCCAGCTCTAGAAGCCCGGTGGCGCGCCCCAGCCTCCCAGCCCTTCTAACTCCTCTTTCGTCGGCAGCGCTAGCAAGCCGGCCGCCCGCCTTTTGCGGGCACCTTGTCTCGCCAGTCCCACGCTGACGACGGCGGCGAGGCAAGAGAACACAACGATTCCCACGATCAGCGCGATCGTCGCGTCCACAAGGAAGACAGCTTGGCGGCAGCCGTTGAAAGTAACAGGCACCGCCCACCCGAGCGTCGTCTCACTCGCCGGGCGTCTCGACCTTGGGCGTGGAGTCGCCAGCAGCAATTCTTGTCAGCTCTGCCTGAACCCGCTTCCCGTCTTTCTCCCCAGCTCGCCCTTCGCCACATGCTCCTGCAGGATCGGCAGCGGCTTCCACCGCTCGTCTCCGGTCTGCTTGTAGCCCTCGGTCAGGATCGCCTCGACGACGTCGAGGCCCACGAGGTCTGACAGCTCGAAGGGGCCCAGCGGCCAGCCCAGCGCGTTGTGCACCGCGATGTCGCACTCCTCGATGCTCACGTAGCCGTCCTGGGCCAGCTTCATCGCCTCCTGCAGCGCGATGAACAGGATGCGGTTGGCGATGAAGCCGAAGGCCTCCTTCTCCACCAGCACCGGCGTCTTGCCGATCTCGCGGGCGAACGCCATGGCGCGCGTCACCGCGTCCTCGGAGGTATGGGCGCCGCGCACAACCTCCACCAGCGCCATCATCAGCGGCGGGTTGAAGAAGTGCACGTTGAGCAGCCGAGAAGGATTCGCCACCACGTCCTCGAACATCGAGGAGGGCAGCGTCGACGAGTTTGTGCCAATGATGGCGTCTTCATCGGCATGCTGGGAGATGCGCTCGAAGATCTCGCGCTTCGTGTCGCGGTCCTCCGCCACCGACTCGATGACTACGCCGGCGCCGGCCATCTCCGCGAGCTCGGTGCTCAGCCGCACCCGCTCGATCGCCGCCTCGCATTCGTCGCCGTCGAGCTTGCCCTTCTCCACGCGGCGGCGCAGCAGCCGCGAGCTCTCCTCGCGCGCGCTCTCGAGCCGCTCCTGGCGCCGGCTCACCAGGTGCACGTCGAAGCCGTGCAGCGCAGCCTGGTATGCGATCTGGCCGCCCATCGCGCCGGCGCCGACGACGCTGAGACGGCGCGCGTCAACCACGTGTCAGCCTCCCGCGCCGCCGGCGCCGCGCCCCGGCTGCGTCATCGCCTCGGGGTCGAGCAGCGCGTCCAGCTCCTCGTCGCTGAGGTCGGTGCGGTCGCGCGCCACCTCGCGGATGGTGCGCCCGCTCGCGTGCGCCTCCTTGGCCAGTGCCGCCGCGGCGTCGTAGCCGATGCGCGGCGCCAGCGCCGTCGTCGTCATCAGGCCGCGTTCCACAAGGTCAGGGCCATTGCGGGTGGGCACGATACCGTCCACGCACTGCACCGCGAGGTTGCGCGCCGACGCGGCCAGGATGGCGATCGACTGCAGCAGGTCGTACGCGGCCACCGGCATCATCACGTTGAGCTCGAGCAGCGATCCGGCTGCGCCGCAGAAGGTGATCGTCGCGCTGTTGCCGATCACCTGAGCAGCGACCATCGTCACCGACTCGCAGATGACCGGGTTGACCTTGCCCGGCATGATCGACGAACCCGGCTGCACCGCGGGGATCGCGATCTCAGCGATGCCGGCGCGCGGCCCGAATCCGAGCAGGCGGATGTCGTTGGCCACCTTGTACAACGCCACCGCGATCCCGGTGAGCGCGCCGGTGGCGGCAACCACCGCGTCGAGCGTCGACTGCGCCGAGAAGTGATTGTCCGTCTCGCGGAAGCCGACTCCCGTCGCCTCCGCGATTCGCGCGATGACGCGCGCGGCGAACTCCGGGTGCGTGCCCACGCCGGTGCCGACGGCGGTGCCGCCCAAAGGCAGCTCGGCGAGCGCGTCCATGGCTTCGTCGCAGCGCCTGCGCGCGCGTTCGACCTGTCCCGCGTAGCCGAGGAACTCCTGCCCCAGGCGGATCGGCGTCGCATCCTGCAGATGTGTGCGGCCCGTTTTCACCACGGGCCACAGCTCCTTGGACTTGGCGCGCAGTGACGTCTCCAGCGCCTGCAGCGCGGGACGCAGCGCGCTCCGGATCTCGCTGGCCGCAGCCACCTGGATGGCCGTGGGGATCACGTCGTTGCTCGACTGGCCGAGGTTCACGTGGTCGTTGGGATGCACCGGGTCGCGGCTGCCCTTGGCGCCGCCGAGCAGCTCGATGGCGCGGTTGCTGATCACCTCGTTGGCGTTCATGTTGGTGGACGTGCCGCTGCCGGTCTGGAACACGTCGACCACGAACTGCGAGTCGAGCGTGCCGTCGACCACGTCCTGCGCGGCCTGCGCGATCGCCGACGCCAGGCGCTCATCGAGGAGGCCGAGCTCCTGGTTCACCACCGCAGACTGCTGTTTGATCAGTCCCAGCGCGCGCAGAAAGCTGCGCGGCAGGCGCAGGTCGCTGATCGGGAAGTTGACCGCCGCGCGCATGGTGTTGGCGCCGTAGTACGCGTCCGCCGGAACGTCGAACTCGCCCATCGAATCGCGCTCGTGACGCGTCGCCGCGCTCACGCCTCGTCCCGGTGCATCGGAAGGATCATTTCAAACTCCGCCCCGTTCCCCGGGACCGACCGCGCCACGGCCCGGCCGCCGTGGCGCTGCGCGATGGTGCGCACGATGTAGAGGCCGAGCCCGCTGCCCGGCACCTTGCGATGCCGCTCCGCCACCGAGCGGTAGTACTTGTCGAAGAGGCGGTCGGCGTCCTCGGGTGGAAAGCCCTCGCCGTGATCGCGCACCAGGAAGCGCACCATGCCCTCGCTCGCCGTCACGGTGACCTCGACGGACGAGTCCGGCGGGCCGTGCTTGATCGCGTTGCCGATCAGGTTGGTGAGCGCGAGCGTGAGGCGCCTCTTGTCGCCGCGCACCGCCGCGTCCGGATCGACCCGGCTCTCCAGCGCGGTGCCGCGCAGCCGCGCCTCCATCGCCACCTGTTCGACCGCCCCGTCCACCACGGCCGAGGCGGGCAGGACCTCGCGGGCCAGCTCGTCGTCGGGGTCCTCCAGCCGCGCCAGCTCGGCCAGCGCGTTGACCATGCGCACCATCGACTCGGTGCTCGCCGTGATGCCCTCCACCGCGACCATTGCCGTCTCAGGCAGCGCGCCCAGCATCCCGGTCGTGAGCAGCTGCCCGTAGCTGTTGAGGATGGTGAGCGGGCGGCGCAGCTCATGCATCGTGATCGAGAGGCCGGTCCCCTGCGCCGAGGAGGCTGAGGAGGCGACCGCCAGCTGGCGCTCCAGGGAGCTGGCGCAGGTGACGGCCAGCGTGCGCAGCACGCCTCCCACCTCGTCGCCGCCCGCCAGGGCGAGGGCCGCGAGCTGCTCCGGTTCGAGCCCCTCGTCCCCGGCCACGTCCGCGGTCGCGCGGCGCAGCGCCAGGAGGTCGCGGAGCGCGGCGTCCAACCGGCCACTCAGGCCCTCCAGCTGATCCAGGCGGTAGAAGGTGGAGAGCGGCCGCAGGTCGTCCGCCGTCAGGGCGAGCAGCAGCGCGTTGACCAGCTGGCGGGCCGCCACCCCCGGCTCGGCGGACTGCGGTGGCTCGAGATCGGGCTCGCATCGTTCCGCGACCTGCGCCGCGTGCGCGGCGAGGAAGTCGCTGAACTGGGTGGACATGCGCCGCCGAGTGTAGGGGCTGGCGGCGGCTGCGCCCGGAGCCTAGATGCGGGCGGGCACCAGGGCAGGAGCCGGCTCGCGGCGGCGGCGCATCCAGAGCGCGGCGCCGATCACGGCGAAGGGGATCATCTGGAGGTCGACCAGGAGGGACACCGCCCCGGCGTGGGCGGTGGAGATGCCGGTGTGCACCAGGAGCGCCACGAGCACGCCCTCGCGCACGCCCAGCCCGTTCACGCTGAAGGGAGCGAGCGCGGCGAGCAGACCCATCGGGATGCAGACGGCCAGCACCGTCCAGCTGAGCTCGACGCCGATCGCCTTGGCGGCGAAGTCGAGGGCGAAGAGGTTGACGCCCCAGCCCACGGCTCCGACGAGGAGGCACTGGGCAACGGCGTGCGGGTGCCGGCGGTACGCGCTGAAGGCCTCGACGAAGGTGTGCACGGCACGGCCCAGGGCGGCCGACACGCGCCCCACCAGCCGGTGGGCGCCGATGTGGTCGGAGCCGAGCGCGGTCATCCAGACCAGGATGATGGTGCCCGCCAGCACGGCAATCGCGATCAGCATCCCGCCGCCCAGCCAGTCGCGCAGCAGCACCGCGGCGGCGAGGCCCCAGATCGCCATGCCGAGCATGCCCGACATGCGGCTGCCCGCGAGAGAGGCGAGGACCCGGCTGTGGCCCACGTGGCGGCCCATCTCGACGGTCCGCACCGCGTCCCCGCCCACGCCGGCGGGGAGCACCTGGGTGAAGAAGAGGCTCTGCAGGTACTGCGAGCTGATCCGCCGCCAGGTGAAGAGGGAAGCGTGCGAGGGATGCGACGACCGTACGGTGCGGATGAGCACGCCCCACTCGACGACGCTCGAGAGCACGGCCAGCGCGCTCAGCCCCACGGCGCCCAGGATCCAGCGCGGATCGGCGTGGCCGAAGCTGGCCATCACCTTGGGGAAATCGATCGCATGTGCCAGGAGCGCAACGCCCGCGAGCGTGCCGGCCACCCGCAACCAGGGCGAGTTCAGAACGGCACGCACACGACTCATCCAGACGCTCAGCACGATGGCATTAGACCTCCCGTCAGCCCCCACAACAGGGTACTTCAGAAGTAACGTCACAGCCGGCGAAAAGTTGCATTCCCCGGCGCGACCGAGCCGTCACTCAGTCGCCAGGTAGGGCTCCTTGAAGGCCGTCTGCTCCTCGATGAAGACGAGCTTGAGATCGTCCGTCGGACCGTTGCGGTTCTTGGCCACGAGCAGGTCTGTCTTGGCCCGGTCGACGTCGCGGTTGTGCATGCCCTCGCGGTAGAGGAAGAGCACCACGTCCGCGTCCTGCTCGATGCTGCCGGAGTCGCGCAGGTCGCTGAGCTGCGGACGTTTGTTCTCCCGTCGCTCCGATTCGCGCGAGAGCTGGGACAGCGCCAGCACCGGCACCTGCAGCTCCTTCGCAATCCCCTTCAGCCCGGCGGAGATGTCGGACACCTCCTGCACGCGTGACTCCTGGCGGCCGCCGTGCATCAGCTGCAGGTAGTCGATGACGATCAGCGCGATGCCCATCTGCGCCTTCATGCGCCGGGCCCTCGCGCGCAGGTTGCCGATGGTCAGGCCCGGTGTGTCGTCGATCCAGAGATCGGCCTGGGTCAGCGTGTCCATCGCCTGCGCGATGCGCTGAAACGCGTGCTGGTCTGCCTGACCCGTGCGCAGCATGTACGAGTCCACCTTCGCCTCGCTGCAGATGAGCCGCTGCACCAGCGACTGCTTCGACATCTCCAGCGAGAAGATCACAGTGGGAGAGCGCGCGAGGACCGCGGCGTTGCGCGCGATGTTGAGCGCGAACGACGTCTTGCCCACCGACGGCCGCGCCGCGAGCACGATGAGCTCGCCCGGCTGCAGGCCCTGCGTGAGCAGGTCGAGCTTGGAGAAGTTGGTGGGCACGCCGTGCACGAGGCGGTTCTCGTGAAGGCGCCGCTCCAGCAGCTGCCACGTCTCGCGCACGATCGGGGCGATGTGCGTGGCCTCGGCGTTGCGGCCGCGCTCCCCCAGGGCGAAGACGGTCTGCTCGGCGCTGTTGATCGCGTCGGTGACGTCGTTGGTGGTGTCGAACCCCAGCCGGCTTACCTCGGCGCCGGCGCCGATCAGGCGGCGCCGCAGCGCGTGTGCCACGACGATCTCCGCGTAGTGCTTCACGCTGGCCGCGGTGGGCACGGAGAAGTTGAGGTCGCTGATGTAGTCCATGCCGCCCGCGCGGCCCACGCCCGGCCCGCGCTCCAGCTCGCCGGGCAGCGTGACGATGTCCACCGGCTCGCCCCGCTCGGACAGCAGCACCGCCGCGCGATAGATGTGCTGGTGGCGCTCCGCGTAGAAGTCGTCGGGCTCGAGCAGCTCGCGCACCTGGGCGACGGCGTCCGGGTCCATCAGGATCGAGCCGAGCACTGCGCGCTCGGCGTTGTCGTCGTGCGGCGGCACCCGAGCCTCGGGCGCGACGACGCGTCCGGTCAGCTCCGCGGTCGCGACGAGGTCTGGGCGCGGCGGCGCGCTCACTGCGCCGCGACCACCACCTTCAGTGTCTCGGTGATCTCCGGGTGCAGCTCCACCTGCACCTCGTGCGGCCCCAGCGACTTGATGGGCGGGTCGATCTCGATCTTGCGCTTGTCCACGTCGATTCCCGCCTCCCGCTTCAGTTGCTGCGCGACGTCGGTGTTGGTGACCGAGCCGAAGAGCCTGCCGCCCTCGCCGGTCTTGGCGTACACGGTGACGGTCAGCTTGCGCAGGCGCTGGGCGACGTCCCGCGCGTCGTTGATCTCCTTCTCGGCGCGGCGCCGGGCCGCCTCCTCTCGCTTGCGCACCTGCTCGACCACACGGTCATCCGCCACCACGGCCAGGTGCTTGGGGAACAGGAAGTTCCGCGCGTAGCCCGGGGCGACCTCCTTCACATCGCCCGCCTGTGCTGTTCCGGTCACTTCCTTCAAAAACAGGACTCTCATGCGGTCGCTCCCTGCGCGGCGCCGGCCCCCTCGTGCGGCGTGCCCAGGACGTCGACGTCCCCGGGCCGCCACCGCTGATACAGCGCCACCGCGATGCGCTCGCCGCGGCGAACATCGCTGTCGAACCGGCTGCGCCGCTCCACGATGAGCTGCTCCTGCTCCTCGACGACATACCGCGGACACGCCGAGATGAAGAGGCGCACCGACAGCGCGGTGAGCGCGACCACGTCGAGCTGCCCCACCACCGGGATGCGCTGCGGCAGGTTGACGACCGGCGTGGCGATCAGAACGAGCGATCCTGCGAATGCGGCCTTCACGTACGCCGGGACGCGTGGGTCGCGCATCAAGCAGTACGCCAGACGCAAACTGCGCGGAAGATCCACCAGCAGCTGCTTCGCGGCGCGCACTCTCCTCATCATCGAAGCGCGAATTGTACGTCGCTGCGTTATGCGGCTCGCAGACGGTGACTCCTGGAATCGAAGCCGCAGACGGTGGAGGGGTCGGCTGTAAGGGAGCGTCACGGAGGCGAGCCGGCCCGGCTCGGAGCGCAGGGCGAGCCGAGTGTCGAGCGGCGGAGCCCTATGTCTGGGGTCCCCGCGAAATCGCAGATTTCGTGGGGTGAGGGTGGGCTCCGACCGCGTCTCACGTCGGCCGGCCCCTCCACCGTCGGCGAGGCTCGCCGGTGCCGGTGGAGTCACCGTCGCGAGCAGTCAGTCGCCGGTAAGCAATTCGCGCTTCGCTTTGAGCCAAGATCGCGCCGCGTCCGCATCTGCTGGTGGGATCGACCCCTCCAGGATTGCGTCCTGGATCGCGCGCTTGACGCGCCCGACCCACGGGCCCGCCGGACGTCCCGCCATTCGCATGATCTCCTCGCCGTCCAGCGGGTCGCGCATCCGCGACACCTCCCCGCCGGCGTCGAGGCGGGCCATGCGCTCCGCGAGGGCGTCGATGCCGTCGGTCGACGGGAATGACGACGCGCGCGTGTCGGAACGCGCCACGTCGAGCATGCGCTCGCGCAGCTCTCCGGCGTCGCGGATGAGGCGGCGCACCGCGGCGTCCCCGAATGCGGTCTCGTCGTACTGGATGGGGCGAAGGTGGAGGCGGACGAGGGTCATCACCGCGTCTACCTCGTCATTGCTGAAGCGCAGGCGCGTGAGGATGTCGCGCGTCATGTCCGCGCCGGCGCCGGCGTGGTCGTAGAAGGTGTGCCGTCCATCCGGAGCGACGGCGTGTGTCGGCGGCTTGCCCACGTCGTGCAGCAGCACGGCCAGGCGCGTGAGCAGGTCGGGCGGCGAGTCGTCGAGCGCGCGCATGGTGTGCTCGTACACGTCGTAGATGTGCCAGCCGCCCTGCTCCACGCCGATCATCGCGCTCACCTCCGGCAGCACGCGCTGCAGGATCTCGCCCTCGCGCAGGAGGCCGAACCCGAGGCTGGGGCGCGCTGAAGTCAGCGTGCGGCGCAGCTCTTCGTTGACGCGCTCCACGCTGAGGATGGCGACGCGCCGAGCCTGGGCACGCATCGCGGCCACGATCTCGGAATCGACGGTGAACTGCAGCTGCGCGGCGAAGCGCGCGGCGCGAAACATGCGCAGCGGGTCTTCGGAAAACGTCTCGTCCGGCGGGAGCGGCGTGCGCAGCACGCCGGCGCGCAGGTCGGCGAGACCGCGTCCCGTGATGTCGATGACGCGCCCGTCGAGCGTCTGACAGAGCGCGTTGACGGTGAAGTCGCGGCGCGTCACGTCCTCCTCGAGCGTGCCCGGGCGCACGTCCGGCTTGCGCGACTCCGGGTCGTAGCGCTCGGCGCGCGCGCGCACCACCTCCAGCACGAAGCCGTCGCCGCGCACCTGCCCGGTGCCGAAGCGCTCGAAGCGCTGCGGCGGCGCCCAGCCGAACGCGCGGGCGACGCGCGCCAGCACCTCGGTGCCGTCGGAGTCGACGGTGACGAAGTCGATGTCCTTGCCCTCGCGCCCCAGCAGGCGGTCGCGCACGAAACCGCCGACCAGGTACGTCTCCACGCCCAGCGCCGCCGCGGCGCCGCGCACCTCGTCGAGCACGTCGTCGACGTGCAGCGGCCGCGGGCGCACGACGCGCACTCGGTCAGCCATGCGCGGCAGCCGGCACGCGCCGAGCCCTCCCGTCGCGCAGCAGCAGCATGGCGGCGAGCGCGGCGATGGCGGCGCAGATGCCGGCGCCGTCGAACACCGTGCGCAGCTCGGTGACGATCGCGCCGGTGACCAGCGTGTCGTACGCGTTGCACGAGAGTGGCGTGTGAGGGCACAGCGTTATGGGTGTCGGGAGCTGTGACGCGGCGATGTGAAATGCGCGCAGCCCGACCGCGGTGAGCACGGAGATGCCGGCGAGCATGCCGACCATGCGCGCCACCACAACCAGCGCGGACGCGACACCATGTGCGGTGGCGCGCACCGCAGCCAGCATGGATGCGTTCACCGGCGCGATGGCGAGGCCGAAGCCGGCGCCGCACAGGACGAGCACGGGGTCGCTGGGGTGCAGCCAGCCGGTGCCGAGCGGGTCCGACAGGGTGGTCGTGGTCCACGTCCCCATCAGCGCGAACATCCCCGCCGAAAGCGCGAGGCCCGCGGCGGCGACGGCGCGGTTGCCCAACCGCAGCGCCAGCCACCCGCCGAGCAGCGCGCCTGCGGGGACGCCGAGCAGGAGGCGGAGCAGCACCAGGGCGGCGCCCAGCTGAGAGTCGCGAAAGACGGTGGTCCGAGCCAGGATGGGGATGTCGACCAGCGCAGCCATCAGCGCTGCGCCGGCGGCGAGGTTGACGGCGAGCGCTCCCGCGGATCCCGGGGCGCGCAGCGCGGCGAGATCGAGCAGCGGCGCTCGGGCGCTGCGCAGGCGCAATGCGAACAACCCGGCGCACACCGCCGCCGCGGGGAGCAGCCAGACGGCGGCAGGAGCGATGGGGCTCTGCGCGGGGTCACTGGTCGCGAACGCCACGATGACCGCCCCGAGTACGGCCGCGATGAGCACGGCGCCCACCCAGTCCGCGTCGCGTGCCACCTGGGCCGCGCGCCGCACGTCGACGATCCGGGGCCCGCCGCCCGCGGGGCGCGCCTCCCAGGCAACGAAACCGAGCCCGCACACGACCGCCGCGAGCAGCAGCGGCGAGAGCCAGGGAAGCACGAGCGGCGCGTAGAGCGTGCCGGTCCCCGCTCCGTTGCGGAGCACGTCCGGCGCCGCCACCGCGAGCCCGCCGGCGATCACGGCGCCCGCGGCGAGGACGGCGCCTGGGACGTCGGCGCGGCTCCGCGCCGCACGAGGGGTGTCGCGCCGTCGCGACGCGATCACCAGCGCGCTCCCGAGCAGCAGCGCGATCGGGATGTACAGCCAGAAGATTGCGCGCCACGTGCTCACGCTGAGGATCAGCGCTCCGTACAGCGGGCCGATGACGCTGCCGAACTCCTGCACGCCGCCCACGACGCCGAGGGGCACGCTGCGCCGCTCCGCCGGCCACTGGTCGGCCACCAGGGCGAGCGTCACCGGCACGAGACCGCCGCCGCCCAGGCCCTGCAGCGCGCGTCCCGCGACCACCGACGTCAGGTCGTGCGCCGACGCGCTGACCAGCGATCCGGCGGCGAACAGCGCGAGGCACACGACCAGCAGGCGAGTGCGCCCGTACAGGTCGCTCAGCCGCCCCAGCAGCGGCATGAGCACGACGTAGCCCGTGAGGAAGCCGCTGATGATGGGCGTGGCCTGCTGCAGCTGGTCGAGGCTGATGCCGACGTCGGCCATGATCGCGGGGAGCGCCAGCACGATGACGTAGGTGTCGGCCGCGCCCACCAGCACGCCCGCCGCCGCCAGGCCGACCGTGAGGCGCGGCGCGCCGAGGGTGTCGCGCGCCGGTGTCCCGGCGGCGGCGCGCGGCGGCGCGCCGCTCACGACGCGTTCGGCGGCGGTGTGATCGTGACGCTCTCGCCGTATCGATCGATGATCAGCGTGAACGTCGTTGTGCCCGAGCCGGAGAACAGCGGTCCGGAGAGCACGACCTTGCGCAGCTCGTTGTTGCTCGCCGCGATGCCGAACGTCGCGTCGACCGCCTGCGTGGGGTTGGCGTCCGTCAGCAGTGACGCGACGGCGCTGCCCGGGATCTTGCAGGTGACCTCGTGGAGCAGCTCGCCGTTGTTGCGGTCGTCACTCTGCGCCGACGGCTGCTGGCAGAGGGTGAGCAGTCTGGAGAGCCCGTGGTTGGGATCGAGCAGCGCCGCCGGGTCGCCGAACCCGTACGCCGCTGGATCGGTCTTCTGGTACGCGGTCGCGGTGGGCAGCTGCGCGTAGAAGACGCCCCCGACGGACACGACGCCGATGCTCACCTGCAGGCCGTTGAAGTCGACGTCGAGCGAGCCCGTGAACGACGACGGACGCTTCATGTCACCGGAGCCACCGGTGATGAGCGGGCCGCTGCTGCTCTGCGCTTGCGAGCTGGTCAGGGTGAAATGAGCCGACTGCGCGCCGTCGACGGCCTGCTTGGCCTGACGCAGCAGCGTTGCGGGGTCCGCAGTCGAGCCGCCGCACCCGGCGAGCAGCACGCTCGTGCAGACGAGCGGCGCCGCCACGCGCTTGAACGTGCGCAAGATCGTGTGAGTGTTCACCGACGCGCCGCGAGTATAGGCGCGCCCGGCGCCGGGCCTCGGGGCCGGCGAGACGTGGATACACTGCGCCGGTGTCAGGCGGATCCGGCGAGGTTCTCCCCGAGGTTCCCGCGGAGCAGTTCTTCGGCGTCGACATCCGGGTGGGGCGCGTCCTCAGCTGTGAAGCGTTTCCCGAGGCGCGGCGACCCGCGTACCGCATGGAGGTCGACTTCGGCCCGCTCGGCAAGCGCCGTTCGTCGGCGCGTCTGACCGACCTGTACGAGGCCCACGAGCTGGTCGGCACGCTGGTCGTCGGCGTCGTGAACTTCCCGCCGCGCCAGATCGGCCCGGTGCGCAGCGAGGTGCTGATCCTGGGCGCCTACCAGGAGGGCAGCGACCGCGTCGTGCTGCTGCGTCCCGACCGGGAGTGCGCGCCGGGGGACCGGATCGGCTGACCGCGCCACGGTGGAGTGATCGGCGCATGTCGTCGGCTCCGCCCCGGGTGAGCCTGGGGCGGCAGCTGACGCTCGCCGTCTTCTGGTTCGGGATCTCCTTCGTGTGGGGCGCGCTGCTCAGCGTCGCCCTGCCCTTCATCCTGGTGCCGGAGCACGCCGGCCCGGGCAACCCAGCGCTGGTCCCCGCCGCCGGCAAGAACACCGCCATCAGCCTGCTCGAGACCGGCGGGCTGCTCATCGCGATCCTGGTGCAACCCGCCGCGGGTGCCTTCTCCGACACGCTCCGTACGCGCTGGGGCCGCCGCCGTCCGCTGATCGCCGTCGGCGCGCTGGGCGCGGCCGCGAGCCTGCTCCTGGTGGCGGGCGCGCAGAGCTTCGCCCTGCTGGTCGCGGCGTACTGCCTGCTGCAGCTGTTCATGAACATCGCGCAGGGCGCGTACCAGGGGCTGCTGCCCGACACGGTGTCCGGCGCGCAGCGGGGCGCGGCGTCGGGCTGGCTGGGCATCGCCACGCTCTCCGGCCAGGTGGCGGGCGTCGTCGTCGCCGGGCCGCTGGCGGCGCGCACCGCGTGCTACGTGATCGCTGCCGTCCTCTTCGCCAGCGCGTTGCTCACCGTCACGCGCATCCCGGAGGACCCGGCTTCAGCGCAGCAGCGCGTGACCAGCGCGGCGTCCGTGACGCAGCGCCTGCGTGCATACGCGGCCGAGTTCGCCCGCTATCCCGACTTCTGCTGGGTGGTGTTCAGCCGCTTCCTCATCTTCACCAGCCTGGCGTGCGTGCAGCGCTTTGCCGCGTACTACATCGCGGACACGTTCCACGGCCACTACGCGCTGTTCGGCATCGACCTGGGCTCCGCTCAGACGGCCACGTCGGCGATGCTCGCCGTCGTGATCCTCTTCGGCATCGCCGTCACCTATCCGGCGGTGCGGCTGAGCGATCGCGCGGGACGCCGCGCGATCCTGGTCAGCGCCGCACTCTTGGGCGCGCTCGCCTGCGCGCTCTTCACCATCGCCGGCACGGTCACCGAGGTGGTGCTGTTCGCGCTGCCGATGGCGCTCTGCTTCGGGATGGTCGTGTCCGTGGACTGGGCCTTCATGACCGACCTCGCGCCGCGCCGCCGCGCGGGCAAGTTCCTGGGCTTCTCCAACCTCGCCACCGCCGGCGCGCAGGCCGCCGCGCCCACATTCCTGGGCCCGGTGATCGACGTGGTCAACGCGCACACCCGGACTGCAAACGGGTCGAGCGGCACGGGTGGCTACAGGGTCATGTTCACCGTGGGCGCCGCGTGCTTCGTGCTCGGCGCCCTCGCGCTGCGCCGCGTGCGCGCACGCCGCGTCGCGGACGTCGACGACGAGCCCGCCGGTGTGCCACGGTTGGCGCTCACATGAGTGACGTGACCGAGGCTCCGGCGCCGGCCGAACCATCGCCGCACCACCTGCGCCGCAGCGAGACCGCGGCGCGTGGTGTGACGCCCGTGGGATTTGCCGTGGCGATCCTGTGCTTCTTCTTCACGTTCAACGCGGTGTCGTGCAACACGGACGCGGCCAAGCAGACCCTGCACACCGCAGCCGGGATCACCGGGAGTCCAACCGGCACCGCCGCGGTGGACTCGTGCCTGGACGCGCTGAACAGCGTCAGCCTGTTCAGCTACACCGGCATCGACCTGGCGTTCGGCTCGGCTCCCGAGGCGCTGACCACGATTCCAACCGCATGCCGCAACAGCCAGCAGGGGCTCACGCCGTCGGCCTCGCCGCCCCGCCCGGCGCAGGCGGCCCTCGGCGTGCAAGCCCTGGCGCTGCTCGCGTTCGTCGCGTGCTGTCTCGGGCTTCTCATCGGCGTTGCGCTGCTGGTGTGGCCGCGGCGCGCGCGCCCGGTGCTGCCCGCCGCGGCGCTGCTCGCGGTCGCCGCGCTGGTCGCGCTGACGATCGACCAGTCGCGCGTGCAGGGCGCGGTGCTGACGCGCATCGACGCGCTCGCCGCGGGGAGCGGCGCGCCGTTCAGCCTGGCCGGGTACTTCACGCAGCGGTCCGGCATCGCGTTCTTCCTCGCGCTGGTGGCGCTCGGCCTCGTGGCGATCACGGCACTCGGCCACTGGGTGATGGCGTCACGGCCTCCCGCGCACGCGATCCGCGCGCCGGATTAGCGCGGCGCGGCCAGGGTCTCCCGCCCCGCGCACGTGCGCAGCCGGTTGATGTTCTGCAGGTCGGGGCCGGAGACGCCGTCGCCGGGGACCTCGAGCAGCCATGGCACACGGCGCATGCGCGCGTCACGCAGCAGCAGGGTGAACGCCTCCACGCCGATCTCGCCCTCGCCGATGTTGGCGTGCCGGTCCACCATGCTGCCCAGCCCGCGGCGCGAGTCGTTGGCGTGCACCAGCGCCAGCGGTTCGAAGCCGATGAGCCGCTGCAGCTCGTCGAGGGTGCGCTGGATTCCTTCGTCGGTGCGCAGCTCGTAGCCGCTGGCGAACGCGTGCTGCGTGTCGAAGCACACGCCGACCTGGGACGACCCGGAGGCGTCGACCATGCGCGCGATCTCCTCGAGGTTGCAGCCGATGCACCCGCCCGAGCCCGCGCTGTTCTCCACCAGCAGCAGCGCATCCGAGCCGCCGCGCTCGACCACCTCGCGCAGCGCCGCGCCGATCTGGGGCAGCATCGCGTCGAAGCCCACGCCGAGATGCGAACCGGGATGGAACACGACCGCGGCGGCATCCAGCTCACGGGCCAGCTCCATGTAGTGCACCAGAGACGCAACCGACTGTTTCAGCAGCGCAGCTTTCGGGCTCGCGAGGTTGATCAGGTACGGCGCGTGCAGGTAATGGCGTCCTTCCAGGCCGGCGTCCGCGACCTTGTCGCGGTACTGCTGCAGCACGATCTCGTCGACGAGCAGCGGGCGCCACGTCTGGCCCGGCGTGGGATGGGTCTGGTACACCTCTGCGCCGATCGCCACGGCGTTGTCCACGGCGCGGTGGATGCCGCCTCGTGTCGACACGTGGCCGCCGATCAGCGGCCCTGTCAGCGTCTGCGCGCGCTCAGGAGCGGCCGCCGAGGAAGGGGATGCCATAGGTCTCCAGCTGCTGTCCCACCGACGCTGAGAACACCTCCGCGATGTCGTCCGCGGTCCAGCCGCCGTCTCGGTACGCCACCGATATCTCCCTGGGATGTGCCCACAGGGAGAGCTTGTCCCCGCCGAGCCCGATGCACTGACCTGTGACGTCAGACGCCGCGTCCGAGCAGAGGAAGACGAGGAGTGGCGCCACGTCCTCGGCGGTGCCCATGCCCATCTGCTTGCGCGCCATGTCGGGCAGCGGCTCGCCGCGCTCGGCCGCCTCGACGAGCGGCGCCATGCCGGGGATGGTCGAGATCATGCGCGTGATCGCGTTGGGCACGATTGCGTTGACCGTGATGCGGTTGCGCGCGCACTCCATCGCCCAGGTGCGCGCGAACGCGGCGATGCCCGCCTTCGCGGCGGCGTAGTTCGTCTGCCCGAAGTTGCCCCGCTGCCCGGCGATGGACGAGATGACGACCACGCGTCCGCCCTCATCCTGCTCGCGCATGCGACGCACCGCCGCCCGCGCGCACCTGAACGTACCGCGAAGGTGCGTCTCGATGACGGCGTCGAAGTCGTCATCGGTCATGTTCCAGAGAACTCGGTCGCGCAGGATGCCCGCGTTGGTGCACATGATGTCGAGCCGGCCGAACGACTCCACCGCGCGCGCCACCAGCCGGTCGGCCGCCTCGGCGCTGCCCACCGCGCAGACCTCGGCCACCGCGCGGCCGCCTCCGCCGTTGATGCCGTCGACGGTCTCACTCGCGACGTCCTCGTCGACGTCGTTGACCACGACCGCGCACCCGGCCACCGACAGCGCGCGCGCGTACGCGCGCCCGATCCCCCGCCCGCTCCCCGTCACCACAGCGACCTTGCCGTCGAGTTTCATGGCGCGAGAGCTTCGCTGATCGGTCCCGCCGGGCGCAAGTCGATCCTCACGCGCGAGCAGGCTCGAAGGAGTATTCCGCGTGCTCCTCGACGGGGCGATAGCCGATCTGCCTGTAGATCGCGTTCGAGACAGGATTGGCAACATCTGTGAAGAGCATGCAGCGCTGCGCGCCACCCGTCTCCAGCGCCTCGCGGCTCGCCTCCGCGACCAGGCGGCGCGCGTAGCCGCGGCCGCGGTGCTCCGGCGGCGTGTACACGGGGCCGACGCGCGCCACGCCGCCGATGGGCTCGCGCCTCCCCGTCATCGACACGGGCTCGTCGCGCACCGTCCACACGTGGCAGCCGCCGTCGGCGATGAGCGTGCGCATCGTGGCGCGCGGGTCCGCGCCCGAGGGAAGGCCTGCTTCGGCGGCAAAGGCCACGAGCCACTGCGTGAGCAGCTCCAGGTCGTCACCGGTGGCCCGGCGCCGCATCCCGGGTGGCCGCGGCACGTCGGCGACCGCGCGCAGCTCGTGCATGAGCTGCGCCATGTGCAGCGTGGCGGTGTCGCCCGTCTGCTCCCGCCAGGCGGCCGCCACCGCCTCCGACACAGGCCGCGGCCCGGTGACCCCGGCGACGCGGTCGCCGCTGCCCTGGGCCACGGCGCGGACCGATTCGACCAGCGAAGCCACCGACGCTGCGGGCACGTCGGTGACGATGAGGTCGTACGGCGGCGTCCAGCTCGCCCCGGCGCGAGCGCCCTGGCGCGTCTCGAGCCACCAGAAGTGCGCGGGCGCGGTCCAGCCGCCGACGCCGCGCCGGGCCAGCTCGATGATCCAGCGGGGCACGTTGCGCGAGCAGGGCTCGGCCTCGAGAAAGGGCAGCACCGCGGCGGCGTACTCCTCGACGTCCGCGGTGTCGCGCCACGCCGGGTGCGATGGCTGCCGGCCTGCGGTCATGAGGCGAGGTGCCCGCCGCTGACCAGCTGCGCGACCACGAATCCCGCCCACGGCAAACCCGCGAGCAACAGCACTCCACCGTGCGCCCTGCCTCGCGCCAGGACGGCGAGCAGGAACCCCGCTGTCAACAGCGTCAGGACGCCGCTCACCACCCCGCTGCCGCCGGGCTTCCAGCTGGTGAAGACCAGGCCGATGAATGCGAGGATGCAGGACTGGAAGGTGGCCGAGCCCGCGACGTTGCCGAAGGCGAGCATGTCATCGCGCGTGCGCACCCAGAGCACGCTGTTCAGCGTCTCCGGCAGCTCTGTGGCGAGCGGCACGATCACCAGCGCAAGCACCAGCTCCGGCGCGCGCAGCGCGTCCGCTGTGCTGTGCAGCGCGTCGACGAAGAGCTGGGAGCCTGCCACCAGCATGCCCACCGCGACGGCGAGCTGCAGCGTGATCAGCAGCGCGTGTGGCTGCCCGGCCCGCCAGCGGACGATGTGCAGCGGCTGGGGCATCTCCTCCACCGGAGTGCCGCCGCGCAGCGTGGCGAGCACGTAGCCGGCGTACGCGAGAAGCAGCAGCGCGCCGGCGACGACGCGCGCGGGAAACGGCAGCACGATGCAGACGAGCGCCGCGGAGAACGCCGGGATGAACACGCCGAGGTCGCGGCGCGGCTGCGCGGGTTCCAGCACCAGGGTGCGGTTGCCGCGCCGCGTCAGCACGGCGACGCCGGTGATGCACGAGCCGAGCGTGAGGAGAAGGAACGGAGCCCCCAGGACCGCGCCAATGGCAACCGAGTCAGCGGCGGGCGCGTGCGTGCTCAGGGCCACCACCGGCACGGCGAACTCCGGCAGGGAGGTGCCCAGCGCGGCGAGCAGGCTGCCGGTCGCGCCCGCGCCAAGGCGCATGCGGTAACCGGCCCATTCCACTGCGTTGGTGAACAGCTCCGCGCCGACGACCAGCAGCGCCACGCTGCCGGCGAACACGAGCGCCGTGCTCATGGCCGGCCCCCGCGCTGCCTGAGGCGGCGCATCCGGTCCACCGGCGTGCGCATCCAGTCCGTGGCGAACGACGCGACGTGGTAGAGCGTCACCGGCTGCACGCGATGGATGGGGGGCTCACCGGCTGCGCTCGTGAGCGCGTCGGCGATGCGCTCGCGCAGCCAGGGGAACAGCGTGCGCGGCATGTGCTCCGCGTCGACGAGCCGCGAGGCCCACGCCTCGATGCTGCGCCGCGGCGCGCCGCCCGCGATGGAGCCGCGATACAGCACGTCGCCGGTGCGGCGCAGACCGTCCCACGTGTACACGCCCACGACCGCGTCGATGCGCACACGGTAGCCGGTCTCCTCCTCGGCCTCACGCGCGGCCGTCACCGCGGGGTCCTCTTCCGGCTCGCAGTGGCCTCCCGGCAGCTCCCACCCCGGAGGCCATGGGCGGAACTGCACCATCACACGGTCGCCGTCGAGAATCGCCACCTGCGCGCCGGTCACCGGCCACGCGATGCCGTCGACCTCCACTGTGACCGCGGCCGGCTCGCCCGCTCTCATCCCAGCAGCATGAAGATGTTGGGCAGCCCCGGGAAGATCGGGCTGACCCCCGGCTCCACCGCGTGCGAGAAGAGCAGCGTCGCCGCGCCCACCGTCATCGCGGCGAAGGGATTGACAGCGCCGCCGGTCGCCTCCGGAACCGCCACCGCGACGATCACCACGAGCGCGTAGACGACGAAGCGGTTGATCTCCAGGAGCTGGAACACGCGCGGCATGCGCGTGAACAGGAGGCTGCGCAGCACGGCGAACCCGTCGAGCCCGGGCAGCGGCAGCGCGTTGAACACGAAGAGCGCGACATTGATGAAGAACCCCTGGAGCAGCACGCCGAGGAGGATCGCCGGCGCGCTCGTCTGCGCCTGCATGACGAAGCCGCCGACGTCGATCCCGGACGCGAGCTGCGCCACGCGCGCCGCCACGGCGAACACCGCGGCGACAGCGAGGTGCGCCAGCGGCCCAGCCGCCGCGACCGCTGCGCGCTGACCGCGCGAGCGGAGCAGCGCCGGGTCGAGGTGCACCGGCCGGCCCCAGCCGAAGCCGGCGACGACGAGGGCGAGCACGCCGAAGGGATCGAGGTGGCGGCGGGGATCCAGCGTCATGCGTCCGTCGCGCCGCGGCGAGATGTCTCCCGCGCGCAGCGAGAGCGCCGCGTGCGCCAGCTCGTGGATGACGAGTCCCACGACAGCGCCGGGCAGGGTGTAGAGGATGACGCTGAGGTAGGCGCCGGGTCCGCTCACCGCGGTGTTGGGCGCAGCGTCAGTCGAGCTCGACCTTGCGTGGCCGCTTGGTTGTGCTCTTGGCCCCGGTGCTGCCGCGGCGACGGCCCTGCCCCGATGCGCGCGACGTGTGGTGCTCGATGGTGACGGCGAGCGCGAGGAGCAGCTCCCGCTGCGCGTTGAGCAGGTGCGTCTGTGCCTGCGGCGGCACGACGTCGCTCAACGACGTGCCCAGCAGGTGCGAGGCCTCCTCCATCACGCGCGCCGGGTTCATGTGGAATGCCTCCGTCATGCGCGCGCGTCCGCGAACGTCACCGAGAGCATGCCCTCCTCCAGCTTGCCGCGCGTCACCTTCTTGCCGTTGAGCACGCGGGGCAGCGAGATCTCCCGCTTGTACGGCCCAACCGTGATGTACAGCTCGCCCTCCCGGTGCGTGATGTCCACGTCCTCCTTGCCCACGAAGGGCAGCTGCAGGCGCAGCACGTAACGGTCGCCGACCTTCTGCAGCTTCTGCGGCACGGCGCGATAGTAGATCTGCGCGGGATCCTCATCGCCGTAGATGGACTCGGCCATCTCGGTCAGCCGGTCGAGGCCGACGATCTCGTGGTCGAACAGCTTGGTGCGCATGATCGGGATCGGCGAGAAGGCCTGGTCCACCACCTCGGAATAGCGCTGCTGCGCGCGCCGCCAGGCATCGAAGTAGTCGTCCGTCACCTCCGGCGGAAGCATGCGGTTGACCACCACCATGTCGGTCAGGTAGTCGTAGAGGCTGAGGTACGTGAAGGCGCGCTGAGCTTCCTTCACCACCATCTTCTCGAGGTTGAGCACGATCCGCACGGAGCACACCTTGGGGTCGCCCAGGATCTTCTTCATCCCCTCCAGGTCGAGCAGCAGGTCCTTGACGTGGCCGAAGATCTCGTCGCCTGGCAGCGGGATCTTGGTGAACGGTTGCACCACGGGGCGCGCCACCTTGGCGATGGTGCGCTGGATGGGAAAGATCTTGTTGAGGTACCAGCGCGCCACATCGGGAAACGCGAGCAGCTGAAGCGTCTCACCCGTGGGCGCGCAGTCGACGATGAGCACGTCGAAGCGCCCATCGCTCTTGTGGTGCTTGATCTGCATGAGGCTCGCCACCTCCTCCATGCCGGGCGGCGAGGCGAGCTCCTCGGCGACGATGTCGTCGACGCCTTCCTGCGACGTGAACAGCGCGGTGAGGTACGCGTGGATGCGCTCCCAGTGCTCCTCCAGCTCGTGCAGCGCGTTGACTTCCTGAGCCCACAGGTTCGGTGCCATCTCCGTGGGGTGCTCGCCGACCTCGCGGTCGAGGCTGTCACCGAGGCTGTGGGCCGCGTCCGTGCTGATGACCAGCGTGCGATATCCCAGCCGCGCACAGCGCACCGCCGTCGCCGCGGCGACAGTGGTCTTGCCCACCCCGCCCTTCCCTGTGTAGAGGATGACGCGCACGCGGCTCAGCTCACCACGTGGCTGACGATGACCGCCGCGATGACGATGAGCACGACCATGCAGACGGCCATCACCGCGACGCGGCGCAGGTCTGCGGGGACGTAGGGCACGCGGTCGAATGGAATTGCCGCGTCCTCCGACTCGAGCGGCTGGAATATAGCCGCAGCGTTCGCCGGCACACGTGACTGGCGCGGCGCGCGACCCGGCGGCGCCGGCGCGGCGGGCGAGAGCCGCTCGACCCGGCGCCGCGGCGCGTCCAGGGGAGCGTCGCGCGGAATCGCCTGGGCCACGGCGCCCACCGTCTCGGTCGACGCGTCCGGCGGCCACGCCGCGTCGCCGATGCGCGGCTCCTGCGCGGGTCCGCGCACGGGCGTCTGGGGCGCGCCGCGACGCGCGGCAGCGCGCTGCTTCTGCTTGCGCGTCTTCTTCGCCATCGAATCGCACGAAGCGTAGCAGGCGTCGCCCGGAGCCTCAGACGAGGTGCGACGTCGCTGCGGCGGCTGCTCAGCCTCCCCCGAAGGGAGGCTGGCAGCGGGCCACCGGATGGCACGGCCTCAGCGGAGTCGCGAAGCCGGAGCGGTGGGCAGGAACCCGGCGCCCGCTGCCGAGGAGCCACTTGACGGAGGAGGTGCAGCCCAACATCTTGTGGCTTGGCGGCAGTATGAACACATGATGCTGTGGTGTCAAGTGTCCCGGGCAAAGGTCTCCTGCAAGTCGCGCCGTAGGCGAGTCCCCAGTGCCGCCGCGAACCCGGTCACCAGCGCCCGCACGAGCTCCTCGCGCCGCACGTCGCGCCCCAGGATGTCGCTCACACCAGCAGCGTCGGGCGCGCGGCGCGCCGCGCGCAGGTAGCGCGACGCATCGGGCGCGCGCAGCAGCACGCTGCCGTGCTGCAGCAGCGCCGCTCCCTGCCGCGCCTGCGCGCTTCCCACCACCTTGCGCCCCTGGGCGTCCACCAGCTCGTGGGCGCCGGGCACGGCGAAACAGTCGGCGGAGCGCGCGGCGGCGCGCGCCGCGCGGCGCACGTCGCGCGCCGGCGCCTGCGCAACCGTCGCCACTCCCAATGCGCGCAGGCCGGCAGCGACTGCGCCATGGATGCGCGCGCACGAGTCGAGCACGCCGCCGCCGAACGTTTCGTCCGACACACTGCAGACCACGGCGTACGTCACCTCCGCGTAGTGCAGGACCGCCCTTCCGCCACTCGGCCTGCGCACCACGTCCACGCCGGCACGCGCGCACGCTTCCATGTCCACGTCGCCGGAGGGCTGCAGCCGCCCCAGGCTCAAGCAGGCCGGGGCGAAGCCGTACAGGCGCAGCGCGCCCGTGATCGCGCCGTGATTGCACCTGTCCAACAGGTCCGCGTCGCGGCGCATGTTGACCACCCCTGGTGCGGGCGGATCGAGCTGCAAGAGGAATGGAGCGTCGAGCGTCGCGTCTGCGCTCACGCTCATACGTTGAAGCGGAAGTGGACGACATCGCCGTCCCGCACCATATAATCCCGGCCCTCGAGCCGCTGCTTGCCCTGCTCGCGCGCGGCCAGCGTCGAACCCGCAGCCAGGAGGTCGTCCACCGCCACCACCTCGGCGCGGATGAAACCGCGCGCGAAGTCCGTGTGGATCACACCGGCGGCGTCGATCGCCGTGCCGCCCGTGCGCAGCGTCCAGGCGCGCACCTCCTTCTCCCCCGCGGTGAAGAACGTGAGCAGCCGCAGCAGGCCGTGCGCCGCGCGGGCGACGCGGTGCAGGCCGGGCTCGGCCAGTCCGATGTCGTGCAGGAAGGCCGCGCGGTCGTCCTCATCAAGCTCGGCGAGCTCGGACTCGATGCGCGCTGACACGGCAACCGCCTCGCCACCCGACGCCGCTGCGCGGTCGCCGAGTCGCCGGTCGACCGGTGCCTCAGCCCGCTGCTCGTCGACGTTGACCACCACCAGGAGCGGCTTTGCGGTGAGCAGGAACAGCTCGCGCAGCGCAGCGCGCTCCTCGTCGCTGAGCTGCATGGTGCGCACGGGATTGCCCCCGTCGAGGTGCGCGGCGACGCGGCGCAGGAGCTCGATGCGCTCTTCCTCCTTCTCCTTCTGCAGGCGCGCGCTGCGCTCGGTACGCTCCAGGCGGCGGCCAACCGACTCCAGGTCCGCGAGCTGGAGCTCCAGCTCGACGACGTCGATGTCGCGGACAGGGTCGACGGCGCCCTCCACGTGGCTGACATCGGAGTCGTCGAAGTCGCGCACCACCAGCGCCACCGCGTCCACCTCGCGGATGTGGCCGAGGAAGCGGTTGCCCAGGCCCTCGCCCCGGCTGGCGCCGCGCACCAGCCCCGCGATGTCGGTGAACGTGACGGTCGCCGGGATCACGCGCGGCGGACGGAACAGGTCGGCCAGCCGCTGCAGCCGCTCGTCCGGCACGGGCACCACACCCGTGTTGGGATCGATGGTGGTGAAGGGGTAGTTGCCCACCTGCGCGCCGGCGCTGGTCAGCGCGTTGAACAGCGTCGACTTGCCGGCGTTGGGCAGCCCCACGATTCCCACGCTGAGCATGCGCGCCTAGATCGACTCCAGCTCGAAGGCGGCGTGCAGCGCGCGCACGGCGTCGCGCACGCGCGCCCGGTCGATGATGCAGGTCACGTGGATCTCGCTCGACGAAATCATCTGGATGTTGATGCCCGCCTCGGCGAGCGCGCGAAAGATCTGCGCGAAGACGCTGGGCGTGCCGCGCAAGCCCGTGCCCACCACGCTGACCTTGGCGATGTCGGCGGTGGCGGAGAAGCCGCTGGCGCGCACCTGCTTGGCCACGCCGTCGAGCATCTGCTGCGCGCGGCGCAGGTCGCTCTCCGGCACGGTGAAGCTCACGTCCGTCGTGCCCGCGTGTGACACGTTCTGCACCACGATGTCGACCGCGATGTGCTCGTCGGCCAGGGGTCCGAATATTGACGCGGCCACACCGGGGCTGTCGGGCACGCCCAGGAGCGTCACCTTGGCGACATCGGTTTCGTGCGCGATGCCGCGCACCTTCTGGCGTTCTTCCATGTTCGCGTTCGCGACGCTGCGTATCGTCGTGCCCGGGTGCTCGTCGAACGTCGAGCGTACCCGGATCTCCATCCCGTACGCCTCGCCGATCTCAACCGCGCGCGGATGGATGACTCGCGCGCCGGCCGCCGCGAGCTCCAGCATCTCCTCGTACGTGATCACGGGGATCACGCGCGCCTCGGGAAGGAGGCGCGGGTCCGCGGTGTGCACGCCGGACACGTCGGTGAAGATCTCGCAGCGCTGAGCGCGGACGGCCACCGCCAGCGCGACCGCCGAGGTGTCGGAGCCGCCGCGTCCCAGCGTCGTGATGTCGAGCTCCTCGGTGGCGCCCTGGAATCCGGCCACCACCACCACCTTGCCGGCGTCGAGCTCGTCGAGCACGCGCTGCGGCACGATGTCGACGATGCGCGCGGTGCGGTGCGCCCGGCTGGTGCGGATGCCGGCCTGCGGCCCGGTGAGCGAGACAGCCCGCGTGCCCGCCGCCTCCAGCGCCATTGCAAGCAGTGGCGCGGTGATGATCTCGCCGCTGCTCAACAGCATGTCCATCTCGCGTGACGGCGGGTCCGTGCTCACGCTGTGCGCCAGTGCGATCAGCTCGTCGGTGGTCTCGCCCATGGCGCTGACGACGACGACGACCTGCGCGCCCGCCGCGGCGTCGCGCACGCGGCGCGCGACGCGACGCAGCCGCGCCGGGCTGGCGACGCTGGTGCCGCCGTACTTCTGCACCACCCGGGTCACGGGCGCACGTCGACGCGCGCGCCGAAGTTGCGCGGCGGGAGCACCAGCGTCGTGCCGGACACGCCCTCTGCGGCAGCGCGGTCGCGCATCGCCGCTTCGACGGGCGAGTGGTCGCCGGTGACGAGCGCGATGACGGATGGGCCGGCTCCGGCGAGGGCGGCGCCCGCGGCCCCCGCTTCGCGCGCGGCCTCGATGAGCCGCGGCACGTGCGGCGCGAGCGCGCTGCGCGCTGCCTGGTGCCAGCGGTCCTCCATCGCGACACCGAGCGAGTTCCAGTCCCGCGCCATGAGCGCGCGCACGAACAGCGCGCACCGAGAGGCGTTGAAGACCGCATCGTCGCGCGACAGCTGGCGCGGCACGACCTCGCGCGACGCCTGCGTCGGCAGTGTCTGCTCGGGCAGGAACAGCACCGCGCGCAGCTCGTCAGGGACGTCGATGCGCACCGCCTGTGCTCCGGGGGCGCAGACCGCCAGCCCGCCCAGCAGCGCGGCCGCCGCGTTGTCGCGATGGCCCTCAAGAGCGGCAGCGCAGTCGATGACGTCGTGCTCGTCCCATGGCGCGTGGTGCAGCGCCACGGCGCTGAGCACACCCGCGAGCGCCGCGGCGGCGCTGGAACCCAGCCCACGTGACATGGGGATGCGCGTCACCCACGTGAAATCCGCGCCCGCATGCTCCACCCCGAGCGCTCGCTCCGCATGCATGAACGCGCGCGTCACGAGGTTGCGCTCGGGGTCGCACAGCTCGCCGGGCGCGTCCGCGCCCGGGTCGATGGTCAGCGCGCCGCTGTCGTTCGAGGCCACGCTCACCTCGTTCTGCAGCTGCAGCGCCATCGCGAACACGTCGAATCCTGCGCCGAGGTTGGCCACCGTCGCGGGCACCGCGACCTTCACCCGCATGCGCGCGGCTCCCTCACAGCCCGAGCGCCGCCGCCACCTCGGCCGCGCTTGCCGTCACGGTCACGGGTTCGGTGAGCCTGCCGCTCATCGCGTCGGGGTCCTTCAGTCCGCTGCCGGTGATGACGCACACCGCGTGCGTCCCCGGCGCCACCGCCCCGGAGACTACGCACTTCTCGAGCAGCGCCACCGACGCGGCCGACGCGGGCTCGCAGAACACGCCCTCCTCCTGGGCCAGGCGCCACTGCGCCGCCAGGATCTCGGAGTCGTCCACGGCGTCGATGAGCCCTTCGGACTCGTCGCGCGCGTCGACCGCGCCCTGCCACGACGCGGGAGCGCCGATGCGTATCGCCGTTGCCACGGTGTAGGGGTGCTCCACCACCCGTCCGCGCACCAGGGGCGCCGCGCCCGACGCCTGCGCCCCCAGCATCCGCGGCAGGTGAGAGCAGCGGCCCAGCCCGTGATACTCGCGGAATCCCCGCCAGTATGCGGTGATGTTCCCCGCGTTGCCGACAGGAATGGCCAGAACGTCGGGAGCGTCGCCAAGGTCGTCGACGACCTCGAACGCTGCGGTCTTCTGCCCCTCCAGGCGAAATGGGTTCACGCTGTTCACCAGCGCCACATCGGGCCGGGTGGCGAGCTCGCGCACGATGCGCAGTGCGGCGTCGAAGCCCCCGTCGACCGCGACGACTGTGGCGCCGTGCACCTGCGCCTGCAGCAGCTTGCCCGAGGCCACGCGTCCGTGGGGCACGACCACGGCGGTGCGCAGCCCGAAGCGCGCGCCGTACGCCGCGGCGGATGCGCTCGTGTTCCCGGTCGACGCGCACACGAGCGTGGTCGCCCCCGCCTGAAGCGCGCGCGCCACGGCGACCACCATGCCCCGGTCCTTGAACGAGCCCGTGGGATTCAGGCCCTCGAGCTTGAGGTGCAGCGAGCCGAGGCCCAGGCGCGGCCCGATGACGCGCGATTCGACGCACGGCGTGCCACCCTCGCCGAGCGACAGGCGCGGGGTGTGATCGTCGACCGGCAGCAGCTCAGCGTATGCGGCGATGACGCCGCGGCTCACGCCGCGCTCTCGATGCGGTCCATCGCGCACGCGATCTCGCGCACCACAGGCAGCGTGTCCAGTGTCTCGAGGGCTCGGTCGTGCACCGCTCGAGGAGCGGCGCCGGTCAGCAGCAGCAGCTGCGGGAATGGGCCGTCGAGTGGCGGCTTGTCGAACGCGGCCGTGACCGGGACGCCGCGGTCCTCGAGCATCTGCACGGCCGCCGCCTGCGCTTCGCCCGACGGGTCGACGATGAGCCGCAGGTAGCCGGCCACCTCCACGTCCTCGTCACTGAGCAACACGGGCTCGGCCGTGAGCGGCGCGGCCGGCGGGCAGCCCCGGGTTCGCGCCGCCTGCACCACGTCGGACACGACGGCGCTGGCAGTCGACGCGCCGCCGCCTCCGAGGCCGGACAGGATCACCGTGTCCGCGAGGTCGCTCGAGATGATGACAGCGTTGTCTGAATCATCCACGGCGTACAGCGGGTGGTCCGCCGGGACCGCGGTGGGACGCACGCGCAGGTGCACCGCACCGGAGCGCACCGCACGCTCGGCATGCGCGACCAGCTTCACCGAGTAGCCGAGCTGTCCCGTGTACGCGAGGTCGTGCAGGCGCACATCCCTGATGCCGCGGCGGTCCACCGCCTCCGGCTCCACGTGGACGCCGAACGCCAGCCACGACATGATCACGAGCTTGTAGGCGGCGTCCCAACCGTCGACGTCGGAGCTGGGATCCGCCTCCGCGAAGCCACGGCGCTGCGCCTCGGCGACCGCGGTCTCGAAGCGCACGCCCTCCTCGCGCATGCGCGTGAGCATGATGTTGGTGGTGGCGTTGACGATGGAGTCGACGCCGCGCACCACGTCGGCGCCGAGGGACGCGCGGAGCAGTGCCACTATGGGCAGGCCCCCGCCCACGGCCGCCTCGAACCACAGGCCGGCGCCGTGCGAGGCGGCCAGCCCGGCGAGCGCCGGCCCGGATTCGGCGATCACCGCCTTGTTCGCGGTCACCACCGTCTTGCCGCGCTGCAGCGCTCGCGAGATGAGGGACCTCGCCGGTTCCACACCGCCCATCACCTCGACGACGATGTCCACGGCGGGATCGTCCACCAGCGCCTGCGCATCCGAGGTGAGCTCGACGTTGCGCAGGTCCACGTCGCGCGTTCGCGTCAGGTCGCGCACCGCGACGCGGCGGAGCACGGGCGTGACGCCGGCGCGCGCGCCGAGCATCTCCCATTCGCCGATGAGCCGTGCCGCAACCGCGCTGCCCACCGTGCCCAGTCCGAGCATGCCGATGCCGAGCGACGCCTGCATCGCCGAATTGTATTCAGGCCCGGAAGAGCCCCCGCCTCCGCGGCCGTCAGATGATGTGGCGCTTCCAAGCGGCCAGCACGGCGGCGGCGCGGTCGCGGCAGTTGAGCTTGTCGAAGATGTTGCTCACGTGCGTCTTCACCGTGTTCTCGCTGACGAAGAGACGCTCGGCGATCTCCGAGTTGTTCAGGCCGTCCGCCATGAGGCGCAGCACGTCGCGCTCGCGCGCGGTGAGCTGGGGATGATCCGCGGCGGCGCGCACCACCGCGGGGTCGAGCAGCGACTCGCCGGCCGCGACCTGCCGGATGGCGCCGGCCAGCTCCTCGCGCGTCGCGTCCTTGAGCAGGTAGCCGCGAGCGCCGGCCTGCAGCGAGGGAAAGATGTAGTCCTCGTTACGGTACGTGGTGAGGACGATCACGCGCGCCTCCGGGTCCTGCGCGCGGATGCGGCGCAGCGCCTCGATGCCGTCCATCACGGGCATCTGCACGTCGAGCAGGATCACGTCCGGGTGCAGGCTGAACGCCTGGCTCACCGCCTCGCCGCCGTCCGCGGCGCGGCCCACCACATCGATGTCGTCCTCCAGCTCGAGCATCGTGCACAGGCCGTGCTGCACCACGGGGTGGTCGTCGGCGACGAGGACGCGGATCATGCGCCCGCCGCAACGGGGGCGGCCTCGGCCAGCGGGAGGCGGGCTGTGACATCGGTGCCGCCGCCGGGCGTGCTGAGCACCGCGAACGTGCCCCCGGCGAGCCGGACGCGCTCGCGCATGCCCTCGATGCCGAAGCAGTCGCCCCGGGGCGGCTCTGCGGCCGGGTCGAAGCCGGCGCCGTTGTCGTGCACGCTGAGCGCGATCTCCTCGCCGCCCCCGCGCAGCGTCACCGTCACCGAGGTGGCTCCGCTGTGCCGGGCCACGTTGGAGAGGGCCTCCTGCAGGGTGCGCAGCAGCGCGACCTCCGCCGCCGGCTGCAGCGCCGGCCGGGCGGACACGGCGCGCGTCTTGAACCGCGCGTTGATCCCGCTCCGTGCCTCCCAGGCGCGGAGCTCCCGCTCCAGCGCCGCCATCAGGCCGGTGGCGGCCAGCGGCGCGGGGCGGAGGTTCCACACCGATCGGCGCGCCTCCTGCAGAGCCGCCCGGGCCAGGTCCCGCGCGATCTCCACCGACTGCCGCCCCTGGTCCGAGCCTCGCTCGACGAGCGTCTCCGCCGCCTCCAGCTGGATGACGATGCCGGTGAGCTGCTGCGCCAGGGTGTCGTGGATCTCGCGCGCCAGGCGCGTGCGTTCCTCGAGGACCGCGTGCTCCCGCCCCGCCGCGGAGAGGAGGGAGGTGCGCAGCGCCAGCGCCACCTGGTCGGCCACCGCCTGCAGAAGGCGGCTCTTGTCCGAGGTGGGCATCTCCTCGCTGTGCACGGCGAGCACGCCGACCATGCCCTCGCGCGTCGCCAGCGGCCAGCCGAGGAGCACGCCGTCGGCGGCGCGCCGGCGGAGCGGGCGGGCCTGCCGGACGCAGGCTGCGGCCAGCGCCTCGACCGCTGCCGCGCCGCCGCTGCCGGCGGCGGGCTCCCCCGGCCACCCCGCGGCGAGGTTCAGCGCCTCTCCCTCGATGACGTAGCCGCGGCCGGACCGGAGTGGGTGGATGGCTCGGACCGCCTGGAGGGCATCCTCGAGGATGTGGTGCGGCTCCAGGGAGCGGGTGAGCGAGCCGGCGAGGTCGTTCAGCGCGACCAGCTCGTCGTTGCGGGCGCGCAGCTCGCTGGTGCGCAGGGCGACGCGCTCCTCGAGCTCGGCGGCCGCGGCGAGGATCGCCTCGCGCGAGCCGTTGATCTCGCGCCGCATCCGCTCCAGGGCGGCGGCCAGCACCCCGACCTCGTCGGCGCCCTGCGGCGGCACCGGCCGGCTGGTCTCGCCCTGGGCCAGCCGCTCCGCGGCCACGGTGAGGTGCCGGACCGGACCCACCATGCGGCGGGACAGCAACGTGGCCGCCACGAAGGCCAGGCCGAGGAGGAGGACGAGTGCGGGCAGCACCACCAGCGGGAAGAGCCGGCGGACCCCGGCGGTCACCCCGGTGGTCAGGCCGCTGAGGTCGGGCTGCAGGTCGCTCAGGGGCACGGGTCGGGCCAGCACCCACCGACCGGCGTACACGGGAGCGGTGAAGACGTCCTTCACCACGCCGCTGAGCTTGGTGCTGATCGGGCCCTGCGGCGGCTGGCCCGTGGCCTCGACGCGCTTGAGCTGCGCTTCGAGCGCCGGCTTGGACGACAGGGGCAGGGGCGCGCCGGTGACATCGGAGGTCAGGCCGAGATCCTGGCCGAGCCCCACCCCGGCGTAGAGGACGGTGCCGTCGCTGCTGAGGAGCAACGGGTATGAGGCCGGCGGCAGCGGTGTGCTGGCCGTGGATGCGAGCGCCGCGTTGAACAGCCGCACGGCGTCGACGTCGACCCCGACGTAGGTGTGGCCGTCACGCAGCGGCATCCAGGCGGTGATCCCCAGCGCGCCGGTTCCCAGGAGCGGGTACGGGTCGGTCCAGTAGGGGGCGCCGCCGAGCCCGGCCGGCGCCGTGGGGTCGACCCACGCGGACCCGGAGGAGGTGTATCGAGCCTGGGCCCGGGCGAAGAGGTCGCTGCGGTAGCGCTGCTGGGGATCGGCCGGGTCGACGCGGCCGGCCACGATCGCCGCGGGCACGTCGAAGCCCGGCACGGTGCGCATCGCCGTGTCGTCGGAGTTCGCCACCCACACCGACTGCACCTCGGGGAAGTGCTCGTGGAACGCCTGCATCTGCCCCAGCACGGGCGCGGCCCCGGTGGCTGCGTAGAGGCGCAGGTCGGCCGCGGCGGGGTTGGCCGGGAGCACGAAGCAGGCAGTCTGTCCCGCGCAGTCCGGGGTGAAGAGCGCCCCGCCGTAGGACACGCCGGATGGCACGCCCCCGCCCTGGGTCGCCGCGAGCTGGACGGCGGTGGCCCCGGCCAGCTTGCCCAGCTCCGCGGCGATGTCGTCCATGCGCTGGTCGATCAGCCCGGCGTGACCCGCGACGGTCGACTGCTGGCGGGCCTGCTCGTCCTGCAGGATCGTGCCCTGGGCGGCCTCGGCCGTGCTCTTGCCGATGGAGTCCAGGTCGACGGCGGCCAGGACCGCGAAGGCGGCGAGGGGCAGCAGCGCCACGCCGACCATTCCGATGAGGAGCCGGTCGCGGAAGCGCCGGCGAGGGTCGAGGATCACGCTGTCACCACCGGGCCCGCATCGTCGTGTTCCGAGTATAGGCGCGCTTGGCGCGCTCTCCGGCGCGTTGCCGCAGGCCCGGGCGTCATACTCGCGCGCGGTGCGAGATCTGGCCGAGCGCGCTCTCGATGCAGCGTCCGCCGCCGGCGCGGACTTCGCCGACTGTCGCGTTGTGGCCCGCACCGTCGAGAACATCGTGGTCAAGAACGGCGCCGTCTCGACCGTGGCGACGTCGGACGACGAGGGCATCGGCGTGCGCGTCCTCGCCGCCGGCTGCTGGGGCTACGCGGCCACCGACGAGCTGGACGCGCAGCACATCGAGGAGGCCGCGCGGCGCGCCGTGCACATCGCGCGCGCCTCCGCGCGCGTCAACAACAAGCCGGTGCGGCTGGCGCCGCACCCGGCGCGCACCGGCGAGTACCGCACCCCGGTGCAGCGCGACCCATTCACCGTGTCGCTGGGCGACAAGCTGCAGCTGCTCATGAGCACCGACGAGGCGATGGGCCGGGTCGGCGGCGTCACGGTCCGGGAGTGCTCGCTGGAGTTCGTGCGCGAGGAGCGGTTCTTCGCCAGCACCGAGGGTTCGCGGCTGGCGCAGACCATCATCGAGTCGGGCGGCGGCATGGACGTGACCGCGACCGCGGAGAACGAGTTCCAGATGCGCAGCTTCCCCAACAGCTTCGGGCGCCACCAGCTGTGCGCCGGCTGGGAGGCCATCGAGGGCTTCGACCTGCCCGGCAACGCGGAGCGCATCGCCGAGGAGGCGGCGGCGCTGCTCACCGCCGACCTCTGCCCCGAGGGCGTCATGACGGTGATCCTCGACGGCACGCAGGCAGCGCTGCAGGTGCACGAGTCGTGCGGCCATCCCACCGAGCTCGACCGCGTGCTCGGCCACGAGGCCGCGTATGCGGGCACGTCATTCCTCGTTCCCGAGCTGCTGGGCAGCTTCCGCTATGGCAGTGACTCGGTGACGATGACGGCGGACGCGACCCGGCCCACCGGCCTCGGCACCTTCGGCTGGGACGACGAGGGCACCCCGGCGCAGCGCACGCTGCTGGTCGACCGGGGGCTGTTCACCGGATACCTGACGTCGCGTGAGACCGCGGCCGTGATCGGCCAGGAGAGCAACGGGACGATGCGTGGTGACGGATGGTCGCGCCTGCCCATCATCCGCATGACCAACATCAACCTCGAGCCGGGGGAGTCGAGCCTCGAGGAGATGATCGCCGGCACCGAGCACGGCGTGTACCTGGAGACCAACCGCTCCTGGAGCATCGACGACGTGCGCCTCAACTTCCAGTTCGGCACGCAGAACGGCTGGGAGATCGTCGACGGCAAGCGCACGCGGCTGGTGCGCAACGCCGTGTACAGCGGGCGCACGCCGGAGTTCTGGGGGTCGTGTGACGCCGTCGCCGGACCCGATGAATGGCGCATGTACGGCGTGGTCAACTGCGGCAAGGGCCAGCCGTCGCAGCTGATGCACGTGGGACACGGCGCGGCGCCCTGCCGCTTCCGCAACGTGCGTGTCGAGCCCGCGCGATGAGCGTGCTCGCTGACGGCGGTGTCGCCGCGGCAGCCGCGGCCTCGCTGCTCGAGGTGATCACCGCGCCGGAGGGCGAGGCGATCGCGTACGCGACGCGCCTCGAGCTGACGCGCTTCGCCGGCAACGTGATCCACCAGAGCGTGGCCGAGACGTCGCTCCGTCTGCGCGCGCGCGTGCTCGGCGACAACCGGGTCGGCGTCGCCGAGGGCGGCGGCCGCGGTGACGATGCGGTGCGGCGCGTCGCGCATGCCGCCGAGCAGGCGCGCCACTGGTCCGCGCCCGCCGACGTGACGCCGCTGCCGGAGCCCGACGGCGGCTCCGACTCCCCTGTCGCCTACAGCGCCGCCACCGATGCCGCGTCGCCGGAGGTGCGCGCGGAGCTCGTCGCCCGGCTGACGCGGCATGCCGCCGCGCACGGGCTGCTGGCGTACGGCGCCATGAGCACGCAGACGTCGACCACCGCGGTGCACAACACCAAGGGCGTC
The DNA here is from genome assembly GCA_019245575.1 of Candidatus Dormiibacterota bacterium. Taxonomy (GTDB): domain Bacteria; phylum Chloroflexota; class Dormibacteria; order Aeolococcales; family Aeolococcaceae; genus JAFARE01. The sequence continues at coordinate 253,620 of JAFARE010000001.1, read as the reverse complement.
CGCCGCGAAGCCACGTCGACGCAGGCGAGCATGGTGACCGTGGTGCGCGGCGACAAGGGATCGGGCTACGCGGCACGGCACTCGCCCGACGTGGACGCGGTCGACATCGACGCGCTGGCGCACGAGGCGGTGGACACGTGCATGCGCAACCAGGACGCGCAACCGATCGACCCCGGCACGTACGAGGTGGTGGCGTCTCCATACGCGGTGTCCGACCTGCTCGGGCATCTCTCCTGGGTCGGCTTCAGCGCGCTCGCCGTGCAGGAGCACCGCTCGTTCATGCGTCTCGGCGAGAAGCTGATGAGCGACTCGGTGACGATCGTCGACGACTGCAAGGACGCGGCGCTGTTCCCCCATCCCTTCGACGCCGAGGGGGTGTCCAGCGCGGTCGTCCCGCTCATCGAGCGGGGTGTGTGCGCCGGCGTCGTATACGACACGCCGACCGCCCGGCGGGACGGCGTCCGTTCCACAGGCCACTCGCTGCCGCAGCCGAACACGTGGGGGCCGCTCGCGCTGCACATGCGCATGGATGCCGGCGACCGCACCGTGGAGGACCTGATCGGCTCCGTGAAGCGCGGGCTCTACGTGACGCGGTTCTGGTATGTGCGCGACGTGCACCCCCTGCACACCATCATCACCGGCATGACGCGTGACGGCGCGTTTCTCATCGAGAACGGGAAGCTGGGACGGCCCGTGCGCGACCTGCGTTTCACCCAGAGCATCGTCGATGCGCTGTCGGACGTGCGCGGCATCTCACGAGATCGCATCCTCGAGCTGGAGGAGGGTGAGAGCGGCGTGCTGTGCCCGTGGGTGCACCTGGGCCACTTCAGCTTCACCTCATAGCGTGGCAACACCCGTCGTCGGCATCACCTTGCGCCCATACGAGGACGGCGAATTGCCGCCGGTGCTCATGCGCAACCGCGCGTACTACGACGCGCTGGAAGGAGCGGGCGCCGCGGTGATGTCGCTGCCGCTGGGAGGACAGCCCGACGCGATGCGGGTTCTCTACGAACGCTGCGACGCGGTCTGTGTCGCGGGAGGCCCCGACGTGCAGCCCGCGCTGTACGGGGAGGACGAGCGTGCCGACTGCAACGTCGACGCCGCGCCCGAGCTGGATTCCGTGGAGACGCAGCTGGTCCACTGGGCGCTCGACGACGGCAAGCCCTTGCTGGCCATCTGCCGCGGCCTCCAGGTGCTGAATGTCGCACTGGGCGGCACGCTGTGGCAGGACCTGAATGTGCAGGTCGAGGGCACGCTGCAGCACAAGAACAGCGGGCGTGACCACGAGATCCTGCACGAGATGCGCGTGGAGCCGGGGTCGCGCCTGCACGACATCACGCGCGCTGAGACAGTTATGGTCAACAGCCGCCACCACCAGGGAGTGCACGCGGTGGCGCCGCCGCTCACCGTGACGGGGCGCTCGCCCGACGGCGTGGTCGAGGCGCTCGAGGATCCGGCGCGTGGCTTCCTCGTCGCGCTGCAGTGCCATCCCGAGGACCTGTACACCCGCATGGAGTGGTCTCGGCGCCTCTTCGCCGAGTTCGTGCGCGCGGGATCCTGAGCGGCCGCTCAGAGCCTTCCTGTTACGCTTCGGGCGGATCGAGGGAGACCGGCAATATGACAGACGTGGTCATCGTCGAAGCCGTTCGCACACCGCTGGGACGCGGTTCACAGAAGAACGGCGACCTGCGCGATGTGCACCCGGTGCTGCTGGCGGCGCACGTGCTCAACGAGGTGACCAGCCGCGCCGGTCTGGACCCGGCGCTGGTGGACGACATCGTGATGGGCTGCGTGAGCCAGACGGGTGAGCAGAGCGTCAACGTCGCGCGGCAGGCGGCGCTCGCGGCCGGATTCCCCGTCGAGGTGCCGGCGACGACCGTGGACCGTCAGTGCGGCTCGTCGCAGCAGGCGATTCACTTCGCAGCGAACCTCATCCAGTCGGGCACGTGCGACATCACCATCGCGACGGGAGTCGAGAGCATGAGCCGCGTGCCCATGGGCAGCACGGTGCTGCAGGGCCCGGGCACACCGTTTCCTCCGGAGCTGCTCGAGCAGTACAACCTCGTGCCGCAGGGACTGGCCGCGGAGATGATCGCGGAGCAATGGCACATCAGCCGCGGCGACGCCGACTCGTTCGCCGTCGAGTCGCAGCGGCGCGCGGCCGCTGCGCAGACACAGGGTTACTTCGACCGCGAGATCGCGCCCGTGGTGGTCGGCGCCAACGGCGACGGCCACGTCGTCAGCCAGGACCAGGGCATCCGGCCAGACACGACCGTCGACGTGCTCGCGCAGCTGCAGCCGTCGTTCCGTCCCGACGGCATCCTGCACGCGGGCAACTCGTCGCAGATCACTGACGGCGCCGCAGCCGTGCTGCTGATGTCCGCGGAGCGCGCCGCCGAGCTGGGCATGAAGGCCCGCGCGCGCATCGTCGCGCAGGCGGTCGTCGGCGTCGACCCGGTGACCATGCTGACGGGGCCGATCCCGGCCACAGCGCGCGTGCTGCAGCGCACCGGTCTGCGCATCGCGGACATCGACCTCTTCGAGGTGAACGAGGCATTCGCCCCCGTGGTGCTGGCGTGGGAGCAGGAGCACCACCCGGACATGGATCGGGTCAATGTCAACGGTGGCGCCATCGCGCTCGGCCATCCACTGGGCGCGAGCGGCGCCCGGCTGATGACCACGCTGCTGCACGAGCTGGAGCGGCGTGATGCTCGATACGGTCTGCAGACGATGTGCTGCGGGGGCGGTCTGGGGACCGCCACCGTCATCGACCGGAGGCTCTGAGCGACGGCGACGACGGCGTCGCGCACGGCTTGCGCCGGCGAAAAGGCGTCTCGCGGGCCCGTGCTATGCTCACCGGTCGCCGGGCACACATGGTTGAGCGAGTGAAGAGATGAAGAAGGTCCTGATCATCGAGGACTATTACGCGCTCGCCGACATCGAGTCGCTCCTCTGCACCATGGAGGGCTACGAGGTGAAGGTGGCCAAGAGTGGGGACGAAGGCCTCACGGTGTTCAAAGAATTCCAGCCTGACCTCGTGCTCCTCGACCTCATGCTCCCGGGCGACCTGAGCGGCACGCAGGTGCTGGAGAAGATTCGCGCCGACCACGGCAACGGGCCCAAGGTGCTGGTGGTCAGCGCGCTGGTCAACGCCTCGACGGCGCCGAAGCTCGAGGCCTACGGCAACGTGCAGACGCTGGCCAAGCCCTTCAAGATCAAGGAGCTCGCCTCGCGCATCCAGTCGATGCTCGCCTCCTGAGCGGGCGTCATCGCGGTCACGTTGAACGAGCATGCGAGCGGAGCCGCCACCCCCGCCGCGACGTGACCGGCAACGCTCGCCGGCCCGCGCCGCAGCGCCGGTCCGCCACCGCCGCTGCCCCTACCTCGAGCAGATCCTGAAGGAGCGCGCGGGACCGTTCGGCATGCTGACCCGCTACAAGGCGGACTGTCACGTCGACCGTCGCACGCACCGTTTCACCGGACGCCATCCGCTGCCGCCGTGCATCGGTGAACCGGAGACGTGCAAGCTCTATCAGAGCGAGCACGGGGCAGAGGACGCGCGCATCCGTCGCTACGAGGACTGACGCTTCGCTGCTCGGTGACGGACAACCTGGTCAGAGAGGGCCGGGCACCACCTTCGCTTGCTCAAACACCTCTCGGCCTCCGGGCTCGCGCGCAAGCTAGCCTTCGGCATTCTCGCGCTCGCCCTCCGGCCTCGAGAACTCGCCGCGAAGATGGTGCCGCAGCCCTCTCGTATCCACGCGTCCCGCAGCCGACAGAAGCTGAGTTCAGTCGCTCCGCGCCGGCTGCAGGGCGCTGAAGGCTAGTCGTTCTGCGCTGACAACGCCGGCTCCGGCGCGCCCGGCGCGGCGTCATCTGCGGCGTCGGATGCGCCGTATACGGCGAAATACCGTGCTTCGGGATGGTGCATGACGATGGCGGCGGTCGACTGTTCGGGCACGAGCTGGTGGCCCGACGTCAGGGTCACGCCGATGTCGTCCGCGGGCACGATGCGGAAGAGCACCTGATGGTCCTCGAGGTCCGGGCACGCAGGGTAGCCCCATGAGTAGCGGCGCCCCTGGTCCTCGCCCAGGCGCAGCTCGCGGCGGATCTGCTGGTGCACGTACTCCGCGGTGGCCTCTGCCATCTGTGTCGCAAACCCGTGCACACGCAGCATGTCGTCGTACTCGCCGGCCGCCTGCAGCGCGTTGGACCGCTCCGACGCGCGCGGCCCGGTGGTGACGACCTGCAGCGCGACGACGTCGCGCTCGCCGTCTGCGGCGAGCTCCACGGGGCGCACGTAGTCGGCCAGGCAGAGACGGTTCTGCGCGCCCTGGCGCGGGAAGTTGAAGCGCCCCAGCTCACGGTCGATGTCGTCCGGGTCGTACACCACGACGGCGTCACCGTCCGCGAGAGCGGGCCAGTACCCGTACACGGCCTGCAGCTGCAGCCAGCCCTCGCGCTCCGCCTCGTCCATCGAGCGCTGCAGGCGCGGCTCCAGCTCCTCGGCGAGCAGGCGCTGCCACACCTCGGGGTCGCGCACGCCGCGGAACTGCCAGCTCATCTTGAACAGCGAGTTGCGGTCGATGAAGCGGTGCACCTCCCAGATGGGGATGTCGCGCAACGCGCGGGCGCCCCAAAAGGGGACGTCGGGAATTGGCGCGTCGGTGCGCGTGGTGCTCCGCGCCGGCGCCGCACCGTTGGACGCCACCGTCGCGGCGCGCCGCTCCTGCTTGTCGCGCTCGCGGTCGCGGTGGGCCAGCGCCTCCTCTCGCAGCCGGTGCACCAGGTCCTCGCGCCGCGTCGCGTCGAGCAGCTGGTCCACCGTGGAGAGCCCCTCGAACGCGTCCTTGCAGTAGAAGACGCCCGGCTGGTACATGCGGTCCGCGTCGAGGAAGAGGATGCGCCGGCCGAAGCCGCGATTGATCGCGGCGCCGCCGATGATGAGCGGGTACGTCAGCCCGCGCTCGTCGAGCTCCTTGACGCAGAGCGGCATCTGCCGGCTGGTGCTGACCAGCAGCGCCGACAGGCCGATGGCGTCCGCGTCGACCTCCTGCGCCTTGTCGATGATCGTCGTGAGCGGCACCTGCTTGCCCAGATCGAACACCGTGTAGCCGTTGTTGCTGAGAATCGTGTTGACCAGGTTCTTGCCGATGTCGTGGACGTCGCCGTACACGGTGGCGAGCACAACCTTGCCCTTGGTGTAGCCCTCGCGCTTCTCGAGGTACTGCTCCAGGTGCGCCACCGCTCGCTTCATCACCTCGGCGCTCTGCAGCACGAACGGGAGGATCAGCTCACCGGCGCCGAAGCGGTCGCCCACGTCCTTCATCGCCGGCAGCAGCACCTGGTTGAGCACCGCGACCGGGTCACGCTCCTGCAGCGCGAGGTCGATCTGCTCCTCGATGCCCTCCTTGTGGCGCTGCAGGATCTGCGCGTGGATGCGCTCAGCCGGCGTCATGCCTGCGTAGCGATCGACCGCGTCGGTGTTCACCGCTGCGGTGTCCCCGCCCCCTTCGAAGTGCGCGATGAGCGCCGTGAGCGCGTCGGGCGAGCGGTTGTGTATCAGGTCTTCCGCGAGACGGCGCGCCTGCGGCTCGATCTCCGCGTACGGCGTGATGTGGGCCGGGTTGATGATGGCGGCGTCGAGTCCGGCCTCCACGCAGTGGTGCAGGAAGACGCTGTTGAGCACCGGCCGGGCCTTCGGGGGCAGCCCGAATGAGACATTGGACACGCCGAGCACCGTGAGCACTCCCGTTAGCGAGTGCTTGATGGCGCGGATGCCCTCGATCGTCTCGTGCGCGGAGGCGGCCCATTCCTGCTCTCCGGTCGCCAGCGTGAACGTGAGCGCGTCGAAGAGCAGCTGCTCCGGCGCCAGGCCGAATTCGCCGCATGCGAGGTCATGGATGCGGCGCGCCACCGCCAGCTTCCGCTCCGCGGTGCGCGCCATGCCCTCCTCGTCGATGGTGAGAGCGATGACGCACGCGCCGTGGTCGCGCACCAGGGGGAGCACCGCGTCGCAGCGCGCGCGTCCGTTCTCCAGGTTGACGCTGTTGACGACGCCCCGGCCGGGGTTGGCCTCCAGCGCCGCGCGGATGACGTCGGCATCGGTGCTGTCGATCACCAGCGGTGTGTCGACGCTCGCCTGCAGCGTCTTGACCAGCGTCTGCATCTGCGCGGCCTCGTCGGCGCGTTCGGTCAGCGCGACGCACACGTCGAGGGCGTGCGCGCCGCCGTCGACCTGGTTGCGCGCCACCGCGAGCACGCCGTCGTAGTCATCGGCAAGCAGGAGCCGCTTCACCGCGCGCGACCCCTGAGCGTTGACGCGCTCGCCGATCAACAGCGGGGCCGGTTGCTGGCGCAGGTCGTATGCGCGCATGGCGCTGGCGAGGCGCGGCCTGGTGTCGACGTGCCGATCGGCGCGCGGGATGCTGCGTACCCGGGAGACGAGCTCGCGGATGTGCCCGGGCGTGCTGCCGCAGCATCCCCCGACGATGCTCACTCCCTGCTCGTGGACGAAGCGGGCCAGCTGGTCGGCCATCGGGGCGGGTTCGAGCAGGTAGCAGGCCTGGCCGTCGACGTTGACCGGCAGCCCTGCGTTGGGGATGCACGAGAGCGGCGCTGTGCTGTGCTCGCTCAGGTAGCGCATCGGCTCGCGCATGTAGTCCGGGCCGGTCGAGCAGTTGAGGCCGACCACGTCGACGCGCAGCGACTCCAGGATGGTGAGCACCGCGGCGACGTCGGTGCCGAGCAGCATCCGTCCCGTGGTGTCGAGGCTGACCGACGCGATGACGGGGACGCCGATGCCGGTGGCGGTCATCGCCGCGCGCGCGCCGAACACCGAGGCCTTGACCTCGAGGATGTCCTGCGCCGTCTCGATGATGAGGCAGTCGGCGCCGCCGTTCAGGAGGCCCGTCGCCTGCTCGGCGAATGACGCGACCAGCGCGTCGAAGGTGACGTTGCCCAGAGTGGGATCGGTGGACGCGGGAAGGAACCCGGTGGGTCCGATGCTTCCGGCCACAAAGCGGCGCTGCTGCGGCGTCGAGTGCTCGTCGCACAGCCGGCGCGCCAGTGCCGCGGCGGTCTCGTTGAGCTCGCGCGTGCGCGCCTCCTGGCCCCACTCCCTCAGGCGCAGGCTCGACGCCTGGAACGAGCACGTCTCGATCGCGTCGCATCCGGCTTCGAGGAAGCCGCGGTGCACCTGCTCGACGATGTGCGGCGCGTGCAGCACGAGTCCGTCCATCCAGCCCTCCAGCGCAGGGCCGCCGAAGTCCGAGATGGTCGGCGCTGCGGCTTGGAGACTCGTGCCCATCGCGCCGTCGAACACGAGCACGCGATCGCGCAGGGCGTCGAGAAATGGATGAGTGTTCGCCGTGGCCATCTCGCCGCCATGCTACCCTCGGGCGGCAGCACGCAGTCTCGCGCAAACCTGGAGAACAGCTTGGCCCGACGCCCTCCCCGGCCCGGCGGAACCCGCCGCCGCAGTCCCAACCGGCGCACCAACACGGCGACGGACGGGACGGCGACCGACGTCAAGGAGGAGACGATCGAGATGGACGCGACGGTCGTCGAACCGCTGCCCAATGCGATGTTCAAGGTGCGCCTGCAAACCGGCCAGGAGGTGCTCGCGTACACGTCCGGCAAGATGCGCAAGTTCTACATCCGCATCCTCATCGGCGACCGGGTGCGCGTCGAGCTGAGTCCGTACGACCTCAGCAGGGGCCGCATCACGTTCCGCTACAAGTAGCCGCGGAGCGCTCGGCGCTGCGGCCTGAGCATCAGCATGCTGCCCTATGTGATCGCCGGCATCGTCGCCGTGGTGCTGCTGTACGGCGCGTATCGAATGCTCGGCGGCAGCATCGCTTCGCGGCCGGTCGACTCGAACGCGCTGCTGCGCAGCGCCCTTGACGCGGCCCTCGCCGCGACGGATGAGACGCCTGACCGTGCCCTGCGGCGCCGACTCGACGGCGCGGGCCAGCTGCTCCAGCAGGTCGAGACGCACGCGCTGAGCGATGCGGCGGCGGCGGCGCACGCGTTGCTCAGCGTCGCCGTCGACGAGCTGAGCTGGTCGCTGCGGCTGCGCCAGAGCCCCGGCTACGCGGGAGCCACGGGCATGCACGCCGCCGTGGACGCGCTGCAGCAGCACGCGGCGCGCTGCCTCGAGGAGGCCAGGTCCAGCCTGATGGTGTCAGCCCCGGAAGTAGCCGGCAGTACGGCGTAAGCCCTCCTCGAGGGCCACCGCGGGCGACCACCCGAGCGACGCGCGAGCCCGCGCGATGTCCAGGCAGGAGCGGCGCTGCTCGCCGGGCTTCGCCGGACCGTGCTCGGCTTCCGCCTCGGCGCCGCAGATGCGCGCCAGCAGCGCGTGGATGGTGTTGACGTCGGTCTCCACTCCCGTGCCGATGTTGAACGCGCCGGCCGGGGCCGCGGAGACCGCGGCCAGGTTGGCCGCGACCACGTCGTCCACGTACACGTAGTCGCGCGTCTGGCGGCCGTCACCGTTGATGACCGCCCGCTCCCCGCGGAGCAGGTGCTGCGCGAAGATCGCGACCACGCCCGCTTCGCCGTGGGGATCCTGGCGCGGGCCGTAGACGTTGGCGTAGCGCAGCGCCACGAACTCCAGGCCGCGCATGCGCTGGTATGTGTCTCCGTACGCCTCGGCGCAGAGCTTGCTGGTGCCGTAGGGCGACTGGGGCTGGAGTGGATGCGCCTCGGATGTGGGCAGGTCGTCGGTGTCGCCGTAGATGGCGCCGCCGCTGGACGCGAACACTACGCGGCGCACACCGTGCGCCGCGCATGCGTGCAGAAGGTTGGCCGTCCCCACGACGTTGCACTCGGCGTCCGCCACCGGGTCGGCCACGGAACGGCGCACGTCGATCTGCGCTGCCTGGTGGAACACCACGTCGGGACGGTGCTCACCCACAACCGAATCCAGCTCGGGGTCGGAAAGGCTGAGCTCGACGAGGCGCGCTGCTGCGTCAACATGCTCGCGCCGGCCCCGCGAGAGGTCGTCGACCACGGCGACGTCGTGGCCGTCGCGCAGCAGCGCGTCGACCAGGTGCGAGCCGATGAAGCCGGCGCCGCCAGTGACGAGCGCCCTCACCCGCGGGCGGTGGCGGTGTGTACGCGCGGCGCGGTGATGTGCGTGAACAGGAAGACGATGAAGCCGAAGACGACCAGGCTGCCGTAGCTGATGCTGCGGTCGAGCAGCGCGATGGAGATCGCCACCTGCTGGCTGACGCCGCCGACGGCGATCAGCACGCCGACCATCCCGGCCTCGACCAGGCCGATGCCGCCGGGAAGAAATGGAACCGTGGTCAGCAGCGCCGCCACGAGCGCGATGAGCAGGAACTGCGACGGGCCGAGCAGGTTGCCGTCCCCGAGCGCGAACACCACGAAGGCGAGCCGCGCCGACTCGCACATCCACACGATGACGGTGAGCACCAGGAGCGTCGGGTAGCGACCGAACGAGTGGACCGTGCCCAGGCGGAACGACTCGTAGCGGTGGAAGATGGCCTCGGGCAGCAGCCGCAGGACGCGCTGCCCGCGTCCGGCCCGCATCGTGAGCAGCACGCCGACACCGGCGATGCACACCAGCGTGCCGACGATGACGTACGGCACCAGCGCGCCCGGCGCCTTCTTGTGGAACACCACGGCACCTGCCGCGATGAGCATCGCCATCAGCACGCACAGGTCGAGCAGGCGCTCGGCGATGATCGTGCCGAAGGCCTTGGATCCGGAGATCTGCAGCCGCGCGCGCGCCATGTAGGCGCGATAGACGTCGCCCATCTTCGCGGGCACGACGCAGTTGACGAAGAAGGACGTGATGACGGGCGCGATCAGCGACTGCGCCGGGTGGTCGTCGCCCGCGTTGCGCAGGAGCACGCGCCAGCGGATGGCGCGGATGCCGAAGGACACATAGAAGATGAGCAGCGCGGCGATGTACAGGCGCGGGTCGGCATGGCGGATCTTGTTCCACGCGTCGGCCCAGTTGATGGGCGCGCGCCACACCGCAACGCCGACGATCGCTGCTGCAATCAGGAGCGATGCGAGGGTGCGACGGTTGAAAAAGCGTTCGGTCAGCGACGGCGGCGCGTCCTGGCCGGCCACCGTGTCGACCGTCGCGAGGGACGACGGCAAGGCTCAGTTACGGTAACACGTCACCGGGCGAGCGCCCGTTGAGGATTGGGAACCTGGTGTAGCCGAGCGGTAACAGTCCTATGTGCCGCCGTGCGGCCGGCGCATGCGGCTCAGCAGCGCCCTGCGCTGCGGCATAGCCGCAGTGCCTGTCGCGCCCGCTTCGCGCTCAGCGAGGATGCGCGCCAGCTGGTCGAGGCGTCCGTTCTCGGCGCGCTCTCCCAGTGGCCGGCTGTCCCATTGCCGGATGTGGAACACGCCCTTGAGCGAGGTGTAGGGGACGGCGATGGTGCGCACCTCATGTGTGTCCGCCTCGACGATCGTCCACACGCCCCCATGCCGTCCGAGGTACGCATCAGGGCTGATCGAGGCGCGCATCACCTGCCCGTCGATGAAGTGGAACGCGGCGCGGTCCCACCCCTCGAGGACGTCCGCGGACGGCGCCTCGCGCGGCTCGCCGACCAGCATCTGACGGATCGCGCTCACCGGAAACAGCGCGCGCTGTCCATTGGGGTCGACGCTGCGGAACTCCGCTTCGAGGACCGCGAGGTCGAATGTGATCTCCGGTGTCTCAGCATGCAGCACCTCGCCGTCGACGAAGCTGATGACAACCGCGGGCACGGGTGAAGCCTACGTCATCCCCTGTTCGCCGCCTCGCGGAGGAGGTCGGCGACATGGGCTGAATCTGTGACATGCCGGTCACACCCGCCCCGGACGGCGTATCTACGATGGCATTCGATTTCCGGCCGGGTTGCGGCGTCTGACGCGGCCGGTTCCGCGCTTCACGACAGGAATGAGCGCAGTGCACGCACGCCTCGCGATGCTTCCGCTGCTCGCTGCTGCGTCGCTGGCGGCGACGGTGGGTGGGACGCACCCACTGCACGCGGCGGCAGAGACGCGCGACGAGCGCGCTGCCGCGCACCACGAGCACCATCGCCCAGGCCACATTCGCGCCGAGCGCGAGCGGTCGCGGCGAGCGCAAGCGTCTCGGGCAGCGGTGCATGCTCAGCGCGCCGGCCCCGCGAATCTCACCGCTCAGCCCCGGTCGACGGCCGGCACCGGCGTCGCCACTCGGGTTGAGCCGCCGTCGCCGCCACGGGTGCGCGTCACGGCTCTCGCGGCGTCGCTTGCCGCATCGCACCGTGCGCAGCGGCCGCACGCAGGCGCACCCGCGGCCACCGCGCGTCCGTCGCCCCCGGCGCAGACGCAACTCCCGCCACCGGTTGTCGCCGCCGGCCCGGGTCTCGCGAGCCCCGCCTCGCTGCTGCGTCCGATCGCGGGTTCCGGCCTGGCGGCATGGCTCACGCTCGCCGCCTCGCTCGCGCTGGCGCTGTGCGCGGCCGCCGCCGGCCTGACGCTGATGCGTTCACGAGGTGGCCGCTGAGGGTGGGTCAGGTTCGCCCGCGGCGGCCGCGGTTCTCATTCACCGTCAAGTTCGCAGCGGTGATCCTGGTGGCGGGCGCCATGGTCGCGGTGCTGCCGCTGCTGCTGGCGCGCGCCGCAACCACGACACAGGCGCTGCAGCGCGCGTCGGACAAGGCAGGCATCGTCAGCAACCTCGTCGGGGTGCAGCGCAGCTCGCTGCAGGCCTACGCCGGCGGGGTGGCTCGCCAGTTGAGCAGCGTGTCAGCCGGCACGGCGCCGGCCGCGCTCACGGCGCAGCTCCGCCAGGACGAGAGCGTGAACGAGGCGGAGGACGTGCTCGCCGTCACAACCGCGGCGGGAGAGACCGTCGCTGTGCAGGATGGATCGTCCGCCGGGCCGGATCCGCATCTGCTCGCCGCGCTGCAGTCGGCCGTGCGCACCGGCGCGGGCACCATCGCAGACGCGTCAGGCGGTGCGTGGATGGTGGCATCCGCCCCGGTGCAGGGGCCGGCGAGCGCAATGGTCGCGCGTCCCATCACCGCGGCCTTCCTCGAAGCCCTTCGGCGGAGCATCGCCACGACGGCCGACACCGCGGGACTGGCGCTGGTGCGCGACTCGCAGACCGCCGCCGTCTCGCCCGCCATCTCGGGTGACCTCGCCGTCGCCGTCGCACCCGTCGGCGGCGGCTTCAGCCTCGTCGTGTCGACGTCCGTGCCCGCGCTCGTGCAGGGATGGCAGCCGGCGCTGCTCGTGGTGTCGGTGATCCTCGGCGCGCTGCTGATCATCGTCGCGGTTGTGCAGTCGAGCCTGCAGCAGCCGCTGCGCCGCCTGGACCGCGCCGTGGCGGCGATGGGGCGCGGTGACTTCGACGAGCCGGTGCCGACCGGCTCCGACGACGAGCTGGGACGCCTGGGCGCCACGTTCGAGGAGATGCGCAACCGGCTGCGCGCCACCATGCGGGCAACCGCTGCCCGCGCCGCCGTGGCGACGCAGATGAGCGCGTCGCAGCCGCTCGAGACATCGCTGCGCAACGTGTGCGCCGAGCTGCACGCCAACCTCGACGTCGACGCGGTGATGATCGTGGTCACGGGGTCCGAGATGAGTGACCCGTTCACGGTTGTGCAGGGCATGCCGCACGCGGACCTCGACGGCCTGCTGAGCGGTGACGGGCCCCTCGGCGCCGGCCATCGGTACACGGCCAACGGAGCGCTGCTCGTCGATGCGCTGCCCGCGAGCGACGAAGCCAGGTTCGGTCTGCGCGAGTTCTGTGTCGCCCCGCTCAGAGTGGGCAAGCACGTGCACGGCGTGCTGGCGGTCGGATGCGCCACGAGGACGCTGGCCGAGACCGACGTCGACCTTGTCAGCTCAACCGCGGAGCAGGTGGCGCTCGGGTTGGAGCGGTACCGCTTCCTTGCGGTGGTGCAGCGGCAGGCGAGCATCGACGACCTGACGTCGCTGTACAACCACCGTTTCCTGGTCGACTATCTGGGCCAGCAGGTGGCGCTGTCGGAGCGTCTTGCGGCCCCTCTCGCGATCCTGATGCTGGACATCGACCACTTCAAGGCGCTCAACGACACGCACGGCCACCAGGCTGGTGACACGGCCCTCGCCGCATTCGCGCAGACGCTGCTCTCGAGCGTGCGGCGATCCGACCTGGCCGCGCGATACGGGGGCGAGGAGTTCTCGGTCGTCATGGCGAACACCACGGCGGCGGACGCGCACATCGTTGCCGAGAAGATCCGCGCCGCCGTCAGCGCTATGCGCGTGACGCTGCCGGACGGCACGGAGCTGCCGCTGACGGTCAGCGTCGGCGGCGCGGCGTATCCCGAGGACACCGACAGCGCGGGCGAGCTGCTCGCACTCGCGGACGCGGCGCTGTACCGCGCCAAGCGCGCTGGCCGCAACCGCACCGCGATGGCGGGGGAGGCGCGCCGGGCCGGAGCGCGGCGTGCGCGTCTCGATGTGGTGCACACTCGCGGGCTGGATCCAGCCGGGAGCAGCACCAGTGCCCACGAACGTCATCGATCTCCGCAGTGACACGCTGACCCTTCCCGACGCGGGCATGCGCGCGGCCATGGCGGACGCGGAGCTCGGCGACGACGTGTGGGGTGAGGATCCCACCGTCAACCGGTTGGAGGCGGAGATCGCCGCGCGGCTCGGAAAGGATGCGGCCGTGTTCGTGCCCAGCGGGACCATGGGCAACCTCACCGCGGTGGCCGCGCAGACCAGGCCCGGTGATGAGGTGATCGCCGACGCGCAGGCGCACGTGGTGTTCTACGAAGCGGCCGGCTCCGCCGTCGTCGCGGGAGTGCAGCTGCGCACGCTCGACGCCGACGAGGGCGTGCCCTCACCGGAGCAGCTGGCGGGCGCCGTGCGTGGGGACGACATCCACTCCCCCGTGTCGCGCCTGTGGTGCGTCGAGAACACGCACAACCGCCGCGGCGGTGCCGCCATCGACGCCGAACGCATCAATGCGTGCGCCGCGGTGGCTCACGAGCGCGGCCTGCGCGTGCACTGCGACGGCGCCCGCCTCTTCAACGCCGCCATGGCGCTGGAGTGCGCGCCGGCCGAGCTGGTGCGGGCGTGCGACACGGTGTCGGTGTGCTTCAGCAAGGGTCTCGGCGCGCCCGTGGGATCGGCCGTCGCCGGTGACAGCGCGGTCATCGGCGAGGTGCGGCGATGGCGCAAGCGCCTCGGTGGCGGGATGCGTCAGGCGGGTGTGCTGGCTGCCGCCGCCCTGTATGCGCTGGAGCACAACGTGGAGCGTCTGGCGGAGGACCATGCGAACGCGGCCGTCATCGTCGCGGCGCTGCAGGACTGCCCTGATGTCGAGGTGCGCCGTCCGTCAGTGCCGACCAACATCGTGATGCTGGCGGTGAAGGACGGCGCTGTGGATGTGGCGCGCCGCGCCGCGGCCGCGGGTGTGCTCATCACGGTGATGGGCGAACGCGAGGTGCGCTGCGTGACCCACCTCGGTGTGAGCGGCGCAGAGGCGCGCGGTGCGGCCGATGCGCTGCGGGCCGCGCTCAGCCGCCGCTGAGGATCGCTGCACAAAGAGAAGGCCCCCGGACGCTCCGGGGGCCTTTCCAGTTCTTGTGGCTGTTGCGTCAGCCGGCCGCGGGGGCCGGAACCGGCGAGGCCGGTGCTGCCGCTGCCGCCTTGCGGCCGCCGCGCTTCGCGCCCGCGCGCTTCGCGGTGCTGCGCTTTGCGCCCGCGCGCTTCGCGGTGCTGCGCTTCGCGGTCGTGCGCTTCGCGCCCGCCCGCTTGGCTGTGGTCCGCTTTGCGGTGGTGCGCTTGGCCGTGGTGCGCTTCGCTGTGCGACGAGCCGGGCGCTTCGCCGCTGCCCGCTTCGCCGTGGTGCGCCGCTTGGCGGTGCTGCGCTTCGCGGTGCTGCGGCGCGTCGTCCGCTTGGCCGCCGCGCGCTTCGCGGTGCCGGTGCGGCGCCGCGTGGTGCGCTTGGCGGTGCTGCGCCTCGCCGTCGTGCGCCGCTTCGCGGTGCTGCGCTTGGCGGTGGCGCGCTTCGCCGTGGTCCGCGTCGCGGCACGACGGACGTTGCCCTCGAGGCGGGCGACGATTCGCTCGATGGCAGAGAGCCGGCGCTCGAGCTCCCTGACCAGGGTCTTGACGATGTCGCCACCGGCGGCGGGAGCGCGACGACTCGCCGTCGACCTCACGCGCCTCACGGTGCGTTTGACGGCTCTCACTGTGCCGCCTCTTCGACGCCTGGTTCTGGCCATATGACATGGGCCTCCGTGTAGACGGTCCGCCAGATCGACCCGGACCGCTGTCCGACGTTTGTGACAGGAGGTGTGCAAACGTCCTGTCGATCGCGCATAGCATGGTGCCTGCACACACGATTGTCAACGTGAAACGTCGATTTCACTCAGATTTCAGTCGCTCGTCGCGCTGCAGTGACACCCCTGAGACGACTCCTGACGGCGACTGCGCTGTGGAAAACTTCCGCCGACAGCGGTGAGCGACGACGCGGACTCGTATAGTCGGCGCATGGCGCTCGCACCGGCCCGCACCGCGCTGAGCATCGCGCAGCGACAGTTCGACGCCGCTGCGGACGCGCTGGGACTGGAGGATTCCCTGCGCAGCGTCCTGCGCGAGCTCAAGCGAGAGCTGGTGGTCCACTTTCCCGTGGAGATGGACGACGGCAGCTTTCGCGTCTTCACCGGGTTCCGCGTCCAGCACAACATCGCGCGCGGCCCGGCCAAGGGCGGTCTGCGCTTTCATCCGGCCCTGACACTGGACGACGTCCGCGCCCTCGCCATGTACATGACGTGGAAGTCCGCGGTGGTGGAGCTGCCGTTCGGCGGCGCCAAGGGCGGCGTCATCTGCGACCCCAAACAGCTGTCACTCACCGAGCTGGAGCGTATGACGCGGCGCTTCACAACCGAGATATCGCTCATCGTCGGACCCGACCGTGACATCCCGGCGCCCGACCTCGGAACCGGGCCGCAGGTGATGGCGTGGATCATGGACACGCTGTCGATGCACGCGGGGTACTCGGTGCCCGCCGCGGTCACGGGAAAGCCCACCGCGATCGGCGGATCCGAGGGGCGCTCCGGCGCCACCGGCCGCGGCCTGTCGACGGTCACCGTGCAGGCGATGCGCGACCGTGGGCTCGATCCCTCGGACGCAACCGTGGCCGTGCAGGGCTTCGGCAAGGTCGGATGCGTCACCGCCGAGCTGCTGGCGGCGTCGGGCATGCGCGTGGTGGCGGTGTCCGACACGTCGGGCGGCTGCTACCGGGGTGACGGCCTCGACCTCGTCGCGCTGCGCACTCTTAAAGAGGAAGGAGGCCACATCGAGGACTACGGCGCCGCCGATCGCATCAGCAACGACGAGCTGCTCCGCTTGGACGTCGACGTGCTGGTGCCCGCCGCGGTCGAGGGCCAGATCACCGGCGCCAACGCCGCCGGCGTGCGCGCGCACGTCATCGCCGAGGGCGCCAACGCACCCGTCGATCCGGAGGCGGATGCGATCCTCAACGACCGCGGCGCGCTCGTCCTGCCCGACATCCTTGCCAACGCCGGAGGCGTGGTCGTGTCCTACTTCGAGTGGGTGCAGGACCTGCAGGCGTACTTCTGGGCCGCGGGCGAGGTGAACGCGCGGCTCAAGGAGGTGATGATGCGCAGCTACCACCAGGTGCACGCCCGTGCCGAGCAGGACGCGGTGCCCCTGCGCGACGCCGCGTATCGCATCGCTGTGCAGAAGGTCGCCGAAGCCACCGAGGTGCGCGGCATCTACCCCTGATCGGGCGGCCACCCGCGGTACGATGCCTGGTCTCGTGGGCGAACCGCGGCGCATCCTGATCACCGGCGTTTCGCGATTCTGGGGGTCGCACCTAGCCCGGCGTCTCGAGGAGGACCCCTCGGTAGAGGCGATCGTTGCGGTGGACACGCGCGCCCCGCTGGTCGAGCTGAAGCGCACCGACTATGTGCGCGCCGACATCCGCCACAGCCTGATCGGGAAGCTGCTGCACGCGATGGACATCGACACCGTGGTGCACGCCGGCCTCATCGTCGACCCCCGGCGGGCCAGCGCGCGCGTGGTGCACGAGACCAACGTCATCGGCACGATGAACCTGATCGCGGCCTGCAGCGCAGCCGACAGCCCGGTGCGCAAGCTGGTGGTGAAGTCGAGCACCGCGATCTACGGCAGCGAGCCCGACGACCCGTCCTTCTGGGCGGAGGACATGGCGCGCAAGGCGCCGCCGCGGGACACGTTCACGCGCGACCTGGACGAGGTCGAGGCGTATGTGCGTGACTTCCGCCTGCGCCGGCCCAACGCGGTTGTCACGCTGCTGCGCTTCGCCAACGTGCTGGGGCCGACGCACGACACCCCGTTCGTGCGCCTGTTCGACCTGCCCGTCGTGCCCACCATCGCGGGGTTCGACCCGCGTTTGCAGTTCCTCGACGAGGAGGACGCGGTCCGTGTTCTGGAGCGCGTCGTGCTCGAGGACCACTCGGGCACGTTCAACGTCGCCGGACCGGGCATCGTGCTCCTCAGCCAGGCGGTGCAGACGATGGGCAAGGTCAACCTGCCCGTGATCCCCTTCATCGGCAGCTCGCTCGCCATGCTGGCGCTGGAGCGCATCGCGCCGGTGGGGTTCTCGCCTCACCTGCTGCGACTCCTGCAGTACGGGCGTGTGGTCGACACCGGCGCGCTGTGCGCGCGGCTCGGCGATGTGGTGCAGCACAGCTCGGCCGAGACCGTTCAGGCGCACGCGCGCAACCGCCGCGTTCGCGACATCGTGCGCGCCGAGCCCGCCTATCAGTACGAGGCCGAGCTCGAGGAGTTCTTGCGCGCGCGCCGCCCCGCCGGGAATGGACACGCCCCCGCCGCGATGCCCGCGCCCACGCGGCCCGTCCGGCGCCGGCGCAAGCCGCGCCGCGCGCCCGCGCAGTCATGACCCAGCAGGCGGTGGGACGCGCCGGCAGCAACGGTCACCGGCGCACGCCCAGCCGGCTCGAGCGCATGCGCAAGGAGCTGCCCATGACCGCGATGTCGGCCACGGGGTCGCTCGCCATGCGCCTGCGCGAGATGACCGGACGCGACGTCATCGACCTCGAGTCGCTGCAGGAGATCGTCTCCTTCGGATATCGCGCGGCGGAGGTGCGCAGCGCGCACAGCCGGGGCAACTACGACGTCGATGACTTCGGCTTCGACCGCGAGTTCACCAACGCGCTGGTACCGCTGTTCCGCTTGCTGTACAAGAAATACTGGCGCGTTGAGACCTCGGGCCTCGAGCACGTGCCGAGCAGCGGCGCGGCCCTGCTCGTCTCCAATCACTCCGGCGTGCTGCCCTTCGACGGCGCGATGATCGAGGTGGCAGTTCTAGACGCAGTTGACCGATACACGCGCGCGTTGATCGCTTCGTGGTTCGGCGGTCTGCCCATGCTGTCGTGGTTCCTGCGCCGCACCGGCCAGACCCTGGGGCACCCTGACGACTCGGTCCGCCTGCTGCGCAAGGGCGAGCTGGTCCTGGTGTTCCCCGAGGGGGTGCGGGGCACCGGCAAGCCGTTCTCCGAGCGCTACCGGCTGCGGCGATTCGGCCGCGGAGGCTTTGTCGAGGTGGCGCTGCGCGCGGGCGCTCCGATCATCCCGATCTCGGTGGTCGGCTCGGAGGAGATATATCCGATGATCGGCGACCTCCAGCTCGTGGCCCGCCTCTTCGGCATGCCCTACTTCCCGGTGACGCCCACGTGGCCCTGGCTGGGGCCGCTGGGGCTGATCCCCCTGCCGAGCAAGTGGCGCATCCGCTTCCACGAGCCGATCCGGACCGACGAGTACGACGCCGGGGCGGCGGCCGACCCGTCGGTGGTCATGCGCATCTCCGACACGGTGCGCGACCGCATCCAGTACGGACTCGTCGAGGAGCTGATGGAGCGGCGGTCGGTCTTCCGGGGTTGATCGCGGGCCGGACCACTACATGTGGTGGCCGGCGGCGGTCTCCGGCCCAAGATGGTGCGCTTGGCGGCTGGCCGGCCCCAGCCGGTTTGATAGAATCCCCTGATGGAGTTGGAGTTGGGGCGCTCGAAGCGGGCAAGACGAGCGTACGGCTTCGACGAGGTGGCGCTCGTGCCTGGGCGGATCACGATCAACCCCGAGGAGATCGACCTCTCCTTCGCGCTCGACGGATGCAGGCTCGACATCCCCTTCGTGGCCGCGGCCATGGACGGGGTGGTCGACACCGCGTTCGCGGCGGAGATGGGCCGATTGGGCGGGCTCGCGGTGCTGAACCTGGACGGCGTCCAGACCCGCTACGAGGATCCCGCCGGCGTGCTGAAGGAGATCGCCGAGGCGCCGGCCGAGAAGATCAACGTCCTGCTGCAGAAGCTCTACACCGCCCCGGTGCAGGACGGGCTGATCGGCCAGCGTGTCGAGGAGATCAAGGCGGCCGGCGTGCCATGCGCGGTGTCGACCGTGCCGGCCCATGCGGAGCGGCGGGCGCCGATCGTGCAGGAGGCGGGCGGTGACGTGTTCGTGGTGCAGGGCACGGTGCTGACCGCGCGGCACATGAGCAAGTCGTACCGCCACCTGTCGTTCCGCGACCTCACCTCGTCGGTCGACATCCCCGTGGTCGCGGGGAACTGCGTCGACTACGCCACCGCGCTGGAGCTGATGGACACCGGCATCAAGGGGCTGCTGGTGGGTGTCGGGCCCGGCGCGGCGTGCACGACGCGCGCTGTGCTCGGCGTCGGCGTTCCCCAGGTCACGGCCACCAGTGACTGCGCCGCGGCGCGCGATGACCATCAGCGCCGCAGCGGCGAGCGAGTCGCGATCATCACCGACGGCGGCATGCGGCTCGGTGGCGATGTGGCCAAGGCGTTCGCCAGTGGCGCCGACGCCGTGATGATCGGCTCGATCTTCGCGGCCGCAACCGAGGCCGCGGGAAAGGGCAATCACTGGGGCATGGCCACGCCCGACCCGAACCTGCCGCGCGGCACGCGCATCCGCACCGGGGTGAAGGGGTCGCTGCGCGAGATCCTCTTCGGACCGGCGCACGTCGACGACGGCAGCATGAACCTGGTCGGGGCGCTGAAGAGCGCCATGGGCGTGTGCGGCGCGCGCAGCATCGCGGAGTTTCAGGACACCGAGATGGTGGTCGCCCCCGCCATCAAGACCGAGGGCAAGGTGCAGCAGCGCGAACAGCGCGTCGGCATGGGCCTATGACGACGCTGGTGCGAGATGCACCAGCGCGCGACAACCAGGTTGCGCAGGATTCGGTTCTCGTCCTTGATTTCGGTTCGCAGTACAGCCAGCTGATCGCGCGCCGCGTGCGCGAGGCGAAGGTCTACTGCGAGCTGGTGCCGGGCGGCATCAGCGCTGACGAGGTGCGGCGCCGCGCGCCTCGCGGGCTCATCTTCAGCGGCGGTCCGGCGTCGGTGTACGACGCGGGCGCGCCGCGCCCGGACCCCGCGGTCTACGAGCTCGGCATTCCCATCCTCGGCATCTGCTATGGCATGCAGCTGCTGGCGCGCGACCTCGGCGGCGAGGTGCAGCCCGCGACGCGCCGCGAGTACGGGCACGCATCGGTCAACGTCGACGATGACGCCGGGCTGTTCGAGCGCCTGCCGCGCGAGCTGTCCGTGTGGATGTCGCACGGCGACATCATCACGCGCCTGCCCGACGGGTTCCGGCCCATCGCCCACTCGCTCAACTCGCCGTGCGCGGCGTTCGCCGGCCCCAGCGGACGCTTCGGCATCCAGTTCCACGTCGAGGTCGCGCACACGCCGCTCGGCAAGGATGTGCTGCGCAACTTCCTGATGAACGTGTGCGGTTGCGCGGGCACGTGGGTGCCCGCGTCGTTCATCGAGATGGCCGTGGCCGACATCCGCATGCGCGTCGGCGACGGACGGGTCCTCTGCGCACTGAGCGGCGGGGTCGACTCCGCGGTGGCGGCGACGCTGGTGCACCGCGCGGTCGGCGACCAGCTCACCTGCGTCTTCGTCGACAACGGGTTGTTGCGCCGCGGCGAGGGCGACCGCGTGGTGGACGTCATGTCGCGGCAGCGCCACATCAACCTGGTGCACGTCGACGCGACCAACCAGTTCCTCGAGGCGCTGCGCGGGGTCGTCGACCCCGAGGAGAAGCGGCGGCGCATCGGCCGCACCTTCATCCGCGTGTTCGAGGAACAGGCGCGTTCGCTGGGAGACATCGGCTTCCTGGCGCAGGGGACGGTGTACCCCGACGTGATCGAGTCGACGTCACACGACACGGGCAGCGCGCAGACGATCAAGACCCATCACAACGTCGGCGGGCTGCCCGAGGACCTGCGCTTCACGCTGGTGGAGCCGCTGCGCTATCTCTTCAAGGACGAGGTGCGCGCGGTCGGATCCGCGCTGGGCCTTCCCGAAGACATGGTGTGGCGGCAGCCGTTTCCCGGCCCCGGCCTGGCGATCCGTGTCATTGGCGAGGTCACGGCGGAGCGGCTGGAGACGCTGCGCGCCGCCGACTGGGTGGTCATCGACGAGGTCAAGCGCAGCGGCCTGTACCGCAAGGTGTGGCAGTCGTTCGCGATCCTCACGCCGGTGTCGTCGGTGGGCGTGATGGGAGACTTCCGCACCTACGCCAACGTCGTCGCGGTCCGCATCGTGGAGAGCGAGGACGGCATGACGGCCGACTGGGCAAAGGTGCCCTACGACGTGCTCGGCGTCATCAGCCGGCGCATCGTCAACGAGGTCGCCGGCGTGAACCGCGTCGTGTACGACATCTCGAGCAAACCCCCGTCGACGATCGAATGGGAGTGAACTCGTGGTCGAGAGACGTGGGGGGACCGGCCGTCGGGGCACGCGGTCGGTGTCCGCTGGTGCCGCACCGCCCTACGCACGCATGACGCGCGTTCTCATCGTCGGCGGCGGCGGTCGCGAGCACGCGCTCGGGTGGGCGTGCGCGCGCGGCCGCGACGACGTCGAGCTCATCGTCGCGCCGGGCAACGGTGGTACCGCGCGCATCGCGGAGAACGTGAGCCTCGACGCCACCGACGCGGCCGCCGTGGCGCGCCTCGCGCGCGAGCGTGCGGCGGACCTCGTCGTCATCGGCCCGGATGCGGCTGCCGCCGCGGGTGTGGCAGATGCGTGCTTCGATTCCGGGATCGCGGTGTTCGGCCCCACCGCTGCTGCGGCGCACATCGAGTCGTCCAAGTCGTTCGCCAAGGCGCTGATGGACGACGCGGGCATCCCCACGGCGCGCTGGGCCTCGGGCAGCGCAAGCGACCGGGGCCGCGTCGACGCGTTCATCGACGAGCACAACGGCCGCTGCGTGGTGAAGGCGGATGGGCTGGCCCTGGGCAAGGGTGTTGTGGTGTGTGAGTCGGTCGAGGCCGCTCGCGGAGCCGTCGACGCGTGCCTGCAGGAGGCGCGGTTCGGCGCGGCCGGGGACCGTGTGGTCGTCGAGGAGCTGCTCGCGGGCGACGAGGTGAGCGTGCTCTGCGTCACCGACGGCCGCAACGTGCGCGTGCTGCCGACATCGCGCGACCACAAGCGCGCGCACGACGGTGACACCGGGCCCAACACGGGCGGCATGGGCGCGGTGGCGCCGATGCCCGCCGCGCCCGTCGACCTGATCGTGCGCCGCGTGCTGCAGCCCTGCGTCGACGCACTCCGCGAGCGGGGAACGCCGTTCGCCGGTTGCCTGTACGCGGGCATCATGCTCACCGACTCCGGGCCACAGGTGCTCGAGTTCAACGCCCGCTTCGGCGACCCCGAGGCGCAGGTGGTGCTTCCCCTGCTCGGCGAGCCGGCACTGCCGCTCTTCGAAGCGTGCGCGCGTGGCGGCGTGCAGCCGGGAACCGCGGTGTCGCGCACGGGCTGCGCCGTCGGTGTCGTCGCCGCGAGCGCCGGCTATCCGGCGAGCGCGCGCACCGGTGAGGTGATCGCGGGACTGGAGGATGTGGCTGACGACGTTCTCTGCTTCCACGCGGGGACGCGTGAGCACGGGGGCGGGCTGGTCACATCCGGCGGGCGAGTGCTCTGCCTCACGGCCGTCGCCGACGACCTGGCGAGCGCGCGGGAGTGCGCATACGCGAACATCTCACGCGTGCGCTTCGACGGGATGTGGTACCGGGCAGACATCGGCGCCGTCGGTGCGACGGCCCTCGCGATCGGACGCTGACACATGAGCGCTGAACTGCGCGTCGGCATCGTGGTGGGGAGCAAGTCTGATCTTCCCGTCATGCGCCTCTGCGGCGAGGTGCTCGACGGCTACGGCGTCGGCTGGGAGATCGGCGTGATGTCAGCGCACCGCGCCGGCGACGTTGTGCGCGCCTACGGGCTCGCGGCGAAGGCTCGAGGACTGCGCGTGCTGGTCGCGGGTGCCGGCGCGGCGGCGCACTTGCCCGGGGTCCTCGCGTCGATCACGCCGCTTCCGGTCATCGGGGTCCCGCTCGCGGCCACGCCGCTGGCGGGCTTCGACTCCCTCTTGAGCATCGCGCAGATGCCGCCGGGGATCCCCGTTGCCACCGTCGCCGTCGGTGAGATGGGCGCGCGCAACGCGGGCCACCTGGCGGCGGAGATCCTCGCCGTCGCCGACCCGGAGGTGGAGCGCGCGATTCTCGCGCAGCGGGCGCGCATGCGCGAGAGCGTGGAGCTCCCGGCCGGCTTCAGCGCCTGAGCAGCAGCGCACTCCACCGCGCGGGGGCGATCGACACCGGTGGCTAGAATGCGCCGGATGCCCCGGCTCGAATTGGTGGAGACATCGCTCCGCCACGGGCAGCAGGCGCTCCTGGTCAGCCGGCTGCGCCAGCGCCACGCCGTCCCCGTCGCCGAGCGGCTCGACGCATGCGGCTTCGCTGCGCTGGACGTCTTCGGAGGCTCGACGTTCGAGGCGTCGCTGCGTTTTCTCGGCGAGGATCCGTGGGAGCGCCTGCGCGCCATTCGCGCGGCGGCGCCGATCACACCGCTGCTCGCGATGATCGGGGGCCAGGCGCTGGTGGGCCACCGCCATGTCGCCGACGATGTGGTGGATGCGTTCATCGCGGCGGCAGCGGCCGGCGGTGTCGACATCTTCCGCTGCTACGACCCGCTCAACGACGTGCGCAACCTCACGCGCTGCGCCGCCGCGATCCACAAGGCGGGAAAGCAGGCCGAGGGAGTGATCGTTTACAGCCACTCGCCGGAGCACGACGTGGACCGCGTCGTCGCGCTGGGACGCCGGCTGGTCGACGCGGGGTATCCCTCGCTGTGCCTGCACGACCCGCTGGGAACGCTCGTGGCTGCGCGCGCCGGCGAGACGGTGGCTGCGCTGCGCAGCGCGACGGGCGTCCCCGTCGCCGTGTCGATCGCCGCGCAGACGGGACAGGCCACGCTCGCGTCGTACGTCGCCGCCGGCGCCGGCGCGTCGCGCATCGATGTCGCGCTCTCCCCTCTCGCGGGTGGCGCCTCGATGCCCGCAGCCGAGGCGGTGATCGCGGGCTTCGCCGGCAGCGACGTGGACCCTGGGCTGGCGCTCGATCCCATCGCAGACGCGGCGTTGACGCTGGAGCAGAACCTCACGCACTACAACGACGTGATGGATGCGCTGGCGATGCGCCTCGACACATCAGCGCTGCGCGGATTGCTGCCACCGTCGGCCATGGGACACGCGCTCGCGGAGCTGCGCGACCGCGATGCGCTGGGAAAGCTCGGCGATGTGGAGGAGGAGGTCGCGCGCGTGCGTCGCGAGCTGGGCTCGCCGCCGCTGGTGACACCGCTCACCGAGATCATCGCCACGCAGGCTGTGTACAACGTCGTCGAAGGCGACCGCTACGCCTCCATCAGCCAGGAGGTGAAGGATTACTTCCTCGGCCTGTACGGTTCGCCGCCGCACCCGGTCGACGCGGAGATCCGCCGCCTCGTCAACGGCCGGGAGGAGCCGATCACGCTCCGTCCCGCGGACCTGCTCGAACCGGCGATGCCATCGGCGCGGCGAGCCCTGAAGCGCGAGGGCGTCGCCGACGTCGACGACACGGCCGCGGCGACGTTCGCGCTGTTCCCTGCCGAGTACCTTGCGCTGCGCCGCGGCGAGGCGGCAACGGAGCGACTCGGCGACGAACCGGCGCCCGAACCGAGCGAGGAGGCCGCGACCGAGCACGAACCGGTCGCCGTCGAGTCTCATGACGCAGCCGAGGCGGCCCCGGCGCAGAGCGCGCGCGAGCTCACCGTCGAGGTCGACGGGCAGTCCTACGCGGTGCGCGTCATCGGCGCGTTTGGCGGCGGCGGCGCGCCGGAACCCGCTCACACCGCGGCGCAGGGACCGCCGCCCGTGCGCGAGGGGACCGTGGTCGCGCCGATGCAGGGTCTGCTGCTCAAGCTCAACGTGAAGCAGGGGGACGCCGTCAACCTCGGCGACGTCGTGGCGGTGCTCGAAGCGATGAAGATGCAGAACGACATCACGGCCACGCGCAGCGGCACCGTCACGCACGTGTACGTGAAGGAAGGCGACGTGGTGAGCCCGCGCGACCCGCTGGTGCACGTCGAGTGAGCGCGCCGCGCATGTTCGACAAGGTGCTGGTGGCCAACCGCGGCGAGATCGCTGTGCGCGTGATCCGCGCGTGCCGCGACCTCGGCGTCAGCACGGTGGCGGTGCACAGCGAGGCGGACCGCAACGCGGCGTTCGTCACGCTGGCCGACGAGGCGGTGGAGATCGGCCCGGCCCCGTCGGCGCAGTCGTATCTCGTCATCGACCGGATCATCGACGCGGCCCGCAGCACCGGCGCGCAGGCGGTGCATCCCGGCTACGGGTTCCTCAGCGAGAACCAGGCGTTCGCCCGCGCGTGCGCTGACGTGGGGATCGCGTTTGTCGGTCCGCCCGCCGACGCGATGGCGGTGATGGGCGGCAAGGTGCCGGCGCGGGCGCGCATGGTCAGCTCGGGCGTGCCCGTGGTGCCCGGCAGCGATGCGCTCAGCAGTGTCGAGGATGCGGTGACGGCGGCCGCGGAGGTCGGCTACCCCGTGCTCATCAAGGCGAGCGCCGGCGGTGGCGGCATCGGCATGCGTGTGGCGCGCGACGAGCGCGAGCTGCGCGAGGGAGTCGAGACGGCGCGCAGCACCGCGGCGCGCGCCTTTGGTGACGACACCGTGTTCCTGGAGCGGTACGTGGAAGAGCCGCGCCACATCGAGATCCAGGTGATCGCCGACGGGCACGGCAACGTCGTGCACCTGGGCGAACGCGAGTGCTCGGTGCAGCGCAGGCACCAGAAGATCATCGAGGAGTCGCCGTCGCCCGTCATCGACCCTGAGCAGCGCGCACGCATGGGCGAGGCCGCGGTCACCGCGGCGCGCGCAGTCGGGTACGTCAATGCGGGAACCGTGGAGTTCATCTACAGCCGCGGCGAATTCTTCTTCCTGGAGATGAACACGCGCCTGCAGGTTGAGCATCCGATCACCGAATTGGTGTACGGCGTGGACCTCGTCGTCGAGCAGCTGCGCGTAGCCGCCGGCGCGACGCTGTCGTTCACGCAGGACGGTCTGCAGCCGCGCGGCCACGCGATCGAGTGCCGCGTCAATGCGGAGAACTACGCCAAGGGATTCCTGCCCTCACCGGGACAGGTCACCGGCTATCACGAGCCCGCGGGGCCGGGTGTCCGCGTCGACAGCTCGCTCGCCGGTCCGGGATTGGTGTCGCCCAACTACGACCCCATGATCGCGAAGCTCATCGTGCACGGACCCTCGCGCGAGATGGCGATCGACCGCATGCGGCGCGCGCTGTTCGAGTACGTGATCACCGGCATTCGCACCAACATCCCGTATCACCTGGCGGTGCTGTCCAACGAGCGGTTCCGCGCCGGCGAGTACACGACGCACTTCATCGAGGAGCACCCCGAGCTGGTCGGCGAGGCGGACGCGTGGGCCGAGCGGCAGCAGGCGCTGCAACGGCTCGTGCGCGACCCGGCGCGCGCCGCAGCGATCGCCGCAGCCGTCGCCGTCACCTCGTAAGCGCGTGCTGCGCTACGGGCAGCTCTACGCAGCGGCGGTGCTGCGCCCGCTGGCTGAGCAGCTTGCGCTGGCGCTGGCGATCAGCCCCGGGCACGTGGTGTGCGACGTGCTCTGCGACGGCGGAGAGCTCACGCGCGCGTGCAGCTCGAGGGTCGCGCCCGGCGGGCGCGTCATCGGCGTGGAGGCTGACGACCTGGATGCGCCTGCGCCGCGCGACCTGTGCGACCGCGCGGGCAGTCTGTTCACGCACGGATTCCACCCAGGTGCAGCCGCATGGATGCGTGCGGCGCTCGGCCCCGGCGGAGCCGCGCTCATCGCATGCTGGGATCCCAGCGCTCCACCGCCCTGCGAAGCGTCACTGAGCTCGGCATTGGCGGAATGCGGCGCCGCGTCGGCCTACCTGGACTCGGTGCTGGCTGCGCCACCCGAAGGCGTCGCGACACGGGTCCAGGACGTCGTGCGCTTCGACGGAATCGCGAGCTGTTGGACGGCGCTGGTGACGCAGGGGCCGCTCGCCGCGGAGCTGGCGGCGCTGCCGCACGACATGGCCGAGCACGTGCGATCCGCGTGCCACCACGCGGCGCGGCGGTATGAGGCCGCCGACGGGACGCTGCGCATCCCCGTCAGCGCGCTCTTCGTCCGGGTCTGATCAGCCGCCGGTGACGGCGGTCACGGTTGCGGCGAGGGCCTGCCGGCTCACGTCCATCAGCGACGTGTCGACCTTCACCGTGACCGGCCCGGCGGGCATCGAGTCCAGCGTCACCGTGGCGACGCGCGTGTTGGCGTCGTACACGGTCGTCCCGTGCAGCACCGTTCCGCTGTCGTCGGACACCGTGATGGCGCCGGGCACGCTGGCCGCGGCAAGGTCGCTGTCGAAGGTGACCTGGACCACGTAGTGCGATGCGCTCGGCCCGCCGGCGACGCGCACGACGTGCGGCCCTGCCGGCTGGTCGTGCAGCGCCGCGACGTCCAGCGCGGTGACGAGGTATCCATCGCCCGTTGCGCTGCGCGTCAGCGTGAGGGTCTCGGCGGCGACGCGCGTCACCTGGTGATGCGACGTCGGGTCGACCACGAGGTCGACGTCGGCCGACACCTTCCCGGGCGACGAGGAGGACGCGTCGATGGTGTAGGCGCGGGACAGGCCCTTCGGCGTGAGCGCCACGGGGTCGAAGCCGCTGCCGGCGAGGTCGTGCAGCCGTCCGGCGTTGCCGCTCACCTGGGCGGCGACGAAGGCGTTGAGCGCGTCGATCGCGGGGGCGGGGACCATCGCGGCGGGCGGCCGCACATACCCGGGGATGGGCGCGAGCTCGACCACGGAGCCAGAGGCGCCGGCGGCGACGTACGCGATCGAGCCGCCCTGCGGCGCGAAGGCTGCGACGTGTGTCGCCGGCCCGAGCGCAAGCGCGGCGCCGCTGGGCAGCTGCGCCACCACGAGCTGCTCGCTCTGGGAGGGGCCGCTCACCGAATAGGCGACCTCGCCACCGTCGTGGCTCACCGCGGCCAGGGTGAGCTGCGATCCGGGGTCGAGCGTTGAGACGGGCGCTGGGGCATCACGGTCAACCGGCGAGGTGAGCAGGCGTGGCTGCCCGCCCGACTGGTCGACCCACGCGACCGTGGCGCCGTCGCCGCTGAAGGCCACCTGGCTCACCGACCCGGTGAGGGTCCGGGTGGAGCCGTCAGCGATGTCGAGCAGGATCCCGCCGGTGCCGGCGGCGGGGGCCAGGTATGCGTGGCGGCCGTCGGGCGAGAGCGCGGTCACCGGCCCGGCGCTGGACGGCAGCGTGACGGTGGCGCTTGTTCCGGGCAGGTCGATCGTATGTATCGCGTCAGAAGTCGCATAGACGAGGCGCCCCGCGCCGGGCCACGCGACGCCCACGACCGGGCTGCCGCTGGTGGCCACGACGGAGGCATTGCTGCCGTCTGCCGCCGCGACGATCACCTGGCTGGCGCCCTCGCCGGCGGCCTCGGCCACGGCCAGTCGGCTCCCGTCCGGCGAGAAGCCGACCGCCTCGGCGGCCTTGCCCAGCACGACCGGCTGGGCGCCGGGGCCTGCGAAGGAGACCAGGGCGGGTCCGGCCGGCACGCCCGAGCCGGTGGCGGTGGCCGCGGGCGACTGCGCCGCGGTGGGGGTCGACGTGGGCGCCGCCGTGCCTGAGGGGGGAGCGGTGGCGCCGGCGGTGCCGACGATGCCGGCCTCGGCGACCACCGACCCGTCCGGCGCGAACGCGACGCCGCTGCCGCTCGCAGCCTGGCCCAGCTGCGCCGGCTGGAGCTCCGGCGTGCTGCTGGTCTGGCCCACGGGGGGCGGGGTCGCGGCGGTTCCGAACGTGATCACGAGCGGCGCGGCGGCCACAGTGCCGATGGAGGTGCGCAGGGCCGCCTGGGCGATGCTGACCGTGTACGGCGTGTTGCCGGCGAAGTGGTGCACCGGCGTGATCACGAGGCTGTTCCCCTGCCACGCCGTGGTGATCTCGGTGGCCGGCTGGATGCGTAGCCCGGCGACCACGGCGGCGTGGTCCATCGGCTGGTTGAAGGCCACGGTCACGGCCTGCTCGGGGCTGACCGAGTGAAGCGCCGCCACGTCCGAGAACGCCGTGACGGTCTGATGGTCCTGCATGTGCGTCGAGAAGAGGGCGAGCGCAGTGGCGGCCACCAGGGCCACGCCGGCGGCAGCCCCGCCCCAGGCGAGATGGCGCGGCCGGGGCATGAACCAGCGGCGCAGGGGCCCCTGGCGGCCGACCGCCCCCTCGGCCTCAGCCATCAGGGACGCACGGAGGCGGCGGCGGTACTGGTCGTCCGGCTGCGCCTCCGGCCGCGAGGCGCGGAGCAGATGGGCGGTCTCGTAGAGCTCGGGCTCCTTCTCGAAGAGCTCCTTGAGCTCAGGGTCGAACCAGCCGGAGAGCCACGGGGGTGGCAGGCTGCCCTTCCCGTTGTGGCTGTTGCGCCGCGGGCGCCGCTCGCGGGCCATCAGGCACGCTCCTCGACGCTCACGACGACGCCCAGGCGCTGGCGCACCCCGATCATGCCGCGGTGGATCAGCAGCTTGATGGCGCCCTCACTCTTGCCCATGATCTGGCCGATCTGGGCCAGCTTGAGGTCCTCGCCGAGCTTGAGGGTCATCGCCATCCTCTGCTGTGGAGGGAGGGAGTCGATGGCGGACCAGACGCGCGCAGCCTCAGCGCTGTCCGCAACCCGCTCGGCGACAGGGCGCTGAGGGTCGGGGACTGCAATCGCCGACTCCAGGCTCGACGTCGGCCGGCGGCTTCGATAGTGGTCATTGATCGCGTTGACTGCAATCTGGTAGAGCCAGGCGCTGAAGGGGTGCCCAGAAGGCCGGTACCGCCCGATTGCGCGCAGGGCCTTGAAGAACACCTCGGACGTGACGTCCTCGGCAGCCTCCTGCTCGTGGAGCCTGCTGTACACAAATCTGTAGATCTGGCCGAAGTAGTGGTCATAAAGCTCACCAAAGGCTTCGGCATCCTGTTT
Organism: Candidatus Dormiibacterota bacterium; assembly: GCA_019245575.1. GTDB lineage: Bacteria > Chloroflexota > Dormibacteria > Aeolococcales > Aeolococcaceae > JAFARE01. The sequence goes on along the minus strand of JAFARE010000001.1, from coordinate 223,210 downwards.
GGCCCTCTCGACGAGTTGATCCTCGTACGCCCGCGGGAGGGTCATTGGCGGTGCTCCGGGCGCACTCGACCGGGGAACGCACGGCGCGCTTGGGCGGTTACGCGTTCGGGCACAGGGAAACTCAACGTGGGGGCGGACCGCCGGCGGGTCCCAGCCGCCGGCGAAGGTCGCAGGCCTGGTCGGGCAGGTCCGTGATTATCCCCGCCACGCGCTCGTCGCCGAGGAGCCGCGCCGCCTGACGGGCGCCGTTCACCGTCCACAGGATCACCGGCACCCCGGCGCGATCCGCGACGCCGAGGAGGCCGTGCCGCGAGCGCCGCGGCCTGAGCTGCCACGTCGGCGCCAGGAGGCGGTGCGGCAGCACCACGTCCGCCCCGCAACTGGCCGCCCACTCGATGGGCGCCGCGGCCGGCGCCCGGCGGCCACGACCCGGAGCGACCAGCAGGCCGCACGGGATGCTCGGATCCGCGCGCTTGACGGACGTGATGACCGATTCATGGAACGACGTGATCAGAAGCGCGCCGCGGGCAAACCGTTGCGCGACCACGCGCAGCACCTCTGCCTCGATGCCCGGCTCCTTGATCTCGATGTCCATGCCGATGCGCCCGGAGCACAGATCCAGCGCGTCGGTCAGGCGCGCCGGCGGATGCCGTGAGCGGCGCGCCAGCTCGCGGTAGGTGAGGCGCGCCACCGGCGTGCCCCGCCGCGCTGCCGCGTGGTGCAGCACGAGCACGCCGTCAGCGGTGCGGCGCACGTCGAGCTCGACCGCGTCGCAGCCGATCTCGATCGCCGCTTCGAACGCCGGCAGAGAGTTCTCCGGCGCAATCCTGGAGGCGCCGCGATGCGCGATGACAATCGGCCGCGCAGCAAGATGGAGCGAGCGGATCACCTGCCCCGCCATTCCCTGTCAGCTTCGCACTCGACCTGCGCGGCGTGAGGGCGGTGGGCATCTCGGCTGGAGGGCGTAAGGAGGCCGCAGCTGTCCCTGCGGCCGACGGTAGCGGCATTGAACGCCGAGCGGCGTTCAAGCAGCGACAACCGCAAGCCAGGTGCCCACCGCCCTCACCGGCCGGCAAAAGGCCGCTGCGAAGCCAGCCGGTAGAATGAGGGCAGGTGATCCCTCGCTACACACCGCCTGAGATTGCGGCGATTTTCAGCGACGAATCGCGGTACCGGCGGTGGCTGCAGGTCGAGCTCCTCGCGTGCGAAGCGTGGGCGGAGCTGGGCCGCATTCCGCGAGAGAGCCTGGACGAGCTCCGCCGCGCGCGCGTCGTCCCCGAGCGCATCGAGCAGCTCGAGGCGGAGCAGGGGCACGACGTGGCCGCATTCGTCGCCGCGGTGCAGGAGACGGTCGGCGGCGCGGGCCGCTACATCCACCTCGGACTGACGTCGTCCGACATCGTCGACACCGCGCTGGCCACGCAGCTGCGTGACGCGGCCGCGGTCATCGACGCTGACATCGTCAAGCTCGAGGCCGCCCTGGTCGAGCAAGCGCAGCGGCACCGGCTCACCGTGATGATGGGGCGCACGCACGGCGTGCACGCCGAGCCGCTGACGCTCGGCTTCAAGCTGGCCAACTTCGTCGACGAGGTGCGCCGCTCGCGCGCCCGGCTGCAGGCCGCCTCGGCCGAGGTGAGCGTGGGCAAGCTGAGCGGCGCTGTCGGCACGCATGCGCTCGTGCCCCCCGAGGTCGAGGAGCACGTGTGCGCCGGCCTCGGTCTGCAAGCAGCGCCGGTGAGCACGCAGGTCGTGGCGCGCGACCGTCACGCCGCGTTTGTCGCGGCGCTGGCATTGCTCGGCGGTGTGCTGGAGCGTCTGGCGACCGCGATCCGGCTGCTGCAGGTGACCGAGGTGGATGAGCTGCAGGAGCCGTTCAGCGAGAAGCAGAAGGGCTCGTCCGCCATGCCGCACAAGCGCAATCCGGTGCTCTGCGAGCGCATCTGCGGGCTCGCCCGGGTGCTGCGAGGCCATGCCGCCACCGCGATGGAGGACGTGGCGCTCTGGCACGAGCGCGACATCTCGCACTCCTCGGCGGAGCGGATGATCCTGCCCGACGCGTGCGCCATCAGCGCGTACACGCTGCGCATCGCGGCGCGCGTCGTGCGCGGCCTGCGCGTCAACGTGGCGCGCATGGAGGCCAACGTGGCGCGTGACGGTGGCATCGTGTTCTCCCAGCGCGTGCTGACCGCGCTGGTCAGCGAGGCCGGCTGGCCGCGCGAGCGCGCCTACCGCGCGGTGCAGGCGCTCGCCCTGCGCGCGCGTGACGGAGAGGGTGGCTTCCGCCAGCTCGCCACCGCCGACCCCGACGTTTCGGGGGCGCTCAACGCGGTGACGCTGGACCGCTGTTTCGACCTGCAGGAGTATCTGCGGGGCATCGATGTGACGTATCGCCGTCTGGGAATTCCCATCGAGGTTGCGCCGCGAGCGCCCGAGCGGGAGACGCACGAGCTCGCGGTTGAAGCAGGAGTCGGTGGTGGGAGGGTCTGAACCATGAGCGTGCTCAGCGCTGCGGACATCACGGGTCTCGAGCTGTATCGCCGGGGCAAGGTGCGCGACACGTACCGGCTCGCGGATGGAACGCTGCTGATGGTCGCGACGGACCGCATCAGCGCGTTCGACGTCGTGCTCCCCACGCCGATCCCGGATAAGGGACGCGTGCTGACGCAGATGTCGCTGCGCTGGTTCGACTCGCTGCGCGACATCGTGCCCAACCACCTGCTGCCCGACCAGGGCGCCGCGCTGCCGGAGGGCGTGCCCGAGGAGTGGCGCGAGCGCTGCATGCACGTGGCTCAGGCGGACCGCATCGACATCGAGTGCGTGGTCCGCGGGTTCATCTCCGGCTCCGGCTGGAAGGAGTACCGCACGCAGGGCACACTTGCCGGCGAGGACCTGCCCGCCGGGCTGAAGGAGTCGTCGCGCCTGCCGGAACCGCGGTTCACGCCGGCGATGAAGAACGACGACGGACACGACGAGAACATCTCCCGAGCCCGGCTGCGCGAGCTGGTCGGCGCCGAGCTCGCGCAGCGCCTCGAGGATGTGTCGCTCGCCATCTTCAAGCACGCCACCGAGCGCTGTGAGGCGGCCGGCGTGTACCTCGCAGACACCAAGTTCGAGTTCGGCTTCATCGACGGCACACTCACGCTGATCGACGAGGTGCTCACCCCTGACTCGTCGCGCTTCTGGGAGATAGACGAGTGGCGTGAGGGCGAGGCCGTGGTGTCGTTCGACAAGCAGTTCGTGCGCGACTACCTCGAGACGCTGCAGTGGGACAAGACGGCCCCCGGCCCCGAGCTTCCGGACGACGTGGTGCGCGGCACCACGCAGCGCTACCGCGAGGCCGCGGAGCGCATCTGCGGCGTCCGCCTGTCGTGATCTTCATCGCCGACGTGGTCGTGCACCTCAAGCCCGTGGTCAACGACCCGCAGGGCCTGGTGGTGCGCGATGGGTTGCGCCGTCTCGGCTTCGCCGACGTGCACGGTGTGCGCGTGGGCAAGCACATTCAGGTGGAGCTGGACGCCGGCGACGAGCAGGGTGCGCGCGCAGCGGTCGAGTCGATGTGCGACCGCCTGCTGCGCAACCCGGTGATCGAGGACTACCGCATCGACGCGGTGCGCGCGGTCGCGGAGGCGGCTGCCGCATCGTGAGGTTCGGCATCGCGGTGTTCCCCGGGACGTGGTCGGACCGGGACTGTGCGCACGCGGTGGAGCTGTCTGGCAACGAGGCGGTGATGCTGTGGCACAAGGACCGCGACCTGCGTGGCGCCGACTGCGTGATGCTGCCGGGCGGGTTCTCGTACGGCGACTATCTCCGCGCCGGCGCGGTGGCGCGCTTTGCGCCGCTGATGGAGGCGGTCGTGGAGTTCACGGAGGGCGGCGGCCTGGCGTGGGGCATCTGCAACGGCTTCCAGGTGCTGTGCGAGGCGCATCTGCTCCCCGGCGCGCTGACGCGCAACGCGTCCCTGCAGTTCCGCTGCGAGCCGTCGTGGCTGCGCGTCGAGACTGACTCCTGCGCGTTCACCGCGTCGTGCCGGGTGGGCGACGTGCTGCAGATCCCGGTTTCGCACGGGGAGGGCCGCTACGTCGCCGACGAGGCGACCCTCGACGAGCTGGAGCGCGATGAGCGCGTGGTCTTCCGCTACGTCACACCCGCCGGCCTCGCCGTCGGCGCGGCGACCCCGAACGGGTCGATGCGTGACATCGCCGGGATCGTCAACCCGGCGCACAACGTGCTCGGCATGATGCCCCACCCGGAGCGCGCATGCGAGCCGCTGCTCGGCTCCGCCGACGGCATGCGGCTGATCACCTCCGTGGCGCGGTCGCTGCGGCGCGACGGCGCGCTCGCGGCCTCGACGCGGTGAGCGTGATCTCCGCCGGAGCAGCGCCGCCGACGGACGCGGCGCTCGCCGAGGTCGCGCTCTCGCGCGCGGAGTACGAGGCCGCGGCGCGCCTGCTCGGGCGCGAGCCGAACCACGTCGAGCTCGGCATCCTGGGCGCGCTCTGGAGCGAGCACTGCAGCTACAAGACGAGCAAGCCCCTGCTGCGCGCGCTGCCCACCACCGGCGCTGCCGTGCTCCAGGGGCCGGGCGAGAACGCGGGTGCGGTGGATGTGGGCGACGGTTTCGCGTGCGTCTTCAAGATCGAGTCGCACAACCATCCCAGCGCGATAGAGCCGTACCAGGGCGCCGCGACCGGCGTCGGCGGGATCCTGCGCGACATCTTCACCATGGGGGCGCGGCCGGTGGCGCTCCTCGACTCACTGCGCTTCGGTCCGCTGGAGGAGCCCCGGCAGCGCCACCTCTTCGAGGGAGTTGTTGCCGGGATTGGCGGATACGGCAACTGCATCGGCGTGCCCACGGTGGGCGGCGAGCTGTACTTCGACGAGAGCTATCGCGAGAACTGCATCGTCAACGCGATGTGCGTGGGTGTGGTGCCGAGTGAGCGCCTGACGCGTGCCAGCGCGCGCGGTCCCGGCAACGCGGTGCTTCTGGTGGGCGCCGACACGGGCCGCGACGGCATCCATGGGGCGAGCTTCGCCAGCGTCCAGTTCGACGACTCCAGCGAGGAACGGCGCCCCGCGGTGCAGGTGGGCAATCCGTTCCTGGAGAAGTGCCTGATGGAGGCGTGCCTCGAGCTCGCCGGCGATCCGCGCATCGTGGCCATGCAGGACCTCGGCGCGGCGGGCCTCTGCGGCAGCGCCGCGGAGCTGGCCCATCGCGGCGGGGTCGGCGTGGAGATCGACGTCGCGCGCGTGGCCCGGCGCGAGCAAGGGATGACCCCGTACGAGGTCATGCTCAGCGAGTCGCAGGAGCGCATGCTCGTCGTCGTGCGTCCCCAGGACGTGGACGCGGTGCAGCAGGTGTTCGAGCGCTGGGACCTGCACTCCGACGTCGTCGGCCGTGTGGTCGCCGAGCAGCGCTTCGTGGTGCGCGACGGCGGCGCGGCGGTGTGCGACCTGCCTCTGGACGTGCTCGTCGACGGCGTGCCGCAGCGCACCGCCCCCGGGCCGCGGCCGGAGCGCGCCATGACCCTAGAGCACCGCATGTGGGCCTCACCCTGGCCCATGGAGGAGACATTGCTGCGCCTGCTGCGCAGCCCCAACCTGGGCAGCCGCCGCGCCGTGTTCCGCACCTACGACCACCAGGTGGGTGACGCCACCGTGGTGAGACCGGGGGGCGATGCCGCAGTTGTGCGCATCCCCGGCTCAGTCCGCGGCCTGGCGATGTGCACCGACGGCAACGCCCGCTACACCTCGCTCGCTCCGCGCCGCGGAGCGGCGATCGCGGTGTGCGAGGCGGCGCGCAACGTTGTGGCCACGGGCGCGCGGCCGGTCGCGCTCACGAACTGCCTCAACTTCGGCAACCCCGAGGTCAACGACGTGTACTGGGACCTGCACGACGCCATCGCGGGCATCGCCGACGCCTGCACCGCGCTGGGTGTGCCCGTGGTGAGCGGCAACGTGAGCCTGTACAACGAGTCGGAGCGGAGCCGCATCGCACCCACGGTGGTCATCGGCATGGTCGGCGTGATCGACGATGTGGCGCGGCACTGCGCCGCGGCGTTCGCGTCCGAGGGCGACGAGATCGCGGTGGCCGGACCACTCGCCGGGCGGCTCGATGCGAGCGAGCTGCAACGCCTCGGCTTCGGCGTCAACGCCAAGGTCGCGCCGGACCTCGACCTGGACCTGGAGCGCCGCGTGCAGAGCTTCGTGGGCGAGGCCATCGCCGCCGGCCTGCTGCATTCCGCCCACGACCTGGCGGAGGGCGGCCTCGGCGTGGCCGCAGCCGAGTGCGCCATCTGGAGCGGCCTCGGGCTCCGCGCCGAGATCGCGGAGCTGACACATCCACCGGACGGCGAACGGGCGCCCTTCGAGGCGGCCGGTATACTGTTCGGCGAGGGCCAGTCCCGGTTTCTCATCAGCTATGCAAGGGAGGCACTTGTGCAGCTGCAGGACCTGGCAGCTCGACATTCGGTACCTCTTCGAGCACTCGGCACAGTGGGGGGCAGCCGCATCACGTTCTCCGGCGTTCTCGACGTCTCGCTCGAGGCCGCGCGCGATGCGTATGAAGAGGCGCTGCAGCCCAGTGCCTGAGCGCGTGAGCAACACCGCGCAGCGGGTCCTCGACGACCACTTCCACGAGGAGTGCGGCGTCTTCGGCGTCTTCCATCCCGGTGAGGACGTCGCCAACCTGACGTACTTCGGGCTGTACTCGCTGCAGCATCGTGGCCAGGAGTCCGCGGGCATCGCGGTGAGCGACGGCACGCAGATCCGCACGCGCAAGGAGATGGGCCTCGTCTCGCAGGTCTTCGACCAGGACGACATCGACGCCCTGCGCGGGCACATCGCCATCGGGCACACGCGGTACAGCACCACGGGAAGTCCCCGCCTGCCCAACGCGCAGCCCATGCAGTTCGTGCATCCCCGGCTGGGTCCGGTGATGGTTGCGCACAACGGCAACCTGGTCAACGCGCACCGCCTGCGCGGCGAGCTGGCGCGGGACGGGGCGAGCTTCGAGACCACGAGCGACACGGAGGTGCTCGGCTCGCTGCTGGCGCGCACGCAGGGGGATTCGCTCGCCGAGGTGCTCGGCGCGGCGCTGCCCCGCGCCGAGGGTGCGTACTGCCTGCTGTTCCTCACGCGCGACTCGCTGGTCGCCGCGCGCGATCCGCTGGGGATCCGCCCGCTGTGCCTGGGGAGGTTCGGCGACCTGGACGCGCCGGGTGGCAGCGGCTACGTCATCGCCAGCGAGACGTGCGCGCTGGACGTCATCGGCGCCAGCTTCATCTGCGAGATCGAGCCGGGTGAGATCGTCACCGTCGACGCGCAGGGCATGCGCAGCACCAGGATTCCGCACACGGCGACGCGACGGGCGATGTGCTCCTTCGAGTTCATCTATTTCGCCCGGCCGGACAGCGTGATGATGGGCGAGTCGCTGTACGAGGCGCGCCGCGCCATGGGGCGCGAGCTGGCGCGGGAATCGCCCGCCGACGGCGACATCGTGATCACCCTGCCCGACAGCGGCACGCCGGCTGCGATCGGTTTCGCGGAGGAGTCGGGCGTGGCCTTCGCGGAGGGGATGATCAAGTCGCGCTACATCACGCGCACCTTCATCCAGCCGACGCAGCGGCTCCGTGAGTCGGGCATCCGCCTCAAGTTCAATCCCATGCGCCACGTGCTGGCCGGAAAGCGCGTCGTGCTGGTCGACGACTCGATCGTGCGCGGCACCACGTCGCGCCGGATCATCGACGAGCTGCGCCGCGCCGGGGCGCGCGAGGTGCACATGCGCATCGCATCGCCGCCGATCGCGTGGCCGTGCTTCATGGGCATCGACATCGCGTCGCGGCGCGAGCTCATCGCCGCGGAGCACAGCGAGGCGGAGATCGGCGCGATGCTGGGCGCCGACTCGCTGCGCTACCTCAGCATCGGCGGTCTGCGGCGCGCGATGGGCCAGCCCGACGGCGACGGATTCTGCTTCGCCTGCTTCACGGGCACGTACCCGGTGGCCGTCCCGGAGCATCTGGAAGCCGACAAGCTCGCCCTGGAGATACCGGTCGGCACCGCCGGTTGATGGGGGACCTTCGGTACGCCGACGCGGGAGTCGACATCGATGAGGGCAATCGCGCAGTCTCACTGATCCGGCGAGCGGTGCAGGGCACGCACACCGCGCAGGTGCTCGGCGGCGTTGGCGCGTTCAGCGGTCTCTTCGCGCTCGATCCCGCGCGGTACCGCGACCCGGTGCTGGCCTCGAGCACGGACTCCGTCGGCACCAAGGTGAAGATCGCCATCGCGGTCAACCGCCACCGAGGCATCGGCGTCGACCTGGTCAACCACTGCATCAACGACATCCTCTGCTGCGGCGCCGAGCCGCTCTTCTTCCTCGACTACTTCGCCACAGGAAGGCTGGTGCCAGAGCTGCTCGCGGAGCTGGTTGACGGGATCGCGTCCGCGTGCCGGGATGCGGGCTGCGCGCTGGTCGGCGGCGAGACGGCGGAGATGCCGGGCGTGTACGCGCTTGGTGACTACGACATCGCCGGCTTCATCGTGGGCGCCGTCGAGCGCGACGCCATCATCGACGGTCACGAGGTTGGGGAGGGCGACGCGGTGCTGGGGCTCCCCAGCAGCGGCCTGCACACCAACGGCTATTCGCTGGTGCGCCACATCGCGGCTGAGCGCGAGCTGAGCTGGAACGACGTGCTGCCCGGAACGGACGCGCCGCTGGGCGACCTGCTGCTCGCCCCACACGTCTCGTACCTCGCGCCGGTGACGGAGCTGCGCGGCCGGATGAGCGTGCACGCGCTGGCACACATCACGGGCGGAGGGCTGATCGACAACATCCCTCGCGTGCTGCCATCGGGTCTGGCGGTCGAGATAGACCGCGCCGCGTGGCGCGTGCCTGCGCTCTTCACCGCGCTGCAGGAGGCCGGTGGCATCCATCCGGAGGAGATGTGGCGCACGTTCAACATGGGCATCGGCATGGTGGTGATCGTGCCCGCTGCCCAGGCTGACGCCGTCAGCGAGGCAGCCGGCATGAGCGTGCGCCGCATCGGGACCGTCGTGCCCGCGACCGCCGCGGAGACGGTGCAGCTGCGGTGAGCGAGCGCGTGCGCGTCGGCGTGCTCGCGTCGGGCGCGGGAACGAACCTCGAAGCCCTGCTGCGCGCTTGCGGCCGCGACGGCTTCCCCGCGTCCGTCGTGCTGGTGCTGTGCAACCGGACCGGCGCGCCCGCGCTCGACATCGCCCGCGCCTGGGGAGTGGAGGCACACGCGATGCCGCAGCGCGAGCACAGCAACGACGCCGCGGCCCGCGACCGCGCCATGGTCGCCCGCATGCGCGCCGCCGGCGTGCGGCTCGTGGTGTGCGCGGGCTACGACCGCCTGCTGAGCGACGAGTTCCTCGATGCGTTCCCCGACGCGATCCTCAACGTCCACCCGTCGCTGCTGCCCGCATTCGGCGGGGGCATGCACGCCGTCGAGGACGCGCTGGAGCACGGCGCCAAGGTCAGCGGCTGCACCGTGCAGCTGCTCGAGCACGGCGAGGCCGACGGCGGCCCGATCGTGCTGCAGGCCGCGGTGCCGGTGCACGAGCACGACGACGCAGACTCACTGCGCGCGCGAATCCACGAACAGGAGTGGATCCTGCTGCCACGCGCCGTGGAGCTCTGGAGCTCCGGACGGCTGCGGCGCGACGGAAGGCGGATACACATAGATGTCGAGGCGGGTCCTGCCGCCTCAGGGTGGCCCCCCCGCCGCCGCTCCCCGGAACTCGCGGCGTCGGGCTCCGCCCCTGCGGCGTCACCCGCCTCGACAGCCCCTGACGCGATTCCGCGCGTCGCGCCGCAGCCGTGACGCTGCGCGCGCTCATCGGCGTGAGCGACAAAGCGGGTCTTGTCGACTTCGCGCGCGCGCTGCAGGAGTGCGGCGTCGAGCTCGTGGCCACCGACGGCACGCGGCGCGCGCTGTCCGATGCCGGCATCGAGGCGCGTGCGGTGTCGGAGCTCACCGGGTTTCCCGAGATGCTCGACGGCCGCGTCAAGACGCTGCACCCCGCCGTACACGCGGGGATCCTCGCGCGGCGCGCGGAAGCGGAGCACATGCGCCAGCTCGAGGAGCACGGCTTCGTGCCCTTCGACATCGTGGTCGTGTCGCTCTATCCGTTCGCCGCCACGCGCGCGTCAGGCGCGGACGACGCCACCGTCGTGGAGAACATCGACATCGGCGGCCCGACGATGATCCGCGCCGCCGCCAAGAACAGCGACTCGGTCGCCGTGGTGGTGTCGCCCACGCAGTACGAAGACGTGGTCACGGAGCTGCGCAGCACGGGCGCGGTCAGCGCCGGGCTGCGCGCGCAGCTCGCCGCAGATGCCTTCTCGCACGTCGCCGCCTATGACACGGATGTCGCCGACTACATGCGGGCACGCGCCGCCGCCGGGGGAATGCCGCGCGAGATGACGGTGGGCGGAGCGCTGCTGCACGAGCTGCGCTACGGCGAGAACCCGCACCAGCGGGGAGCGCTCTACGCAGTCGCAGGTCCGCCCGGTGGCGTGGCCCACGCGCAGCTGCTGCAGGGAACCGCGCTGTCGTTCACCAACTGGCTCGACGTTGACGCGGCACGCCGCCTGGTGAGCGAGTTCGACGAGCCGGCCGCGTGCGTCATCAAGCACACCAATCCGTGCGGCTTCGCCGTCGGCGACTCCGCGCTCGACGCATACCGACGGGCGTTCGCGTGCGACCCGCGCTCGGCATTCGGCGGCATCGTCGGTCTCAACCGCCCCGTCGACGCTGCAACCGCGGCAGAGCTGACGCGCACGTTCCTGGAAGCCGTGGTCTCCCCCGGCATCGAGGAATCCGCCGTGGACACCGTGAGCGCAAAGCAGCGCATGCGCATGCTTGTGGCGGAACGGCCGTCGTGCTCCGACCAGCCGGACGTGCGCAGCATCGACGGCGGCATCCTCGTGCAGACGCCGGACCGTGTGTCGACGGACCGCGCATCGATGACGGTCGCGACGCAGAAGGAACCGGACGGCGAGCAGTGGCGTGACCTGCTGATCGCGTGGCGGGTGTGCCGGCACGTCAAGTCGAACGCCGTCGTCATCGTGAACCGCGGCAGCGCGGTCGGCGTCGGTGCGGGCCAGATGTCGCGGGTCGAGGCGGCCGAGCTCGCCGTCGCCCGGGCGGGGCCGGAGGCCGCCGGCGCGGTGGCCGCTTCCGATGCCTTCTTTCCCATGCCGGACGGGCTGGAGACCCTGGGGCGTGCCGGCGTGCGCGCCGTCATCCATCCCGGCGGCAGCAAGAAGGACGCGGAGGTGGTCGCTGCCGCCGAGGCGCTCGGCATGGTCGTAGTGCACGCCGGGGAGCGCCACTTCCGCCATTAGCGTCCGCGCGGGCCGCGCAGGGACGACCATCTGCGCATGAGGCTCGTGGCCCGCGTGGTGCGGCGCTACCGCGCTGAGCAGTCAGCCCGCTGGGCGACGTCGATCTCGTGGAACGCGCTCTTCGCGTTCATCCCCATCGTGCTCGTGCTGGTCACGCTGTTCAGCCTGCTGCTGCGGCACCGCGGCTTCGCCGGCGCCGTCGAGGTGCGCATCATCAGCCTGGGCCAGTCGGCGGCCGACAGGGCTGACATTCGCGCCGCGCTCACCGCGGTGCGCGACCGCACCGGCCTGCTCGCCGTGGTCAGCTTTCTCGGGCTGTTGTGGAGCGGCGGAGCGCTGTTCAGCGCGATGGACGACGCGCTCAGCCACCTCTACGGGGTGCGCTCGCGTCCCTTCTTCCGCAAGCGGCTGATGGCGGTGGGCATGATCTTCGTGTTCACCGTGCTGCTGATCCCGCTGTTGGTGAGCTCCACCCTCCTGTCCGTGAGCTCGCGCATCTCCATCCTTCCCGCGGGCTTCCCCGGAGGCCTGGCGCTGGCGCTGCAGGTGGTGATCGGCGCCCTCGACGGCACCCTGATCTACGCGGCCATCTACTACGTCGTGCCCCACCGGCGCCAGCGCTTGCTGCGCGTGCTGCCCGGGGCGGCGCTGGCGGGCACGCTGCTCGAGGCGTTCACGCTGCTGTTCCCCGCGTACATCCGCGCGACCAACGGCCTGCAGAGCTATGGGGCCGTGTTCTCGCTCGTGCTGGTGCTCATCACCTACTTCTTCTTCCTGGGCCAGGTGACGATGCTCGGCGCGCTGGTCAACGTGGAGCGGGAGCCGCTCCGGCCTCCGCCGGTGGTGCCGGCGGCTTAGCGGCTGCCGTTGCGGCCGGCTTTGGCGACCTTCGCCTGGTCCTCGACGCAGTACCGCGCGGCGGGCAGCGCCTCCAGGCGGCCCTCGCTGATCGGCTGGCTACACACCTCGCACTGCCCGTAGGTGCCCGAGTCGACCCGGGCCAGCGCGGCCTCGATCTCCACCAGCTCGACGCGGGCGTGCTGAACGACGGACTGGTCGAGCTCGCGTTCGATCGTCTCCGTGGCCAGCTCGGCCGGGTGCTGGTCGGCCGAGGAGAGCTCGCGCTCCGCCGCCTCGCGGGCGCCGGCGCTCAGGCGCTCGGCCGCCTGGCGGACCTCCTCCAGGCGGTCGCGTTCCGCGAGGAGCCTTTGACGAGCCTGCTCGGTGTCCATGGCGTGTGCGTTCTCCGTGTAGCGGAACCTATCGGCGGGGCGGTGGACGTGCCCAGTCGCAGTTCGGTGCGACCGGTCGTTTAGCTCGCTTCCCCCGACCAGTGGATCAGTTGCTCCATTCTGCCCCCGGGTGTCTCGTTAAGCAATAGCGAAGGTGTCAGGCTGACGCGGCCGCCGCGGGCGCCAGCCACACCACCGCCAGGGGCGGCAGGGTCATCCGCACGGAATCGGGATAGGCCTGCCAGCGGACCGGCTCCGTCTCCACCCCGCCCAGGTTCCCCTGCCCGCTGCCCCCGTACGCGTCGGCGTCGGTGTTCAGGACCTCGTCCCAGCGCCCCGCCAGCGGAAGTCCCATGCGGAACTCGTGGTGCACCACGGGCGAGAGGTTGGCCACGCAGGCCAGCCCGGGGTGACCGTGGGCGTCGAAGCGCACGAACGCGACCACGTTCTGGTCGGCGTTGCCCGCGTCGATCCAGTGGAAGCCGTTGGAGCTGTCGTCGAGCTCGTACAGCGCGGGGATGTCCCGGTACCGCGCGCAGAGGTCTGTCATCAGCCGCAGCATTCCGCCGTGCTCGGGCAACTCCAGCAGGTGCCAGGGCAGCGACGTCTGGTGCGACCACTCGCCCGGATGGGCCAGCTCGCCACCCATGAAGAGCAGCTTCTTGCCCGGGTGTGCCCACATCCAGCCGAACAGCGCGCGCAGGTTGGCGAACTTGCGCCAGCGGTCGCCCGACATCTTGCCCAGCAGCGAGCCCTTGAGGTGCACCACTTCGTCGTGGGAGAGCGGCAGGATGAAGTTCTCCGACCACGCGTACCAGAGGCCGAACGTGAGCTTCTGGTGGTGGTAGCGGCGGTACACGGAGTCCTGCGCGAAGTAGTCGAGCGTGTCGTGCATCCACCCCATGTTCCATTTGAAGGTGAAGCCCAGCCCGCCGCCGGCGATGGGCCGTGACACACCCGGCCACGCCGTTGACTCCTCGGCGATCGTGATCACACCGGGGTAGTCGCGGGGCAGCTGCTCGTTGACCTCGCGCAGCAGGATGATCGCCTCGAGGTGCTCGCGTCCGCCGTGGCGGTTGGGCAGCCACTGGCCGGGGCGGCGCGAGTAGTCGAGGTAGAGCATCGATGCGACGGCGTCGACGCGGAGCCCGTCGATGTGGAATTCCTCGGCCCAGTAGCGCGCATTAGCCACCAGGAAGTTGCGCACCTCGTTGCGCCCGTAGTTGAAGACATACGTGCCCCAATCAGGGTGCTCGCCGCGCCGCGGATCCGGATGCTCGTACAGCGGAGTTCCGTCGAAGCGCGCCAGCGCCCAGTCGTCGCGGGGAAAGTGCGCAGGCACCCAGTCGAGGATGACGCCGATGCCGCGCTGATGCATGTGGTCGACGAAGTACCGGAAGTCGTCGGGCGTGCCGTAGCGCGCGGTGGGCGAGTAGTAGCCCGTGACCTGGTATCCCCATGAGCCGCCGTAGGGATGCTCCATCACCGGCAGCAGCTCGACGTGCGTGAAGCCCGTGCTGTGGCAGTGGTCGGCGAGCCGGTGCGCCAGCTCGCGATAGCCGAGCACGGTGTTGTCCTCGGCGCGCTGCCATGAGCCGAGGTGCACCTCGTACACCGCCATCGGCGCGTTGACCGGCTGCGCCGCGGCGCGGCTGCGCATCCAGGATGCGTCCTCCCACGCGTAGTGCGAGTCGTCGACGATGCTCGCCGTTGCCGGTGGCCGCTCCGACGCGCGCGCCAGCGGGTCGGCCTTGAGCACGTGGTTGCCGTTGGTGCGCGTGACCCGGAACTTGTATCGCGTGCCGTCGCCCACGTACGGAACGAAGAGCTCCCAGACACCGGATGCGCCCAGCGTGCGCATCGGCCATGTTCGCGCGTCCCAGTAGTTCGCGTCGCTGACGAGGTGAACGCCGCGCGCGTTCGGCGCCCACACCGCGAAGGCCGTGCCGCGCACACCCTGGTGCTCGATGACGCGCGCGCCCAGGCGGCGCCACAGCTCGTGGTGCGTACCCTCGCCGATGAGGTGGAGGTCGAGCTCCCCCAGCGTGGGCAGGAAGCGATAGGGGTCCTCCGCCTCCCACGACGCGGACTCGGTGCGAACACGCAGCCGGTAGCCGCCCAGCTGCGGCACCGCGATGCGCGCCTCGAAGAGGCCGCCCGCGTGCACCTTGGTCATCAGCACCACGCCGCCGGGATGCGCGACCGCGATCTCCGTCGCGTCGGGATGGAACGCGCGCACCACGGTCGAGCCCGCGACGGGGTGCGGCCCGAGCACGTGGTGCGGGTCGTGGTGGCTGCCATCGGACAGGCGCGCGATGTCGGCGGTCCAGTCGATGGTGTCCATGGTCGTGCTCACGCGCTCGGCCGGGTGAGAAAGCGCACGGGAATGCCCACCCACGATGGCCGGTGGCCGAGCTCGTAGCCGGCCTCGTACACCGCCTTCTGGGTCTCGAATGCACGCCGCATCACGAGCGCCGCGTCGAGCTGTGGCAGGAGCGGCGCGGCGCCGACCGTCTCGAGATACGCGGACCAGAAGGCGCGCCGGTTGGCCGCCGCCCAGGCGTCGCCGAAGGCCATGAGGCCCTCCCAGTCCGCGCTCTCCGGCATCACGCGCTCGGTGAGCGCCACCGCGGCCGCGTAGTCGAAGGAGCGCAGCATCCCCGCCACATCGCGCAGCGGCGACGACAGCGCGCGCCGTTCCGCCGGCGTGCGATCCGGCTCGCCCTCGAAGTCGAGCAGGATCCAGCCGGAGTCGACGCGCAGCGTCTGTCCGAGGTGCAGGTCGCCGTGGATGCGCGTGCACAATCCGCCCGGCTTCGCGTCGCGCAGCACTTCGAAGCTGCGGCGCACCTCCTGCTGCGCGGTGCGCAGCGGTTCCAGCAGCGGTGAATCGGAGCGGAGCAGCGCGTCGAGGTCGGCGATCATGGCGTCCGCCCAGCCGTTGAGCAGCACGGCCGTCACCGGTTCTGTGCGCATGCCGGGATCGCCGCTGCGCGACAGCGCAAGGTGCATCTCGGCGATCACCTGACCCAGCCGCGCCGCCTCGCCGACGAATGCGCCGCCCTGCTGTTGCACGACCGCAGCCGGATCACCCCGACCCGTGGCCAGCGCCTCATCGGCGTCGGCGTAGAGGTCGCGCAGCGAGGTGAGCGCGAGCGCCCATCCGTCAGCGCTGTTGCGCAGATAGGGCTGCACCAGCGCCAGAGGCGTGGGCGCGGAGTCGCCGGCGTCGTACAGGACGTCCGCAAGCACCGGCGCGATGTGCGGGAACCCGGCTGTACTGAGCGCGCGCGCCATCTCCAGCTCGTGCGACGGGCCCGGTTCCACGCGGCGCATGTGCTTGAGGAACATCGAGTCACCGAGCTCGACCGAGGTGTTGCTCTGCTCCACGGTGAGCACACGCACCCACGGGGTGTCGACCTCCTCCACTCCGGGGACACCGGTGCGCTCGCAACGCAGCGACGCCTGCTGTGTCGTCACGGTCCGCTCCTCACGAATGGCGCGCCACAGCCAGTGCAGGTACGCCGGATCGCCGAGCGCGTCGTACAGCAGCCGGCCACCGTCGTCGTCGGCGAGCGTTGCGATCATGAACGCCGGCGCTCGCTCGGCGAGCGCGTCGCCCACGGGGCGCAGCCCGAGCGGCAGCGCGTAGCGGCGCACGCGGCCGTCGGCATACGTGACGCGCGTGACGGTGAAAACCAGAGTCGGGTCGCGCTCCATCAGCACCGCGGCGTCCTCGAGGATCACGTCTCGCACGGTGGTGTCCTGCGCGCCGGACCAGCGCTGCCGGTTGATGTACGCGCCCACGTCTGCGAGCGCATCGCCCAGACGCAGGTCCTCGAGGATCGCGTCGACGCCGGCCGCGCGCACGTTCATCGGTCCACGCTCTCCAGCGTGAACCAGTAGAAGCCGTGCGGGCCCATGGTCAGCAGGTAGGGAAGCTCGCCGATGCGTGGAAAGTGCACGTGACCCAGCATCTCCACCGGGGTCACCCCCGCATAGCGGCGCAGGTCAAGCTCCACGGGCTGCGCGAAGCGGGACAGGTTGTTGACGCACAGCACAACATGGTCACCAAGCGTACGCAGGAATGCAAACACGGACGGATTCGCTGCATCGAGCGCCTCGAACGACCCCTCGCCGAACACCGGCCAGCGTTTGCGCACCGCCACGAACCGGCGCAGCCAGTGCAGCAGGGACGACTCGTTGCGCCGCTGCTGCGAGACGTTGCACGCGGCGTAGCCATACACCGGGTCCATCAGCGGCGGCAGGTAGAGCATGGCGAAGTCCGCGCGGCTGAAGCCGCCGTTGCGGTCCTCGCTCCACTGCATCGGCGTGCGCACGCCGTCGCGGTCACCGAGGTACACGTTGTCGCCCATGCCGATCTCGTCGCCGTAGTAGAGGATCGGCGACCCCGGCAGGGACAGCAGCATGCCGTAGAAGAGCTCCATCTGGCGCCTGCCGTTGTTCAGCAGGGGCGCGAGCCGGCGCCGGATGCCGAGGTTGAGCTTCATGCGCGGGTCCTTGGCGTACTCCGTGTACATGTAGTCCCGCTCCTCGTCGGTGACCATCTCCAGCGTGAGCTCGTCGTGATTGCGCAGGAAGATCCCCCACTGCCCGCCGGGCGGCACCGACGGGGTGCGCTCCAGGATCTCGGTGACGGGGTAGCGCTGTTCGCGCCGCAACCCCATGAACATGCGCGGCATCAGCGGGAAGTGGAAGCACATGTGACACTCGGGCCGCTCCGGCGTGCCGTAGTAGTCCACCACGTCCTCCGGCCACTGGTTGGCCTCGGCGAGCAGCACCTTGTTCTCGTACTCGCTGTCCACGGTCGCGCGCAGCTCGGCGAGGAACGCGTGCGTCTCGGGCAGGTTCTCGCAGTTGGTCTCCTCGCGCGCGTACAGGTACGGAACCGCGTCGAGGCGGAAGCCGTCCATGCCCAGGTCGAGCCAGAACCGGCAGATGTTCTTGATCTCCTCGCGCACCGCCGGGTTGTCGTAGTTGAGGTCCGGCTGGTGGCTGAAGAACCGGTGCCAGAAATACGCCCCCGCCCTGTCGTCCCACGTCCAGTTGGACGTCTCCGTGTCGATGAAGATGATGCGGGCGCGCGCGTACTTGGTCGGCGTGTCCGACCACATGTACCAGTCACGGTATTTGTTGTCCGGCGCCGAGCGCGCCTGCTGGAACCACTCGTGCTGGTCCGAGGTGTGGTTGACGACGAGGTCCATGATCACGCGCATGCCGCGCGCGTGCGCCTCCTCCACGAGCCGGCGCACGTCGTCGACGGTCCCGTACTCCGGCTGCACCGAGTAGTAGTCGGAGATGTCGTAGCCGCCGTCGCGCATCGGGCTGCGGTTGAAGGGGAGCAGCCAGATGCAGTCGACGCCGAGCCACTGCAGGTAGTCGAGCCTGCTGATCAGGCCGGGGAAGTCGCCGATGCCGTCGTCGTTGCCGTCCTGGAACGCGCGCACCAGCAGCTCGTAGAAGACGGCGCGCCGGTACCACTCGGGGTCAGACGCCGGCACCGCCCCCGCGATCTGTGTCGACGGCGCCGCGCTGGTCAGCTGTTCCGCCGTCACCGCTGGTGCAGGGAGAGCACGTGCGCCGGTTGCACGCTGGGATCGAGGCGCACGTAGTTGGCCGGGCCCTGCCAGAGGTAGGAGGCGCCGGTCAGCTCGTCGCGCGCCTCGAAGGGCCGGTCCGCGGCGATGCCCAGCGCCTGCAGGTCGAGCCATGTGGTCGCCTCCTGCGAGGTGAAGGGGTCGAGGTTCGCCACCAGCAGCAGCACGTCATCGCGCGTGACCGACGACCGGCTCACGCAGAGCATCGCCTCGTTGCCGACATGGTGCAGCCGGAGCGTGTCGAGCTGGGCGA
Source organism: Candidatus Dormiibacterota bacterium (assembly GCA_019245575.1). GTDB lineage: Bacteria > Chloroflexota > Dormibacteria > Aeolococcales > Aeolococcaceae > JAFARE01. Next base: position 204,739 of record JAFARE010000001.1, on the reverse strand, counting down.
TGGCGCCGCGATGTCCGCGGCGGATCTCGTTGAGGCGCGTGATGAAGGGCCCCAGCGATTGCGGCTGGTTCCAGTCGCGCGGCTTGAGCTGGTACTTCTCGGAGTCGAGGTACTCCTCGCTGCCTTCGCGCAGCGGCGTGTTCTCGTACAGCTCGTAGCCGCTGTACATGCCCCATGAGGGGCACGTGATGGCGGCGAGCACGGCGCGCAGCCGGAACGCGGGTGGCCCGCCGCGCTGCAGCGTCGCGTGCAGGATGTCCGGTGTGTTCACCCAGAAGTTGGGCCGGAACCAGTCGACCTGCTCGGTTTGTGACAGTTCGTGCAGGTACTCGCTGAGCTCCCACTTGCTGTTGCGCCATGTGAAGTACGTGTACGACTGGGAGAAGCCGATCTTGGCGAGGTGCTGCATCACGGCGGGCCGTGTGAACGCCTCCGCGAGGAACAGCACGTCCGGATGCTGCCTGCGCACCTCCGCGATGAGCCACTTCCAGAAGCGGAACGGCTTGGTGTGCGGGTTGTCCACCCGGAAGATGCGGACTCCGTGCCGGACCCAGTGCAGCATCACGTCGCGCAGCGCGGCCCACAGGTTGCCCGCGTCCTCGCTGTCGAAATCGAAGGGATAGATGTCCTGGTAGCGCTTGGGCGGGTTCTCGGCGTAGCGCACGGAGCCGTCCACGCGGTGGCGGAACCAGGCGGGATGCTGCTTCACCCAGGGATGGTCCGGGCTGCACTGCAGCGCGTAATCGAGGGCCACCTCGACTCCAGCCTTCCTGGCGGCGGTGACGAAGTCGTCGAAGCCGGCGATCGTGCCCAGGTCGGGGTGCACGGCGTCATGGCCGCCGGCGCGCGCTCCGATGGCCCACGGGCTGCCGGGATCGTCCGGACCGGGGTCCAGCGTGTTGTTGCGGCCCTTGCGGAAGGTCGTGCCGATCGGATGAATCGGCGGGAGGTAGACGACGTCGAAGCCCATTGCGGCGATTGCGGGCAGGCGCTGCGCGGCGGTGGCGAACGTGCCGCTGCGCGGCGGGGCCGCCCCCTCGGAGCGGGGAAACATCTCGTACCAGGCGGACATGCCGGCCAGCTCGCGGTCCACCGCGAGCGGGAAGGCGCCGGCGATCGTCGCCCGGCTGCGGTCCGCGGTGCGGCGCATCAGCTCGACGGCCGCGGCGCGCTCGGCCGCGCGCATGCGCTGCTGCACCGGGCCCGAAGCCAGGGCGGCGGCGAGCGCCTCGAGCGCGCGGCGGTCGGCGTCCCGGAGGTCTTTGCGCTGGAGGCGGCGCCGCGCCAGGGCCGCGCCCTCCTGGAGCTCGACGTCGAGCTCCTGCCCTGCCTCCGAACGGATGCGCAGGTCGCGCAGCCAGCCCCCGTAGTCGTCGGGCATCCCGCCCACGGCGAAGGCCCACGGCCCGGCCCTGGGGATGACCAGCCACGTCGCGTAGACGTCGTTGCCGAGCGGGTCCAGGCGGGTCTCCCGCCAGCCGCGCGGCGGCGAGGCCGCGTCCAGAAGCGGCTCCGCCGGCCCGCGCCCCACCCAGGCCCAGGCCTGCAACGGGTCGTGCCCGTCCAGCGCCAGGGTCGCGCTCACGCGCAAGGGCAGGTTGACGGTGGCCTTGGCGGGCAGCTCACCACAGTCGACGAGGGGGCGGACCCGGTCGACGACGACGCGGCGGCGGTCAGCCTGCACCGGTTCGGATCGCTGCTTCGGCGCCGTCTCGGGGGCATGGACGGCGGCACGGACGCACCAGCCGAAAGCTAGCAGAAGCGCAGTGTGGCCAGAGGTGCCCCGGCGCCGGGACACCCGTACAGTTGAGCGGGGAACCAGGCCATGAACCGCTTCCGAATCGCGCTGCTCGCCGTGGTCGTGCTCGTCGCGGCCGTCGTGATCCTGACCGTGGTGCGGCCCCCGATGCCGCCCTCGCTGTCGAGCAGCGCGTCCGCCTCGCTCCAGCCCGCGGCCCAGCGCGTGCCCGCGCCCGACTTCACGGGCATCGACGGCTGGCTGAACACCCAGCCGCTGACGCTGCAGTCACTGAAGGGCCACGTGGTGCTCATCGACTTCTGGACGTTCTCCTGCGTGAACTGCGTGCGCACGCTGCCGCACCTGGCCGACCTCTACGGCCGCTTCAAGCGACGCGGCCTCGTCATCGTGGGGGTGCACTCCCCCGAGTTCGACTTCGAGAAGGACCGTGGCAACGTGGCCGCGGCCGTGCGCCGCCTGGGCGTCACCTGGCCGGTCGCCATCGACTCGCAGATGGCCACCTGGAACGCGTACAGCAACCAGTACTGGCCGGCCGAGTACCTCCTCGACCAGCAGGGGCGCATCGCCTACGTCCACTACGGCGAGGGCGACTACGACGTCACCGACCAGGCCGTCGCCGCGCTTCTGGGGGTGTCGGCCGCGGGCGGCGCTGCGGGCACGCCGGTGCCGAACGACATCACGCCCGAGCTCTACGCGGGCAGCGAGCGAGGCCAGCTCGCCGACGGGGCGGGCTACGGGCAGCCGGGCGTGCCCACGGCGTACCCGGATCCGGGGCCACCGGCGCAGAGTGACGCCATCCAGGTGACCGGCTCGTGGATCGACGAGGGCCAATACCTGCAGGCTGCCTCCGCCGGGCACGTGCGGCTCCGCTTCCACGCGGATTCGGTCTACGTCGTGGCGGGCACCGCCGGCGGCGATCTGAGCGCGAGTGTCCTCATCGACGGCGCCCCGCTCGGGGCGCGCGCCGGCCCGGCGCTTCTGGGATCGACGCTGACCGTGGCGCGCCAGGACCTGTACCAGCTGCTGCAGGGTGAGTCTTCGGGCCTCCACGTGATTGACCTCGCGGTCCCCGCTGGGTTCCGCATCTACACGTTCACGTTCGGCTGATGCTCTCGATCGCCGCCCTCGCGGCCACGTTCCTGGCCGGGCTCGCCTCGTTCGTGGCGCCCTGCACCGTGCCGCTGCTGCCCGCGTACCTGGCGTGCGTCTCGGGGGTGGGCGCGGCCGAGCTCTCCCAACCCGCGCCGCGGCGCTCCTTCCGCGGCCGGCTCCTCGCCGGCTCGCTGCTGTACGTGGCCGGATTCACGACCGTGTTCGTGGTGCTCGGGCTGTCCGCCGGCGGCCTGGCCCGGCTGGCCCAGGGTCCCGGCACGGGCAGAGCGGTCGAGATCATCGGCGGCGGCGTGATCGCGCTCTTCGGCCTGGCCATCGTGGGCGTCGTCCGCATCGGCGCCCTGGAGCGGGTCCGCTCACTCGGGCTGCCCGAGCGGCTGCGCCGCCGCGGCGTGGCCGGCGCCTACCTCGTCGGCGCCGTCTTCGGCCTCGGCTGGACGCCCTGCGTGGGCCCGTACCTCGCGGCCGCGCTCACGCTCGCCGCCGTCAGCTCCCACGCCGCCACCGGAGCCGTGCTCCTCGTGGCGTATTCGATCGGATTGGGCCTGCCCTTCGTCCTCGTCGCGCTGCTCTGGGCATCGCTGCCGCAGCTGCCCCGGCGCCTGACCCGGCTCGCTCGGCCGCTGACCGTGGCCGGCGGGCTGATGACCGTCGCCCTCGGTTTGCTGGTCGCGACGGGCGCGTACAGCCACGTCACCTCTTATCTGGCTCAGCTCTCGACACCGCACTGAGGCGCCGGCGACACGCGGCCCACGCCGGCAGCGGGTCCTGACGCCGCAGGGAACCCTCGCCGTCCTGCGCAGGATTCCACCCCAGGTCTACGGAGGCGCCCGAGGACTCTCGTGGTGAGGCGAGCACGCGTGACCTTCTGACCTGGGTCCCGGAATCCTGCTCCGGCCGGCGCTGCCCCCTGCGGCGCCACCCGCTCGCCGCCATGAGGTTCGCGGGGCGTCCACGGGCACTCAGTGCGGTGGTCGCGAGTGGGAAGATCGAAGAGGTGACGGGCAGCAACGCGTACGGCACGAAGGACAGCCTGGGCGACGGTCTCAGCTTCCACCGGCTCACGCGACTGAGCGACGCGGGGGTTGGCGACGTGTCGCGGCTGCCGATGACCGTGAAGGTGCTGCTCGAGAACCTGGTGCGCAACGCCGGCTCGCGGTTCGTGCGCGAGGGAGACGTCGAGGCGCTGGCGGCGTGGGACGGGAAGCGGCCCGAGCACGACCGTGAGCGCGCGTTCGTGCCCGCGCGTGTGCTCCTGCAGGACTTCACCGGCGTGCCCGCCGTGGTCGACCTCGCCGCCATGCGGTCCGCGGTGGCGCGGCAGGGCGGCGACCCGCTGCGCATCGACCCCCTGGTGCCGGTGGACCTCGTCGTCGACCACTCGGTGCAGGTCGATGCCTTCGGCAACGCGGAGGCGTACGAGCGCAACATCCAGCGCGAGTACGAGCGCAACCGCGAGCGGTACGTGCTCCTGCGCTGGGCGCAGCAGGCGTTCCGCGGTTTTCGCGTGGTGCCGCCGGGCATGGGCATCGTGCACCAGGTCAACCTCGAGTACCTCGCCGCGGTGGTGCAGGTGCGTGAGTTCGACGGCGAGAGCTACGCGGTGCCGGACACGCTGGTCGGCACCGACTCGCACACGCCGATGGTGAACGGGATCGGCGTGCTGGGCTGGGGCGTGGGCGGCATCGAAGCCGAGGCGTGCATGCTCGGCCAGCCGCTGTTCCTGCTCACGCCGACCGTGGTCGGCGTCCGCTTCCACAACGCGTTATCGCCAGGAACGACCGCAACTGACCTCGTGCTCACGCTCACCGAGATGCTGCGCAAGCACGGCGTGGTCAACAAGTTCGTGGAGTTCTGCGGCGACGGTCTGTCGTCGATGTCGGTGCCGGACCGCGCGACGCTGTCGAACATGTCACCCGAGTTCGGGGCAACGGCGTCGCTGTTCCCGGTGGACGACCAGACGCTGCGATATCTCGCCGACACCGGGCGTTCGCCCGAGCTCATCGCGCTGGTCGAGCGGTACTGCAAGGAGCAGGAGATGTTCCGCGTCGACGGCGCCGAGCCGCCGGTGTTCAGCGAGATGCTCGAGCTCGACCTGGCCACGGTCGAGCCCAGCGTCGCCGGACCCAAGCGTCCGCAGGACCGCGTGCCGCTCGCGCGCGTGTGGGATTCGTTCACTGCGGTGTGGCAGGACCGAGCCCGCGCCGGCAACGGAGGTGAGAGCGGCGACGGCGGCGCCATCCGGCGACTCGTGTCGGAAGGCGGCGTCGACCCCGATGCCGTGACCGAGACCGCCACGCCCGCGCCGCTGGACGAGGCCGATTCCGTGCGCGACGGCTCGGTTGTCATCGCCGCGATCACCTCGTGCACAAACACGTCGAACCCCGCCGTGATGGTGGCTGCGGGACTCCTGGCGCGCAACGCGGCGGAGCGCGGTCTGCGGCCGCCGGAGTACGTGAAGACGTCGCTCGCACCCGGGTCGCGGGTGGTCACCGACTATCTGCAGCGCGCCGGCCTGCTCGAGGCACTCGACACGCTCCGCTTCAACCTCGTCGGCTACGGCTGCACCACGTGCATCGGCAACAGCGGACCGCTTCCCGAGCCGGTGGCGGAGCGCATCGACCGCGACGACCTCGCGGTCGCCGCGGTGCTCAGCGGCAACCGCAACTTCGAGGGCCGCATCCATCCGCAGGTGAAGGCCGCATACCTGGCGTCGCCACCGCTGGTGGTGGCATACGCGCTGGCGGGACGGCTCGATATCGACCTGACTCGCGAGCCGCTGGGCAGCGACGCGCGCGGCGAGCCGGTGTACCTGCGCGACCTGTGGCCGACCTCAGAGCAGATCGGCGAGTCGGTGCGCCGGGCCCTGGCGCGCGAGCTCTTCGCCGACGAGTACTCGCGGATCTTCGACGGCGACAAGCACTGGCGGGAGCTGCCCGCGCCCACCGGCGCGCTGTTCGAGTGGGATGCGGACTCGACCTACGTGCGCGAGCCGCCGTTCTTCTTGGAGATGGACCCACAGCCGCAGCCGCCGGCCGACGTCGAGGACGCGCGCGTGCTGGCGCTCCTCGGCGATTCGATCACCACCGACCACATATCGCCCGCCGGGAGCATCGCGCCGAGCAGCCCTGCGGCCGCCTACCTGCGCGAGCACGGTGTCGAGGTGCGCGACTTCAACACGTACGGCGCGCGGCGCGGCAACCATGAGGTGATGGTGCGCGGCACGTTCGCCAACATCCGCCTGCGCAACGCGCTAGCCGGCGGCAAGGAGGGCGGCTGGACGGCGCACCTGCCCGACGGCGAGGTGATGAGCATCTACGACGCGTCGGCTCGGTACGCCGCTGAGGGGGTCCCGCTCGTGGTGATCGCCGGCCGGGAGTACGGCTCCGGCTCGAGCCGCGACTGGGCCGCCAAGGGCCCGATGCTCCAGGGGGTCCGGGCGGTCATCGCCCAGTCCTACGAGCGCATCCACCGCAGCAACCTGGTGGGCATGGGCGTCCTGCCCCTGCAGTTCCGCGAGGGTGAGAGCGCGGAGACGCTGGGGCTGGACGGCCTCGAGAGCTACTCGATCCACGGCCTCGCGACGGTCGGCGCGGGCGCGACGGTGCGCGTCGCGGCCAGGTCGGCGGACGGCTCGGTGAAGGAGTTCGACACGCTGTGCCGTCTGGACAGCGACACGGACGTCGACTACTACCGAAACGGCGGGATCCTCCCCCTGGTGCTGCGCCAGCTGGCCACCGCCTGACGCTCACCGCCGCACGCGCCGGGCACTAGCTCCAAGCGCCGCTTGGGGTTTCCATGTCAAGCGGCGCCAATCCGACTATAGTCCTGACTGCAGATGTCTCCCGCAATGCTGGCGATCATCGTCAGCGCCCTCGCCCTGGTGGGCCTGATCGCGCTGGCGGGCGTGTGGCTGACGGCGCGCCGGTCGCGCGCCATGCGGCGCTTCGCCGCGGACAACGGCTTCTCCTACATGGGCGACACCTGGGTCCTCGGCGACTGCGGATTCCACCTGTTCCGCAAGGGCAACCGGCGCCGCTGGAGCAATGTGATGAGCGGCGCGTGGAACGGGACCACGCTGGTGTACGCCGACTATCAGTTCACGGAGAACCAGGGCCGCTCGGCGCAGACCTACGTCTTCTCGGCGGTGGTCACCGACCTCGGCTGCACCATGCCGGAGGTCGAGGTGACGTCGCGCAGCATGCTCGGCGAGCTGGCGGACCAGATCGACGCCGGCGGGCTTCGCTTCGATTCGGAGGAGTTCGACCAGCGCTTCGTGGTCAGCAGCGACGACGAGCCGTTCGCCAAGGAGCTGGTGGACGGCGACATGCGCCAGGTGCTGATGGGTACCCCACCCGAGCTGCACGTGCACTTCGGCCCCACCCGCATGGTCGTGTGGGGGCACCGCCGGCCGCCCGCGACGATCGGTGCGCTGCTCGACGCGGCGGCGGCCCTGGACCATCGCGTCCCCGTGGTCGTGCGCCACGAACGGGGCGTGGCCCACGCGGTGGCGCACACGGGCTGAGGGCACTCGCGCCCGTGCCATGCGGCGTCGCGGGATTCGCTAGGCTTGGCCGCGACGCGCGTCCAACCTCGAGGAGAACGTGGTGGTAGTCTTGATCGTCGTCCTGGTCGTCATCGTCCTCGTGGCGCTGGGCCTCGTGGCGTCATATAACCGCTTCGTCTCGCAGCGCAACGCGGTGCAGAACGCGTGGGCCGACGTGGACACGGAGCTCAAGCGGCGCTACGACCTGGTGCCGAACCTCGTGTCGACCGTGCAGGGATACGCGGCGCACGAGCGCGGCGTCTTCGAGGAGGTTGCCCGCGCGCGCTCGGCCGCGCAGTCCGCGCAGGGACCGGCGGCGGCGTCCGCCGCGGAGGGCCCATTCGTCGCCGCGCTCGGACGCTTGATGGCCGTCGCGGAGAACTACCCGGAGCTGAAGGCCAACCAAAACTTCCTGCAGCTGCAGGCGACACTGGGCGACACCGAAGACCGCATCAACTCCTCGCGCCGCGTCTACAACGCCAACGTGCAGCAGTTCAACCGGCGCATCCAGGCATTCCCCTCGAACATCATCGCCGGCCTCTTTCACTTCACGCCGGCCGACTTCTTCCACCTCGACGAAGCGACCCGCGCCACCGTCGGCGAGGCGCCCAAGGTGGACTTCAGCGCGATCACCAGCGGCGTGTACGGCCAGCCCGCGCCGGCGCCGTCGTCAGGGCCCGGGCCGGCGCCGGCGGCAGCGCCTTCGGAGGCGGACCCCGGCACCTAGCCACCCCGCGAGCGCGCGGATTGGGCGACAGACAGCCGTCGCGGCGCTCGTCATAATGCGCGAACAGACGTGCGCTCTAGGACCCGCCGATGAAGCCCGCCCCGCGTCGCTGGCGGACGGCTGACGCCGCGCCGCTATCGGGCTTCCACCCCGTGCTGGGCCGGGTGCTGGCCGCGCGCGGCCATGACGTGAGGTCCGCGTCGATCCTGCTCGACAGCCGAGCGGCGTTCCACGACCCGCTGGAGCTGCCCGGCATGAATGAGGCGCTGGCCACGCTGCGCGAGGCGGCGTCCGAACGCCGAAGGGTCGCCGTCTACGGCGACTACGACGCGGACGGCGTCACCGCGTGCGCCATGCTCACGCGCACGCTCCGCGCCGGCGGGATCGATGTGCTGCCATACATCCCGAACCGCATGAGCGAGGGCTACGGCCTGCACGGCGCGGCGCTCGAGGAGCTGGCCGCTCAGGGCGTGGGCTGCGTCATCACCGTGGACTGCGGCACCAGCAGCGCCGAGGTCGTGCGCAACCGGCCTGCGGGCATGCGCCTCGTGGTCACCGACCACCACCTGCCCCGCGAGCTGGCGGGCGGCGGCCTCGACCTCGCGCCGGCCGACGCGCTCATCAACCCCAAGCTGCCCGGCTCGCGCTATCCCTTCGACGGGCTGGCGGGCGCGGGCGTGGCGTTCAAGCTCGTCCAGGCGCTGGAGGAGGCCGGGGTGGTGCCGGCGGGCAGCGCCGGCGGCGCGGTCGGCCTGGCGGCACTGGGAACCATCGCGGACATGATGCCGCTGGCCGGCGAGAACCGGACCATCGTGCAGCGCGGCCTTCCCTCGCTGCTCGAGCTGCCCGGTGTGCGAGCGCTGGCCAGCGCGGCAGGACTGGCCGCACCGGTGCGCGCAGCCGACGTGGCGTTCGGCCTCGGCCCCCGCATCAACGCGGCCGGGCGGATGGAGGACGCGCGCATGGCGCTGGAGCTCTGCCTGGCGGAGACGGACGAGCAGGCGAGCGACCTGGCCTCCGGGCTCGAGCTGCAGAACCGCCGCCGCCAGGAGGCGGTCGCCGTGGCTCTTCGCGAGGCCGAGGCACAGGTCGCCGCGCTGCCCGACGATGCGCCCGCGATCGTGCTCGGCGACCAAGGTTGGCCGATGGGCATCGTCGGCCTGGTGGCGGGGCGGCTCGCGGAGCGGTACGCGCGCCCGGCGTTCGTCGCATCGCTCGACCCGGTCGAGGCCAAGGGGTCGGCGCGGTCGGTGCCCGGTGTTCACATCGTGCGCGCGCTCGACGCGGCATCGAGCGCGCTGCTGCGCCACGGCGGCCATGTCGCGGCCGCGGGGTTCAGCCTGGATGCGGCGAACTTCGACGAGTTCCGCACGCTGGTCAGCGACGCGGTGGCCGTGCAACTAAACGGAGCACCGCGTGAACGAGTTTTTGCCATAGACAGCGATATCTCGGCTGAGGAGGCGACGCCGTCACTCTGTCGCGAGCTGGCCGTGCTCGAGCCGTGCGGCGTCGGCAACCACGCGCCGCTGCTGGCCCTGCGCGACGCGAAGGTCCTGGGCACGAGCCCCTTCGGCGGCGAGGGGCAGCACATCCGCGTGGTGCTCGCCGGCGCCGGCGGCATCCTCGAGGCGGTCGCCTTCCACAAGCCCGGGCTGGCCGCCCATCTGCCCCGGGGACGTCCTGTCGACGCCTGCTTCTCGATCGATGTCGACACCTGGCAGGGCCAGGACCGCGTGCGCGCGCGGCTGCGCGATCTGCGCCCGGCTCAGGCCGAGGCGGTGCGCCTCTCCGCCGTCAGCTGATCGAGTCTTGCCGGCGCCCCCGGCGGGTGCTAGCGTCGCCTCGAACTGGTCAGCGGTGGGCCGGTGGGCCCCCGGAGTGTGCGCATGCTGGAAGAGGTCGGTATCCCTCGCCTCGTGGTCGCCGGTATCAGCTCCGGCTCGGGGAAGACGTCGATCACGCTCGGCCTCGTCACGGCGCTGCGCGCGCGCGGGCGCACCGTGCAGACCTTCAAGGTCGGTCCTGACTTCATCGACTGCGCGTATCTCGCGCACGCGAGCAGGCGTCCCTGCCGCAACCTCGATTCGTGGATGCTCGGCCAGGCCGGTGTCCGCCGCACACTCGCGCGCGGCGTGATGAGCGCCGACTGCGCTGTCGTCGAGGGCGTTGGCGGTCTGTACGACGGGCACGGACGCGGCGAGGCGGGCGCGTCGTCCGCCGCATTCCCCGGCAGCACCGCGGAGGTGGCCCGCCTCATCGCGGCGCCCGTCGTGCTGGTGCTCGACGCGTGGTACATGGGCGAGACCGCGGCCGCGATCGCCCTGGGCATCAAGCAGCTCGACGTCAGCGGCAGCGTGGTGGGCGTCATCCTCAACAACGTCCCCAGCGACTATCGCCGCCGAGTTGTTGAAGATGCTGTCTGGAACATGGCGCATCTGCCGGTGCTCGGCGCGCTGCCGCGGCTGGACGCGGTGCACATTCCCGAGGTGCGCACCGGCCTGCTGCCCCTGGCCCAGAACCCGCACGTCGACGAGGCCATCGAGCTGCTGGGCCGAGCGGTTCAGAGGCACTGCGACCTCGACCTCATCGAGCGGCTGATGTCGCGCGCGCAGCCGCTGCACCTGGCGCCGGCGCGCGCCGAGGCAGCGGGCGGCCGGCCCGTGCGCGTGGGCGTGGCCTTCGACGACGCCTTCTGCTTCTACTACGCCGAGAACCTCGAGATGCTCGAGGAGGCGGGCGCCGAGGTTGTCACGTTCTCACCGCTGGAGGACCGCGGACTGCCGCGCGACCTCGACGCGCTCTACCTCGGCGGCGGCGTGTCGGAGGCGTACGTGCCCCGCCTGTCCGGCAACCGCGCGTTCATCGAGTCGTACCGGCGGGCGCGCTCTGCGGGCATTCCCACCTACGCGGAATGCGGCGGCGTGCTGTACAGCGCGCGCAGCCTGCGCACGAGCGACGGCTCGGTGCACGCGATGGCCGGAGTGATACCGGTCGACATCGCACTGGAGGCGGGTTCGCTGCACACCGGGTACCGCGACGTGCGCATCGCCGAGCAGTGCATGCTCGGGGCGGTGGGCACGCGACTGCGCGGCCACGAGTACCACTTCGCGCGGCTGCTCTCCGCCACAGAGGGCATGAGCCCGGCGTACAACATGCACGACAGCGACGGCGAACCGCTCGGCTGCGAGGGCTGGACCGCCGAGGGCATCACGGCATCCTTGGTGCACCTGCACTTCGGCCAGGACCCGATGCTGGCGCGCCGGATCGTCGACGCTGCTCGCTCCGCGCGCCAGCGCCGCGAAGCGCGCAGCGAAGAGCTCTCAGCCGTCTGACACGGCGCCCTTTCCGACGCTGGACGTCGATTGGGTGGAGGGGACACACGTCCTCGGCGAGTTCCCGAGGCTGGAGGGCGAGCGCGAGAATGCCGAAGGCTCACTATCGCGCGAGACCGGAGGCCGAGGGGTGTTTGAGCAAGAGGATGTGTGTCCCCTCCGCCCCAAACCACGGACTGCGCCTACACCCCGCGCCGTGTCAGACGGATGACGGCTGCCGCTGCACGCTCGCGGTGTAGGCTCAGTCGAGCATGACCGACGTCCCCGCGACCATCGGCGACCTGCGACGGAGTGAGTATCGCGTCCTGCCCGTCAAGGCGGAGCTGCGGCGCAACCTGATCCGCAAGCTCTCGGCCGGCGAGGAGCTGTTCCCGGGGATTCGCGGGTACGACGACTCCGTCATCCCGCAGATCGAGAACGCCGTCCTGGGCGGACAGGACATCGTGCTCCTCGGGGAGCGCGGCCAGGCCAAGTCGCGCCTCATCCGCTCGCTCATCTCGCTGCTCGACGATGCTATCCCCGCCATCGCCGGCTGCGAGATCAACGACGACCCGTATGCGCCGATCTGCCGGCGCTGCCGCGACCTCGTCGCGTCGGAGGGTGACGCGACGCCGCTAACCTGGCTGACCCCGGAGCAGCGCTACAGCGAGAAGCTGGCCACGCCGGACACGTCGATCGCCGACCTCATCGGTGAGGTCGACCCCATCCGCGTGGCCGAGGGCCGTTACCTCAGCGACGAGCTCACGATCCATTACGGCCTCGTGCCGCGCACCAACCGCGGGATCTTCGCCATCAACGAGCTGCCCGACCTCGCGGAGCGCATCCAGGTCGGCCTGCTCAACATCATCGAAGAGCGCGACGTGCAGATCCGCGGCTACCGCCTGCGCCTGCCGCTGGACGTGTACGTGGTCGCCACCGCGAACCCCGAGGACTACACGAACCGCGGCCGCATCATCACGCCGCTGAAGGACCGCTTCGGGGCGCAGGTGCGCACCCACTATCCCCGAACGCTGGACGACGAGATGGCCATCGCGGAACAGGAGCGCACGACATTCGACGACATGCCGGTGCCCGTCACCGTGCCGTCCTTCATGCGCGAGGTGGTGGCCGAGATGTCGCACGTGGCGCGGCGTCATCCGCAGGTGAACCAGCGCAGCGGCGTGTCGGTGCGCGTCAGCACGGCCAACTACGAGAACCTGGTGAGCAACGCGCTGCGCCGCGCGCTGCGCACCGGAGAGCGTGAGGCCGTCGCCCGCATGAGCGACCTGCCCTCGCTGATGGCGTCCACCGCGGGCAAGATCGAGCTGGAGACGTGGGAGGATTCGGACGACTCCGCGGTGCTGGAGAAGATCGTGAAGACGGCGTGCAACAACGTCTTCCGGCGCCACTTCAGCGTGCAGGAGTTCACCGATATGGTGCAGCGGTTCGACCGCGGCGGCTTCACGGTGGAGACGGGCGACATGCTGCCGGTGAGCGCGTACGCGCAGGCAGTCACCGAGCTGCCCGGCATCGACCGGGCGCGCCAGAAGCTCGGCGAGGAGAGCGGCGACGCCATGCGCGTCGCGGTGCTCGAGTTCATCCTCGAGGGGCTGCACCTGGGCAAGCGGCTGAACAAGACCGCTCTCGACGGCAGCGCGGTCTATGGGGGATGAGACCCCGCCGCGCGCCCGCCGCCAGCGGCACCGATTCAGCGTCTGGGACGGCACGCAGGACCCGCTGGGTGATGAGGCCGACGCGCTCTTCGACCGTCTGAGCGAGGACGTCTTTCACGGCTGGGACTTCGAAACGGCGTTGCGGCGTCTGCTCAGCCACGGGTGGCGCGACCGCCAGGGCCGGCGCTTCGCCGGACTCGAGGAGATGATGGACCAGCTGCGCCGCCGCCGGCAGCAGCAGCTGGAGCGCTACAGCCTGGACTCGGTGTTCAGCGACATCGAGGAGAAGCTGGACAACGTGCTGCGTCTGGAGCGCAGCGGCATCGACGAGCGGTTGCAGTCCGTCGACGACGCACCGGCGCGGCGAATCCTCGAGCGAGTTGCGAGCAAGCGGCGCGAGCAGCTCGACAACCTGCCCACCGACGCGGCGGGCGCGATCCGCGAGCTGCAGGGCTACGAGTTCATGGACCAGCGCGCCGAGCAGGCGTTTCAGCGGCTGCTGTCGGAGATCAAGGAGAACGTGGTCGACACGTACTTCAAGCAGGTGACGCAGCAGCTGCAGCAGATGTCATCGCAGGACATGGCCGTGCTGCGCGAGATGGCGCGCGACCTCAACGCGCTCGTGCGGCAGAAGCTCGAAGGCGTGCCGGACGCGCAGCTGCAGCACAACTACCGCCAGTTCCTGAACAAGTGGGGCCGCCTGTTCCCCGACGCGCCGGAGACGTTCGACGAGTTCCTCGAGCAGTTGCGCCGCAACATGGCACGCATGGACTCGCTGATGCAGTCGCTCTCGCCGGAGATGCGCCGCCAGCTGTCGGACCTGGTGGCGTCGACCTTCGACGATCCCGAGCTGCAGGCGCAGCTGGCGGAGCTGATGGGCGGCCTGGAGCTGCTCTCGGACCGCGGCCGCCTGGGCTCCCGCTACTCCTTCCTCGGCGGCGAGCAGATGCCGCTGGACGAGGCCATGCGCGTGATGGACCAGCTGCAGTCCATCGAGGAGCTGGAGCGCGCGCTGCGCGGCGTGTACCGCGGTGAGGAGATGGACGACGCCACGCGCGAGTCGCTCAGCGAGATCCTTGGGCCCGACTCGGCCCGTGACCTCGACCGCGTGCAGCGCCTCACCGAGGAGCTGGAGCGGCGCGGCCTGATCGACAGCGACGGCGACGGCATGCGCCTCACCGCGCGCGGCGTGCGCCAGATCGGGCAGAAGGCGCTGGGCGACCTCTTCGCCCGCCTGCGCCGCGACAGATTCGGGGACCACCCGGTGAGCCACCGCGGCCAGGCGGGCGAGCGCGAGGAGGACACCAAGCCGTACGAATTCGGGGACGTCTTCGATCTCGACGTGAAGGAAACGGTGATGAACGCCGTGCAGCGTCGTGCCTCAGCCGAGCGGACTCGCTCGACCACGCCGCCGAAGTCGTTCATTGCACCCGAAGACTTCGTCGTCCATCGCAGCGACACGCTCACGCGGTCGGCGACGGTGCTCATGCTCGACATGAGCCGCTCGATGCCGCTGCGAGGGTACTTCTACGCTGCGAAGAAGGTGGCGCTGGCGCTGGACTCGCTGATCCGCAGCACGTACCCGCGGGACACGCTCCATGTGATCGGGTTCAGCGACCTGGCCCGCGAGATCAGCCCGTCGGCGCTGCCGCACCTGTCGGTCAACGAGTACGTGTACGGCACCAACATGCAGCACGGACTGATGCTGGCGCGGCGCCTCCTGGGCAAGGATCCCGGCGAGAACAAGCAGATCATCATTGTCAGCGACGGCGAGCCCACCGCGCACATCGAGAACGGCCGTCCCGTGTTCTTCTATCCGCCGCTGCCGGAGACGTTCCACAAGACGCTGCTCGAGGTGCGCCGCTGCACCCGCGAGCACATCGTCATCAACACCTTCATGCTCGAGTCGAACCATCACCTGGTGCAGTTCGTCAACCAGATGACGCGGATGAACCGGGGCCGCGCGTTCTTCATCAGCCCCGACCGCCTGGGCGACTACGTCCTGGTCGACTACGTCAACTCCAAGCGCAGCGCTGCCTGATGCAGGGCGCGCCGCAGGATCGCGCCGCATTCACTGAGCGCATCCGCCTGCAGCTGCGCGCGCGCTACCGCGGTGTTGAGGTCGATACGGACGACGCGCGCTTCGCCCTGCACGTCACCGCCCCCGGCATCGACACCACGCTGCCGCTCGCGCCGCTGCACACCGCGATCGCACGCGAGCCTGCGCGCGCGGCAGCGCTCATCGCCGAGTACGTCGCCTCGGTGGAGCGGCAGCTCACGCCGCGCTCGGGCCTGGAGCTGTCGGCCAAACGACTCGTCTGGTGCGTCCGCAGCCGCGCGTACCTCGAGACGCTCAGCCGCGCAGGCGAGCTGGCGCGGCAGGACATCGCGACCAGCATGTGCGCCTTCGTGGCGGAGGACCTGCCCGGCTCGATCATGCGGGGCGTGCCGCGCAGCGAGTGGGAGGCAGCCGGGCTCGACGACGCGGCGGTGCGCGCCGTGGCAAGCGACAACACCGCGGAGCGATTCGCCCGCATGGTGGAGCGCATCCGCGGCATCGAGCGCATCCCCGCGGATGGCTGGCGCATGGCCGGCGACCCGCTGTACCAGGGCAGCGTGCTCATGGCGCCCGCGGTGCTGGCGGCGCTGGTCGAGCGTTCCGGAGGCGACGTGCTGCTCGGCGTGCCTGACCGCGGTGTGGTGCTCGCCGTGCCCGCGGCGATGCCCAACGCCGAGCGCTTTCAGCGTCGCGTGACGCGTGAGTACCGCGAGTCGATGAACCCGTGCTCGCACGAGGTGGTGCGCACGGACGGACGCGCGATCATGGCAGTGCCTCGGTCCCGCCCGCGCGCCGGCGCGGTCGTCATGCCCTGGCTCGACGAGTAGGGTCAGCCCTCGAGCCGCGGCACGCTGCGCGGCGCATTGATGCGCTCCGCTTCACGCTGCGCCGCGACCACGGTCATGGCGGCGAGCGCGGCCGCGCCCAGCACACCCGCGGTCACACGCACCAGCGAGCGCACCGCGGGTGCATTCAGCGTGAGGAACCCGGGGAGCGCGGGCCCCGAGCCGAACCACATCGTCACCGCGGTCTGGTCGGCGCCACCGCCCGGATGGCGCACGCGGCTGCGCTCCACCCGCACCGCCGAGGGGCTGAGGGCCTGCACCGCCCCGCGCAGCATCACGTTCGGCGTCGGCATGGCGGAACAGGATAGCGTTGGGGCGTGGCTCTCGCCGTCGACGACCTGGCCGCGCGGATCCGCGCCGCGCTGGTCGGCGCGGTGGTGGGGGAGGCCGCCGCGGGGATTGCCGCCGGCGGAGCCGATCTGCTGGGCGTGGCCGAATCGGTCGCTGCCACCGGAGGCTTCGACGAAGCGGACCTGCGCCATCGGGGCCTGGAACGGCCGTCCCGCGCCGGGCCCGCCGGGCTGCTCCTGCGAGCGCTGCCGTTCGGGTTGCTGACGCCGCTGGACCGGCCCCGGCTGCGCCGCGACGCGTATCGCTGCGTGGCCCTCGCGGGCGCCGACGAGGGCACCACCCTCACCGCAATCGCGGCCGCCATCCTGGTCGCCGACCTCACGCGGTTCGACCTCGAGACCGCGTTGGTGCGCGTGCGCCAGTCGCTGCTGGAGGACGCGCCCATGGCGCTGCTGCAGCGCCTGTCCATCGCGGCCGAGCCACCGGCTGCGGCCGAAACGGACCCCGGGAGCGTGCTGCAAGCCGCACTCGCGGCGGCGCACGGGGCCGAGCACGCGTCCGGCGCCGTGGGCCGCGCCGCGGGCCAGCCCGCTGTCGCGCTCGCGCTGGCCGGTGCGCTTGCCGGTGCCGCGGCCGGCGCGGAAGCCATCGCCGACGTTGAGATCGACAGGGTGCCGCACGCGGAGCTGGCGGTCCAGGTGGCGCAGCGGCTGGCCGAACGCGCAGCGTCGTTGTCGCCCCGCGTGCTCGAACCGCACACGTCGAGCGGCTAACATCGACCGCCGTGGCAGGAGAATCCAAGCCGGCGCGCAAGATCCGCATTCTCACCGCGAAGGTCGGGCTCGACGGGCACGACCGCGGCATCAAGGTGATCTCTCGCGCGCTCCGCGACGCGGGCGTCGAGGTGATCTACACCGGGCTGCACCAGACGCCGGAGATGGTCGTCGAGGCGGCGATCCAGGAGGATGTCGACGGCATCGGCATCTCGCTGCTCAGCGGCGCGCACATGACGCTGTTCCCCGAGATCATCAGGCTGCTCAAGGAGCGCGACGCCGAGGACATCGTCGTGTTCGGCGGCGGGATCATCCCGGACGGCGACGTCAAGGCCCTGGAGGAGATCGGTGTGGACAAGGTGTTCACCCCGGGCACCTCGCTCGACGACGCCGTCGGTTACGTGAAGCAGCGCTTCGGGGAACCCGCGGGCGTCTGACCCGGGACTCGCGTGACCCCCGAGGTTCTCTGCGCGGTGACGGCCGCCGCGCGCGCCGCCGCGTTCATCGATGATGCGTCAGCTGCGGAACGCGACCTCGAGCCGCCGCACCCCGCGTTCGTCGGCTTTCGCCGCCTCGCCTACATCTGGGTCGAGGCGGGCTCGTGGCAGCCGGTTGGTGACAGGATTGGCATCTGGCTCGACTTCCTGCGCGGCCGCGGCGTGACCGCCGTGCGGCTCGACCTGCAGGGCGAGGATGCCGTCGTGTGGACGCTCCGCGGCGACGCGGCCGACGCCTGGCGCATCGGCGACACGGGCGAGCAGATGAGCCTGCGCGGCAGCGGCGACACCATGCGCAGGATGCGCGACGACACGGTTGATGCGGCGGCGCGCGCGCTGCGCGATGCAATCACCGGACGACTCGGCGCCGGCCCGGAGCAGCTGCAGCGCGAGGAATTGGAACGCGCGCTTGCCATCCTCGATTCGCCTGCCGACGGCAGTGAGGTGTCCGACGTCGCGTGGCCGTACTTCGTGCTGCCGGAACGCGGCTACGGCGTGGATGCGCGGCGTCTCGTCGGCGCTGCGGCGTCGGCCTGGGCGGGTCTCGGCGACCCGTGGCCGGAGAGTGCGCGGCGCGCGGTTGCCGCGGCGGTGAACAGCATCGCCTCAGCGCGTGCGGCCGCGCCGACGTCCGGCGAGCCGGTACAGTAGGGCGCGATGGCAGGAGATCTGACGCTCGACGCCACCCGTCGCACGGAAACCGGCAGGCACGCCCACGCGCTGCGCCGGCGCGGCCTGGTCCCGGCTGTGCTGTACGGCCATCGCGTGGAGCCGACGTCACTCTCCATCGACGAGCGCGGTCTGCAGCGCGTGTGGCACCGGGCCGGCCACAGCCACCTGGTGGACCTCACGCTCGACGGCGGCCGCGCCCGCAAGGTGCTGATCCGCGAGCTGCAGATGGACCCGCGCACGGCGGGGCTGCTGCACGTCGACCTGTTCGCCGTCAACCTGCGCGAGAAGCTCACCGTCGATGTCCCGCTGATCCCCATCGGTGAATCACCGGTGGTGAGCGAGGAGAAGATCGGCGTGGTGCAGCAGATCGTCAACACGCTGAAGGTCGAGTGCCTGCCGAGCGACATCCCCGCGCAGCTCACGGTCGACATCAGCGGGCTCACCGAGATCGACGCCGGTGTGCACCTGCGCGACGTGCCCCTGCCTGAGGGCGTGAGCCTGGCGCACGGCCTCGATCCCGACGAGCTGGTGGTGAAGGTCGCGCCCATCCGGGTCGCGGTCGAGGAGGAGGAGGCCGCCGAGGAGGCGCCCGCCGAGGAGGCCGCCGGCGAGGCGGGCGAAGCGCCCGCCGCGGAGCAGAGCACCGCCGAATAGCCGCGCGGCGCGCGTCCAGCGCGCCCGACCCGCCGTTAGGATGCGCGGGTGCTCGCCGACCTGAGCTGCGACAAGAACCTCTGGTTCGACCCGGTCTGCCGCGCGATCGACTCGCACGACCCCACGCGGCTCGCGGGCCCGCTCGCGGAGCGCCTGATCGGGCCGCTCGTCGTCTTCATCGTGCTGTACCTGGCCGGGCGCGTTGCGCGGCGCATCGTCGACGGGGCACTGCGGCGCACCAGCGCGGACCGCCAGGTGCAGACGCTGGTGCACAACGTCATGACAGCGATCACGTATCTCATCGCGGCGATGAGCGCCATTGTCGTTGCGGGTGTGAACATCGCGGTGCTGCTCACGGTCGCCGGCCTCGGCACGGTGGCGATCGGCCTGGCCCTGCAGGACATTCTGCGCAACATCCTGGCGGGCATCTGGCTGCTCCTCGAGCGCCCCTTCCACCTGGGCGACAACATCACGGTGCTCGACCAATCGGGGGTGGTGCAGAACATCACGCTGCGCACCACGACGCTGCGCACCGGTGACGGGCGCCTCAGCGTTCTCCCCAACCTGACCGCGTTCACCAACCCGGTGGTCAACTCCAGCAGCTTCCAGCTGCGGCAGTACGCCGTGACGGTGCGCGAGCCGGCCGACGTCAACCTGGAGGCCGCGCTGCGCGACGCGCGCGAGGTGCTGGGGTCGGTGCCGGAGATCTCCGAGCGGCCCGGTCCCAACGTGGTGCCGCAGCTGGAGGGCAAGACCGTGCTGCTGAAGTGCACGTACTGGGTCGACCAGACCGCGCACGATCCCGACGCGGTGAGCGTCGAGGTGGCGCGCCGGCTCTGGCCGGTGGGGCGCGCGCCGCAGTGGCCGCAGAAGCCGGAACCCGCCTAGCCGCGCCGCTCCATCGGCACGTAGTCGCGCGTCTGCTCGCCGAGATACAGCTGACGCGGACGCGAGATCTTCTGCTCCTTGTCGAGCAGCGACTCCTCCCACTGTGAGAGCCAGCCCGCCGTGCGCGGAATCGCGAACAGCACGGGGAACATCTCCACGGGAATGCCGATCGCCTGGTAGATGAAGCCGCTGTAGAAGTCGACGTTGGGATACAGCTTGCGCGACACGAAGTACTCGTCCTCGAGCGCGATCTTCTCCAGCTCGCGGGCCACGTCGAGGCGCGGGGTAGACCCGGTGGCGCTGAGCACCTGGTCGGCCATGCGCTTGATCACTTTCGCGCGCGGGTCGTAGTTCTTGTACACGCGGTGGCCGAACCCCATCAACCGCTCCTTGCCCGCCTTGACACCCGCGATGAAGTCGGGGATCCGATCCACCGTGCCGATGCGGTCGATCATGCGCACCACCGCCTCATTGGCGCCGCCGTGGAGCGGGCCGTACAGCGCCGCGATCGCCGCCGCGGTCGCCGAGTACGGGTCGGGGTGCGACGAGCCGACGGAGCGCATCGCGTTGGTGGAGCAATTCTGCTCGTGGTCGGCGTGCAGGATGAAGAGCACGTCCAGCGCGCGCTCCACCTCGGGCACGGGCTGGTACTTCAGCTCGACCATCTTGAACAGCATGTTCAGGAAGTTGCCGGGGAATGACAGGTCGTTGTCAGGGTAGTTGTAGGGGAGCCCGAGTGAGTGGCGATAGGCGAAGGCGGCCAGCGTCGGCATCTTCGCGATGAGCCGGTAGATGGAGATGCGGCGCGTCTCTTCGTCGTAGATCTGCGTTGCGCTGGGATAGAACGTTGACAGGGCGCCGACGGTGGAGAGAAGGATGCCCATGGGGTGCGCGTCGTGGTGGAACCCGTCGATGAACGTTTTGACGTTCTCGTGCACCAGCGTGTGGATCGTGATGTCGTGGATCCACTCCTCGGCTTGCGCCTTGGTGGGCAGCTCGCCATGCACCAGCAGGTACGCGGTCTCCAGGTACGTGCTGTGCTCCGCGAGCTGCTCGATGGGGTAGCCGCGGTAGAGCAGGATGCCGTTGTCGCCGTCGATGTACGTGACGCGGCTCTTGCACGAGGCGGTGTTGAGGAATGCCGGGTCGTACACCACGAGTCCGCGGCCGTCATCGCCCGCCTTCATCTGCTCGAAGGCAGTGGCGCGCACCGCGCCGTTCTCGATGGGCACGTCGTAGGTCTTTCCGGTTCTGTTGTCGGTGACCGTGAGAGTGTCTGGCATGCGGCCAGTCTGGCACGCAGGCCCTCGGCGCAGCACACCGGTGGTAGCCTGCCGTCCGATGTCTGCGGAGCCCTCACCATCGCCCAGCGGCTCGTCCTGGTGCGCCACGGTGAGACCGAGTGGAGCCGCGAAGGCAGGCACACCGGACGCACCGACATCCCGCTGACACCGCATGGCGAGGAGCAGGCGCGGGCGCTCCAGCAGCGGCTGGCGGACTATTCCTTTGCCGCCGTGCTGTGCAGCCCGCTGCAGCGCGCGCGGCGGACGTGCGAGCTCGCCGGCTACGGCGACGCGGCGCAGTTGGACGACGACCTGCGCGAGTGGGATTACGGTGGCTACGACGGGATGACGCTGGCGCAGATCAGAGCGGAGCGCCCGGGCTGGAACCTGTGGGACGACGGCGGCCCAGGCGGCGAGTCACTCGACCACGTGGCAGCGCGCGCGGGACGCGTGATCGCGCGTGCGCGCGCAGCCGGCGGCGACGTGCTTCTCTTCGGGCACGGCCACATCCTCCGTGTGCTGACGGCGCTGTGGCTCGAGCTGCCTCCGCACGCGGGACAGCACTTCGTGCTGGGGCCGGCCGCGCCGAGCGTGCTCGGGTACGAGCACGAGTGGACGGCCATGCGCAGCTGGAACCCGAGCGGCAGCTAGGAAGCCCGCGCACCCGCCGCGGGCGGCGTGAATGCGCGCTCGGTGGCCACGCCGAGCGCATCCATGACGTCACCGACGAAATGCACGGTGCCCAGCGAGAGCACGCGGGGACCGAGCGCGCCGAGGTCGACCTCCGCCAGCGACGGCAGGGGCTCAGGCCATTCTGTGAACGAGAGGTGGGCGGCGTCGGTGCGCAGGCTGATGTGGTGCCGCCGGTGAACAGCGTCGCGCACGCCGTCGCGATCCTTGCCGTCCGGGACGCACACGAGCGTTGCGGTTGCCGGCGTCATCGAGTCCGACCAGGAGATCGCGGCGCGCGCCGCGGCGCCGTTCGTTGCGGTGTCGGCGCGCCACTGCTGGTCACCGCGCCGGTGCACCGACATACGGCCCGGGAGCGCCACGCTGCCCAGCGTGGACCGCGTGCATTCCACATCAGGTGTGATGCCCAGCGCTGACAGCAGCTCCAGCGCGGCGCTCACGCCCAGCCGCGCGTTGTCGCCGACAAGTGAGGGCGGCCAGACCGCGTCCGGGAGCGGCGACTCCCTCACGACCCGCAGCGGAGCAGAGGACTGGCGCAGCGCCGCCTGCACTTCCGGGTGCGGCTGCCGCAGTGTCAGCACCGCGCGCGTCTCGGGTCCGGCGGCGCCGAGCTTGTCCCGCGCGATGTCAGACACCGTGTCACCGATGATCCCGATGTGCTCGGCGAACACCGGCGTGAGCACGAGCACGCCCGGCGCGAACAGCGACACCTCGTCGCTGGCGCCGCCCATGCCGGCCTCGAGCACCCACGCGTCGCATCGCGTATCGAGGAAGTGCCTCGCGGCGGCGAGCGTGAACAGCCCGGTGGGCGCGAGATATCCGTCCTGCGAGAGCACGTCGCGCCCCTCCTCGAGCGCAGCCGCGACGCGGGCGATGAGCGCGCGGTAGTCACCGGGTGCGATCGCGTCGCCGTCGACGCGGATCCGCTCGCGGTTGGTGCGCAATCCCGGGCTCGTGAGTGTGCCGACGCGCAGGCCGTTGGCGGCCAGAGCGGCGGACGCGTACACCGCCGCCGTTCCCTTCCCCTTCGACCCCGTGACCACGATCGTCGCGGGCGCGCGCTCGCGCAGAGCGGGCAGGTCGAGCCCCAGGAATGGGGCGAGCGCGGCAGCGCGCATTTTGCTGCGTTTGAGCCCAGCGGCGCGTCCGTGCTGACGCTCCGCGAACATCACAGCATCTGCGTCGGCCGCGAAGCGATGCGCCGTGGAGGGCGGCGCAGGTTCTCCCGTCACGAGTCGTTGACAGTCATACAGACGTTCGCTTGCGCGGGCCATGATGTGTTTTGGCAAAATGCGCCGCGGCCGTCGGCGAGACGCCCCGCGGTGACGCACCGGCAGGGCTTCTCAGGGGTAAGGACCAGTCGACGGCGGCGGACAGCAGGCAAGCCTGGCTGGAAGGGTAAGGGCTTCACATTGAGGGCATACACCAGTTGCTGGGAGAATTTTTGGCGGCTTCCACCACAGGTGTGAAGGGTCGCGCGCAGCGTCGCGGACTCCTCGCAGTTGTCATCGCGTGCGCGGCCGTCGTCGCCGGCGCACTCGCTCCGTCTCGCGGCGCCGCACCGCCGCTGCAGGCGCAACCGGCATCGGCGGGATTCGTGGGCGCAGCGCGCGGTCACTTCACGCTGGACGGCGCGCCGTGGACGTTCACCGGGTACGACGCGTACTACGCGGCGTCGCTGCACACCGGGTACCAGTGCGGGCCGGCGCTCAGCGACCAGGAGGTGGACAGCTTCTTCTCCGAGATGCAGCAGCGCAACGGCAGCCTGGTGCTGCGCACGTGGTTCTTCCAGAGCTTCCAGAACGGCAACCCGGCGAACTTCGCGCAGTACGACCGCCTGCTCGCAGCCGCTGCCGCGCATGGCATCCGCGTCGTCGCGACGTTGAGCAACCAGTGGGGCGCGTGCGAGCCCGGGCACCCGTATCACTCGATCACGTGGTACCAGGGCGGATACCGGCAGACGAACGACGGGTACCCGCTGTCGTTCCGCGACTTCGCGGTCAGCATGGCGCGCCACTACGCGAACAATCCCACGATCGCCATGTGGCAGCTGGTCAACGAGGGCGAGGCGGCGTCGAGCCACGGCGGATCGTGCAACGAGAGTGCGGCCGCGCAGGCCCTGCGCTCCTTCGGTGACGACGTCACCGCGGGCATGAAGGCGGTCGACCCGAATCATCTGGTCAACCTCGGCACCATGGGCGGCGGGCAGTGCGGCACGTCGGGCGCCGACTACGCGTATGTCAACGGTGGCCGCACCGACGTGTGCGAGCTGCACGACTACGCGCACCAGGTGGTGATGGGCGGCAGGACCAGCGGCATCGTGCCCGACACGCACACGTGCGGCGGGCTGGGCAAGCCGCTGTTCGCCGGCGAGGTGGGCATCGACGCATCGGTGCTGCCCAACTGGTCACTGTCCGGAGTCGTCACGCCGGTCACGCTGGCCACGCGCGCGGTGCTGTTCCAGCAGAAGATGGACGCGATGTTCAGCCTCGGCGTGTCGGGCTTTCTCATCTGGAGCAAGACGCTGACCCCGAGCGTCTCCTGGCACGTGGGCCCGGGCGATCCGACCGAGGCGGTGATGCTGGCTCATCAGCTGCGCTTCGACGCCGTGTGGGCTTCGCTGCGCGGCCACGGGTACGGCGCCGGGTCGGGTGGAACAGCGCTCTCGGCGGAGTTCGCCGCCATCGGCACCGGGCTCGACAACGCGCTGCTGTCGCTGTCGCTGTCGCCGGGCTGGCTGGAAGACCGCGTGCGCTGACGGCCGCGGCTGGGAGTGAGTCGCAGGCCGCACTAACCCTCGGATAGCGCCGTCGCGCGGATGTAACGCATCGCCTGCGTTCGTGTCGCGACTGTGACAGACGCCACTACCGTGGGGGCAGTTCCGGCGACGCCGTTACACGCGTCACCGGCGTGAAGCCCCGGCATGTCGGGGCTGAAGGATTGCTGCTGCTCTCACTGAGGTCTTGGCATGCCCGCATCGCGCTCGTGGACACGTCCAGCGACGTACGTCAGGCCGCGGCGGCTCCTGCTGGGTCTCGCGATGATCGCCGTCACGGCGGTCGCGCTCGGTGACGTGCGGCTCGCGAGCGCGAGCGGCGCGTTCGTGCGTGCGGTGGGTACGCAGTTCTACATCGGTGGCACGCCGTTCAGGTTCGTCGGCTACGACGCGTACCAGACCACGTCGACGTCGCCCGGCTATCAGTGCGGCGGTGTGTACACCGATGCGGAGATGGACCAGTTCTACAGCGAGATGCAGTCGGCCAGCGGTGCCTCGGTGGCTCGCGTGTGGTTCTTCCAGAGCTACCAGGCGGGCAACCCGGCCAACTTCGCCCAGTACGACCGCGTGCTGAGCTTCGCTGCGGCGCACGGCATCCGCGTCGTGGCCACGCTCGAGAACCAGTGGACCGCGTGCGAGCCCAACCATGCGTATCGCGACATCACGTGGTACCAGGGCGGATACCGGTCGCCGGACTCGGGCTATCCGCTCAGCTACCGCGACTTCGTGCACGCCATGGCGGCGCACTACGTCGGGGATCCGCGCATCGCGATGTGGCAGCTGGTCAACGAGGGCGAGGCCAAGGACGCGAGTGGCAACTGCAACGAGGCGGCTGCCGCGCAGGCGATGCACGCCTTCGCGGAGGACATGGCCGGCGTGATCAAGTCCGTCGACACGAACCACCTCGTCTCGCTGGGCACGATGGGCGGCGGGCAGTGCGGCGCCGTGGGCAGCGACTACGCCACGCTGCACTCCGGCGGAATCGACGTGTGCGAGTTCCACGACTACAACAACGACGCCGTGGCGATGGTCGCCAACCTCTCGCTGCGGCTGGCGCAGTGCAAGGCGCTGAACAAGCCGCTGTTCATGGGCGAGGCGGGGATCCAGAGCACGTCGGGCCAGGCGCGCGCGGACGAGTTCAGCGCCAAGCTCACGGCCTTCTTCGGTGGCGGCGGTGGCGGCTACCTGATCTGGAGCAAGCACATCACCGGTGACGGCGGCTACTCGGTTGGCCCCGGCGACCCGGTTGAGGGCGTGATGCTCTCCTGGGCGCAGAGACTCGGCAGCGCGCAGGCGCCGGTGCCCGGCGGCCTCATCGTCACTGACGGTGACCCTGCGCCCAACAGCAGCAACACGCCGGGCGCGCACGTGGCCGGCGCGCGCGTGTCGGCGGGCGGGCGCAACAGCACGGCGGCAGCGGGTTCTCCCCCGGCGATCCTGGAGGTCGTGCCCCTCTCGGAGTGGCTGCTGCACCGGATTCGCTAGGCCCGCGATAAAGGTTTGTCAATTTCCGCGAAAAGATCGTGAAGTCGCGCTTCTAACGCGCGGCCGCGTCTTGGCCAGGGGTGACATCGTCGCGTTGGGGGTGTCTGGCGCCAAGGCGGATGACCGGGCCACGGCATCGGCCACCGCCAAGGCGCCAGCAGAGGCCGGAACTCACTGAGTCCCTCATCCTTACCCCTGGCCCGCGGCGCGGGGCTAGTCCCCGCGCCGTCGGGTCTCAAGGGTCAGGGATTCAGCGACGTTCCACCCTCGGCGGCGAGGGGCCCGGACGGGGGGACTCCATCCGGGCCCGGGGCGGGGATGAGCTGGGCAGCGGCCCTCAGCTGCAGCCGCTCGTGGCGCCGCAGTTGTGGCACTTGTAGCAAGCGCCGTTGCGCACCATGAGGCTGCCGCACTCGCTGCAGGTGGGCGCGTCCTCCTGGTTGATGAATGCGCCGGGCACGCCCGTTGCTATCGGTTGCGCCACCTGGATCGGGACGCTCACCGATGCGGGCGCGGGGGTCGCGGCGGGCTCGGCGGATGCGTCCACCGGTGCGCCGTCCGCGTCGCGACGGATGATGCCGAGACGGTCGCGCTCTTCAACGGAGAGGAAGCGCGACGCCAGCCAGCGGAAGATGTAATCCATCACCGACTTGGCGATTGGAATCTCAGGATTCTTGGTGAAGCCCTGCGGGTCGAAGCGCGTGTGCGAGAACTTGTCCACCAGCGCCTGCAGCGGCACGCCGTACTGCAGCGCCAGCGACACGGCGGTCGCAAAGGAGTCCATCAGGCCGCTGACCGTCGAGCCCTCCTTGGCCATGCGCAGGAAGATCTCGCCCGGCGTGCCGTCGTCGTACAGGCCGACGGTGATGTACCCCTCGTGGCCGCCGACCTCGAAGCGGTGCGTCAGCGCGGTGCGCTCCGATGGCAGCCGCTTGCGCAGCGGCCGCTCCACGACCGGCACGCGCTGTCCTGTTGTCTTGTCGATGCTGGTGGCCAGCGGCTGGCTGCGCTTGCTGCCGTCGCGGTAGATCGCCACGGCCTTGAGACCGAGCTTCCAGCCGTCGATGTACGCCTGCTCGACGTCCTCGACGGTCGACTCGCCGGGCATGTTCACCGTCTTGGAGATTGCGCCGCTGATGAACGGCTGGACCGCGGCCATCATGCGCAGGTGGCCCTGCCACGTGATGGAGCGCTTGCCGTTCTGCGGCGTGAATGCGCAGTCGAAGACGGCGACGTCGTCGTCGCGCAGCTGCGGCGCGCCCTCGATGGTGTCGTTGCGGTCGATGTAGGCGACGATGTCGCCGATTGCCGTGTCGCCGTAGCCGAGCCGGCGCAGCGCTGACGGCACTGTCTGGTTGACGATCTTCAGCATGCCGCCGCCGACGAGCTTCTTGTACTTGACCAGCGCTATGTCCGGCTCGACGCCGGTGGTGTCGCAGTCGAGCATGAAGCTTATGGTGCCGGTGGGCGCGAGCACAGTGGCCTGCGCGTTGCGATAGCCGTGGCGCGCGCCGAGCTCGTGTGCCTCGTCCCACGCATGGCGCGCGGCGGCGGTGAGTGCCGGCTCGACGCTGTCGGCCGGGATGTTGTACGCGGCCTCGCGGTGCTTGCCGATGACGCGAAGCATCGGCTTGCGGTTCGCCGGGTAGCCGTTGAACGGCCCGATCTCGCGCGCGACCCGTGCCGACTGCGCATACGCCTCACCCGTGAGGATCGCCGTCAGGCAGGCGGCGAGGTCGCGTCCCTTGGGGGAGTCGTACGGCACGCCGCGTGCCATGAGCAGCGCGCCGAGGTTGGCATAGCCGAGGCCCAGCGGACGGTAGTCCTCACTGTTGCGCGTGATCTTCTCGGTGGGATACGAGGCGTTGCTGACCAGGATCTCCTGCGCCGTGATGGTGATGTGGATCGCATGGCGGTAGGCATCGATGTCGATCGAGCCATCGTCGTTGAGGAACCTCGTGAGATTGATCGACGCCAGGTTGCAGCTGGTGTCGTCGAGGTACATGTATTCACTGCAGTTGGCCACCACGAAGCCATCGACGATGTAGGAGTGGTGCAGGGGTTCGGTGAGGTTGTAGACCAGCTCCGTGCCGGCCTCCTCACGTGCAACGAGACGGGTTCCGGGCTTGGTCGCATACCGCTCTGTGGTCTGGAGCAGCGCCTCGAGGGCCTCTTGCTTTCTCGGCGTCGAGAAGGCGATGTCCTCGGCGAAGCGGACCATGTCAGTGCCTGTGATGCGCAGGTCGAAGCCGTCGCGGGTCATGTACTCGACGTGCTCGCCGTTGACGCGCTGATACGTGAAGGGGCTGCTGTTGGTGGGTCGCGAGACCCGATAGACCCGAGAACGGATCCCGAAGGCGCTGAGCAGCCGCTGGACGTCGTTGAGGAGCGCCTCGCTCCGGCTACCGAGACCGACGTATCGGCTGGATTTGCCGCCTTCGACGAGGGAGATGCAGCCATCAGCGCCGAAGAGTCCTCGCAAAAACGCAGCCTGGACCTCGGGGGGTGCCTCGAACACAGCGCTAGGAACGCGCTTCTCATGAGCGCGCTTCGTGCTGACGCCGATACCTGCGAACAGACGACGGACGGCAGCGGATCCTGCCGTGAGCTGCACGGTGCCGTTCTCCATGGTCTTGCGCGACACACCGCCGACGAGGGCGGTCAGAAAGCGCTCGTGGCGATCGGTGACGCCTTCGGTGACGTCCTCTCCGCCGTAGACCCAGACCGTTGAGCTGTCGGTCATGCAACCGTCGCCGACCAGGTGTCCGGTGAGTTCGCCGAGGGGCTCGCTCCAGCGCTCGGGAAGAGCCTGTCGAACCTTGGTCCCGCCTTGCCGCCAGGACAACGCTGCCGCTTCCACCTTCACCGGCAGCGCCCAGGAGGCCTCGCAGGCCGGCGTAGCGGTGTCGTTCATCAGGACCGCGTCATCCACGGTGAGCTCACTGGCCGCGACGTAGCCTCGGTTGAGCGTCCAGAGACGATGATTCGGGGTGCACCGCAGCGACTGCCCGTTGGCGAAGGTCAGCTTGATCAGCGACTTGATGCCCGTCTGCATGATCGCGAGCGGCTTCGTCGCAACTACTCCCATCCCTGGTTGCGGAGCAGTCGCACGGTGCGTGTACACGCGAAGCTCCTCGCCGGAGCCGATCCGCTCGTACAACGCGGCGAAGGGGATGAGGCCGGCGGTCGTGTGCACCCGTGCGTCGCCAGGAAAGCACGGATTGCTCGCGTTGATACGGCCGCTGTTCGCCGACGTGTGCCAGTCGTTGATCGTGGTGTCGTACTGCACACCGGGGTCGCCGCACTGCCACGCAGATTCGGCCATGAGCCGCATCAGCTGGCGTGCCTTCACCGTCTTGACCACGCGCGTCTGATCGAGCACCGCGCGCAGCTGCCAGTCCTTGTCCTCTTCCACGGCGCGCATGAACTCGTCAGTGACGCGTACGGAGTTGTTGCTGTTCTGGAAGAAGATGGACGAGTACGCCTCGCCGGTGAACGAGCTCTCGTAGCCCGCCTCGATGAGCGCCCACGCCTTGCGCTCCTCGCTCACCTTGCAGGTGATGAACTCCTCGACGTCGGGATGGTCTGCGTTGAGGATCACCATCTTGGCCGCGCGCCGCGTGGTGCCGCCGCTCTTGATCACACCGGCGAAGGCATCGAAGCCCTTCATGAACGACACCGGGCCGCTCGCTGTGCCGCCGCCGGCGAGTGCCTCCAGCGAGGAACGCAGCGGCGACAGATTCGTACCCGTGCCGCTGCCGTACTTGAAAAGCATGCCCTCGGTCTTTGCCAGCGTGAGGATCGAATCCATCGTGTCCTCGACACTGTTTATGAAGCACGCCGATGTCTGCGGCTTGCTGCCCGGCACACCGAGGTTGAACCACACGGGGCTGTTGAAGCTCATCTTCTGGTGCAGCAGCAGGTGGGTCAGCTCGTCCTGGAATGCGAGCGCGTCTGCTTCAGACGCGAAGTAGCCGCCGGCCCGGCCCCATTCCGCGATGGTGTCCGCGACGCGCGAGATCATCTGCTTGACGCTGGTCTCACGCCGCGGCGTTCCCAGCGGGCCGCGGAAGTACTTGCTCACCACAACGTTTGTGGCCATCTGCGACCAGAACGCAGGCACCTCGCAGTCCTTCTGCTCGAAGACCGTCTCGCCCTTCTCGTTGCCGATGGAGGCGGTGCGCCGCTCCCAGGTCACCTCGTCGAAGGGATGCACGCCCAGCCGGGTGAAGCGGCGCTCGATGCTCAAACCGGCCCGCTGCAACTGCACTGACGACTGTCCGTCGTGCTGCGTCGCAGGCGCCGCTGAGGCCGCGTCCTGCCCTGCTGCCGGGTCCTGGGAGGGTTGCTGAGAGACAGACGAATCCACGGCCTTTCCTCTTCTATCGGATGGGCGCTTTACGGTGCTGAGACGTGGGCAGAAACTTCGCGCCCGGCGGGTCGGCTGGCCCCGACCTCGACGTTGTGAACCCTCACATTATCCCACATGTTGGGGTCCGCCCGCCTAGGAGCCCCCATATCTTGAGACCGGCCCTCCGACCCGTCAAGGGGTCGCGGTCCGCCACTCGGTCTCGCCCAGCAGGATCCTGCGATGGAGCTCGGGCACCTCGATGCGCATCTCCAGGCGGCGGTCGCCGGCCATCAGGAGGAACTCGCCACGGGCGCACGCCTCGAGGAAGCGGCGCTGCCGTTCCGTGAGCCCGAAGGCACGCTCCATCCTCGCCGTCTCGGCTGGACGGTGGCCGCCGAGTAGCAGCACCGCGCAGTTGGTGGCGACGACGCTGCCCTCGTCCGTGCCCAGCAGGTCCTGCGCGTTCTGCGTGGCGACGACGAGCGACGCCCCGTACTTGCGGCAGCGCCGCGCCAGCTGCACGAGCAGTGCCCGCAGTGGGGCGTGGCCGCAGAGCGCGCCGACCTCGTCGAAGACGATCAGCCGGCGGCTGCGGTCGCGGCGCACCAGCGCCCACAGCCAGCGGGCCACGATGTGCGCCGCCGCGGGCAGATGCTCGGCAGGCATGTCGCGCAGCGAGATACCGCAGACGCGTGTGTTCAGGCGCACGGAGGTCGGGCGGTTGAACAGCGCGCCGAGCGCGCCCGTGCAGAACCGGCGCACCACCGCGGCGACGCGCGGCGCGTCGCGCTGGAGCATGGGAATGCAGCCGGCCAGGATCGGCGTGCCGCCGTTTGCGAGGGCTGCGTGCTGCGCTTCGCGAGCGGCAGCGTCCACGACCGCGCGCTCCACGTCATCCAGCCGGCCCCCGCCCAGCACCGCGACGAGCTCCGTCACCGCCGCCACCGCATCCTCGGGGTCGTCGCCTGCGCTGTCGAACACGTTGACCGCGCTCGCGCCGCCGGGCGCCAGCCTCAGATAGCGCCCGCCGAGCGCGTTCACCACCGGCTCGTGCTCGCCCTCGGGGTCAATCACCACGGCGCCCGCGCCGTGCGTGGCCGCCTCGAGCATCAGCGCGCCCAGCGCGAAGCTCTTGCCGTGGCCCGACGCGGCGAACACCGCGATGTTCGCGTTTGCGTGGCGGGCGGTGTCGAACGGCGCCAGGCGCACCGGCACGCCGGAACCGAGCGAGACGCCGATGCGATAACCGCCGGGGTCGTCGCACATCGCTTCCACCCAGGGCACGCACGTCGCCGCGGCCTCCGACTCCACGAGCTTCGCCGCGCCGAGCGAATCGATGCACAGCGGCAGGGCGGTGACATACGCGGCCAGGTGGCGGAAGTGCGCCGGCTCCGCGTCCACCATTGCAGCGCGAAACCCAAGACGCACCCGTTCGCTGCGCCGGTGCAGCTCGTCGAGCGTGGGCGCGCGCACCGCGGCGGTGATCGAGAGCAGCAGCGGGCGCCCCAGGTTGCGCGCCAGCCGGCCGCGCAAACGCATGGCTGAATCGAGCGCGACATCCACGTGCACGTCGCCGACCACCCCGCGCTCGCTCTCCAGCATGCGGTGCGCGGAGAAGTCGCGCAGACGGCGTCCCAGGGTGTGCAACGCATCGCCCAGCGCGGCGGGCGCGATGTGGATCGCGATGTCGCACTCCACGGGCACGCGCAGCAGCGGCGCCAGCCATCCCGCCGGCACGGGATGTCCGGGCAGCCGGCGCAGCGCGAAGCCGCGCACCAGCGTTTCGTTGACCACGACGTGCTGCGCCTCGGCGCGCCACGCGAGGTGTCCTTCAGCGCAATCCTCGGTGACCGCGCGCAACAGCTCGTCGTCGCGCAGGCACGTGCCACCCACGCCGATGGCGCGCACAGCGTCCTCGACGCGCGCCACCGCGGTGTCGAGTCCCGCGGGCTGCGCGGCGCGCACCGCGAGCAGCACCGTATGCGTGTGTGCCGCCCCAAGGTCGGCATGCCGCGACCAGTGTTCGCGCTGCGCAGCCTCGAGGTCGCCGTGCGCTGACGTGCCCGGCGCCACCGTCGCTTCGTGCTGCACGGGTCGCACGCGCACCAGCAATTGCAGCGGCCTGTCCAGCGAGCGGCAGAGCCGCGAGAACGCGGCTACAACCGCTGCCGCTCTCGCCGGATCCATCGCTTCGATGTCCAGGTCGCCGGTCCGCACCACCGCCGACACGTCGCCGTTCGGATGCACCACGTGCGCATCGCGGACGCGAAACGGCCCGACGCGCTGCTCGCGCGCGCCGCGCACGCCCCGAACCGCTGCGTGGATCACGCGTGACGCGGCATGGCCAATTCGCGCCGCACCCGCCGCGCCAGCCGGTGCAGCGCGTCGGCGGCGGCACCGCCCGCGTCGGCGACGCACCGCTGCCGGTCCTCCGCCTCGAGCACCGCCGGGTCGTCCGGGATCTCCGCGATGACGTGGCCGGCGAGGTCGCTCATCGCGGTGGCGAAGTCCACGCCCGCGCGGGCGCGGTTGACGACGAAGCGCAGCTGATGTCGGACGCCGAGCCTGCGCAGCTGCTCCGTGGTGCGATACGCGTCCTGGACGCCGCCAGGAGTGGCGTTGAGCACCACGAGCACGTCGTCGGCCGATGTGATCACCGCGGCGGTGAGCGCCGAGAGCTCGGCAGCGACGTCGGTGATGACGATGTCGAACCCCTCGACGTCGAGGTCGCGCAGCAGGTCGCGCACCACGCCCGCGTTCAGCGGCCAGTCGCCACCCGACGGTCGCGGCGTGCCCAGCATCACGTGGGCGCCGGAGCCGTGCTCCGTCATGAACCCGGCGGCGCACCTGCCCTCCGGCGGAGCCAGCGCGTAGTCGGCGACGGTTGCGCACGCCATGCCCAGCCGCACGGCCACGCTCGCGCTTCGCGTGTCCAGGTCGACCAGTGCCACGCGGAGGCGCTCGCCGGAGCTCGGGTCGGCGAGCAAGCAGGCGAGCTCGGTGGCGAGCGTGGTCCGGCCGGTGCCGCCCTTGAGCGAGAACAGCGTGATGCGATGGGCGCCGCCGATGCGCAGACGGCGTGCGGGCGGCGTCGCGGTCCGGAGCGCGGGCACGGCCCCCGCGTCGCCGACCGCATAGCGCCGCAGCGGCACCACAAGGCCGCGGGTCGCCGGCAGGGCCTCGCCATGGGCAGGCATGGCCGCGCCATCAACGGGCGGCGCGTCCGCGCTCGTCACGTCGAGTGACCCGGCGCGGCTCTGGGCGAGGAAGCGGCCGGCGAACAGCGCCCAGTCCAGCGCCGGCCGGCCGGCCAGGCGCAGCCAACCCAGGGCTGCGGCCAGCGCTGCCACCGTCAACGCCAGCGGCGGGCCCAGCCCCGTGGGCAGCGGTGCGCGCGCCAGGGCGTAGGCGAGCATCGCTCCGGCCACGACCACCAGCAGCTGCCCCGCGCCGAGCCCGAACGCGAGGCGGTCCGGCGCGTCGATGCCGTCGGCGAACTGGACCTCGTCCATGGCCATCCCCTTGTGTCTGCCGCTACTTATGCTGCCGCAGAATCACAAAAGAGTACAAGCGCCGCCCCAGCCCAATTCCGGACAAAGGCCATAATCGACACCGACGTCAACTGCGGGAGGTGTGAAGTGGCGACGGTGGCTGAGCCCGAGGCGGGGGCCGACGTGGCGACGTATCAGCAGTACATCGACGGCGAGTGGGTGGGCGCCGACGGTGGCCGGACCTACGAGGTCATCAACCCCTCCACCGAGGAGGTGATGGCCACGGCCCCGGACGGAACCCGGGCCGACGCCCAGCGCGCCATCGCCGCGGCGCGCCGCTCCTTCGAGGCCGGCGAGTGGCGCCTGAAGAGCCAGCTGCAGCGCAGCCAGATCATGTTCGAGATCGTCAAGCACCTCGAGGAGGTGTCCGACGGATGGAGCCTGCTCGAGGCGCAGAACGGCGGCACCGTCATCCGCAAAGCAGCGGTGATCGACGTGCCCTTCGCCATCGAGTGGTTCCGCAGCATGGCTGAGCAGGCGCTGTCGATCCCCTGGTACGAGCCGCTGCCCTGGATCGACCAGCCGTACGTCTCGTGGAACTTCGTGCAGCGAGAGCCCGTGGGCGTGTGTGCCGGCATCGTGCCGTGGAACTTCCCGCTCCTCTTCACGATGTGGAAGATCGCCCCGGCGCTGGCGATGGGCAACTCCGTGATCCTCAAGCCCGCGCCGCAGACGCCGCTCACCGCGCTCGAGGTCGCGCGCGCCATCGACGACACGGGGCTGCTGCCCAAGGGCGTGCTCAATGTCATCACAGGCTCGAGCATCGATTCGGGTGCGGAGCTGGTGGAGAACCCCGACGTCGACAAGGTCGCGTTCACCGGGTCCACCGCGTCAGGCCGTCGCGTGATGGCCGAGGCCGCGCAGACGATCAAGCACGTCGTGCTGGAGCTGGGCGGCAAGTCGGCGAACATCGTGTGCCCGGACGCCGACCTGGACATCGCAATCGACGGCACGCTCTTCGGCGTGTTCATGCACCAGGGCCAGGCGTGCGAGGCGGGCACGCGGCTGTACGTGCACGACGACATCTACGAGCGCTTCGTCGACCGCTTGGTGGACAGCGCGGCGAGCCTGCGTGTCGGCGACGCCAGCGATTTCGATTCGCAGGTGGGCCCGGTGATCAGCCGGCAGCAGTACGACAGGGTGATGGCACGCATCGCCGCGGCCAGGGCGGACGGCGCCACGCTCGCATGCGGCGGCGGCAGGCCGTCGAGCGTCGGCGAGAAGGGGTTCTTCATCGAGCCGACGGTTTTCACCGACGTGCCCACCGACTCGAGCGCCGCCACCGAGGAGATCTTCGGGCCGGTGCTCGCGGTTCAGCGATGGAGCGACGTCAACGAGGTGATCCAGCGCGCCAACCGGTCGATCTACGGGCTCGCCGGAGGCGTGTGGTCGCGTGACACCCGGGCCGCCATCGACATCGCCAAGCAGCTGCGCTGCGGCACCGTCTGGATCAACGACTGGCACCTGCTCCACCCACAGGCGCCGCTGGGCGGCTACAAGCAGAGCGGCATCGGCCGCGAGCACGGCATCTACGGGCTGAAGGAGTACACGGAGGTGAAGCACATCTGCGTGGACCAGAACGTGCCCCGGCGCGACCGCTACCTCTGGGAGACGCTGCTGGGCTGAGCCCTCAGGCCAGACGGGCCGCGAAGTCCGCGATCGCGGCCGCGACCTCGTCAGGGCGCTGCACGGGAATGTCGTGCACGCCGTCCACCCAGACCACGCTGCCGCGGCCGCCCAGCGCCTCTGTGGCCCGCGTCATCGCCCGCACCTTGGGCGCGTCCTCGTGGTCCGGGTGCCCCGCGGGCACGATGAGCACGGGGCAGCGCAGCCGCTCCATCACCGCGTAGCCGTCGAGCTCGTAGAGGTGGCGCGCGATCTCCATGTGGTGCGGCAGCGAGAGCCGCGGCCGCAGCGTTCCGGCGCCCGATCCGTCGTCCTCGAAGTTTCCCAGGAGGATCGCGGCCGCGGTCTCGGGGTCGGAGCCCTCGCTGATCGGAGACGAGTCCATCCAGTCGCGCAGCACCTGCGGCGTGACGCCGCGCAGCGCCGGCGGCTTCATCGTCTGCTCGGCCATCTCCCAGGTGGGGCCGAAGTACGCCTTGAGGTCGGTGGCCCCGCCGTCGACGCAGACCACGCCGAGGGTGGTCTCCGGATGGTTCAGCCCGTACACCAGCGCCACCGAGGCGCCCCAGCTGTGCCCCGCGACGACCATGGGCCCGGGGTGCAGGGCCGCGGCGACCTCGGCCACGTCCCTGGCCACGGTGTCGAAGTCGTAGCCGCCGTCCGTCCGGTCGCTGAGGCCGTGGCCGCGTAGGTCCACGGCGATCACCCGGTGCGTCGGCGCCAGGCGCGCCGCCACCAGGTCCCACCACCGGGCGTTGCTGGCCAGGCCGTGCATCGTCAGGACGGCCGGCTCGCCGCCTTCGTGGTCGCGCACGTTCAGGGCGGGGCCCGAGGTGGGCACGCGGAACTCGCGGACCGGCCGGCTCACGCGACGATTGTGCGGTTCGGCCGGGTCGGACCGGGTTTGGCGGCGGAGACCGAGCCGGTACGATGAGGCCGAGGTGGGGGCCGTCCATCTCGGACGACGGAGGTGACCCCCTGCCAGCCATCGAGCCCTACACGCGCCGCCTCCTGCGGCACGTCCAGCCCATCGTCGTGGCCAACCGCGCCCCGCTGACCCTCCAGCCGGCCGACCCGTACCGGGGGACCGAGGAGCGCCTGGTCAAGGGGGCGGGCGGGCTCGTCACCGCGCTCAGCTCGCTGGCCGCGGCCACGCACTCCATCTGGGTGGCCATCGCCCGCGACGACACCGACCGCGCCCTGGCCGCCCGCGGCGACCCCGCCCCGCTGGTGACCGACGACGGCACCAAGTACCGGGTGGCGTTCGTGGACCCGGGGCGCGAGGCGTACGAGCTGTACTACAGCGTCATCGCGAACCCGCTGCTGTGGTTCATCCAGCACTACCTGTGGGACCTCGCGCGCGAGCCGGTGGTGGACGCGTCCATCCAGACCGCGTGGACCAACGGCTACGTCAACGT
Source organism: Candidatus Dormiibacterota bacterium (assembly GCA_019245575.1). Classification (GTDB taxonomy): domain Bacteria; phylum Chloroflexota; class Dormibacteria; order Aeolococcales; family Aeolococcaceae; genus JAFARE01. The sequence continues at coordinate 167,751 of JAFARE010000001.1, read as the reverse complement.
CAACCGCCAGGTGGCCGAGCGCGTGGTGCAGGAGGCGCGCGCCTCGAAGCGCCCGCCGCTGGTGTTCGTGCAGGACTACCAGCTGTACTGCCTGCCGCTCCTGGTGCGCGAGCAGCTGCACGACGTGCGCATCCAGCACTTTGTGCACATTCCCTGGCCCACGCCACAGTACTGGACCATCCTGCCCAAGCCGATGCGCGACTCGATTGTTCAGGGAATGCTCGGCGCCGACATCATCGGCTTCCAGACGCGGCGCGACGTGCGCAACTTCCTCATGACGTGCGAGGAGAACCTCGGCCTCGCCGTCGACCTGCGCGAGCGCACCGTGTTCTTCGACGGGCGCGCGGTGTGGGTGCGCAACTACCCGATCAGCATCGACACGACGGACTTCATGCGCATGGCCGACCGTGCCGAGGTGCACGCAGAGGAGGAGCGCATCCTAGAGTGGCGGCCGAAGCACCTGATCCTGCGCGTGGACCGCACCGACCTCAGCAAGAACATCGTGCGCGGTTTCCTTGCGTACGAACGGCTTCTGCAGGCGCACCCCGAGCTGCACGGCGACGTGATGTTCTGGGCGTACCTGCAACCCAGCCGTCAGGACATCGATGACTACCGCGCGTATCTCGGGCGTGTGCTCAGCGTGGCGGCGCGCATCAACCGCGCGTACAGCCGCGGCGGTTGGACGCCGATCCGCGTGGAGGTCGAGGACAACATGGACCGCGCCATGGCGGGCTATCGCAACTTCGACGTGCTGCTGGTGAACCCAATCTACGACGGCATGAACCTCGTCGCCAAGGAGGGCCCGCTGTGCAACCGGCGCAACGGCGTGCTCGTGCTCAGCGAGAACGCGGGCTCACACGAGGAGCTGGGCGACCACGCGCTCACGGTCAACCCTTTCGATGTCGACGAGACCGCAGAGGCGTTGTATCGCGGACTCATGATGGACGCGAAGGAGCGCCGCGCCCGCGCGACGCGCATCCGCGAGGTCGTGCGCGGCCACGACATCTCGCGCTGGATCGCGGAACAACTCCAGGACCTCCGCGAGCTCATCGGCTGACAGGGCTGGCGGCGCAGGGCCTGACGTCGCAGGGAACCCTCGCCGTCCTGCGCTGGATTCCACCCCAGGTCTCCGGACGCGCCCGAGGACTCTCGTGGTCGCGCGAACACGCGTGACCTTCTGACCTGGGTCCCGGAATCCTGCTCCGGCCGGCGCTGCCCCCTGCGACGCCACCCGCGCCGCATTTCGCAAGCAGCCGAAGAGCTCGCGGCGGCTAGTGGCCGAGGCCGGCGAATCCAGCGATGAAGAGCCAGCCGACGAGCGCGCCGAGCGTGACCCATACCGTGATCCAGCCGCGATCGCTGAGGCGACGGCGGTGGCGGAGGTAGCGCTGGCGGACGGCCAGGCTGTCGCTGCCGCTCGGGGGACCGGACATGGCGGACATGACACAAGCCCAACGGGCCCGCTCCGGCGATGGTTACAGCGAGCCTGGGGAATTCCCGCTTCGCGCTGATCGCGTTCCCGAACGGGAAACATCGGCTAGTATCAGAAAAGCCTCCACCCGATCGGAGGGAAAAGCTGTGTCCGGCCCTTCCGCCGGGCGCGATCCGGACGCGACGCGATAGAGAGCACGCAGGCATGACAACCATTGAGGTGGCACAGCCCAGCGCGGCAAGAATGGATCTCGACAAACCGCTGTACACGCTGAGCATCGCGGCGGAGATCCTGGAGATCCATCCGCGGACCTTGATGATGTACGAAGCCCTGAAGCTGGTCGTGCCGCAGCGGACCTCGACCAACCGCCGCCGCTACTCCCAGCGTGACCTGCTCACCCTGCAGGCCATCCAGCGGCTCACCCGGGGCCACGGGCTCAACCTGAACGGGGCTCGCCTCGTGATCGAGTGCCTGCGGCTGCTCGACGAGAACGGGATCTCCCGGCCGGGGGAGCTGCGCGAGGTGAACATCGAGCACGTCCGGATCTGAGGTCGCAGCGACGCGCTGCCTGTAACATAACCTTATACCCGGACACTAACGTTATCCTTAGGGCCGCAGGCGTTCCGGCCCCAAGGGAGGAATCGTGGAAACCACCGAACAGGCGATCGATGTGCTGCTCATCGAGGATGACGAGCAGTTCCTCGACATGTATCGGCTGCGCCTGGAGCGCGACGGCTACCGCGTGCACACCGCCACCGACGGCGAGCGCGGGCTGACCGCCGCGGGCGAGCTGCACCCCGACATCATCTTTCTCGACATCCGCCTGCCCAAGGTCGACGGCTTCGAGGTCCTGCGCCGGCTGCGCGAGGACCCGGCCACGTCGCACGTGCCGGTGGTCATCCTCAGCAACTACGGCGAGGAGGAGATGCGCGATCGCGGCCACGAGATGGGCGCGCTGGAGTTTCTGGTCAAGGCTCACACGACGCCCGTCGAGCTTTCGGAGGGAATTGAGGAATGGCTGAAGGAATGAGCCGAATGGGGCGCATGCCACCCGGCACGCCCGGCCCCGACAAGCCGATTTACACGCTGAGCGTGGCGGCGGAGATCCTGGCGACGCACCCGCGCACGCTGATGATGTATGAGACGGTCGGCTTGGTCACGCCACACCGCACGCCCACCAACCGCCGCCGCTACACGCAGCACGACCTCAACAAGCTGCAGGTGGTGCAGCGGCTAACGCGCAGCTATGGCGTGAACCTCGCAGGCGTGCGCCAGCTGCTCAAGTTGCTGGCGATCCTCAAGAAGAATCGCCTCGAGCCGCCCGCCGAGCTGCGCGGCATCGACCTCAACCTGCTCGAGCCGGCCGGGTGACCCGCGCCGCAGAGCCGGAGGAGGGGCTGCGAGACATCGGCCGCGAGATCGCCCAGGACGCCGTGCGCCTGGTGCGGGCCGAGATCGACCTGGCTCGGACCCAGATGACCGCGGCGGCCAAGCGCTTCCTGGTGGCGGCGATCTTCGGGGTGGTCGCGGCGCTGCTGCTCTTCATCGCGCTGATCGAGGCCATCGGGGCGATCCCGTCGGAGTTCGGGCCCGACCTGTTCCACAACCGCTGGCTGGGCTGGGTCGCCGTGGGCTTCCTCCTGGCGTTACTCGCCGGGCTGTTCGGCGTTCTCGCTTACAGGAGATTCCGCAAGGCCATCACCAGCGGCAAGGAGACGGTGGGCGCCCTCAAGGAGGACAGCGAGTGGCTCAGGCAGTTGAGCAGGCGCAAAAACAACGGGAGCTGAGCAAGGAGGCGCTCGCCGCCGACCTCGGACGGTTCGAGGCCAAGGTCCGCTCCGAGCTCGACGTCAAAGCCCGCCTGCGCCGCGACGGCCTGCGCATCGCCGCCATCGCCGGCGGGGCGCTGCTCCTGGTCGGCGGGCTGATCGTCCTGCGCGCTCGTCTGCGCAAGCGGGGCGAGGGCGACGACGAGGACCCGGCGACGATCGAGGACCTGGCCGAGGAGCTGCGCGAGATCCGCAAGGAGCTGGAGAAGCAGCGCAAGGGCGGGTCCGGGGCGCAGAAGCTGCTGCTCCGCGGGCTGACCGCGGCCGGGTCGGCCGGCGGCAGCTACGTCGCGCGCCAGATGATGAAGCGGCGCGGCGCTGAAGAGGAGAGTGAGCAGGCGAGTGCCGGCTGATTCTCCGCGCCCGGGCTTTGGATCTCCGGGGGGCGGACCGGCACGGCCTGGCGACGCGCGCTCGACGCGGCGCCGCGCCGGGCTGAAGCGCGACGGCGGCGCATCCGGCGGGGGCCGCGGGCCGGACAAGCGCTTCGGCATGGGGCGGCGCACGCGCCGGGTGGTGTACGCAGTTCTGGCCGTGATTGGCGCAATCATCCTGGTGATCGGCGGGCTCGTCGCATACGCGGCGGTGACGTTGCCCAACATCGACGACATCGGCAAGGCCACCGGCACGATCAAGATCCTCGACCGCAACGGCCAGCTGATCGCCGAGGTGGGGCACGACGCGCAGAGCCGCACCAGCGTGCCCATCGGCCAGATCGCGCCCATCATGCAGAGCGCGATGCTCTCCGCAGAGGACCGCAACTTCTACAACGAGGGCGCGTTCGACTTCAAGCGCATCGCCAAGGCGATCGTCGACGACCTGATCCTGCGCCGCCCCGCCGAGGGCGCCAGCACCATCACGCAGCAGCTGGTGAAGCAGGCGTTCTTCGGCCAGGTGGCGTCGCGCGACCCGCTGCGCAAGATCCGCGAGGCGCTGCTGGCGCAGCAGATTGACAGCAAATGGAGCAAGAGCCAGATCCTCGACGAGTACCTGAACATCACGTACTTCGGCGAGAACGCGTACGGCATCGAGAACGCGGCCGAGCGGTACTTCGGCAAGCACGCGGCGGAGCTGACGCTGCCCGAGTCCGCGCTGCTCGCGGGACTGCCCGAGGCGCCGTCGTACAACGACCCGTACAAGAACCCGCAGGCCGCCTACGTGCGCATGCAGTACGTGCTGCAGGGCCTGGTGGACCTTGGCAAGATCACGCAGGCCCAGGCGCAGGCGGTGGACCCGCTGGTGGGCGGCGGCAACCCGGATCCGGCGCAGGCCGCGATGCAGCAGCACAACCAGGCGGCGATCCAGGCCGACCTCCTCAACGGCAAGAGCGGCCTGACGGGCGGTGCGGCGCCGCACTTCGTGCAGTACGTGCAGGACGAGCTGCAATCGCAGTTCGCCAACGACCCCGCGTTCCTCAACGGCAGCCTGGTGGTCACCACCACGCTGGATCTCTCCATTCAGCAGAACGCCATGAACGCCGTGCACGACGGTGTGGCCAAGATAGGCCACGGCGCCAACAACGGCGCGCTGCTCATGGTGGACGCGCACACCGGCGGCATCCTGGCGATGGTCGGCTCGGCCGACTTCAGCGACGACTCGATCGCGGGTCAGTTCAACGTGGTGACGGCGCAGCGCCAGCCCGGGTCGAGCTTCAAGCCGTTCGTGTACGAGACCGGATTCAAGAACGGCTCGCTCACGCCGCAGACAGTGCTGAACGACACGCGGGCGGAGTCACAGCAGCTGGGCGGCGTGCAGGACTTCGACCGCGGCTACCAGGGGCAGATCACGGCGGCGCACGCGCTGCTCTATTCGCGCAACATCGCGACCGAGCAGGCGATGCAGATGGCCGGCGTGAGCAATGTCATCGACTTCGCGCACAGCGCCGGCATCACGACGGATCTTGCACCCAACCTGAGCACGGCCATCGGCACGAGTGCGGTGAAGATGATCGACCTCTCATCCGCCTACGCGGCGTTCGCCAACGGCGGGCACAAGGTGACGGCGTACGGGATCCTCAAGGTGGTCGACGGCAGCGGCAACGTGCTGGCGGACAACACACAGGCGCCCGGCCAGGGTGATGTGATGACGCCGGCGCAGGCGTGGAGCATCACCAACATCCTCAAGAACTACCCGAAGACGTGGGGCCTGCGCTTCAAGTGGCCCACGGCGGGGAAGTCAGGGACCACGGACAACTTCATCGATGCCTGGTACAACGCGTACACGCCGGACTGGGTCGTGTCGACGTGGGCGGGGCACACCGACGGCAGCAACCCCGCGGAGGTCCCGATGGACCAGGTGTTCGGCGTCACCGAGGCGCAGTACATCGCGGTGCCGTTCGTGAACACGCTGCCGAAGCCGAGCGCGTTCGTGCCGGTGAGCGGTGCGCTGTCGAACTGCTCGACTCAGGATGCGTCGCTGCTGCCCACCGACAGCGCGTGTCCCACGCCATCGCCCACGGCGACGCCGACGCCGACCGCGACAGCCACGTCCACGCCGACGGCCCCGCCCAGCCCGTCACCGAGCTTCTGCCCCTCGCCCAGCCCGGGCGCCACGCCAGGGCCGGTGATCTGCCCCTCGCCGTCGCACGGCGGTGCTGGTGGCGGGCCCACCAGCGCGGCTGCGCCGGCGGTGCGGCCGAACGGGGGTTCGCCCTGAGCTAGCGCTCCTGTGAGGGGGCTTCCAAATTCGCCGGGTCCTGGTCGGCACCAGTGGTCGCCTCGTCCTTCCCGGCGTCGATGATTCCGTTCCACAACTGCTCCGCGAACACCTGAAGTTCGCCGTCAGTCATCTCGCCGAGGTCCTTGGGCGGCCGGGTGAGCACGATCCGAGCCTTGGACTTCTTGTCAGCCGCCACTGAATGTCTGTCGCGGTGAGCTAGCGCTTGCCAAAGAGGTCTGTGAGGCTGCCGTCGTGGCCGGCCAGCACCGTGTGGAGCTCGAGGAGTTCGTCGCCGGTGATGGGCGCTTCCACTTCGGGGCGGGCCTCGTCGAACAGCGGTTCGCGCTCCTCCTCAGCTTCGGTCTGGAAGATGATCTGGAGCAGGTTCTCGTCATTGCACGAAGCGCACGTGACCCGCACCAACGCCCGGTTGCCTTGCTGGGCGAGGACGTTGATGCCGCAATCGGCCATGTTCTCGCCGCAGGCCGAGCACCGGTACCGGCGAGCTTGAAATCGAAGCAACTCCAGCAGATCCATCCCAACCCAGTATAGGACGGGCGAACTGGAGCCAAAACCTGCGCGGGGTAGACTCGTGCGGCCTTTGGGGAGTGGCCAAGTGGTAAGGCAGCTGACTCTGGATCAGCCAATCAGAGGTTCGAATCCTCTCTCCCCAGCCATCGGCTGTGACTCCGCGAACTCGAACTGTGAGGGAGAGACGCGAATGATCGCCGAACCATGACCACCGGTCGCCTCCACCTTTACAAAGGCTCACAACTCTCCGCTGTGCGGCGCCAGTCATTGCTCGCATAATCCGGGCTGCAAGGAGTTGTTGAGGGCGCGATTTCAGGCGCGCCCGCCGTGTGAGCGATAACAGATGGCAGTTCGGCTGACGTATCGGGCGTTCGTCGTGATCGCAACCGTTGGTGTGGTCGCGTCCTGTGGCGTCGCCGCCCCCGACGGCAGATCCGCTGCCACGGCACGGCGAGCGGTCGCGAGCTCGCCGCTGGACAACGCCAATGCGCTGTATGTCCTGGACGGCTTCGGCGGCCTCCATCCAGCGGGATCGGCGCCGCCCGTCACGGTCAGTAGTTATTGGCCCAACCAGGACCTCGCCCGCGGCGTCGTCAGCTTGCCGTCACTCACCGGAGGCTACGTGCTCGACGGTTGGGGCGGCGTGCATCCGTATGGCAATGCCCCGCCCGTGCAGACCAGCGCCTCGTGGTTCGGCTGGGACATCGCGCGTGGCATCACGCTCACAAACGGCGGAACGGGGGGCTGGGTGGTCGACGGTTGGGGCGGCGTCCATCCATTCGGCAGCGCGCCACAGGTTCAGGTGAGCGCGTACTGGCAGGGGTGGGACATAGCCCGTGGCATCGCCGCGAATCCCACGGGGCCTGGGGGATGGGTGCTCGACGGATGGGGTGGACTGCACCCCTTCGGCGGGGCACCATCCATCGCTCCAAGCTCGTACTGGCAAGGCTGGGACATCGCCCGCGGGCTCACCGTCTTCCCGCACGCGCAGGCGGGGTACGTGCTGGATGGCTGGGGGACGATCCATCCACTCGGCGGCGCGCCATTTCTCAGCTCGGCGCACTGGCTGGGATGGGACATCGCGCGCGGCGTCCAGCTCTGGAATCTCTCGACGCCCAGCAATCCCGGCGGCTGGACCATTGACGGATGGGGCGGAGTTCACGCCTTCGGCAGCGCGCCGCCGGAGCAGGTCTCCTCGTATTGGCCCGGCTGGGACATCGCGCGCGGTGCCGCAGGAAGCGGTGACAGCGGCGGTTCGCTGCACAACGGTGGCCTCTGGGGCATCGACTCATGCACGTCCGCGTTCTCGATGCTCGGGCAGACGACGCAGTACATGGGAGCGCCGTCATTCGTGGCCCGATACCTCGGCATCAACCGCTGTGGCACGGCGGGCGTCAGCGCAGCCGAGGCGAGCTACATCCACAGCCAGGGCGCGCGAGTGATGCTCATCGCCGACACCGACGGCACGCAGGGAGCAAACCCCTACGCCGACGCCGCGAATGCCATCCGCTGGGCGCGGGCGATCGGCGCCCCTGGCGGCGTCGCCATCTTTCGCGACGTCGAGGAGAACGATCCCATCGCGTCCTCGTACATCACAGGCTGGACCGCAGCGTTCGCCGGCAGCGGATACGTGCCCGGCCTCTACGAGAACCCGCTTCCGTACGACCCGCGAACCAATGTGTACAACCAATTCCCCAGCGCCTGGTGCGGCGCCATTGCCGCCAGCCCGCAGGTCGCGCAGAGCGTGGTGCTCTGGGGCGATCAGCCCGAATACCTCTACGGCGCGCAGCAGTACAGCCCCACCAAGGTCAACGCACCCGCCTTCTTTGCCATCACACCGAGTTGCGGCGGCAACACCGTCGCCTGGCAGTACAAGATGCACGGCGGATTTCCGCAGGGGAGCCCTGATCCCTCCGTCGACCTCGATGAGATGCGACCGGGAGACATCTCGCTCCTCTGGTAGGACCTACGAGACGTTGACGCCGTAGTCCACGAACGTGGCGAACCGCGACTGCCGCACGCCGAGCTGCTGCAGGTCGAACGACCGCCTGAGCCCGTCGAAGAGGCGCTTGCCGCCACCGAGGATCACCGGCGCGATGATCATCGACAGTTGCTCCACCACCCCCGCGTCGAGCGCCTGCCGGATCACATCCCCGCCACCCATGATGTGCACGCCCTTGCCGCCGGCCAGGTTCTTGGCCTGCTCGACCGCCTCCGTGACTCCGTTGATGAAGGTGAACCCGGCGCCCTCGGGCTGCTCCTCGGGGCGGTGCGTGACGATGACGAACGGCAGTCCCCACGGGTTGGTGCCGCCCCAATGTCCCGACGCCTCATACGTCCAGCGTCCGCCCACCACGGCGCCGGTCGAGGCCACCTGCTCCTCCAGCCACTCCTTGTCCTCCGGCACCGGGTCGCCGCCCTGCTCCGTGTCGTACGTCCACGGGCCGCCGAAGACCCAGTAGTGCAGGCGTTCTCCGCCCACACCGAGCCCCTGTCCAGCGTGGTCGTCCGGACCCGCGAAGTAGCCGTCCACCGAGATCGTGATGCCCGCTGACACTCTGCTCATGTTCGTCAACCTCCAATTTCAGAGCCAACCTCGTGTGCTCTGACCGCGCGGCGGCGCGTGATTCATCGGTGCGGCATACCATCGCGCAATGGACGAGGTCACGTTCACCAACCTCGACGAGCCGCTCTTCGCCGACGCGGGCGCAACCAAGCGCAACCTGGTGGAGTATCTCGGCGCGGTCGCCGATCGGCTCATCCACGAGCTGCGTGACCGCCCGCTCTCGGTGATCCGCGTGCTGCGCGATCAGCCGCCGTTCATGCAGAAGAACGTGCCCAAGTACACGCCGCCGTGGGTGAAGACCGTGAGCATGTGGGCAGAGGCGTCGCATCGTGAGGTCTCATACGCGCTCTGCAATGACCGGCGCACGCTGCTGTGGTTCGCCAACCAGCGCGCGGTCGAGTACCACCCGGCGCTCTTTCGCGCCGGCCGGCAGGGAGCGCCGATGTACCTCGTCCTGGACCTCGATCCGCCCGCGGCGGATGCGTTCAGACTCGCGGTGCAGGCCGCGCACCTGGTTCGCCGCGTGCTCACCGAAGCCGGTGTCGACAGCGCGGTGAAGACCAGCGGCGCCAAGGGCGTGCACGTCTTTGTGCCGCTGAAGAACGCGACGTTCGAAGACATCGCCGCCGCGGCGCGAGCTGTCGCCGTGCGCGCGGAGCGACTCGACGCATCGCTGGCCACCACCGCGTTCATGAAGGAAGACCGCGGCGGCAAGGTGTTTCTCGACTCCACGCGCGTCGGAGGCGCGACCGTCGTGTCGGCCTACAGCCCGCGCGCCCGCCCGGGCGTGCCGGTGTCATTCCCTCTCTCATGGGACGAGCTCGACCGCGCGAGTCCGGCCGACTTCACCATCCACAGCGCGGCGGGATCGCTCGGCGCGCGCGATCCATGGCGCGAGCTCATGCCGAAACCACAGGTGTTGCCGCGTGACCTCATCGACGAGGGCCACGCGCTCCCCGTCGCTCGCGTGCAGGCGATGCACGAGGGCAAGCGCCGCGCCCGCGCGCGCCGCGCCGAAACCTCGTCCTAGGACGCCACCGGCTGCAGGCTCGAAGCCGCCGCACCGTCAGCGCCGCACGGCGGCAAAACCGGTGCGCCAGCTGGGATATCGCAGCGTCAAGCCGAGCTCGCGCTTGGCCTTCGCGTTGGACGCCCCGCGCGCCGTCGTCCCTGTCACCACGGCGAACTCGCCGCCGACGAGACGCGCCAGCCACGCCGGCAGATGACGCGGCGGCGGTGCGCCAAGCGCCTTCGCCGCCACCGGCAGCCACTCGCGTACCGGTGCGGGGTCGTCGTCGACGATGTTGTAGACGGCCGGGCCATCGTGCTGCAGCGCGAGCACCGTCGCCGCGGCCGCGTCGTCGAGGTGCACGAATGACCAGATACCGCCGCCGTCGCCGACGATGGGCGCCATGCGCTTGCGAATGGGCACGATGAGCCCGTCGTTGGGGGCGCCGTAGAACCCGCCGTAGCGCAGCGCGATGCCGCCGGCGGCGAGCGTCGCATCCTCCAGGTGTTTCATCGCGGCATGCGTCTCACGCATGCTCGATGGCGGATTCGGGTCGAGGGGATCGTCCTCGGTCTTCACCGGCCCGCCCTCGCGAATGCAGCGAAACGACGCAAAGCTCTGCGCCACGAACCGACGCACGCCGGACTCGGCGGCCGCGGCGAGCAGCGAATCCGTTCCCTCGGTGCGGAGCCGGTTGGTCCGCGCGAATGTGCGGTCGAAGCCGCCGCGGCCGAACTTCGCGTCGGCCAGCGCGGTGGCTTGGTGCACGATCGCATCGGGCCGCGCCGCCGCAACCGCGCGGCGAACCGCATCCCTGTCGAGCAGATCCAAATGCACCGCCTCCGCCCCCAGCGCTTCGAGTTGCGGCGCCTTGGCGTCCTTCGTATACGTGCCCACCACCGCATGGCCGGCGTCGATCAGCTGCGGCACAAGCCGCAGCCCCAGGGCGCCGCTGGCGCCGGCGAGAAACACGCGCATCGCACTTCACCTCCTCGGTCACGTCGTCGTGGTTGCCGGTGTCTACTCTCACAGACACGCAGGGCACCGGGGATGTGACATGAACGAGCAGCAGTGGCTGGCGGAGCGGTTCGAGGAGCACCGCGGCCACCTCCGCGCCGTGGCGTACAGGATGCTCGGCTCACTCACCGAGGCCGACGACGCTTTGCAGGACGCATGGCTGCGCGTGAGCCGCGCCGGCGCGAGCGACGTCGAGAACCTGCGCGCGTGGCTGACCACCGTGGTGGCGCGCGTCTGCCTCAACGCACTGCGTGCGCGCCGGTCGCGCCGCGAGGACGCGTTCGACGGGCACCTGCCCGATCCGGTCGTGACCCCTGTCGACGCGATGGGGCCGGAGGACCACGCGCTGCTCGCCGACTCGGTCGGCCTCGCGCTGCTCGTCGTGCTCGACTCGCTGGCGCCGGCGGAGCGTCTCGCGTTCGTACTCCACGACGTCTTCGACCTCCCCTTCGACGCCATCGCCGAGGTGGTGGAGCGATCGCCGGCGGCGGCTCGGCAGCTGGCCAGCCGGGCGCGGCGGCGCGTGCGCGGCGCGGTGCTCGAGGAGCGCGAGCCCGACCTGCGGCGGCAGCATCAGGTGGTCGATGCGTTCCTGCGTGCGTCGCGCGCCGGCGACTTCGACCAGCTGGTCGCGCTGCTCGACCCCGACGCCGTGCTGCGTTCGGATTTCGGCGTGAAGCGCCCGCCGCAGCCGCCGGTGATCCGCGGCGCCGAGGCGGTGGCTCGGTCGGCGCTGGGCGGCGCGGCGCTCCCAGCCACGAAAGTGCATCCCGCGCTGGTGAACGGCGCCGCGGGCGTGGTGGTGACCGCGCGCGGCCGGCCCTTCGTGATCATGGGATTCACCATCGCCGGCGAGCGCATCGTCGAGATCGATGTGGTGGCCGGCCCCGAGCGGGTCCGCCGCCTCGCGGGCGCGGTCCTGGGAATGAAGTGACGGGGGGCGGCCACTAGGGCCGCCCCAAGCCGTCAGACCTTCTTCTCGAGCTCCTCGGCCTCGGTCCTGGACTTGTCGGCCTCCTGGTCGGCCTCCTGCGCCTGCTGCTGGGCGTTCTGCTCAGCCTGTTTGGCGCGTTCTTCGTCCTGCTGGAGGTCCTTGCCCTCCTGCTCGGCGCCTTCGAGTTGGCTCATGTCCTTCTCCTTGTTGAGCCGGGGTTGGCGTCCGGTGATGATACCGCTACTATCACAAAACCGCCAATATGGACCCACCGGAACTCCGCAACCCCATGGAGGCTCTGCCATGAAGAAGCGGCTCGGGAACCTGCTCCTCATACGGTCGGCGAAGCGCTACGGCGCCGCCAGCGGCGGCACGTGGGCCGTCGCCATCGCCTGGAACGCCCTCTTCGCCTTCTTCCCGATCATTCTGGCGATCACCACGGTGCTCGCCCTGGTGTTCGGCAGTCAGGGGCTCGGCAGCACGCTCGACCAGCAGATCGCGAGCGCCATCCCGGGGCAGCAGGGCTCGGAGATCATCTCGGCCCTGCACAGCTTCAAGCACGCCGCCGGCCCGATGGCGATCGTCAGCTTCGTGGGCCTGCTCTGGAGCGGCTCGTCGCTGTTCAGCTCCATGGACCAGGGCCTCGACGCGCTGTACCCCACCAAGCAGCGCAACTTCGTCCGTCAGAAGCTGATGGCGCTGCTGATGATCGCCGTGTTCACCGTGCTGATCGTGCCGGCGACCGCGTCGGCGAGCCTGCTGTCGATCATCACCAAGCTGCCCAACGTGCCGTCGTTTCTGTCGAGCGGCCCCGTCGCGCTGGCGATCCAGGTGGTCTTCGGCCTCATCGACGGCATCGTCCTCTTCGCCGCCATCTACCTCATCGTTCCCAACCGGCCGCACAAGTTCCGCGAGATCCTGCCCGGCGCAATCGTCGCCGGCGTGCTGTTCGAGGCCTTCACCCTGCTGTTCCCGCTGTACTTCAAGCTGCAACACGGGTTCACCACGTACGGCACCACCTTCGCGCTGTTCTTCCTGCTGATGACGTTCGCCTTCTGGATGGCGCAGATCATCATGCTGGGCGGTGCGGTCAACGCCGAGTTGCACCCGCCGGAGCCGGGCGCGTTCCCGCGCGCGGGCAGCAGCATCTCGCCCAACGCGCAGACCGAGGCGGACCGCGCCGACCTCGACGGATCGGCGCGTCGCGACGCTCCGCAGCGCGAACGCGCCGGCGCGTCGCGGCGATGAGCGGAGCGTGACCGCCGGCGTCTTCTTCGACGTCGATGGCACCCTCGTCGACACCGCGTACTTCCACACGGTGGCGTGGCTGCGCGCGTGTCGCGAGCTCGGTGTCCCTGCGACGGCCGCGCGTCTGCACCGGTTGATCGGCATGGGCGGCGACCAGTTCGTGCGCGCGCTCACCGGCGGCGAGATGCCCGGGCTGGACGAGGCGCACAGCCGGCACATGCAGCCGTTCGAGGCGGAGGCGCAGCCGTTCGCCGGCGCTAGTGACCTCATTCGCGAGCTGCACAGGCAGGGCGCGCACGTCGCGGTGTCGACGTCAGGTGGACGCGACGCGGCGACGAAGCTGCTCGAGCTCGTAGTGCCAGACCTCACGGTGATCGACACGCTGGTCACCCGCGATGAGATCGCTGCGACGAAGCCCGCCCCCGACCTGGTGGCGGTGGCGCTGCAGCGCTCCGGGCTGGATCCCGACCGCGTGCTGTACGTCGGCGACACCGCGTGGGATGTCGAGGCCGCGGCGCGTTGCGGCGTCGGCACGATCGGCGTCCTCACCGGCGGATGGGCTGCGGCCGAGCTGCTCGATGCGGGCGCCGTGGCGGTGTACGAGAGCGTGGGGGAGCTGCTCGAGCAGCTCGCCGACTCGCCGGTCGGTGCGCTGCTGCGAACCTAGGTGCGCGCCGGCGTCTGCGCCGCGCAGCCGGCGCAGAGCCCGAGCACGGCGAAGTGGTACGGGTGCAGCGTGAATCCCAGGCGCCGCTTCACGCCCCGGGCCAGCTGACCGAACAGGTCGGGCGGTGCCTCCAGTGCGCGGCCGCACGCCTCACACACCAGATGGCCGTGCGCATCCGCGGCCAGGTGGTACGTCGCGGGGCCATGGCCGAGGTGCGTATGCACCACAACGCCGAGGCGCTCCAGCTCGTCGAGGTTGCGGTACACCGTCGACGCGTGCACGTCGGGCGCCATGGCGCGCACGCTGCTCAGCAGCTCCTCCGCAGTGGGATGGGGCGTGCCGCGCACCAGCGCATCGAGCACCAGGCGGCGCGCCGTGGTGATGCGCACCCCCTCGCGGCGGAGGCTCGCCACCAGCGTGTCCAGGGCGTCGCCGCTCACCGGTCGAGCATAGCGCTGCCGCCGTGGGCCAGCAGGTGCCTCCGCGCTGCTGTTGCGACCAGCTCGCAATAGGCGGTATTCTGCCGGCCAAGGACGGCCCGAGGCGAGGAGGCAGGGCATGGCGGCGATCGCGGCGCGCATGGCAACGGTCCGGAGCGGGCTCACCGCCCGGGAGTGGCGCCACGTCACGGTGATGGTGGGCAGCATCGTCATGCTGCATGTGCTGGGCTGGGGCATCTTCATCCTCGCGGTGCTGCCGCAGCACAACAAGCTGGGCGTCGGTCTGGGCATCGGTGTGGCCGTCACCGCGTACACGCTGGGCATGCGTCACGCGTTCGACGCAGACCACATCTCCGCCATCGACAACACCACGCGAAAGCTGATGGCGGAAGGACAGCGGCCGCTGTCCGTCGGCTTCTTCTTCTCGCTCGGTCACTCGACGATCGTGTTTGCGCTCGGCGTGGGCATGACGTTCGCGGCCAAGGCGATCCTCAGCCAGGTGGGCAACACCAACACGGTGCTGCACGGCACCACGGGCATTGTGGGCACGCTGGTGTCGGGAACGTTCCTCTATCTGATCGCGATCCTCAACCTGGTGATCCTGGTCGGCATCGTGAAGGTGTTTCTGGAGATGCGCCGTGGGCGCTACAACGACGAGGAGCTGGAGCAGCAGCTCAATGCGCGCGGACTGATGTTCCGGTTCTTCGGCAAGCTGATGCGCGCCATCCGGCGCCCGTGGCAGATGTACCCGGTGGGCGTGCTGTTCGGCCTCGGCTTCGACACCGCCACGGAGATCGCGCTGCTCGCGGCCACCGCGGGCGCCGCCACATTCGGCCTGCCCTGGTACGCGGTGCTCAGCCTGCCCATCCTGTTCGCCGCCGGCATGTCGCTCTTCGACACCATCGACGGCTCATTCATGAACTTCGCGTACGGCTGGGCGTTCTCCAAGCCCATCCGCAAGGTCTACTACAACATCACCATCACCGGTCTCTCGGTTGCGGTGGCGCTGCTCATCGGCTCCATCGAGCTCTTCGGCCTGATGGCCAATGAGCTCAACCTCAGCGGCGGCTTCTGGAACTACGTGTCCAACTTCGACATCAACCAGGCCGGGTTCATCATCGTGGGACTGTTTGTCGGCACCTGGGTCGTCGCGCTCGGGGTGTGGCACTTTGCCCACATCGAGCAGCGCTGGTCACGCGCCGCGGCGGCGAACCAGCGCCGGTCAGCCTGAGTCAGGCTCGCTTGCTGCTCGCCACCTGGAACGTCAACTCGATCATCCCGCGCATGCCGCGGCTGCTCGAGTGGCTGGAGCGCGTGCGGCCCGACGTTGTGTGCCTGCAGGAGACCAAGATCGCCGACGAGAAGCTTCCCCGCTTGGAGCTGTCGGGTCTCGGCTATGAGGTGGTTGCCGCCGGCGAGGGCGCATGGAACGGCGTGGCGATCATCTCGCGTGCCGGCATCGAGCACGTGACCACGGGGTTGGCCGGCGACGAGGGTTGGGAGAGCCGCGTCGAGGCGCGCGCCATCGGCGCCACGTGCGGGCCGGTGCGCGTGTGGTCGCTGTACATCCCCAACGGGCGCGAGCCCGGTCATGCGCACTACCAGTACAAGCTGCGCTGGCTGGCGGCGCTGCACGGCGTTGCAGCCGCGGAGCTGCAGCGCGGTGAACCGCTCGCGATGTGCGGCGACTTCAATGTGGCGCCGGCGGACGAGGATGTGTGGGATCCCGCGGCGTTCGTCAACTCCACGCACGTCACGCCGCCGGAGCGCGAGGCGCTGGCGAAGCTGCGCGAGCTGGGCCTGCACGACGTGATGCCGCGGCCGCTGAAGTACGACCATCCCTTCACGTACTGGGACTACCGTGCGGGCAACTTCCACAAGAACATGGGCATGCGCATCGACCTCGTCTACGTCAGCGCCGCGCTGCAGGCAGCGCTGCGTGACGCGTACGTCGATCGCGACATGCGCAAGGGCTCGATGCCCTCGGACCACGCGCCGGTGGTGGTGGAGTTCAGCGGCCTCGGCTGAGCGCGCTCGGGGTCAGCAGCAGGGGCAGTCGCAGGTGGGGCAGTCGCAGTCCATGGCGGAAGCCTCCCATCGAAGCTTGTCGATTGATCCGGCAGCGTAGCACAGTTCTATCGAAGAGCGTCGATGGGTACGATATGCGCATGCCGACCCCCGAGGCGCCGCTGCGCCCGCTCCAGCTCGCAGCCACGCGAACCAAGGGCTGCTGCAACGACGTGGCGCCGCCGCTGCCCGACGGCGTCGCTACGGAGCTCGCCAACCTGCACCGCGCGATCGGTGATCCCACGCGCGTGCAGATGCTGCACATCCTCAAGGCCGCCGATGCCCCCGTGTGTGTGTGCGACTTCACCGCCGCCTTCAACCTGGGGCAGCCCACCGTCAGCCATCACCTGGGCAAGCTGCGGGCCGCCGGTCTCGTGACCACGCAGCGGCTCGGCATCTGGGCGTTTTACGAGCTGGCGCGCGACCTCACGCCGGCCGCGGCCGCTGCGCTCGCCGCCGTTCCGTAGCGTTTAGCGCGGCAGGCGCTCGATCAGCCGCACGTCGACCGTGTCGCCCTCCTGCTTGCCGATGGCGTCGCGCACGTCCGCCTTCACCGGCAGCTTGTGCGTGCCGTCGCCCATCGCCATGAACGAGCTGCGGAACGGCCGGCCGTCGATGGTGCCGCGCACCTTCACCAGGCCGCGCGTGCCGAAGTACTCGGCCGAGTCCGGCATGACGACGTAGGTCCATCCACCCTTGGCCGGGCTCTTCTGCAGGCGGGCGCTGAATCGCTTGTTCAACATGACGTCAGCGTAGACGGTGGCGAGGTGGCGGACTCATCGTCGTGAGGCAGATGATTTCTCCGCCGGCGTTCGGTCTGACCAGGTGAGAACCGACGCGACAACGGAGGAGTGCGCATGCCGACCATCGTCCCCAACCTGTGGTTCGACACGCAGAGCGAGGAGGCCGCCGAGTTCTACGTCTCGGTGTTCCCCAACTCGAAGATCAACTCTATCTCGCACTTCACCGAGGCCGGTCCGCGGCCCGCGGGCATGGTGCTCGTCGTGGACTTCACGCTCGACGGGCAGAAGTTCACCGCGCTCAACGGCGGCCCCGAGTTCAGCTTCACCGAGGCAGTCTCGCTCCTGGTCGACTGCAAGGACCAGGAGGAGATCGATTACTACTGGCAGCGCCTCAGCGACGGCGGCGAGGAGGGACCGTGCGGGTGGCTCAAGGACCGCTACGGCCTCTCCTGGCAGGTCGCGCCCAACGCAGTGCTCGAAGAGCTGCTCAACAGCCCCGACCGGCAGCGCGCTGACCGCGCGATGCGTGCGTTGCTCAGCATGAAGAAGCTCGACATCGCCGGGCTGTACGCCGCCGCGGACGGCGTGCCGAGCGGCCGCTGAGGTGGGGCCCGCGCTTGACGTCGAGACGGCGACGGTGCGCACGCCCGACGGGCGCACGCTCGCGCTCGAAACGGGCGGCGACCCGGGAGGCGTGCCCGTGCTCGTGCACGGCGGCACGCCCAACTCGCGCCATCTGTACCCCGGCTGGGTGGGTCCGGCGCGCGAGCTCGGCGTGCGCCTGATCAGCTACGACCGGCCCGGCTACGGCGGATCCACACCGCAGGCCGGCCGCACGGTGGCGTCGTGCGCCGCCGATGTGCGCGCCATCGCGTCGGAGCTGGGCATCCGCCGCCTCGGCGTGTGGGGCTATTCCGGCGGCGGTCCGCACGCCCTCGCGTGCGCGGCGCTGCTGCCCGGCCTGGTTCCCGCGGCAGCCGCGCTGTGCTCAGTTGCACCGTACGGTGCCGAGGGGCTCGACTACTTCGGTGGGATGGGCCAGGACAACGTCGACGACATCAAGCTCGAGCTGGAGGACCCGCAGGCGGCACGCGAGAAGCTGGCACGCCAGAGGGAGGAGATGCTGCAGCTCGCGCCCGGCGATGTGGAGGCGGGACTGAAGACGCTGCTCTCGCCGGTGGACCGGGACGCACTCACGCACGAGGTGGCCGAGTGGCTCGTGCACACGGGTGCCGACGGCCTCGCGGAAACCGATGAGGGCTGGTGGGAGGACGGGGAGGCGCACCTGCATGACTGGGGCTTCGCGCTGTCAGATATAGCCATTCCTGTCCAAATCTGGCACGGCCGGCACGACCGCTTCGTGCCCTTCCAGCAGGGCGAGTGGCTGGCAGCGCACGTGCCGGGCGCGGAGCCGCACCTCAGCGACGCCGACGGTCACCTCACGCTGGTGATCAACCGGGCGCCCGACGTGCTGCGCTGGCTGCGGGACCGGACCGCCTGAGGCCGCTTCCCAGCAAGTCCTCAGGAATCCTGCGGAATCCTCTCAGGGGCTGCGCCCATGCTCGAAGGCATGGACGACGACCTCGCCTCCGCTTCGCCACCACCGCCACCTCCTCCGGCGCTCGAACCGCCGCCCTGGCCACCCGGACCGGTGCGGCCGCCGCACTCCCGGCATGCAACGCGTTGGGCGCTGGCGGCCACGACGCTGGTGGCGGTGGCAACGGGCGGCCTCGTGGGATGGTCGGTATCCGGGGCCACGCGTCAGCAGCCGACCGGCGCGGGCACGGCACCGAAGCCGGCATCGGGCGGCGGTTCGTCGACCGCGCCGGGGAGTGGCGCGACGCCGGCGCCGTCCTCGTCCTCGGCGTCGGTCGCAACCGTCGACCAGGCCGTGGTGGACATCACGGCGACGCTCTCCGGCGGGAGGGGGACGGTCGCCGGCACCGGCATGGTGATCACCCCCTCCGGTGAGGTGCTCACCAACAACCACGTCATCGCCGGCACCACGAGCATCACGGTGCAGATCGACGGCCAGGGCACCGTGTACCACGCAACGGTCCTGGGCGACGACCCCGCGGCCGACGTCGCGCTGCTGCAAATCAGCGGCGTGTCAGGGCTGCGCACGGTGACGGTCGGCGACTCGTCGAGCGTGAGCGCCGGCGAGTCGATCGCAGCATTGGGCAACGCGCTCGGCCAGGGCGGCACGCCCGCCGAGGTGCCCGGCACCGTGACCGGGACCGGCCAGACGATCACCGCGAGTGACAGCACGGGAACCAGCGAGACGCTGAACGGGCTCATCCAGATCGACGCCGGCATCGTGCCCGGTGACTCGGGCGGACCGGTCATCGACGCGGCCGGCCACGTGGTGGGCATGGTGACCGCCGGTTCCAGCAGCGGCGGTCCGCAGCCGGACGCGACGACGACCGGTTTCGCGATCCCCGTCAACTCGGCCATGGCGGTGGTGGCGCAGATTCAGTCAGGCACGGCCACAACTGCGGTGCACATCGGCGGTGACGGCCCGTTCCTGGGCGTTGCCGTCAGCGCTCGCGGCGTGGCCGCAGACGGCGCGACCGTCGTCGGCATGCAGCCAGGCTCTCCCGCCGCGTCCGCCGGCCTCGTCGCCGGGGACGTGATCACCTCGGTCGAGGGCATCCCGGTCGGCTCGGTGCAGGACCTGAACACCGCGATGCAGCGGCTGAGCGCCGGTCAGACGGTCACCGTCGTATGGCACGACGCGACCGGAGCACAGCACAGCGCGCGCGTGGCCCTCGCGTCGGGACCGCCGCTCTAGGCGAGGTCCGCCGCCACCGATGAGTCAGCGCCGGCTGCGCCGTCTGACTTGTGCATGCACAGTGAGCCGCCCTCCGGACGGCCGCCCCCTTTGGCGGGCGGATCGCCCTGGCGGATCCCGCTTGCGGTGGACGTGAGCACGCTCCCGGTGAGCGCGGTGACCGTCGACGTGCTCGCCCGTCTGCAGCTGGCCGCGCGACGCAGTGGAAGCAGCATCGTGCTGCGCAACGCGTCAGCAGAGCTGCTCGACCTTGTGGCCTTCATGGGCTTGGCCGACGTGCTTCCGCCCTGATGACAGGCGGTGAGCGCGCGGCTCAGGACTCGAGGCGGTCCGGAAGTCCGAAGAGCGGGAAGAAGCGCTTGGTGTCGAGGAAGAAGGTGAGCTGCGTGATGCTGCCGTCCTCGACCTCGATCACCTGCAGCGCCCAGGGGTCGTAGCCGCTGGACGGGCTTGGCTTGTACTGCCCGTACGCAACGGATCCATTGGCCTTCGGCGCGGGCAGCAGGCGCGAGCCCTTGCAGCCGATGCCCGGACCCCACCACCACGCGAAGATGTCGTCGCGACCCGAGAGCCACATGTCGTACGGCGGCATCGACTGCTTGGCGTCGGCGCTGATCACCGCGGTGAGCGCCTCCAGGTCGTAGCGCTGGAACGCGTCGACGTACCGCTGCAGCAACTCCGTCTGCGCCGGGTCCACCTGCGGCTGCGCCGACTCAGCGGTGAGGCCGGACGCGTCCAGCGTTGCGCGCGCGCGCTGCAGCGCGCTGTTCACCGACGCGACACTCGTCTCCAGCAGCTCCGCGACCTCGGCGGCTCGCCAGCGCAGCACCTCGCACAGGATCAACGCGGCGCGCTGGCGCGGCGGCAGGTGCTGCAGCGCGGCGATGAACGCGAGCTTGATGCTCTCGTTGGACACGGCGACGTCGGCCGGGTCGGTCTCGCCCTCGAGTGCCGTACCGGGGATGGGCTCGACCCACGTGATCTCCGGGCGTGTGTGCAGGTTGGTCTCGACCGGTTCCTGCGCCGGCCCGAAGTCCATGGGCATGGCCCGGCGCTGGCGGCTCTTGAGCATGTCGACGCACACGTTGGTGGCGATGCGGTGCAGCCATGTGCTGAGTGACGAACGGCCGTCGAATCCGCTCAGGCTGCGCCACGCGCGCAGCAGCGTCTCCTGCACCGCGTCCTCGGCCTCGAACGGCGAGCCGAGCATGCGGTAGCAGAACCCGGTGAGCGGGCGCCTGAAGGCATCGAGATCGGCCTCAGTGGCGCCGGTGAGCGTCGTGGCATCCTGCACGGGGCCATCCTACGCAGGTCTCGCCGTCCGGCGGCGATGATTTTCGCGGCGTCCCACGGTCTACGTTTGCAGGATCTGCTTCAGTAACCAGGAGTTTCGTGTTGACAGACACGACGGCGACCCGCGTCACCGGCATCATCAACATCGCTGTTCCCGTGAGCGACCATGAGCGAGCGCTCGCGTTCTACACGGGCACGCTCGGCTTCGAGGTGCGGCGCGACGCGACGTTCGGCCCGGGCATGCGCTGGGTTGAGGTGGCGCCTCCCGGCGCGGCGACGACCATCGCGCTCGCGCCTCCCGGCGAGATCAAGCCCGGCATCGAGACCGGCATCCGCGTGGGCACGCCCGACGCGACGCGCACGCACAGCGAGCTGCGCGCCGCCGGCGCCAACGTGGACGCGGAGATCATGCGGTTCGGCGGCCCCGTGCCCCCCATGTTCTACGTGCGCGATCCCGACGGCAACCGCATCGTGATCGTGGAGACCGCCTGACGCGGCCACGCTTGACTCTCCAGTAACTGGAGGGTTGAGACTGTGAGCCGTGGACCTGAGCATCGGCCAGCTGTCCCGGCTCACGGGCGTGCCGGTCAAGACAATCCGCTACTACTCGGACATCGGTCTCGTCGCCGAGGCGAGCCGGTCCGAGGCCGGGTACCGGCGCTACGACGAGACCTCGCTGGCGCGACTCGAGCTGGTGCGCGCCTTGCGCGAGCTGGGCCTCGACCTGGACACGGCCGGCCGCGTGGCGCAGCGGCACACAGAGCTGCGCGCCGCTGCGCGCGCCCACGCCGACGCGGTCGATGCGCAAATCCGCCAGCTGACCCTGCGACGAACCGTGCTGCGCGCGCTGGCGCGCGGCCAGACCACAGTGGAGGAGGTGCATCGCATGACCGCATTCGCACGCGCGTCGGCCGATGAGGCGCGGCGCTTGATGGAGGACTTTCTCGCAGCGGTGTTCGCCGGCAACCCCGGCGACCCCTTCGCGGAACGCATGCGCGGCGCGCTGCCGGACCTGCCCGCGGAACCCACTGACGCGCAGATCGACGCCTGGGTGGAGCTCGCAGACCTGGTGAGCGACCATGCGTTTCGCGCCCGCGTCAAGCAGATGGTGGACGAGGGTGCGCGGATGCGCGCCGCGACGAACGTCAGCGACACCGACCGCGCCTCACAGGCGGCCGGCGCCGAGGTGGTGAAGCGCGCCAGCGCCGCGCTGGCCCAGGGCGTGCGGCCTGACTCGGATGTCGCGACGGCTATCGTCGACCGCCTGGTAGCGGGGTTCGCTGCCGCGGCGCACGAGCGCGACACGCCCGCATACCGCGCGCGCTTGCTGGAGCAGCTGCGCATGTTCAGCGATGGTCGGGTGGAGCGCTACTGGCAGCTGATCGGAGTGATCAACGCCTGGCCCGAGCAGCCCAGCATTGCGCCGGCGTACGAATGGTTCATTGCCGCGCTGGAGCACAGCGTGCGCCGCTGATGTGAGTCGTCAGGCGGCTTCGAGCACCATGGCCAGCCCCTGGCCCACGCCGATGCAGATCGCTGCGAGCCCGTAGCCGCCGCCGCGGCGGTGCAGCTCGTGCGCCAGTGAGCACACGATGCGCGCGCCGCTGCAGCCGATCGGATGGCCGATCGCGATAGCGCCGCCATTGGGGTTGACCAGCTCCGGGTCGAGCTCGGGCCACTCGCGCAAGCACGCGAGGCTCTGCGAAGCGAACGCCTCGTTGAGCTCCACCACCGCGATGTCGTCCCATGTCTTGCCCGCGCGCTGCAGCGCGGTCCGCGCGGCCTGCACCGGGCCTATGCCGTAGAGCGGCGGGTCCACCGCGTGCACCGCGTACGCCACGACGCGCGCCAGCGGTTCGCGGCCTATGCTCTCCAAACCCTGCTCGCTTGCGAGCAGCAGCGCGGCTGCGCCGTCGTTGAGCGGTGAGGAGTTGCCCGCGGTGACGGTGCCACCTTCGCGGAACACTGGCTTCAGCGCGGCGAGCGCCTGCGCCGTCGTATCCGCGCGAATGGACTCGTCGCGCACCAGGTCTGCACCTGCCACCGCGACGCACTCCGCCGCGTAGCGGCACGCGTCCCAAGCCGCCGCCGCGCGCTGATGGCTGCGCAGCGCGAATGCGTCCTGCGCGTCGCGGCTGATGCCGTAGCGCTCAGCGAGCACCTCCGCCCCCTCGCCCAGCGAGATCGTCCACTCCGAGGGCATGCGCGGGTTGACCATGCGCCAGCCGAGCGCGGTCGAGTACATCGTCTCGTTGGTGCGGGGATAGCCGCGGTCCGGCTTGAGCATCACCCAGGGGGCACGGCTCATCGACTCGACACCGCCGGCGATGCACAGCGAGTGGTCGCCGAGCGCGATGCCGCGGCTTGCGCTGATCACCGCCTCGAGGCCCGAGCCGCAGAGCCGGTTCACGGTCGTGCCCGGCACCGACGTGGGCAACCCGGCGAGCAGCACCGCCATGCGCGCGACGTTGCGGTTGTCCTCACCCGAGGCGTTCGCATCGCCGAACACCACGTCGCCGATCGCCGCGGAGTCGAGCGAGGGCGACCGCTCGACGAGCGCGCCGACCACGGTGGCCGCCAGGTCGTCCGGCCGCACCCCTGCCAGCGCGCCGCTGTGGCGCCCGATGGGCGTGCGCGCCGCGTCGACCACGAATACATCGGCCATGCGCCGAGTCTGTCGGATGGCGCCCGCCGTCTGTTTCCCAGCGACCTCACAGCAGGCTCTGAAGTCGCTCTCACGCCGGCGCGTCAGCGTGCACGTCATGAACGACATCGCCCTTCCCCGGCAGCGGCTGAGCGACTCCCCACCGCGACTCCTCTGGCGCATGGCCCGCGACGCGCTGGCGGGCGGGCGATGGCGCGCGCGCATGCCCCTGCTGGGGCTGCTCGGCGCCACCGCGCTGCTCTACCTCTGGGCGCTGGGCGCCTCGGGCTGGGCCAACAGCTACTACTCGGCCGCGGTGCAGGCGGGCACCGTCAGCTGGAAGGCGTTCCTCTTCGGGTCCTTCGACGCGTCGAACTTCATCACCGTGGACAAGCCACCCGCAGCGCTGTGGGTGATGGAGTTGTCGGCGCGGCTGTTCGGCGTCAACGCGTGGAGCATCCTGGTGCCGCAGGCACTCGAGGGCGTTGCGGCGGTGGCGCTCCTGTACGCGACGGTGCGGCGTCATCACGGCCGCGCCGCGGGACTGATCGCCGGCACGGTGCTTGCGCTGACGCCGGTGGCGGCGCTGATCTTCCGCTACAACAATCCCGACGCGCTGCTCGTGCTGCTGCTCGTGGCAGCCGCGTACTCGCTCTCGCGCGCACTCGATGCCGGCCGCACGCGCTGGCTGGTGCTCGCGGGCGCGCTGGTGGGATTCGGCTTCCTCGCCAAGATGCTGCAGGCGTTCCTCGTGATCCCCGCGTTCACATTGGTGTACGCGTGCGCGGCGCCGGTGCCGCTGCGCAAACGCGTATGGCAGATCGCGCTCGCGGGCCTCGCGGTCGTCGTCGCCGCGGGCTGGTGGGTGGCGCTCGTCGCGCTGTGGCCCGCGTCCGACCGGCCGTACATCGGCGGCTCTCCGGACAACAGCATCCTCAACCTGATCTTCGGCTACAACGGTTTTGGCCGCCTGAGCGGCAACGAGACAGGGAGCGTCGGCGGCGCGGGCGGTCCCGGTGGCTGGGGGCCGACCGGCTGGGACCGCATGTTCAACACCGCATACGGCGGCCAGATCAGCTGGCTGATCCCCGCCGCGCTCATCTGCTTCGGCGCGCTGCTCGCGCTGCGCGCGCGCGCACCGCGTGTCGATCCACAGCGCGCGATGGCGCTGGTGTGGGGGCTGTGGCTGCTCGTCACCGCGGCCGTGTTCAGCTACGCGCAGGGCATCATCCACGAGTACTACTCGGTCGCGCTCGCGCCGGCAATCGGCGCGCTCGTCGGCATGGGCGCGGTCACGTTGTGGCGGCAGCGACATGCGCTCGCTGCGCGGTTGCTGCTCGCAGCCGCTGTGCTCGCCGCAACCGTGTGGTCGTTTGTGCTGCTGCAGCGCACGCCCACCTGGCTGCCGTGGCTCGGCCCGGCAGTGCTCGTGCTCGGCCTGCTGAGTGCCGCCGTCGTCGTCGCGCTGCCGCTGCTGCGGACGCGCGTTGCGCTGGCCGTCGCGTCTGCGGCGCTGCTCGCGTCACTCGCCGGCCCAACCGCGTACTCGATCGACAGCGCGCTCACGCCGCACGCGGGCGCGCTGCCGCTGGCCGGTCCGACCGTCCTGTCCGGCGCGCGGGGCGGGCCTGCGGGCGGTCCTGCCGGCGGAGCGGTGCCCGTCGGTGGCTTCGCCGGTGCGCCTCCCGGCGGCGGATTCGGCGGCCCACCGCCTCTCGGGCCGAACGGCGGCGCCTTTCCCGGCGGTCTGCTCAACGCGAGCACGCCCTCAGCAGCGCTCGTGCAGACGCTGCGGCACAACGCTACCTCGTACCGCTGGGTTGCGGCCGTTGTTGGCGCAAACGAAGCGGCCGGCTACCAGCTCGCCACCGGAGACCCGGTGATGGCGATCGGCGGCTTCAACGGCACCGACCCCACGCCGTCACTGGCGCAGTTCGAGCAGCTGGTGAGGTCCGGCGCGATCCACTACCTCATCATGAGCGGCGGGCGCGGCGTCGGACCGGGGAGCTCGAGCAGCTCGTCAGCCATCCTCGCATGGGCGCAGCGGCACTACATCTCGACCACGGTCGGCGGTGTGACGCTGTACGACCTGACGGCGCAGTCGTGACCAGCGTCGATGTCGTCGTGCCGGTGCGCAACGAGGAGCGCTGCCTGGAGCAGAGCGTCCGTCAGCTGCACGCCGCGCTGTGCGCGATGCCGGGACTCGTCGCGCGCATCGTCATCGCCGACAACGGCAGCTCCGACTCGACCGCGCGCGTCGCCGCGCGCCTGAGCCGGGGGCTGCCGCGCGTGCGCGTGCTGCGCCTGGAGCAGCCGGGCCGCGGGCGCGCGCTGCGCGCCGCGTGGAGCACGAGCACGGCGGACGTGGTGGCCTACATGGACGCCGACCTCTCGACCGGTCTGAGCGCGCTGCCCACCGCCGTCGGCATGGTGGCATCGGGTGCTGCGGACATGGCGATCGGCAGCCGGCTGCTGCGCGCCAGCCGCGTGCAGCGCAGCCTGCGCCGCGAGGTGATCTCACGGGTGTACAACCACCTGCTCCGCGCCTTCCTGGGTGTGCGCTTTCGCGACGCGCAGTGCGGCTTCAAGGTGCTGCGCGCCGACGTGGCCCGGCGCGTGCTGCCCGCGGTGCAGGACCAGAACTGGTTCTTCGACACTGAGCTGCTCGTCCGCGCGGAGCGTGCCGGCCTGCGGGTCGCCGAGGTTCCCGTCACCTGGGTCGAGGACCGCAACTCCAGCGTCGCGATCACGCGCACCGCCCTCGAGGACCTGCGCGGCATGGCCCGGCTGCGCAGGGAGCTCGGTCCCGCGCGCGTCCGGCCGCAGCCGGTGTTCGCTCAGCAGGCGATGCGCTCCGCGCTCATGGTCCACTCCGACGTCGTCAGCGCGAGCCTCGTGGCGACAGCCGCGCGGTTCGCGGTGCTGCGCTCACTGGGTGCGCCATCGCGCTCCGGAAGCCCGCGCGCACACCGGTGAGGTACGCGGCCCGCGGCCGCATCGTCATCAGCGCCAGCGCCAGCACCGCGAACCCCGACGTCACCAGCACCAGCGACACCCAGCCGAGGAGCTGCACCAGCGTCGCCGCGCCGATGGCGCCGATGAGCATGCCGGTGTAGAGCCCCTGGCGCATCACCGCGTTGACGCGGCCCATCAGCTCCATCGGCACCCGCTGCTGCAGACCGACGTAGCCGCTCGTCTGGTACACCGCGGCAACGAACGTGCTGGCGAACAGCAGCATCATGCAGAGGGCGACGTTGCTCACGATGCTGAAGAGCGCCAGCGGCACCAGCTCCAGCAGCGTCCCGGCCACGATGAAGCGCGCGCTGACTCGATGCACGCGCAGCGTCAGCGCGACGATGCTTCCCGACACGCCGCCCGCGCCGACCGCGGCGTACAGCCAGCCCACGGCAACATCGCTGCCGAAGCGCTGTGTCGCGGCGATCACCAGCACCGCCTGCAAGCACGTGATCACGACGCCGCTGCAGAAGTGGGCCGCCGCGAAGGCCCGCAGCATCGCGTCGCGCCGCACCACCGCGAACCCCGTGGCGAGGCTGCGGCGGGCGGCGGACGCCCCGGTGGAGACTACCGGTGCGACGTGGACCGTGACCAGCAGTGCGGCCGCGACCGCGAACGACAGCGCGTCGATGGCGATCAGCACGAGCGGCGAGAGGTGTGTCAGCAGCAGCGCTCCCAGCGCCGGCGCCACCAGCACGCTCGACTCGAAGATCGCCTGGTACGCGCCGTTGATGCGCCGCAGGTGCTCGGGGCGCACGACGCGCGGAATGACCGCGCTGTATGCCGGCTGCGCCATCGACCCGGTCAGCTGCGCGGCGGCGACCACCAGGTAGATCGCCCACGCCACCTGGTGCTGCGCCAGCAGCAGGACCGACGCGGTGAGTCCGCCCTGCAGCAGCGCGCACGCGGCGGCGACACGCGCCGGGCCGATGCGGTCGGCGAGACTCCCGCCGAATCCCGGCCCCAGAACACGCGGCGCGACGCGCACGAGGATGTACAGCGCGGGACCGGTCACCGTGCCGGTGAGCCGGTACAAAAGCACGACCAGCGCTACGGTGCTGAGCCAGTCGCCGTACGACGACGTGCCCGCCGCGAGCAGGAAGCGCACCGCTCCGCTCGACCGCCGCCGCTCGGTTCTTGCGGTGCCCGGCACCGCGATGCTGACTGTCAACGTCTGTCCCTCAAGTCCTGTTGCGCAAGGCGGGCGCCGCGTCCCCAGACACGGCGCCCACCGCTACCAGCGCTGTCTCCCGCACAGCGCTGGGTCGTCGTTCGTGTGTCGGTCAGCTCCAGGCTGCGCCGTCGACCATGGGTCCTGTCTCCTTGCGGTATCCTCCGCAGCGGTTGCTCTATCGAGCGGCGACAGGTTCCAGCTACAGCCTTTCTGAAACCTAAAAATCCTGTGAACACCGGCTGACGGAGAGGGGGCTGTTGGCCGATCGCGATGCGGTCCGGGCTGAGGGGGAGTCCGCGGACGGCGGGGACGTGGAGATCCTTCTTCTTGGCAGCGTGGAGGCGCGCCGCCGCGGCCGCGCCGTCGAGCTCAAGGGAACGAAGCAGCGCACCCTGCTGGCGGCGCTGGCGCTGGAGGCCAACCACGTCGTCACCGACGATCGCCTGATCGAGCTGCTCTGGCCCGAGGAGCCGCCGGCGGGCGCCGAGGACGTGCTCCGCGTGCACGTGTCCAAGCTGCGCCGCGCCATCGAGGAGGACGACGCCGCCGGGCGCCGTCTGCTGGCGCGCAAAACCTCCGGCTACCAGCTGTCGATCCCCGCCGACCACATCGACCTGTCCCGCTGCCGCGAGCTGGTCGGCCGGGCGCGCCGCGCCAGCGAAGCCGGCGACGACCAGGCGGCGCTGCGCCTGCTCGAGGATGCCCTCGCGCTCTGGCGCGGCGACCCCCTGCCCGAGTTCGGCAACGACGCCTTCGCGGTGGGCGAGCGCTCCGCGCTGGAGAAGCTGCGCCTGGAAACGGTCGAGCAGCGGTTCGACACGTGCCTGCGCCTCGGTCTGCACAACTCGGTCGTCGGTGAGCTGGAGGCCTTCGCCGGGCGCTTCCCGCTGCGCGAGCGGCTGCAGAGCCAGCTGATGCTGGCGCTGTACCGGTGTGGGCGCCAGGCCGAGGCGTCAGACGTGTACCACCGCACCCGCAAGCTCCTATCCGAGGACCTTGGCATGGAGCCCGGCCCCGAGTTGCAGGCGCGGTTCAAGGAGATCCTCAACCAGGAGCCGTCGGCTGCTCCCGCGCCGGAGGTGGCGCGGCCGAGGCCGCAGGCGGCCGGCATACCGTCGCGCCGCCACAACCTCCCGGCGCGGCTCTCCAGCTTCGTCGGACGCGAGGAGGACGTGGCCGTCCTCGCCGCGCTCGTCCCCGGCGCGCGGCTGCTCTCGCTGGTCGGGCCGGGCGGCATCGGCAAGACCCGCCTCGCCATCCAGGTGGCAGACCTGGTGCGGGACGCCTTCGCCGACGGCGTATGGCTGGTGGACCTCGCCGCCATCAGCGAGCCGGGCATGGTGGCCCAGGCGGCGCTGGCTGCGCTCGGCCTGCGCCAGCTGCCCGGCGCGTCGCTGGAGGAGAGCCTGAGCACGCTGCTCGAGGAACGACGGCTGCTGCTGGTGCTCGACAACTGCGAGCACGTCATCGACGCGGTCGCCGCGACGGTGCAGCGGCTGCTCGACCTCTGCCCGGGGCTGTCGGTCCTCGCCACCAGCCAGGAGCGGCTCGACGTCCCCGGCGAGCGCGTGTGGCCGGTGACACCGCTGCGCCTGCCGGCGCCGGAGCACGCCAGGTCGCTGCAGAGCGCCCAGTCCTATGAGTCCGTGCGGCTCTTCGTCGAGCGCGCCGTGATGGCGCGCCCCACGTTCCAGCTCAGCGAGGCGAACGCGGCTGCGGTGATGGAGGTGTGCACCAGGCTCGACGGCATCCCGCTCGCCATCGAGCTGGCCGCTGCGCGCGTCAGCGCGCTTGCGCTGGAGGAGATGGTCGGCCGTCTCGACGACCGCTTCCGTCTGCTGGCGGGGTCGAGCCGCGCCGCCGTGTCGCGCCACCGGACCATGCGCGAGACGCTCGACTGGAGCAGCGCGCTGCTGACGGAGCAGGAGCGCGCGCTGTTCGCGCGGCTGGGCGTGTTCTCCGGCAGCTTCACGCTGCGCGCCGTCGAGGCGGTGTGCGGCGACGAGACGGCGCTGCCGGCGGGTGATGTTCCCGACCTCATGACGCGCCTGGTGGACCGCTCGCTGGTCACGTTCGACACCGCGCTCGCCGGCGAGGGCCGCTACCGCCTGCTCGAGACGATGCGCGAGTACGTGCAGGAGCGACTCGCCGAGGGTGAAGCGCCCGGGCTGCGGCGGCTGCACGCGGTGCACTACCTGGAGCTCGGACGCGCGTGCGAGCGCGTGTATGTCGAAGGGCACGCGAGCGCAGCGCTGCAGCAGTACCACGCGGACTACAGCAACGCGCGCGCCGCGATGGAGTGGTCATACGAGGCGGATCCCTTGCTCTGTCTGGAGCTGGCCGGCGCGTGGCGCTTCTACTGGTGGATGCAGGGTCTGCTCAGCGAGGGGCGCCAGTGGCTCGAGCGGGTGCTTGCGCTGCCGGTGGACGCCGCCGGGCCGCGAGCGCAGGCGATGAGCGGCCTGGGCCGGCTGGTGACGATCCAGGGCGACGTGGCGCGCGCGGTGCAGATCTTCAAGGACGCCCTGCCACTCGCTGAGAGCGCGGGCGACGACTTCATGGTGGGCGAGCTGACGCACAGCCTCGGGGTGGTCAGCATGGGACGCGAGACCAACGACGAAGCGGAGCGATACACCCGCGCCGCGCTGGCGATGTGGGAGCGCGTGGGCTTTCGCGAGGGGATTGCAACCGCGCTGGGCAACCTGGGCGAATGCTGCTTCTACGCAGGGAACTACGACGAGGCGCGCGCGCGCTATCTGCAGCAGGTGGAGATGGCCCAGGAGGTGTCGCGCTACTACGGGCTCGTGAACCTGTCACACCTGGAGTGCTTCCTCGGCAACTACGAGGCCGCGCGCGAGTACGCGGCGGAGGCGCTGCGTCATGCACCACCGCTGTACGCGGCGGTGGTGGTGGAGGCGTTCATGTTTCTCGCGGCGGCGCAAGAGCAGGCGCCGCGCGCGGCCACGCTCAGCGCCGCCGTGGCACGGCTCTACGCGCAGCGAGGCGCCAAGCCCGACCCATCGCCCGCGCGCGACTCCGCCGAGGCGCGCCTGCGCGACGTGGTGAGCCGCCTGGATGAGGCGAGCCTTGCGGAGGCGAGGCGGCGCGGCGCGGACATGTCGCTCGACGAGGTCACGGCATTCGCGCTCGGCGCCTGAGGTCGGTACCGCTTGGCTAATGTTTTGGCGTGAGCCTGCGGGTGGCTTGGTTCGGCCACGGCAGTGGCCGTCGCGCTGACGGCCTCAGCTCGTACAGCGAGCAGACCGTGGCAGCGCTGGCCGCCCACGGCGTCGACGTGCTCTTCATCTGCCACCGGCTCGACGGTCATCGCGCCCCGGTTGCGCACGCCCTGCGTCTCAAGGCCGCGCGGTTCAAGACCGTGCTGCTCCCACTGCCCGGCTCGCGGCGGCGCATCGCGAAAGCGCTGACGAGGTTCGAGCCCCACGTCGTGCACGTGTCGCTGAGTCACTCGCTGCTCGACGCGTGGATCCTCGGATGGGCGCGGCGCCATGGGATACCGACCCTCGTCACCGTGCACCTTCCCTATGCGTCACCGAACAGCGCGCGGGGCCGCGTGCTGGGCGCGCTGTATCGCTTCCATCGGGGCGCGCTGGCCCGCGCCGACCGCTGCATCGCGCTGAGCGGGGATCAGCGCGCGCTGCTCGTGTCGACCGGCTGTGATCCGGGCACCATCGAGGTGGTGCCCAACGGCGTCGACACGTCCTTCATGACGCCGGGCGCGTCACGGATCCGCGCTGCGATGGACCCGGCGTTCACCGTTGCGTACCTGGGGCGGCTCGACCCCGAGAAGCGCGTCACCGCGCTGGTTCGAGCGTTCCGCCGCCAGCCGTGGGGTGACGATCACCTGCTGCTGGTGGCGGGCTCGGGTGCGCTGGAGCGGCGCATCCGCCGCATGGCGCGCGGCGACCCACGCATACGTGTGCTCGGCGCCGTGCACGAGCGCGAAGGCTGCCGCGACATCCTCCGCGCCGCCGACGTGTTCGTGCTGCCCTCCACCGCCGAGGGGCTGTCGCTTTCGCTGCTGGAAGCGATGTCTGCGGGCTGCGCCATCATCGCAACCGACGTCGGCGACGACGGCGCCGCGGTCGCCGATGCGGGCATCCGCATCCCGGTGCGGCCGCTCGACGGCCACCTCGACGCGGCACTGCGGCGGCTGCACGACGACGCCGCGCTGCGCGAGGCGCTGGGACGCCGCGCGCGGCAGCGCGCGCAGGACGAGTACGCGCTGCGCACACGCGTGGACCGGCTGCTCGAGACCTACGGCGAGCTGTGCGGCGCCGCTGACGTCGCCTGAGGATCAGGCTGCGGCGCGAGCCCGACGCCGGCGCCTGCGCCCCCGTTCCGGACGGCGCACGAACAGCCCGGCCACCGCGCCGACCATCGCCATCAGCCCGTCGTTGTACGCCCGGTAGAGCAGGCCCGCGGCGGCGCCCACGGCTGCGGGAATGCCCGACGCGATCATCAGCAGGGTGAGGAGTCCTTCGAATGCTCCGAGACCGCCGGGCACGAAGCTGAGTCCGGCGAGGATGTAGCTCAGGCCGAGCACGAACACGGCGGCCGTGAAGGTGACGTGGTGCTCGCCGATCGCCTGCAGCGCAAGGAAGAACAGCGTGTACGTGCCCAGCACGGAGAGCGCCTGCAGCAAGAAGACAGGGATGAACGTGCGCGGCGCGAAGAGCTCGACGAACGTCGGCTGCAGGGTGCGCAGCTGATGGTCGAAGCGGCGAAAGACGTGGATGCGCTCCACCATGCGCAGCGCCCAGCGATACGCGGGCTGCCACAGGAGGATCGTGAAGATCCCCACGTGGGCGAGCGTCATGATGACCACGAGCACCGCGACATCCGGGTGAGCCGCGACGCGCGCCAGCACACCGAAGCCGATGAGCGTCATGTAGAGCAGCTCCTGGAAGACGATCGTGCCGGCGAGGCGCCCGCTGCCCGGGCCGCCGGGATCGCTGTGGCGCGCCAGCTTCACCCGGGCCAGGTCGCCCAGCGGCAGAAACACTAGCACCTGTCCGGCGAACTCCACGGCGAGACACCGCATGAAGCTGATGCGCGCGCCGATCCGCAGCAGCGCCACCCACCAGGCCAGGCCGCGCGCCGTGTAGCAGCCGATCGTCACCGGCACCATGAGCAGCGCGATGCGCCAGTCGATGTGGCGCAGCACGCCACCCAGCTTCACCGGATCGACGCCGATGACGAGGCCGACGAGGCACAGCACTGAGATCGCCGCCAGCCAGTGGCGGCGGAGCACCCGCGCCACCGGGCCGAGCAGCGGAACGCGTTGCAGCGCTCGATACGCGGCGCGCACGCCGCGGATGACGCGGCCGATCAGCCGGTTCATCCGGGCTGCGACGACATGCGGGCCAATGCGGCGACCGTGTTCCAGTTGCGCGTAGTCGCGACGACGCCGAGGCGCTTCTCCGAGAGAGCGGACATGAGCCGTGAACCGATGACTCCGCCGGGAAGCCAGACATGGATCTCCCTGCCGATCACCCTGAAAACGTCCGGCTCGAAGCTCCGGCCGGCGACGGCATCGACTCGCTCCTGCGGCAGTGATTGCGACAGGAAGACAACCATGTGCCGCGAGGGCCCCGTGGCCGCCTCGCCGAACGGGTCGTTGCGCACGACGTCCTGCAACTCGAGAGGAGTCCGCGTGATCACGCGGACCGACATACCGAGCTCGGTCAGGAGGGCGCCTTCGATCGCGGCTGCCACCGCGCCGGCGGATGCGTCTGTGTCGACGAGCAGGTTGCCGCTCTGCAGGTGCGTGCGAACGTTCGCGTAGCCCAATCGCTCAGCGACCGCGCGCAGCGCCGCCATGCCGACCATGGCGCGGCCACCCACGTTGATGCCCCGGAGCAGCGCGACCACCGTCGGCACCGCTCATTTGTAGAGCACCTGCACCGAGGGCCGCCGGGAGAAGGGCCGCGTCTGGTTATGCGCACAGGCGCCCGGTTGCGGGTACGCTGAAGGGACCGTCGCAGCACACGTCACAGCACTCGAGAGGCAGCCAGCGGTCCATGGCAGTCACCGTCCCGTCCACGTCCCAGCACGCAGCCACCGCCCCGCCCCGGGCCGTCATCCACGTCGTGCCGCACGCGCACTGGGACCTCGAGTGGTACCAGACGTATGAGTCGTTCCAGGCGCGGCTCGGGCGTGTCATGGCGGAGGTGCTCGACGCGGCCGAGCGCGACCCGCAGTTCACATTCATGCCCGACGGGCAGGTCGCGATGGTCGACGCGCACCTGGAGGCGCATCCGGAAGACGTCCCGCGCGTGCGCGCGGCGACCGAGCGCGGCGCGCTCCTGCTCGGTCCCTGGTACACCCTGAGCGACCAGTTCCTGGTCAGCGGCGAGACCACGATCCGCAACCTCGACATGGGACGGCGCCGCGCGCGCGAGCTGGGCGCGCGGCCGATGATGATCGGCTACTGCCCCGACCAGTTCGGCCAGATCGCCCAGCTGCCACAGATCCTCGCGATGTTCGGCATTCGCCGCGCGGTGGCCATGCGCGGCGTTCCTGCGGGCATCACCTCGCGGCGGTTCGACTGGATCGGCCTCGACGGCACCGTCGCGGAGACGCTCAACATCGACAGCGGCTACTACCAGCTTGCGCTGCTCGAGGACGCGCGCGGGTTCGCGGCGTGGCTCGAGAATGGTGATGCCAAGGCCGGCGGCGACGCGCTGCTGTTGAGCGGCGACGACCATCGCACCAGCGTCGACATCCCACGCCACATCAGCGCCGCGGGAGGCGAGTTCTCCACGCTGCAGCGCTACTGGGATTCGCTGCCCGCGCTTGACGACAGCGCACCCGCGGTGCGCGGCGAGCTGCGCAGCGCGGGCTCGCAGCCGCTGCTGCCCAATGTGGTGAGCAACCGCGTCGACCTACGCCTCGCCACGGCCGCGGCGGAGCGCGAGCTGGAGCGGTACGCGGAGCCGCTGGCGGCGTTCTGTCTGGCGCGCTACCCGGCTGAGCGGCTCGAGGCCGCGTGGCACAACCTCGTGCGCAACGCCGCGCACGACTCGATATGCGCCACCAGCGTCGACGAGGTGACCGACGCGGTGCTGGTGCGCGCGCGCGCGGCGCGCGACCTCGCGCGCGGCGTCGTCGACGACGCGCTGAGGCAGCTGGGATCGCACCTCGAGAAGGCGGGCATGTACGCATGGAACCCGTCGCCGTGGCCGCGCGAGACGCGCACGCCCGTGAGCGGCGGCCAGGTGCTGCAGGCGGAGTCGGTGCCCGGGCTGGGCTGGGCGCCCGTGTCGGTGGTGCCGGACGCCGCCTCGATCGCGCGCTTCGCCGTGCCCGCGATGCGTGTGCTGGACCAAGTCGACAGGGGCGACACGTACAACGAGGACTGCGATCCGGATGCGCAGGACGTGTCCGCGGAGGTCCCGCTGGCGCCGAGCTGGATGCCGGGCGAGTCCTTCGCGCGGCTGCACATCGAGTGGGTCAACCGGCGCGAGGACCACCGTGTGCGGCTGCACATCCGCATGCCACGGCCGGCGCTGGAATGCGTTGCAGACACGCCGTTCGGGGCGATCTACCGGCCCGCTGAGCCCGCACCGCGCTGGGGCAGGGACCGGCTGAGCGGCTATCCCGCCGGGCGGTTCATCGTGGCCGGCGGCATCGCGGTCCTCGTGGACCGGGTGAGCGAGTTCGAGATCCTTCCCGACACACAGGAGATCGCGCTCACGCTGCTGCGCGCGGTCGGCGCCGTCTCCCGCGAGCGCCTGCGCACCCGGCCGTTCGCCGCCGCGCCGGTCCTGCCGTCGCACCGCGCTCAGGTGCTTGGCGAGGTCCGCTGGAACCTCGCCGTGATGCCCTGGGACGAGGCGGACCGGCTCCCCTGGCGGGAGTGGGAGCAGTTCGCCTTGCCGATGCCGGTGTTCGCGTCAGCGGGCGGGGGCGAGCTGCCGCAGCGCGGCGCCGGTTGGGAGCACATCCCCGCGGGCAACCTGAGCGCGGTATTCCGCGACGCGATCCGGGTCTTCGACCCGGGGCCGCCGTGGCGCATCCGGACCGTGGCGGCGCGGCCCCTGCGCTAAACGGCGGCCGGCTCTCCAGCGGCAAGGTGCGGCAGCAGCAGCTCCACCACCTGCTCCGCCGCGGTCTCGGGAATCCAGTGGTTGACGCCGTCGAGGACGGCCAGCCGGTACGGCCCGGACATGTACCGCTCCGTCAGGTGGATGCCCGTCTCGTGCACGTACGCGTCGCGGGTGCCCCACATCAGCAGCGTGGGCACGGCGACCTTCGTTGCGCGAGCGTCCGCCAGCGGGCGGAGGCCGCGGTACCAGTTGAGCGCGGCGGTCAGCGCGCCGGGCTCACGCAGGTGGGTGACGTAGCGCTCCGCGAACTGCTGCGGCAGCCCTGACCGCTCCAGGTTCCGTTCGAAGCTGCGCCAGCTCTGCGCCGTGAGCATCGCCTCGGGCAGCCAGGGCAGCTGGAAGAAGGCCATGTACCAGGAGCGGAGCCCCTGCGGTCCGCTGAAGGCCGCGCGGCGGAAGGCGGCCGGGTGAGGCACCGAGAGCGCGGTCATCGTGAGCAGGCGCTCCGGCGAGCGCATGGCAAGCACCCAGGCGACCGCCGCCCCGAAGTCGTGGCCGACAACGTGGAAGGCGCCGGCGCCCGCGGAGTCGGCGAGGGCGAGCACGTCACGCACGAGCTCCGTGCTCCGGTATGCGCCCCGTCCGCCCGGGCGTGCGCGCGGCGAGTACCCGCGCTGGTCGGGCGCGAGCACGCGGTACCCCGCCGCGGCCAGCTCGGGCGCGACCAGGTCCCAGGAGGCCGACGTCTCGGGGAATCCGTGCAGCAGCACGACGGGGGTCCCGTCGGCTGGTCCGCGGTCCACCACGTCGAAGATCAGCGGGCCGCGCCGGTACGCGTTCAAGGAGCCGGATTGTCCTACACACGCTTCGCCCGCCCGGTCGCGGGACAAGGTCCGCGGCGTTGCGTGACGTGGTATGACGCCACGCGATGGCACAGGAAGCGCCTGCTGTCGAGCGTCCGGCCGACGGCGCGCGATGGGTCAATGGTGTCGAGGCGCTGATCCTGCTGGCGGCGCCGGTCATCGCGTTCTTCGCACTGCACATCGCGCCGATGACCCAGCCGCACATGATCGACCCGTACCTGTACAGCGGCTACATCGACAACGGCGACGAGCTCCTGCGCAGGTTCGGCGTCAACACGTACTTCTGGTCGAGGATCGGATTCATCTTGCCGGGCCGAGCCTTCTATCTCATCGGTGGCGCGCTGCCCGGCTTCTACCTCTACCGCTACGCGCTCGCGCTCGTGGCCATCCTGCCCGCGTATCTGTTGCTGCGACGGATGTTCGGCCGCGCCGCCGGATGGGTCGCGGTCGCGGTCATCCTCACGGCCCCGGTGATCCTCACCGCGTGGGGCGACGACTATCCCGACGCCGGCGCGGTCTCATTCCTCATCGCAGGCATCGCCTGCCTGCTCATGCCCGCGGCGGGCAGGAGGCGCATCGGCTGGATGGCCGCCGCGGGACTGTTCGCCGCGATGGCCGTCATGGCGCACTTCGTCGCCGTGCTGACCGTCGCGGCATTCGGCCTCGCCTACCTCGTGGTGATGACCCGCCGGCTGCGACAGCGCATGCTGCTCGAGCTGCTGGGTTTCGCGGTGGGCGCCGCCTTCGCCGCCGTCTGTCTGCTCGCGGCCTCCGAGGTTGCGCTGGACCACGCCAACATCCTGCGCAGCACCATCGAGGCGATCAACCGCTATCGCCAGCCTGCCGAGATCGCGAAATTCCATTCGAGCACCTGGCAATTCCTCATCTATGACGTCTACCTGCTGGTGCCGCCCGCGGTCATCGCCGCCTGGGCGGTGGTGGCGTTGCGGAGCAGGACGGGTGCGATCAGGAGCGCGGAATGGGTTTTGGCGTTGGGCACCGCAGGCGCCTACCTGCTGCACGTCTTCAGCCAGTTCGCGGGACAGAACTGGACGCTGGAGTACTTCCTGTACACCTCGATGCTGTGGGCCGGTACGAGCATGCTGATTGCGGTGACGGTGGCGCGCATCGGCCTGCTGTCACGCCGAGGAGTCTGGCGATGGCTGCCGCTGGTCGCGGTTGTCGCCGTGCCGCTGTTGATCCGCCCGTTCCGCGATTCGGTGCAGCTGACATTCGCCGCGGCAATTGTGGTTGCCGTGCTCATCCCCGCGGTTTCGGCGATCGCTCGCATCCGGCGTCACGTCGCAGTGCCGGGCGCCGTCGCGATGGTCGGGTTCCTGGCGGCGACGTACGTGCTGACGACCGGCCTGCCGCTGAACCGGCCGTTCTTCGCGGGGCAGGTGCCGTACCTCACACCCGACTACGGCACGACGCTGTTCGGTGACGCCGGTACGAAGGTCGACGAGTACGCGGTCGCGGCGCAGATGAAGGATGTGGTGCCCAGGGTGCAGGCGTATCCCGGCGACATGCTCCTGTGGTGGCCCAACGGTGCGTCCGATGCGGTGAACGTCGCGGCCGCGCAGTATCTGTGGGTTGACGAGGCGCTGCCCTCTGACTACCCGAGCGACGGCACGGCCCTGCTGTCCGCGCGACGTCCGCGCTTCCTCGTGCTGATCGGTGACGGCACCAGCAGTTTCGCGGCCTTCACCGCTGCGCTCGAGCAGCAGGGCGTGCAGCCCCGGCTGTGGCGCGACGCGACGCTGTCTCACGGCAGTGTCCGCATCGCGGTGCGCGTCCTCGAGCTCGGCGTTTGGGCGCCCGCATAAGCGCTCTCGATTGCTGCTTCACGATCCTGTTACGGATTCCTTGTCGCGCACCTGCGTCAAGCCGGCCGCCCGTACGCTCCGAGCGGCGTGGCGAGGACGATCCTGTGAGCATTCGGACGAGAGCGATGACCGCTGTCCTCGTCTGCCTCGTGCTCTCCGCGGTCCACGGGTCAGCGGTGACGCGCACCGCGCACGCGTCGACGATCCAGGGCATCGACGTCAGCGTCTGGCAGGGTTCGGCGCAGGGCACGTCGGTTGACTGGCAGGCGGTGGCGAACAGTGGAGTCAGCTTCGCCTTCATCCGCGCCGCTGAGGGAAGCAGCACCGTCGACAGCGACTTCCGGCGCAATTGGTACAACGCCGTCGCTGCCGGTGTCGTCCCGGGCGCGTACCTCTACTTCCACCCGGGTGACGACCCCGTCGCGCAGGCGAACCTGCTCGTGCGTCTGCTCCAGGAGGTGGGATTCGGACGCGGCGACATGCTTCCGGCCATCGACGTCGAGGTGACCGACAGTCAACCCCAGTCGACGGTCGTCGCCAACCTGCAGACCACGGTGAATGCGGTGGCGTCGGCGATCGGGGCCAACCCGGTCATCTACACGTCGCCGAGCTGGTGGGACACATACGTCGGCTCGTCGGCATTCGTCACCGATCCGCTCTGGGTCGCCAACTGGGGAGTCAGCAGCCCGTCGCTGCCCGCCCAGGGTTGGGGCGGATACGGCTGCAAGGTCTGGCAGTACACGGACGCCGGCTCGGTGCCCGGGATCAACGGCCGGGTCGACCTCGACCAGGCGAGCGCGGGCGCGCTCCCCTACTACGGCTCGCCGCCCAGCGCTCCTCTCGCCGTGCCCAACCCGCCCGCTGCGGCTGCGGACAGATCGGGCGCGCAGTACGTGGTGTGGAAGGGCGCCGACGCCAACCTGTGGGAGGCCGAGTGGAAAAACGGCAGCTGGACCGGCCCGCGGTTCGTGGGCATGGGCCCGCTCGGCTCGCCGCCGGCGCTGACCGTGCTGCCCGACGGTTCCCTCGACGTGTTCTGGAAGGGTGCCGACTCCAACCTCTGGGAGGCCACCGCGTCGAATGGGACCTGGAGCGGACCGGTGTATCGCGGCATGGGCCCGCTCGGCTCCCCGCCGGCGGTCGCCGCATGGGGGAAGGAAGCGGACATCTTCTGGCAGGGGTCGGACGACAAGCTCTACGAGGGAGTGCGCAGCGGCGCGATGTGGTTCGGCGCCCGCCTCGTGTCCGCAGCGACGGTGGCCTCGCCGCCCACCGCGGTGGCGCTCCCGGCCACCGGCGAGCAGGACGTGTTCTGGACCGGCCCCGACTCGCAGCTCTGGGAGACGTCGTGGAACGGCACCTCGTGGACTCCGGCGGCCGGTGTGGGTGTGCAGGCGGTGGGCACCAGGCCGGCCGCGGCGCTGCTCGCCAACGGCGACGAGGTGGTCGTGTGGTGCGGTGTCGATGGAAGCGTGATGGCCGTCAGCTATTCGGGGTCGAACTGGTCAACCCCGGCGAACGTGGGCATGGGCCCGCTGGGATCCGATCCGGCGCTGGCCGCATGGGGGAAGGAGCTCGACGTGTTCTGGCAGGGGACCGACCGCAGCCTGTGGGAGACGTTCACTCCCACCGGCACAACGTGGTACGGACCGCAGAAGCTGGGCATGGGCCCGCTTGGCTGATCCCGAAAGGGTGATCGCTCCAGCCTGACCGACCCGCGCAGGGCCGGTCACGCACAATGTCCCGGTGACCGGGATCCGGCGTGGCCTGCGCGTCGTGCTCGTCGGCGCCATCGTTGCAGTGGTCACCAGCGCAACCACTGCGGTGGCAGTCACATCCCAATGGCCCACATATCACTTCGACGCGGGCAGATCCGGTGACGACACCGGCGAGCCGTCGTTCACCAACCTGAGCGCGGCCTGGACATCGGGAGGGCTCGACGGCGCGGTGTACGCCGAGCCGCTTGCGTACGGTGGCGACGTCATCGTTGCCACCGAGAACAACACCGTCTATGCGTTTGCCGCTGACACGGGTGCGTTGCGCTGGTCCGCCAATCTCGGACCGCCACGCACCAGCAATTTTCCGTGCGGCGACATCAAACCGCTCGGCATCACCGGCACACCGGTCATCGACAGCGGTTACCTCTATGTCGTGGCGGAGGTGCAGCTCTCATCGACGAGCTACGCGTTCCACCTGGCGAAGATCGACCCCGGCAGTGGAGCGGTGATGTGGAACAACAACATCACGCCGTCGGGGATGGATCCGAACACGCAGCAGGAGCGCAGCGCGCTTGCCGTTTCGAGCGGCAACGTCGTCATCCAGTGGGGCGGGCTCGACGGCGACTGCGGCGCCTATCACGGGTTCGTGGAAACGGTCGCCGAAACCAACGGCGCTGAGCAGCACCAGTGGAATGACACGCCGGGTGGCAACGAGGGCGGCATGTGGGCGACGTCGGGACCCGCGGTGGACGGCTCGGGGAACATCTACGTCGCCACCGGCAACGGGTCCTCCACCAATATCAATAGCTACGACTTCGGCAACAGCCTGCTCAAGTTTCCGTCGTCGCTCGGGGCGCCGTCGTTCTTCGCCCCGGGTGCGCCCCAGGACTGGGCGTCGCTCAACGGCAGCGACACAGACCTGGGCTCGGTGGGGCCGTCGCTCCTGCCCGGTGGGTTGCTCTTCACCATCGGCAAGGGCGGGCGCGGGTACCTGCTCAACCAATCGTCCCTGCCGAACAACTCGAACCCGGGCGGCGGTGAGAACGCCAGCAACCAGGTGTGTGACACCACGTCGAATGCCGCGTTCAGCGGCATGGCGGTCAGCGGCAACGTGGTCTATGTGCCCTGTCATGACGGTGTGGCCGCGGTGAGCATCGACTCATCCACGTCCTTCCACACACTCTGGTACCAGACCTCGGGCGGTGGCGCCGCGCCGATCGTCGCCGGCGGCGTGGTGTGGACGCTGAGCATGTTCGGCGGCACGACGGTCTACGGGCTCGATCCCAGCAGCG
Organism: Candidatus Dormiibacterota bacterium; assembly: GCA_019245575.1. Taxonomy (GTDB): domain Bacteria; phylum Chloroflexota; class Dormibacteria; order Aeolococcales; family Aeolococcaceae; genus JAFARE01. Next base: position 125,922 of record JAFARE010000001.1, on the reverse strand, counting down.
GCGCCATCATCAGCCGGCTGTCGCTGCCCGCTGGGACGCAGCACTTCGCCACCGCGGCGGCCGGGTACGGGCGGCTCTTCGTGCCCGCCGGCAACCGGCTCGCGGTGTTCGTGGCGCCGGCGCAGCTGGTCGGCTCGGCCAACCCGCCGGCCGCCGCCGCGGATGCGTCCGGCCATCAGCACGTGGTGTGGAGGGGCGGCGACGGCAACCTGTGGGAGGCGTACTGGGACGGCTCTCACTGGACGGGCCCCACGCCGCACGGCATGGGCCCGCTGGGCTCGCCACCGGCGATCGCGATCCAGCCCAACGGTGACGTCCACGTCCTGTGGCGAGGCGGTGACGGGAACCTCTGGGAGGCCGTCGACTCGGGTGGCAGCTGGACCGGCCCGTTCCGTCGTGGCATGGGCCCGCTCGGCTCACCGCCCACGGTGGCCGCGTGGGGATCCGAGATCGACGTCTTCTGGCAGGGAGGCGACGGCAACCTCTGGGAGGGCCTGCAGATCGGCGGTGCGTGGTTCGCGCAACCGCGGAGGATCGGCATGGGCCCCTTGGGCTCGCGCCCGACCGCCGTCGCCCACAGCTCGGGCGAGCAGGACGTCTTCTGGCAGGGGGGCGACGGCCAGCTGTGGGAGGCGTTCTGGCTGGGCTCGCGGTGGAACGGCCCGACGCCGGTCGGCATGCGCTCGCTCGCCTCGCCGCCCTCCGCCGCCGTGCTGCCCAGCGACGAGGAGGACGTCTTCTGGCGGCAGCCCGACGGGAACATCGGCATGGCCGCGTGGAAGGGATCGGGCTGGCTGGGCCCCACCCAGGTGGGCATGGGCCCGATCGGCTCGCCCCCCGCGGCCACCGGCTGGGGCACGGAGGACGACGTCTTCTGGCAGGGCGGCGACGCGAACCTGTGGGAGGCGTACCGCCCCAGCGGATCGGCGTGGGTCGGCCCCCAGCGCATCGGCATGGGTCCGCTCGGCTGACCGGCCGGCGCAGGTTGTAGGCCCGCGTGCAGTACCGCCGTCTCGGTCGCGCCGGCGTGAAGGTCAGCGTGCTGTCCCTCGGCTCATGGGTGAGCTTCGGCCCGCAGCTGCGCGACGCGACGGCGCGCGAGGTGATGGCCGAGGCGTACGACGCGGGTGTCAACTACTTCGACAACGCCGAGGTCTACGCACGGGGCGAGTCGGAGACGATCATGGGCGAGGCCATCGCCGCGCTCGGCTGGCCGCGGCACACGTATCTCGTGTCGACCAAGTTCTTCTGGGGCATCGCCGACTCGGTCAACACGCGCAACACGCTGAATCGCAAATACCTGCTGCAGGCGATCGAGGGCTCGCTGCGCAGGCTGCAGCTCGACTTCGTCGACGTCGTGTTCTGCCACCGGCCCGACCCGGAAACGCCAATTGAGGAAACGGTTTGGGCGATGCACAACATCGTCGAATCGGGACGCGCGCTGTACTGGGGAACGTCGGAGTGGAGCGCGAATGCGATCCTCGACGCATGGTCGATCGCGGACCGTCATCACCTGCACAAACCGGTCGTCGAGCAGCCGCAGTACAACCTGCTCGAGCGCACCAAGGTCGAGGAGGAGTTCGCCGATCTGTACGACAGCATCGGGCTTGGATTGACCACCTGGAGCCCGCTCGCGTCAGGCGTGCTCACCGGCAAGTACCTCGACGGCGTGCCGCCCGGGAGCAGGGCGACACTGCCGGGCTACCAGTGGCTCGAGTCGCTGCTCACCGACACGGATGCGAATCGAAAGGTGCGCGCGCTGCAGCCCATCGCGGCCGAGCTCGGCGCGAGCATGGCCCAGGTGGCGGTGGCGTGGTGCGCCGCCAACCCGCGCGTCTCGACGGTGATCACGGGGGCCAGCCGGGCGTCGCAGCTGCGCGAGAACCTGGGCGCGCTGGACGTCCTGCCCCGGCTCACACCCGAGGTTCTGCGGCGCCTCGACGAGGTCTTCTAGGGCACTTGCACCAGCCGGTCTGAGGAGGGTTCTCCAACTCGGCTGTGAATTCGGACACGATCGGAGCTTTTGAAGCGTTTAGTTGACTCGTAACGGACCGGTGGCGTATCGTTGCGGCCACTCGGTTCCATGCCGATCGCGTGAGAGAGGCAGGTGGCGTCTGGGGTAGTCCACCGGAGCCGGGGCGGGGTTGTACTGGGGCAACACACACGGGGTTCGGTGGGGCGTTGGCTGCTGGGGATGCTGAGGCGCACTCTGAAGAGGGGGTACCGATGTCTATGGATGAGGGGCGGGCGCGACCGGGTCGCACCCTGAGTACGGAAGGGTCTTTCGACGCCGCCTGGGGACGCGCGCGTCGGTTGCTGTGCGGCCTCGGCATCCTCGCAGTCCTCGTCAGCGGGCTCAACGTGCTCGGCGTGTCGGCGGCGAACCCGCCGGCCGCGCCCACCAACCTGGCGGCAGCCGTCGACGGGTGCGGCGTGCACCTCACGTGGACGGCGTCGGCCGGGGCCTCGACGTACGCGGTCTTCCGCAACGGCGGCTCGGCGATCAGCCCGGCCAACCAGACGGCGACGGCGTTCACCGACTCCGCGATGGGCAACCACGCCACGTACACGTACTCGGTCGCCGCGTGGAACCCGTCGGGGTTCTCGCCGCAGACGGCGATCAACGTGCCCGTGAACATCGGCGCGCCGGGCACGCCCGGCGGCCTCACGTCGAGCGTCGACCTGCTCGGCGTCCACCTCGCGTGGCAGCCCGCCGCCAACCTGTGCACGTACGGCGTCTTCCGCAACGGCACGCGGATCAGCCCGGGGAACCAGACGGCGACCAACTACAACGACACCTCGATGCCGAACAACGCCACGTACACCTACACGGTGCAGACGTGGAACGTGACGGGCTTCTCGACGCCCGCGTCCGCCAGCGTCGCGGTGAACATTCCCGCGGCGACCACGCCCACCGGGCTGCAGGGCCCGGTCGATGCCGGCGGGGTGCACCTCAGCTGGCAGCCGTCGGCGAACACCGTGACGTACGCGGTCTACCGCAACGGCACGTACATCAGCAACGCCAGCCAGACGGGCACCGTGTTCACCGACACGCAGATGGCGAACAACGCCACCTACACGTACACGGTCAAGAGCTGGAACGTGACCGGGTTCTCGGCGCCCGCGTCAGTCAACGTGACGGTGAAGATCCCCGCGCCGACGACGCCGACCGGCTTCGCCAGCACGGGCATCGACACCACCGGCGTGCACCTCGCGTGGAACGCCGCGGCCAACACGGTCACGTACGCGGTCTATCGCAACGGCACGCGGATCAGCCCGGCGAACCAGACGTCGACCCTCTTCAACGATGGCACCGTCGTGTTCGGCAGCTCGTACACGTACACGCTGCAGAGCTGGAACGTCACCGGCTTCTCGCCGGCGGCGTCGCTCGTCGTCAACACGCCGAAGAATCCGCCGCCGCCTCCGGGCGAGGACTGGCCCACGTATCTGCATGACAACGCGCGCAGCGGCGCCAGCGGCGAGCAGGCGCTGAACACCGCCAACGCGACGGCACTCACCCTGAAGTGGAGCCTCACCACGGGCGGCTCCGTGGTGACCAACCCCGCTGTTGTGGGCGGCGTCGCCTACTTCGGCTCGTGGGACGGGTTCGAGTACGCGGTCAACACCAGCACGGGCGGCGTGATCTGGAAGACCAGCCTGGGCACGACCACCGATCCGAACTGCAGCTACCCGACCACCGCCGGCATCACCTCGAGCGCGACCGTCTACAACGGCGCGGTCTACGTCGGCGGCGGCGACTCCAACTGGTACGCGCTCAACGCCAGCACCGGCGCGGTTCTGTGGACGGTGCCCACGGGTGACAACAGCGTCGCGGGCGCGCACTACAACTGGTCGAGCCCGCTGATCTACACGGCGACCGACGGCAACACGTACGCCTACATCGGCATCGCCAGCAACTGCGACAACCCACTGGTGCAGGGCCAGCTGATGCAGGTGAACCTGACCACGCACGCGGTGACCAACGTCGCCAAGATGGTGCCGGACGGTGGCCAGGTGGGCGGCGGCATCTGGACCTCGCCGACGGTTGACCCCACGACGAACACGATCTTCGTGAGCACGGGCACGATCAACCAGTACACGCAGAACCTGGCCCAGGCCATCGTGGCCGTCGATGCCACCACGCTGGCGGTCAAGAGCGTGTGGCAGCTGCCATTCCAGGTGGAGACATTCGACTCCGACTGGGGCACCACGCCGACGCTGACCACCGACACCAACGGCGACCAGCTGCTGTCGGTGGCCAACAAGAACGGCATCCTCTACACGTTCAACCGCAACAACATCGCGGCCGGTCCGATCTGGCAGCAGCAGCTCGCCGTCGGCGGTGAGTGCCCCACCTGCGGTGACGGCACCATCTCTCCCGGCGCCTTCGTGAGCAACTTCACGATCGGCAACTACACCGGGCCGGTGCTCTTCTATGCCGCAGGCAACAACATGTACAACGGCAAGGGCAACCAGGGCGGCGTGTGGGCGTTCAACCCGGGCACCGGTCAGGTGCTCTGGTTCCATCCCACCAACGGTCCGGTCCTCGGCGCGCTCAGCTACGAGAACGGCCTGCTCGCCTACGGCCAGGGCAACACCGCCGAGGTGACCAATGCGGCCACCGGCCAGGCGCTGTACGACTACACCAGCAAGGGAGCCATGTACGGCGCGCCGGCGATCTCGCACGGGCAGATCTTCATCGGCAGCACCGACAACAACCTGTACACGTTCGCGCTGGGCGCCGCGAACACGCCGCCGGCCGATCCCAACTGCCCCGCGGGTTTCACCTGCCAGGACATCGGCGGCGCGACACCCGGCGGCGAGGCCGTCAACTCCGACGGCAGCTGGACCATCACCGCGTCGGGCACCAAGATCCACGACGTCTCGGACTCGTTCCGCTTCGTGTGGCAGAACGCCACCGGCGACACGCAGCTCGTCACGGAGCTGACGCAGCAGAGCACGCAGAATTCGCTGCCGCAGGCCGGCCTGATGCTGCGCCAGAGCGCCGATCCCGCGTCGCCCTTCTACGCGATGGTCGAGTATCCGAACAACAACATCGAGAATCAGCCGCTGCCCAAGATCCTCGTGTGGTACCGCCCGACGTGGGGTGGCACCGCCATCGAGGCGACCAAGCTCTATCCGGCGCAGCTGCCGCGCTTCATGTCGATCCAGCGCGTTGGTGACACGTACTACGCGGCGACCTCTAGCGACGGCACGAACTGGCTGTCGCTCACCGGCACCACGCAGACGTTCGCCATGCCCACCACGCTCATGGGCGGCATTGCGGTGGACTCCGGTCAGAACGGCACGTTCGGCACCGCGACGTTCACGCCGATGACTGCAGGCGCGGTGACCATCAACGCCTTGCAGCCCGGCTTCACCCACCCGTGCCCGCAGGGCTGGCAGTGCTACGGCGTGGGCAACCCGAACCCGCCGGGCGACCAGCAGATGACCGCTCCCGGAGCGTTCACGCTGTCCGGCGCGGGCACCGGGATCACGTCGGGTGTCTTCGCCACCTACGGTCACAGCGACCAGTTCCAGTACGTGTACCAGTCCGCGGGAGGCGATCAGACGATCGTGGCCAAGTTCCTTGGCTTCGGCGCCAACCCGCCGAACAACGCGCAGTCCGGTCTCATGGTGCGCGCCACCAATGACCCCGGCTCGCCGTACTACTCCGTCCTTGCGTACGGCAAGGGCGGCGGTGTGGTGCAGTGGCGCGAGGACGCGAACATCACGGCGCGCTTCGCCAACGTGTCGCTGCCCTCGCTCGCCGCGGGCACGTACATCGAGATCGTGCGCTACACGGATCCCTCGTCGAATACGACCACGTACAGCGCCGCGACCTCGCCCGACGGCGTGAACTGGACCTTCGTGCAGAGCGCGACAGCTGCGCTGAACCTCGGCGCGACGCCGATGTATGGGCTCGCGGCCAGCGCGACCGCGGTCAACGTCAACCCGACGTCGTCCTTCAGCAACGTCAGCATGGCCGCGACCGGCACCGTGCCGCCCGGAGTCTGCCCCAGCAACTACAGCTGCGCCGACATCGGCAACAGCCATCGCATGGGGTACCAGACGTACATCAACCACGTGTGGAACATGCAGTCGTCGGGTGACATCTGGGATGTCTACGACACCATGCGCTACATCTGGCAGCCGCTGAGCTCGGGTGGCAACGCGAATGACGACGCCACCGTCAGCGTGCGCGTGGCCGGCGTGCAGAACCCCGCGGACGGCTGGGCCAAGTCCGGCGTGATGATCCGCGGCGGCACGCCCGACTCCACGGATCCATCGGCGCCGTACTACGGCCTGTTCGTCACGCCGTCGAACGGCATGGTGGTGCAGTGGCGTCCCACAGAGGGCGCGCTCACCAACCAGCTGCAGTTCGCGATCCCGAACTCGCCGCCGAACTCGCCGACGCCGATCTACCTGATGGTGCAGCGCTTCACCGATGCGACGCACAACCAGGTGCTCTACACGGCGCTGTACTCCATGGACAACGTGACCTGGACGCCGCTCGCCGGCTCGACGATGGCCCTCAACCTGGGCACACCCGCGGCGCTCACCGGCGGCATGGCAGCCAGCTCGCACTCGACCGCGCAGACCATGACCACCACGTTCGACAGCTGGAACCTGCTGGGATCCGCGCCGGCGCCGCCAGGGCTGTGCCCGGCGAGCTGGAACTGCGAGGACATCGGCGGCCCGCTGCCAGGCGGCACGCAGGCACTGGCGAGCGGCACGTGGACGATCAACGCGGGTGGCGGCGACATCTGGGACGGCGCTGACCAGTTCCACTTCATCTCGCAGCAGCTGCCCGCGGACGGGACGGTGACGGCGCGCGTGGTCAACTCCACGGCGACCAACGCCTCCAACACGTGGGCCAAGGGCGGCGTGATGATCCGCGCCGCGGCGGGCGATCCTGACGCGAGCGCGCCCTACTACGCGGTGTTCGTCACACCTGCCACGGGCAACAACGCCGCATCCGGCGTGACGGTGCAGTGGCGCTCGAGCGAAGGCACCGCGAGCCCGCCCAGCACGACCAACCAGATCCTGGCCGCCGGGCCGGCGGGCGGTGCGATGCCCAACTACGTCCGGGTCGTGCGCTGGACCGACAGCTCGCACGTCACGTGGTACCAGGCGCAGACGTCGAGCGACGGCGCCACCTGGGCCGCCGTGGCCGGCTCGCTGCAGTCGATCCCCGCGCTCAACGGCCTGACCCTCGCGGGCATGGCCACCGACTCCTGGAACCAGGGGAACGCGGTGACGTGGACGATGGACAACGTCGCCGTGACTCCGGGCGAGGTCGTGCCGCAGGGCGTGTGCCCGAGCGGCTGGACATGCCAGGACATCGGTGGCGCGACCCCCGCCGGCAGCCAGACGCTGACCAGCGGCACGTGGTCCGTGCAGGGCGGCGGCACCGACATCGCTGACAACTCGCAGAACAATCCGCCAGGCGACCAGTTCCACTTCGTCTCGCAGCCGCTCACCACCGACGGCTCGGTGAGCGCTCACGTGCTCTCGCAGAGCCAGAGCGATCCGTGGGCCAAGTCCGGCGTGATGATGCGCGTGGACAGCACGCCGACCTCGGGCTACTACGGCGTGTTCACCACGCCGACCAACACCGGCACCAACCAGAGCAACGGCCTCGTGGTTCAGTGGCGCGATGCCGGCTGCGGCACGCCGCCGTGCACCACGGGTCAGGTCCTGTTCAACCCGGGCGGCGCAAACAGCCCGGTGGTGCCGACCTACGTCCGCGTCACTCGCTCGACCGCCGGCGGCACCACGACGTTCACCGCGTTCTACTCGCCCGACGGCAGCACCTGGACGATGGTTCCGGGCTCGGCGATCGTGCTCACCAACGCCGCCACGACGATGGCGGGGCTGGCGGTCTCATCGCACAACGGCAACCAGCTGAGCACCGTCGGCTTCGACACCGTGACGGTGTCGGCAACGGCTCCGCCCACCTGCCCCACCGGGTACACCTGCCAGGACATCGGCGGCGCCGCGCCGGCCGGCACGCAGGCGGTGAGCGGCAGCACCTGGACCATCCAGGGCGCGGGCAACGACATCTGGGGAACCGCCGACAGCTTCCACCTCATCTCGCAGACGACGCCGCTGCCGGCTGACAACGGCACCGGCAACGGCAACGGCAGCGTGACCGCACGCGTGCTCACGCAGGACAACCCGAACCCGTGGGCCAAGGCCGGCGTGATGCTGCGCGGCGACGCGACCGCGGGTGCGGCCGACTACGCGATCCTGACGACGCCGGCGCACGGCACCGTGGTGCAGTTCCGCACCACCGCGGGCGGGCAGACGCAGAACATCGCGGTGTCGGGCAGCGGCGCGAGCAACACCGCATTCGTGCGGGTGTCGCGCTGGACCGACGCCTCCGGCAGCTACTTCACGGCGTACACGTCACCCGACGGCACGACGTGGACCGCGGTGCCCGGATCGACGATGACGATCCCCGGCCTGAGCGGGCAGCTGCTCGCCGGGCTCGCGGTGACGTCGCACGCCAACGGGACGCTCGGCAACGTGACCATGGACAGCGTCGCGGTCGCGACCACGGCGCAGCAGCCCGGGGGCACCTGCCCCAGCGGCTGGACCTGCCAGGACGTGGCCGGCGCGCTGCCGGCCGGGTCGCAGTCGCTCAGCGGCGGCGCGTGGACCATCACGGGCGGTGGCAACGACATCTGGAACCCGAATGACACGTTCCACTACGTGACCTCGACCGCCGGCGGTGCGATCGCGAGCGGCGCGGGCACCTTCTCGGCACGGGTCGTGTCGCAGAGCAACACAAATGCGTGGGCCAAGGCGGGGCTCATGCTGCGCGCGGCGTCGGGAGCGCCCACGGCGACCGACGCGTACTTCGGCATCTTCGTGACCGCCGGCAACGGGATCGTCGTTCAGTACCGCGCCGCCAGCGGCGGCACCACGGTGCAGCTGGGCAAGGTTGCGATGCCGGCCGGCGCTCCCCCGGTGTGGCTGCAGGTCAGCCGTGACGCGACAAACAACTTCATCGCGCGTTACTCAACTGATGGGACGACCTGGACGCAGCTTGGCGCCACCACGAACGCGCCAAACCTCACCGGCACGCTGCTCGAAGGCATGGCAGTCTGCTCGCACGCAGGTGGCGGCAGCCCCGCCAGCAGCGTGGTGTTCGACAACGTGACGACATGACGCAACTTGTCGGTGTTCGTCCGGGGGCGGTTGCCGGCACGCATGTCCTGGAACGGCGGTACAACTGGAATGCGTGGCGCGGCCTGGAGACGCAGTCCGCGGCGAAGCGGCTGCCCGTGCCCGTGCCGGCGATCGCGATCCTGCTCGGCTTCGCCTGGGCGTTCTACTCCGTCACGCACGGATGGGCCACGCTCTACAACGACTCCGAGTCGCACCTCGACATCGCACGGCACATCACCGACGGCTTGACGCCGGGGCTGGCCCAGCTGGGAAGCATCTGGCTCCCGCTGCCGCAGCTGCTGATGGCGCCGCTGGTCACGATCGACCAGCTGTGGCACAGCGGCATCGCCGGCTCGATCGTCAGCGGCCTCGCCTTCGTCTACGCGTCGGTGCGCATCTTCTCGCTGGCCGAGGAGCTGACCGGCAAGCGTGTCGCCGCGTGGTGCACCTTCGCCGTCTTCGTCACCAACCTCAACCTGCTCTACCTGCAGACCACGGCGCTCGACGAGACGGTGATGCTCGCCTGCTTCATCGGCGCCGCGTACCACATGGTGCGCTGGACGCGCACGCGCGGCATGGGCGACATCGCGCTCGCGGGCATCGCCACGATGCTGGGCACGATCACGCGCTACGACGCGTGGGCGATGTTCCTCGCCGAGATCGCCGTCGTGGTGCTGTGGACCAAGCTGCATGACCGGCGTGGGCACTCGACGCAGGCCAACACGCTCCTGTTCGTGTTCATCGGCGGGTACGGCATCGCGATGTGGTTCCTCTACAACCTGCTGATCTTCCACGACCCGCTGTACTTCCTTCACAGCACGTACAGCGCCCAGGCGCAGCAGCAGTACCAGCTGCGCACCGGCTACCTGCCCACCAAGGGCCATCTCACGACGTCGGTCGCGACCCTCGGCTGGGCGATCGCCGACATCGTCGGGCCGACGGTGCTCGTCGCCGGTGCAGTGGGCGCGCTGCTCATGCTCTTCCGCCGCCGCGATGCGCTGCACCGCAACCTCGCGGTCATGGCGATCCTGGGGGCACCCATCGCGCTCAACGTGTTCACGCTGTTCGTGGGGCAGACCACCATCCGCACACCGCAGCTGCCGCCGCACCAGATGTTCAACCTGCGCTACGGCCTCGAGGCGCTTCCGTTCCTCGCCGTGTGCGCGGGCAGCATGGCGGCGCGCTTCAAGGGCAGCCTCACCGTGGTGCCACTCATCGCAGCAGCCGCAGCGTCACTGATGATGGCGCAGGCGACGCCGGTCGCACTCGCCGAGGGCATGACCGGCGCCTCGGGCTTCGGCCGTCAGCAGGCGCAGGAGGTGGCGTCGTACCTGAAGGCGCACTACACCGGGGGCCACATCCTCGCCGACGACGGATCGTCGGCGATCGCACCGCTCATCTTCATGTCGGGCATCGACCTGCGCGAGTTCGTGACCGCGGGCTTCCATCCCTACTACGAGAACGCGAAGGCGGATCCCGCCGGCAACGCGGCCTGGGTGCTGGAGTCGTCGCGCGACCAGATCGAGGGCGAGATGCAGTTCTTCCCCTCGCGCTACGTGCAGTACAAGCTCGTGTATCACGTGCTGCAGAACACCGACGTGATCAACCTGTGGGAGCGCATCGGGCCCGCGCCGGCGCCGCCCACACTGGGGCGCTGAGCCTCAGTCGAGGTCGCTCAGCAGCTCCAGCCAGCCGAGCAGCGCTGACCCGCCCAAGGCCGTGCCCATGAGCGCAGCCTGGCGCAGCTCGGAGTGGCGCAGGAATGCCCAGGCCAGCACCGCGATGTCGGCAGCGTCCACCGCAGCATTGAGCTGGTAGCAGAGACGCCGCTGCTCCTTTCCCTGATCCCGCACCTGCAGCGTCCAGCAGCCGAGGACCACGTTGCGGATGCCCGCCAGCCGGGCGGTCAGCCGCAGCGCGCCGGTGTCGTGCTCCGCCGGCACCCCGAACACGCGCCGCGCCAGGCCGGCAGCCAGGAGCGTGCTGCCCACGCCGATGCGGGCGGCCCCGATCTGGGTGGCCCGCTCACGCTCGCTGGAGGCGCCGAGGAGCAACGGGGAGCGAAGCATCTGCGCACTATAGGAAAGGTGCCGATGGGGGATGATGGGGCGACGCCGGCGGGCGGACGGGGCCTGCGGGCCGCCACAAGGGAGATCTGCGATGGATGGCTTCGAGAACTTCGAGGGGTTCTTCCGCTACTACATCAGCCAGCACAGCAAATCCGCGACGCGCTGGGTCCACTTCGCCTCGACCCATGCGGGCGTCCTTCTCGGCCTCACCGCCCTGGTGCGGCGCAAGCCGCTGCTGCTGCTGGCGGCGCCCGTGACGATCTACGGCCCCGCCTTCCTCAGCCACTACGTCCTCGAGAAGAACAGCCCGGTCACGCTCAAGGGCAACCCCTTCTGGGCCATGCGCGGTGATCTGCGCATGATCGCCACCATGTGGCGCGGCGGCGACGCCGAGCTGGGTCGCATCGCCCAGGAGGAGCTGGAGCGGTCCGCCGAGCTGGAGAGCGGAGGCATCACGATCCGCATCAACGAGGAGACCGCGGCCGCCGCCTCCTGACGCTCGGCGCAGGAACGTGGCTCGGTCGTGGCCGAGTCGCGACCTCGCGCCAAAGAGGGGAGGCCAAGCTGACCAGGTGCTCGGTGCTGTCACGGCACGGCTGCCGCACGCCTCCCTGCCCGCGCGCGGCCGCTCCGCCGCTCCGGCCCAGCGGTCCGAAGCCGTCTCGGTGCCGCGCGAGGTCCTCAAGTTCAGCGCGGCCGGGCTCGTCGCGGCCATCGCCGTGGCCGGCGGCAGCTTCTGGGCGGTCAGCCACGCGGCGACGGCGGAGGCGATCAACACCGCTCAGGTGGTGACGCAGCTCGACGGCACCGCGGTGGTGCAGCCGCTGCTCTCGGCGAAGGTCCTCGCGGGCGACGCCCGCGCGCTGGCAGCGCTGGACGCGGCGGTGCGCACCCGCGTGCTGAGCAGCCGCGTCGTGCGCGTCAAGATCTGGACGGAGGCGGGCCGCGTCGTCTACTCGGACGCCACCGCGTTGATCGGCCAGACATACGCGCTGGGCGATGAGGAGCTCAATGCCTTCTCCGCCGGCACGGTCGCGTCCGACGACAGCGACCTGAACAAGCCCGAGAACCGTTTCGAGCGCAGCTACGGATCGCTGCTGGAGGTGTACCTGCCGGTGCGCGCGGCAAACGGCACGAGGCTGCTGTTCGAGACTTATCAGCCCGACGCCGCAATCGCGGCCGACCGCAACCGCGTGTGGGGAGGGTTGCTGCCGCCGCTGCTGGCCGGCATCAGCGCGTTCTTCATCCTGCAGATACCGCTCAGCCTGCGCCTGGCGCGCCGCCTGGAGCGGAGCGGCCGTGACCGGGCGGCGCTGCTGCAGCGGGCGATCGACAGCTCGGAGCGCGAGCGCCACCGCGTGGCCGCCGACCTGCACGACGGTCCGGTGCAGAACCTCACCGCGGTGAGCATCAGCCTCGGGGCGATGGCCGCAACGCTGGACCGCGAGGAGTCTGTGGATCGTGCGCAGGTTTCGGCCGGCATCACGACGGCATCCACCGAAGCGCGCAACGCGATCCGCGAGCTGCGCAGCCTGATGATCGAGATCGCGCCACCCGACCTGGAGACGGGCGGCCTCGGCGACGCGCTGCAGCGTCTGCTGGCGAGCGCCCGTGAGGCCGGCCTGCGCACGGACGTGCACATGCCGGAGCGGCTGGACCTGCCGCCGGACGCGACGAGCCTGCTCTACCGCGCGGCGCAGGAGAGCGTGCGCAATGTGATCAAGCACGCGCGGGCGACGTCGGTGACCGTGACCGTCATGCGCACCGCGCATGCGGTGACGCTCGACGTCGTCGACGACGGCTGCGGTTTCGACGCGCAGGGGCTGCGCCGTCGCCGCAGCGAGGGCCATGTGGGAATGGCGCTGTTGGAAGAGCGCGTTTCGGAGGCGGGTGCGCACATGCGTGTCGACTCGGCGCCGGGCGAAGGCACGACCGTGCACCTGAGCATCGATGTCTGACCTCGATGTCCGCGTCGTCATCGTCGACGACCACGCGGTCGTGCGCCGCGGGCTGCGCGAGCTGGTGCGCACGCTGCCTGAATGCGTGCCCATCGGCGAGGCGGGAAACGGCGAGGAGGCCATCCGCGTGGTCGACGAGCTCCATCCGGACATCGTGCTCATGGACATCTCCATGCCGGTGATGGACGGTGTGGAGGCGACGCGCGCCATCATGGCCCGCCATCCCGACACGCGCGTGATCATGCTCACGTCGGACTCCGCCGAGTCGCGGGTGTTCGGCGCGCTCGAGGCGGGCGCGGCCGCCTACGTGCTCAAGGACACCGAGCCGGACCGCATCCTGCTGCGGATACGCTCGACGGCGAAGACTGTGCCGCGCCTACTCGCGCTCGGCAGCCCCGGGGTCGACGCTCAGGGAGAGTGACACCTCATCGGCCGGCTGCGGCTTGCCGAGCAGGAATCCCTGCAGCGCGTCGCAGCCGATCTGGGTGAGGAAGTTCAGCTGGGCGAACGTCTCGACTCCCTCGGCGACCACCGCGAGCCCCAACGAGTGCGCCAGCTGCACGGCGCCCTCCACGACGCCACGGTCGCGCGGGTCGTGCTCCAGCCCGACGATGAACGACCGGTCCAGCTTGAGCTCGTCCGCGGGGATGTTCTTCAGCTGCGTGAGCGATGCGTAGCCGGTGCCGAAGTCGTCGATCGCCAGGCGCACGCCGAAGTTGCGCAGCGTGAGCATCGCCGGCAGCGTGACCTCGAGGTTGCGCATGACCTGGCTCTCGGTGATCTCCAGCGTCACGGACTGCGCGGGCACGCCGCTGCGGGTGAGCAGCTCGCGCACCTGGAAGATGAAGTCAGGGTCTGCGAGCTGGCGCGCCGACACGTTGATGCTCATGTTCAGCCTGTATCCGCGGCGCAGCCATTCGGCGAGCTGCGCGGTGGCGCGCTCGATCACCCAATGACCCAGCGGCACGATGAGGCCGGTGTCCTCGGCGATGGGAACGAAATCGGCGGGTGGCAGCCACCCCTTCTCGTCGTCATGCCAGCGCAGCAGTGCCTCGGTGGCCGTCACGTGCCGGTCGGAAAGCGCTACCTGTGGCTGATACCAGAGCTCGAACGCGTTGCGGTCGACCGCCCTGCGCAGCGCGGTCTCGAGGGCGAACCGGTGCGCCGACTGCTCACGCAATGACTCCGTGTACACGAGGACGCGCGCCTCGCCACCCGACTTCGCCGCGTACAGCGCGGTCTCCGCGTCGCTCAGCAGCTTCTCCGCCGAGGCGACATCCTGCGGCCCCACGGCGACACCCATGAACACGCGGAGCGGCAGCTTGTGGCCACCCGCGCTGTACTCGTGCTCCACCGCCCAGGCCAGCCGCGTGGCCAGCACGCGCGCCTCATCTTCCTCACCCAGGCCCGCGAGCAGAACCGCGAACTCATCACCCCCGACCCGCGCCACGACGTCTTCCTTGCGGCTGGCCGCCATGAGGCGCTGCGCCAGTGCCTCGAGCACCTCGTCGCCCGCGGCCGTCCCCAGGCCCTGGTTGACCCGGCGCAGCCCGTCGATGTCGAGCATGATCACGGCCTTGAGCCCGGGCCCCGCGGCCAGCATCGCGCCGGCGCGCTCCAGGAAGTGGTCGCGGTCGACGAGGCCGGTCAGCGCGTCGATGCCGTGAGGCGCCCCCGGAACCACTCCCAGGCGCGGCCCGTCCTCTGAAGCAGGCAGCGGCAGTGGTTCGATCACGCCGTCAATCCTCGTCGCTGGATCGGCAGGCTCCTTGGCATCTCGGGAACCGATCCGTGACGGGATTCGACTAAACGATTACGGTCGGGGTCATGCCGGCTCGCAAGCCCCGACCCAACCTGGGGGCGGTGCTGTGCTGGGCGGTGGTGTTCGCCGACATCGGCACCTCCGTCTACTACACGCCGGGCATCCTCTTCCGCCAGGTCGGCGCGCACGCGGCACTCTTCGTCACGCTGACCCTCGGCGTCTTCGTCCTGCTCGCACTCAAGTACGCGGAGGTCGCGTGGCGATACCCGCACGGGGGCGGCGTGGTGAGCGTCGGGGCGCACGCGGTGAACAACGCGGTGGGGCTTGTCGGCGGCCTGTTCATCCTGGTCGACTACTTCCTGACGTCAGCGCTGAGCGCGCTGTCAGGGCTGATCTATCTGAGCCTCGTCCTGCCCGCGATCAGCGGGCAGGTGGTGCTGCTGACCGTGGTGGCGCTCATGCTGCTGGCGCTTCTCAACCTGGTGGGCATCAGCGCCGACGCAAAGGTGACCGCCGTCATCGCCGTTGTCGCGCTGGTGAGCCAGGTGCTGGTGGTGGTGGCGGTGCTGGTGCACGTGGGACCGCAGGCGGCCGTGCACGCGGCGCCCAAAGCGCTGTCCGGGTCAGCGCTTTCCGGCGTGACGCTGCTTACCGGCTATGCCGGCGCATTTCTCGCCTTCTCAGGGCTGGAGAGCATCTCGCAGCTGGCGCCGGCGATGCGCCATCCCAACCGGCGCACGGCGCCGCGCGCGATGCTGCTGGTGATCGTCACCGTGGCGTTGACCAGTCCGGCGCTCACGCTGTGGGCGACCACGCTGCTGCACACGCAGGGCGCTGATCCGAACCAGTTCGTCTCTCTGCTCGGCGGTTTCGCGGCCGGCCCGATCGTGCAGGCTGAGGTCGCCGCCAGCGCGGCGCTGCTGCTCGTCTTCGCGGGCAACACGGCGATCATCGGCTGCTACCACGTCTTCCTCGCGCTGTCCCGCATGCGCTTCCTGCCGCAGCGCCTGCAGGCGCGAAACCGCTGGCGGGGCACGCCGCACTGGGCCATCGCAGCTGCCACGGTGGTGCCCGTGGCAGTCGTCATCGTGTCGCGCGGTGACACCGGAGTCCTCGGCGACATGTATGCCTTCGGGTTGCTTGGGGCATTCAGCGTCACGTGCGTCTGCCTCGACATCGTGCGCTTTCGCGAGCGGAAGTACCGCAGGCGGGGCGCGCCACGCACCGGCCTGCCCATGTTCGTGCTCGGCCTGGTGACGTCGGTGCTGGTGGTGACGGCGTGGGCGACCAACCTGGTCGCCAAGCCCCTGGCCACCATCTTCGGCGGGGCCGTGCTCTGCACCGGGCTTCTGGTTGTGGGGGTTACCACCCACCTGCAGCGGCGCCGGAGTCATCCCGGCGTGGTTCCCGTCGTGCACCGCTTCGAGGTCTGGCACCCGGCGCTGGAGGACCCGCTCCTCGTGTTGCTGTCCGAGGATCATGTGCGCACGCGCGAGGTCGCGCGCGCCGCGGTGCGCGAGGCCGCGGCTCGCGACGTGGTGTTCGCCTTCATCGGGCGCGATGTCCCCGACCCGAAGCGCCGCCGCCTGCGCGAGATCCACGACCCGTACCTGCACGACGAGGAAGCGCACGCAGCATTCGCGGAGGTGCGCAGGTGTGTGCCCACGCGCGCGCGTTCGCGGGTGCACGCCGTGTACGTGCCTCATGGCGAGCCGCGAAGCCGCGAGGAAGCGCTGCGCCGCCGCCTGCGGCCTACCCGTGTGGTGGCGGAGTAGGCGTCTGCTGACAGCCCCTCGGCGCGTGGACTACAGTACCGAAGCCCAGCTGGCTGCGTTCCGGCGGCAAAGGCCAAGGAAACCACTGTGAAGACGGCAGTCCGCCCGCTCGCCAACTTCATCAATGGGGAGTCCGCCCTGGCGGCGGACGGGCACGAGCGCCAGGTCGTCGACCCCAGCACCGGCGAGGTCTACACGTCGGCCGCGGAATCCGGCCCGGAGGATGTCGACCGCGCGCTCGACGCGGCCTCCGACGCCTTCCCAGGATGGCGTGACGCAACGCCGTCGGAGCGCAGCCGCGCACTGCTGCGCATCGCGGACGCGATCGAGGCGCGCGCCGATGAGCTCGTCGAGGCCGAATCGAAGAACACCGGCAAACCCATCGCGCTGACCCTCAGCGAGGAAGTGCCGCCGATGGTCGACCAGATCCGGTTCTTCGCCGGCGCCGCGCGCGTGCTCGAAGGCCGGTCGGCGGGCGAGTACATGGGCGGCTACACGTCATTCATTCGCCGCGAACCGGTGGGTGTGTGCGCCGCGGTGACGCCGTGGAACTACCCGATGATGATGGCCGTGTGGAAGTGGGCGCCCGCGCTGGCCGCCGGCAACACGATGGTGCTCAAGCCCTCAGAGACGACGCCGGTCTCCACGGTGATGATGGCTGAGCTGATGGCCGAATTCCTGCCGCCCGGCGTGTTCAACGTCGTGTGCGGCGGGCGTGAGACCGGCCGCGCGCTGGTGAGCCATCCCACGCCGCGCATGGTGTCGATCACCGGCAGCGTGCGCGCAGGCCGCGAGGTCGCGCAGGCAGCCGCCGCCGACCTGAAACGCGTGCACCTGGAGCTCGGTGGCAAGGCGCCGGTGATCGTCTTCGACGACGCTGATGTCGCGGCCGCGGCAGAGGGCATCGCGATGGCCGGCTACTTCAACGCCGGCCAGGACTGCACCGCGGCGACGCGCGTGCTCGTCGAGCCGCGGCTGCACGACGACTTCGTCGGCGCCCTGGTGGAGCAGGCGCGGGCGACACATGTCGGGACGCCGGACGACACCGACGCGGCGTACGGGCCCCTCAACAACGCGACGCAGCTAGAGCGCGTGACCGGGCTCCTCAACGGCATGCCGTCACACGCCTCTGTCGTCACCGGCGGACACCGCGTGGGCAGCCGCGGCTACATGTTCGAGCCGACGGTGGTCACCGGTGTCGAGCAGGAGGACACGCTGATCCAGCAGGAGATCTTCGGCCCGGTCATCACCGTGCAGCGCTTCAGTGACGAGGACCAGGCCGTGGAGTGGGCCAACGGTGTGGAGTTCGGTCTCGCGTCCAGCGTGTGGACGCGCGACCACGCACGCGCAATGCGCATGGCCAAGCGGCTCGACTTCGGCTGCGTGTGGATCAACACGCACATCCCGCTGGTGGCGGAGATGCCGCACGGCGGGTTCAAGCACAGCGGCTACGGCAAGGATCTGTCGATGTACGGGTTCGAGGACTACACCCGCATCAAACACGTGATGAGCAACATCGGGGGCTGAGGCGGAGAGGGATAGGAGGACAGGATGGCAACCATCACCGAGCCGGTCGTCCACGGACGGCAGGTGGCGTCTGAGCTCAAGACCAACACGCTGACGCTGTTCGACACGACCGTCATCGCGACGTCGAGCGTGGCGCCGGCGTACACGCTCGCGGCCACCGCCGCGGTGCTGATCGCCGCGGTGGGCCTGCAGTCGCCGGCGGCGATCCTCGTGGGATTCTTCCCCGTCCTGTTCATCGCCATCGCGTACTACTACCTGAACCGCATGGACCCCAACTGCGGCGCGTCATATTCGTGGGTGAGCCGGACGCTCAATCCGTACATCGGATGGCTCTCGGGCTGGGTCCAGCTGGCGGCAAACATCCTCTTCTGCGCCGCGGCGCCGCTCCTCGCGGGCACGTACACGCTGCGCCTGCTCAACAGCCTCTTCCCCGGCCAGATCAGCCAGGCCATCGTCACCGACCCTCGCTACATCGCGGCGGCGGGCGCAACCTGGCTGGCGCTGGTGACCTTCATGGTCGTGCGCGGCATCCGCATCACCGCCAACTTCCAGTGGGTGCTGGTCTTCATCGAATACTTCATCGTCCTCGGCTTCGCGGTGCTCGCCATCGCCAAGGTGGCGACCGGGCATGCGCCGACCCAGAACCACTTCGCCGGCAACTGGTTCAGTCCATTCTCTCTGGGCAATCTGGACAACGTCGTGGTCGGCGCGGCGCTGGCGGTCTTCTTCTTCTGGGGCTGGGACACGGCCGCCAATGTCAACGAGGAGACGAAGGACGCCAGCACGTCGCCAGGGCTGGCCGGGATCTTCAGCATGTTCATCCTGCTGTTCATCTTCCTGCTCGCCGCGGTCGCGATCCAGATGTTCCTGTCGACGAGCGACATCGGCAACAACACCACCGACATCCTCTACTTCTTCTCACAGCAGCTGACCGGCTCGCCGCTGTCGTATCTGATGATCCTGGCGGTGCTCTCCTCCACGGTCGCGACCACGCAGACCACCCTGCTGCCCTCGAGCCGCCTCACCTTCTCCATGGCTCGCGACGGGGTGTTCCCGCGGTGGTTCGGCAAGGTGCACCGCAGCTGGAGGACGCCGTGGGTCGGCACCATCATCTCGGCGATCCTGTCGCTGGCGATCATCATCGTGACGCTGCTCAGCCCGTCCTTCAACAACAACATCTTCGCCCGGCTCATCCTCGACATCGGCGTCCTCGTAGCGGTGTACTACGGGGTCACCGGCTTCGCGTCGGCCTGGGCCTTCCGCAAGGTGCTGCTGACGACCCCGGGGCGGTTCCTCTTCGCGGGGCTGCTCCCGGCGGTCGGCGGCCTGCTGCTCTTCTTTGTCGCGTACGCGGTGCTCGTGCCGTCGAGCACGGGGCTCAAGTTCGCGCAGGCGGCGGACTGGGCAACCGGGCTTCCCGTGCTGGTGCTGATCGGAATCGGCCTCCCGCTTCTCCTGATGGCGCGGGTGGCGAGCCGCTCGGGCTTCTTCACCGAGAAGACGGTGTCCTACGTCGACGTCGGCGGCCAGCTGTCGGTGTCCGCGCCGGGGACGCCGATCGCGTAAGGGCGTGCGCTATGCGGATGTGAGCTACTGGCTCGAGACGGCGGGCGACCTCACGCCGCGCCCGCCGCTCGACGGCTCGATCGAAGCTGACGTCGCCATCCTCGGCGCCGGGTACACCGGGCTGTGGACGGCGTACGCGCTGCTAGAGGCAGAGCCGTCGCTTCGCGTGCTCGTCATCGAGCGCGACATCGCCGGCTACGGCGCGTCCGGACGCAACGGCGGCTGGTGCTCATCCGACGCGGGCGCGAGCCTTGGCCTGCTCATGCGCCGATTTGGCCGGGAGCGAGCGCGCGCCGCGCAGCTCGCGCTGTACGCGGCTGTGGACGACGTCGGGCGGGTGGCGGACGTGGAGGGCATCGACGCGCAGTTCCGCAAGGGCGGGCAGCTGCACGTGGCGCGCGGTGAAGCCCAGGTTCCGGTGCTGCGCGCCGCGCACGATGAATTCGTTCGCGCGGGCTTCGAGGACCGCTACGCGCTCCTGGACCGCGCTGCTCTCGCCGAGCGGATCAAGATCCGCGACGGCGCGGCGGCGATGTACACGCCGGAGTGCGCGGTGCTGCAGCCGGGAACGCTGGCGCGCGGGCTCGCGCTCGCGGTGGAGCGACGCGGCGCGCGCGTCGTGGAGCAGACCGAGGTCACCGGTTGGGAGGCGGGAGCGGAGCCGGTGGTGCGCACCACGCGGGGCGACGTGCGCTGCGACACCCTCGTGCTGGCCGGTGAGGCGTATCTCAGCCAGCTGCCCGGGATGCGGCGCGCGCTGCTGCCGGTGTACTCGCTCATCGTGCTCACCGAGCCGATCAGCGACGAGCAGTGGCGCGCCGTCGGCTGGGAGCAGCACGAATGCGTGGCGTCGATGCGGCTCACCGTCGACTACCTCTCACGCACCGCCGACGGGCGCATCCTGGTGGGCGGGCGCGGCGCTCCATATGCCTTCGCGTCGCGCATGACGGAGAAGCTCTCGCATCACGCGCCGACGCACGCGATGCTGCGCGCCATGCTGAGCGAGTGGTTTCCGGCTCTGCGCGGCGTGCGCTTCACCCACGCCTGGGGCGGCGCCGTGGGCATCCCGCGTGATTTCATCCCCTCGATCCATTTCGACCGGCGGACGGGCATCGCCGGGGCGCACGGCTACACCGGTCACGGGGTCGCCTTCGCCAATCTCGCCGGGCGCGCCCTCGCGGGATTGATCACCGGGCGGCACACCGAGCTGAGCGCGCTGCCCTTTGTCGGCCACCGCTCGCGCAAGTGGGAGGTGGAGCCGCTGCGCTGGATCGGTGTGCGCGGCGTGCAGGTGGGCCTGGCCCGGGTCGACGCGCACCGCGCGCATTCACGCCGGCCGGCCCGCAGGACACTGGTGGAACGCGTTGCGCAGCACTGAACAGCGGCGCCGGGCGCCGCATCGACGAGGTGAACACGATGACGACCCCGGGAATTGACATGCAGCGCGTCTCCGAGCTCATCGCCGCGGAGGAGGCGCGCTTTCGCAGCACGCACGCGCGCTCAGCGGAGCTGTGGGAGCGCGCCCGCAACTCGATGCCGCGCGGGGTGCCGTCCTCGTTTCAGGACGCGAAGCCGATGCCGATCTTCGCCGCGGAGGGTCAGGGAAGCCGGATCACCGACGTCGACGGCAACGAGTACGTCGACTTCCACAACGGCTTCGGCGTGATGGCGGTGGGGCACGCGCACCCGCTCATCGTCACCGCGGTGTCCGAGCGCGTCGCGCAGGGCTCGCATTTCGCGCAGCCCGTCGAGGCCGCCATCACCGTAGCCGAGGAGCTGGCGCGCCGCTTCAGCCAGCCGCAGTGGCGCTTCACCAACAGCGGCACGGAGTCAACCCTCGACGCGGTGCGCCTCGCGCGCGCGTTCACGGGACGCGAGCGCCTCGTGAAGATCGAGGCCTCGTACCACGGCCACCACGACGCGCTGATGGTGTCGGTGGAGCCGCCGCCGGACGTGATGGGCCCGGCGGAAGCGCCCGCATCCGTACCCCAGAGCCAGGGAATCCCCGCCGCCGTGTCAGAGCTGACCACCGTGGTGCCGTTCAACGACCTGGACGCGATGCGCGGCGCGTTCCGGCGCCACCACGGCGCCATTGCCGGGGTGATCGTGGAGCCGACGATGATGAACTGCGGCATCATCGTGCCCGACCCCGGGTACCTCGAGGGGATTCGCGACATCGCGCACGAGAACGGCGCGCTGCTCATCTTCGACGAGGTGAAGACCGGCGTGACCATTGCGCCGGGCGGCGCGACGCAGCGGTTCGGCGTCGTGCCTGACATCGTGTGCCTGGCCAAGGCGATCGGTGGCGGCCTGCCGTGCGGCGCGGTCGGCGGGCGGGCCGATGTGATGGAGCTGATCGACGCGGGACGCGTCGCCCAGATGGGCACCTTCAACGGCAACCCGCTGACCATGGCGGCGTCCGTGGTCACGCTGCGAGACATCCTCACGCCGTCGGCCTACGCGCACTTCGACGCGCTGGCGGAGACGCTGCAGGGAGGTCTCGAAGGCGTGGTGCGTGAGCACTCGCTGCCCTTTCACGTGATCATCATGGCCGCGCGCGGCGGGGTCACGTATCGCGCCGAGCGGGTGCGCAACTATCGCGACTACCTGGAGATCGACAAGGCGCCGGCATATTTGTCGTGGCTGTACCAGTCCAACCGCGGCGTGCTCATGGCCCCAGGGGCGGAGGAGAACTGGACGCTGTCGGTGCAGCACTCGGAGGCCGACGTGCAGCGGTACGTGGACAACTTCGCGGAGATGGCCGCCGACCTGCGGTCCTGATCTCGCCGGCCCGAGATCGGGGCGCGTCTCTTCGGCGCGGCGGTGCTATCCTCTCGCGCGGCGGCGTTCGTGGGCCGCCTCAGGAAGGAGATGTCCGTGGGAAGGGAGCGTCCATTCACGCGCGGCCGCGGCGCGCGCGTTCTGATTCCAGCGCTGCTGCTCGTGGTCGGCGTGTGCGCCGGGGGATCCGTGGCAGGCGGCCATGCACGCGCGGCCACGCCGCCCAGCGGCACCATCAACGGCTCGGCGCCGGTCCCGTGGGATTACGCCGGGATCGGCGGGACCGGCGGAGGCACCGACTCGTACCAGCTCACCGTGCAGCTGCCCTCGTCGGCGGCGACGTACTACGCGCCGGACGTGCGCCAGGGGAGCACGCACGCCGCCGTGCTGCAGGTCACGCTCACGTGGACCGACTCCTCCGCGGACCAGACGCTAGGGCTGAGCGTCACGGACTCGCACGGCAACGCGGTGGGCAACGACACGCTGGCAACCACCAACGACGGCAGCAACATCAACGTCTTCCAGCTGCAGGACCCGCAGAACGACACCTACACCGTCACCGCGTCGAACCAGAACGGCAGCAGCACCGCTGCGATCGCGGCGCACGCGGTGGCGACCCTGCGCCTGATCGACCTCTCCAGTGAGGCGCAGCCGCCGAACCCGTCCGGCGGAACCGGGTACGACAACTACCACCTCCCGCTCAGCCTGATGCCGGTCAAGACCGAGGAGACGCAGCTCGGCGGCCGGCTCTTCGGCGAGCCGTCGATCGGCGTCGACCCGCGCAACAACGACGTCATGTACCAGGCGGGCCTGTACACGATCCGCACCGCGTTCAACGACGCGACCACGCCGGCGACGGCCTCGTACACCGACGTCAGCTTCCCCACCACCAGCACCGCGAGCGAGGACGCCATCCTCTACGTCGACCGCAACACGGGGCGCACGTTCGTCAGCCAGCTGATCCTCGCGTGCAGCCTCGGCGCCGTCTCTGACAACGACGGCACCACCTGGACGCCGGCGACGAAGCCGTGCCAGACCCCGGCGGCCGTCGACCACGAGACGATCGGCGCCGGACCGTTTGCCTCACCGCTCCCGATGGGCGCGGTGTATCCCGACGCTGCCTACTACTGCTCGCAGAACGTCGCTGAGGCCGAGTGCGCACTGAGCGTCGACGGCGGCCTGAACTACGGCGCCGCCTCGGTCATGTGGACGTCGGACCAGTGCTTCGGCCTCCACGGCCACGTGAAGGTGGCGCCCAACGACGGCACGGTGTACGTGCCGGACAAGGCGTGCGGTTCGCCGGAGTGCCTGATCGTCACCAGCACCGCCGGGCCCAACTGCCACCCGGGTTTCGCCGTGTCCACCAACAACGGCGCAACCTGGACGGTCCACACCATCAACGACGGCTACTTCCGCTACTTCACCACCGGTGACCCGTCGATCGGCATCGGCGCGCACGGCACGATGTACTACGGGTACAACGACCGCAGTGGCCACCCGATGATCGCCGTGTGCACAAACCAGGGCACCGTGTGCGGCCCGTCAAAGGATGTGGGCACCGCGTTCCACATCGAGAACACGGAGATGCCCACGGTGGTCGCGGGCGACGACAACCGCGCCGCGTTCGCCTTCCTCGGCAGCACAACACCGGGTGACGACCAGGAGAACAGCTTTGTGGGCACGTGGCACGTGTACGTCGCGGTCACGTACGACGGTGGCGCAACCTGGACCACGAGCGACGCCACGCCGGACCACCCGGTGCAGCGCGGCTGCATCGAGTTCAATGCCAGCTGCCCCAGCACGCGCGGCACGGACGACCAGCGCAACCTGCTCGACTTCAACGACCTCACCATCGACAGCAAGGGCCGCATCCTCTACGCGTACACCGACGGCTGCCAGATGGACGGCGAGATCGATCCGGCGGGCCATGGCAAGTGCCTCACGGACGCGACGCGTCTCAGCGGGCTGCCCACCGAGATCGAAGCACCCGCGATCGCGCGCCAGAACTGCGGACTCGGGCTCTATGCAGCCTTCGACGGCGTCATGCCTTCATGCAGCGTCGGCACAGCGCTGCCGGAGACGCCGCATGCCGCCGGCCTCGTGGTCGGTGGGCTCGTGATGATCGGCGGCGCGAGCGTCATGGCATGGCGCCGGCGCCGGCATGGCAAACGCTCGGCATAGGAAGGGCGAGGCGCACCCTTCGCGCGACCACGGGGTCGGAGCGGCTCCGCCGCCCCGCCCCTGACTCTCGGCTCGACCTGCGCTCCGAGCCGGGCCGTCTCGCCTCCGAGACGGTCGCGCTCCGGGTGTGACCTCGCCCTTCCATGAGCACATCGGGTGCTTGTCCACCGCTATGGTCCAGGCGATGAAGTACGACGACGCGATATCGCTCGCTGACTGGCGGCGGCAGGTCGCGGCACTGTACGCCGCCGTCCGCGATTCTCCGACGCCGCGCGAAGGCTGGGACCTCTGGCGCGCCGAGCGGGAGCGCCTGTTTCTGCAGCATCCGCAGTCGCCGCTGCTGCCGGACGAGCGCGATGCGGCGCATGCGCCACGGTATTTCGACTACGACGCGGAGGCGCGCGTGCTGGTCGACGTCGCACCCGTGGAGGGTGATGATGTCGAGCTGCCGGCATCGCAACCTGCAGACTTCAGTGCCACACCAGTCGGCACGGCACGCTTCACGCTGCACGGTGAGGAGTGCGCCCTGGGCGTGCACTGGCTGGCGGGCTATGCGGGCGGGATATTCGTGTCGTTCCGCGACGCCACCAGCGGCACTGAGACGTACGGCGCCGGCCGCTACCTGCTGGACACCGCGAAGAGCGCCGACCTCGGTCTGGACGGCGGCAGGCTGGTGCTCGACTTCAACTTCGCCTACCAGCCGTCGTGCAGCTACGACCCGCGCTGGGCGTGTCCGCTGGCGCCGCGTGAGAACTGGCTCGCGGTCGCGGTGCGCGCCGGGGAGCGTCTCGCCGCCTAGGGTTCCGCCGACGCATCCATCATGCGCAGCATCTGCGGGCCGCCGGTGCGCAAGAACCGCAGCCCCAGCACCGCGGCCAGCGCGAGCGCGACGGCGTCCAGCACGGTGGTGACGTTCAGGCCGATGCTGTCGTTGAAGACGGAGACGGTGCGGTTGGACGGCGCGGCGCCCACCGCCTGGAACAGCGCGCCGACCGCGAGGCCCGCGAGCACCATGGTGGCGTAGGACACACCGAGCAGATAGACGGCGACGCGCCTTCCGTAGTACCGCCGGTAGATGTCGAGGATGGGGAGGATGATCAGGTCGCCGAAGATGAATGCCACCACGCCTCCGAAGCTGATCCCGCCGCGCCACAGCACCGCGGCCAGCGGCACGTTGCCCACGGAGCACACGAAGCTCAGCATCGCGATGAGGGGGCCGATGAGCGCGCCCCACACGAAGGCCGCGGCGCCATGCCCCGAGAGGAACAGCGCGGACCACGCGCCATCGGGCACCCATGCGCCGAGCGCTCCGGCGAGCAGGAATCCGATCAACAGGTCGGTCCACACGCTGTACACATCCATCACGAAGCAGTGCGCCACGGCGGTGTAGGCGCGCCCGCTCAACACGCGGCGGAACAGTGGCCCACCGCTGATGGACATGTCCATCGCCGCGTGGCCCTCCATCCGTCCCGCCCGCCCCATGCTCGCCGTGCGCCGCGCCTCGTCCACGAGACGCGGGCGCAGCGTGGCGCGGAAGATGACGGCGAGCAGCACGACCATGACGACTCCACCGCCGATCTCGGCGGTGAAGAACTGCCAGCCGAGCAGGACGACCAGTGCGAGACCCAGCTCGAACACGAGGTTGGTCGAGGCGAACTCGAAGATGATCGCGTTGCTCAGGGTCGCGCCCTTGCGGAACAGCGAGCGCGCCAGCGCAACCGCGGCGTAGGAGCAGGATGACGACGCTGCGCCGAATGCGGCGGCTCGCGCCACCGCGGCGCGCGAGTCGGTGCCCAGCAGGCGCGTGATCGCTGTGCGTGACACGAACGTCTGCACAACCGCAGAGAGCAGGAAGCCGAGGCCGAGCGGCCACAGCACGTCCCAGAACATGGTGAACGCGAGGCGCAGCGCATCGGCGAGATGCTGGAGCACGGGCATCCGCCCGACCGTATCAGCCGCTGGGAGTCAGCGGTCGCCGTCGGTGAGTGGGCGGAAGCAGGTCGCGGCGCCCGTGTGACACACGGGGCCGGTGGGAGTGGCGCGCACCAGGATCGCGTCGCCGTCGCAGTCGATGCTGAGGTCGCGGAGGAGAAGCACGTTCCCGGACGTCTCCCCCTTGCGCCACAGGCGACGGCGCGAGCGGCTCCAGAAGTGCACCTCGCCGGTGGCGATGGTCCGCTCCAGCGCCTCGGTATCCATCCAGGCGAGCATGAGCACCTGCTGCGTCGCGGCGTCCTGCACCACCGCGGCGCGCAGCTGCGGTGGCTGCTCAGACATCGCGCAGCGTCACGCCCTGGGCGCGCAATTCGTCGCGCAGCCAGCGCACGCCGTCCTCGCGCGTGTGCACCAGCGACGCCACCAGCGCCGCCTGCGTGACCTCGAGCGCTGCGGCCACGTGCGCGGGAGTGCCGGCGCCGCCGGACGCGATCACCGGCACGTCCACCGCAGCCGCAACCGATTCGGTCAGGGCCAGGTCGTACCCGTTCTGCGTGCCGTCGGCGTCGATGGAGGTGAGCAGGAGCTCGCCCGCGCCGCAGGCCACCGCGGTGCGCGCCCAGTCCGGGGCGCTCATTCCCGTTGCGCGCGTGCCGGCGTGCGTGCGCACCTGGCCGCCGGCGGCGTCGATGGCGACCACCACGGCCTGAGCGCCGTAGCGCTCGGCGAGCTGCGTGATCAGCGCGGGGTGCTCGACGGCAGCGGTGTTGATCGCGACCTTGTCCGCGCCCGCCAGGAGGAACGCCTGCGCGTCGTCGAGGGTGCGCAGCGCGCCGCCGACGGTGAGCGGGATGCCGATGCGGTCCGCGATGTCGCCCACCACGTCCAGCAGCGCGCGCCGCGCCTCGAGGGTGGCCGTGACGTCGAGGAACACCAGCTCATCCGCGCCCTGCGCCGAATATCGCGCGGCGAGCTCCACGGGGTCACCCATGTCGCGCAGGTCGCGAAAGCGCACGCCCTTCACCACGCGGCCGGCGTCGACGTCGAGGCAGGGGATCAGGCGGCAGAAAGGCATTCGCGCAGGAACCGCTCGCCCGCGGCGCCACTCTTCTCAGGATGGAACTGCGTGCCCCAGAACGCGTCCTTGCGCACCATGGCGGCGAGGCCTTCGCTGGTGGCGACCGTTGCTGGAGACACGACGCCATATGAGTGCGCGAAGTAGAACGCGTCGCCGCCCGGGTCGACGCGAGCCCATCCCATGCGGGGCACGCGCCGGTCGCGCAAGCGCTCGGCGCGCCCGCGCACGAGCCCGAGGCATTCGACACCGCCGTCCTCCTCGGTGCCGTCGACCGCCAGCTGCATGCCCAGGCAGATGCCGAGCACCGGAGCGCCGCGCGCGAAGCGAGTGCGCAGCGCGGCGTCAACACCGGTCTCGCGCAGGGTGCGCATCGCGCTCGCCGCCGACCCGACGCCGGGCAGGATGAGGTGATCCGCCGCATCGACGTCGCGCGGCTCGCGCGTCAGGGTCGCCTCCAGACCGATGCGCCGCAGCGCCGCCAGCAGTGAGCGCACGTTGCCCGCTCCGTAGTCGACCACGGCAACGCTCACAGCACGCCCTTCGTCGACGCCACGCCCGCGCCGTGTTGACGTGCGAGCGCGACGCGCAGCGCGCGCCCTACCGCCTTGAACGCCGCCTCGGCGGTGTGGTGCGCGTCACTCCCGCGCGCGTCGACGTGCAGCGTGATGCGCGCGTTCTGGGCCAGGCTCTCGAGCACGTGCCGCGCGAGCCCCGGATCCGGCGCGATGCCGATGACGCTCGAGGGCCGGCCGGAGAGGTCCACCGCGGCGCTGGCCAGCGCCTCGTCCATGGGCAGGGTGGCGTCGCCGAAACGCTGCAGCCCGCGGCGGTCCGCGAGAACGCGATCCAGCGCGTCGCCGACGGCGCGCGCAGCGTCCTCGGCGCTGTGGTGCGCACCGGTCTCAAGGTCGCCCACGGACTCCACGAGCAGGTCCATGCCGGCGTGGAATGCGAGCTGCTCCAGCAGATGGTCGTACAGGCCGTCGCCGCCACTCGCGAGCACGACACCACTGCCGTCGAGCGCCAGCCGGACGCGCACCGCGGTCTCCGCCGTGGCGCGCAGATACCGGACGCTGCGCGACGGGGCTCCGGAGTCCGCGCTCCACGGCGTCTCCAGCGCGGCGGCCAGCGCCGCGAGCAACGCATCGTCGTCGTATCTGTCGCGCACGTTGATGCGGATGCCGTCCTCGTAACGGCGCACGACCATGCCTCGCTGCAGCAGCGCGTCGGCCAGCCCGTCGGGGTCCTCGTGCGGGACGAAGACGAAATTGGTGTGCGAACGCAGCGGCGCGAGCCCGAGCCGCTGCAGCTCTCCGTGCAGGCGCTCGCGCTCCTCGATCTGTGCGCCGACGTGAGGCGGGTCATGCAGTGCAGCGAGCGCGAGTTGCGCGGACATCGTCGAGATGGGATGTGGCGCCTGCCAGCGGTTGAGCTCCGCCGCGAGCTGCGCGCCCGCGAGCGCGTAGCCCACGCGCGCGGCGGCGAGGCCGAACGCCTTGGAGAACGTGCGCAGCACGACCAGGTCCTCGCCGCCCAGCGATTCGGCGCTGACGCCCGCATACTCAGCGTACGCCTCGTCCACCACGAGCGGCCGCGCGCCGGGCAGATCGAGCAGCTCGCCGCTGGGATTGTTGGGCCTGCACGTGAAGGTGAGCGCGGGCGTGCTGCCGCCCACCGATGCGCCCGCCTGGGCCACCGCGATGCCGTAGAGCGAGAAGGTGCGCGCCGGCACGATTGCGGCTTCGTCGCCCGGACGGAGCAGCGCGCGCGCGATGAGCAGGATGAGGTCGCCGCTGCCGGCGCCGAGCACCACGTTCTCCGGCGCCACACCGTGGCGCTCCGCGATTGCGCGCTTCAGCGCGGGATGGCCGCCGTGGCTGTAGTCGTTGACCGTTGCCAGCGCTCGTGCGATCGTCGCGGCGCGCGCGTACGGCGGCGGCGATGGCGGCACGTTGCTGTCGAACCGCACGATCTGCGACTCGTCGAGCCCGGTGGCGTCGACGAGCGACCGTGTTGACGGCGAACCGCTGTAGCGCGGCGCGGCGCGCGCGGTGATCGTCATCGCCGCACCGCCGCGGCGTGCGCAGTCATCCCCTCGACCTCAGCGAGCGCCTCGATCGTGGGGCGTATCGCGCGCAGCCCCGCTTCGGTGATGCGCTGCACCGTGACCGGCTTGAGGAACGTCTCGAGGCCGAGCCCGCCGACCGAGCGCGCCCAGCCGCCCGTGGGAAGCACGTGGTTTGCGCCCGTTGCGTAGTCGCCCGCGGGAACGGGCGCATGACGCCCCACGAAGACGGCGCCCGCATTGCGTATGCGTGTGGCGAGCTGCTCGGCGTCCGCGCCGAGGAGCGCCACGTGCTCCGGCGCGCGCGCCTCCACCGCGCGCAGCGCGGCATCGGCGTCACCGTTCACCTCGACCACAGTGGCGATCGAGTCCGGTCCGTGCTCGCGCTGCGCGTCGAGCTCCAGCTGCACCAGGCGCGGGTCGGCGTCGCGTCCCGCCACGACGACGACCTCCGAGGGCCCGGCGGGAAGATCGATCGCCACGTCGCGCGACACGAGGAGCTTGGCCTCGTTGACGTACCCGCTGCCCGGGCCGACGATCTTGTCGACGCGCCCGATGCTCTCGGTGCCGTACGCCATGGCGGCAATTGCCGGCGGCCCGCCGACCGCCCAGACCTCGGTGACGCCGAGCAGCTCCGCGGCGCGCGCGACAAGCGCAGCGCCGTTCGGCGGCGTGCACACCACGATCCGCGCCACGCCGGCCACCTGTGCCGGCACCGCCGTCATCACCAGTGATGACACGAGTCCGCGCGGCACGTAGACGCCGACGGATTCGAGGGGCACCCAGCGCCGCTGCAGCTGCACGCCGGGCAGCACCTCGCACTCGACGTCCGCGGGCCGCTGCATCGCGTGCCAGCGGCGGACAGCATCCGCTGCGGCGAGGAGAGCGTCCCGCCGCACATCACCCGCGGCGCGAGCGGGCGCGAATGCCTCCCCGTCGAGACGAAGCGACCATTCGCGCAGCGCAGCGTCGCCGCGCGCCCGGACATCGTCGATGATCGCCGCGACGTCGCTCATGGCAGGAGCATCTCCACCGACGACAGCAGGATGGAGCTCGCGCCGAGGCTCTGCAGCTGTGGCAGCAGCTCCCAGATCGACGCCGCCGGCACCAGCGCGTGGATGGCCACGGAGTCGGAGCGCAGCAGCGGCACGACACTCGGCGAGCCGTCGGTGGGCAGCACCTCGCGGATGCTCGGGATGCTCCTGCGCGGGGCGTTGAACATGAGATAGCGCGTGTTGCGCGCCTGCACCACGCTGCCCAGCGCGGCCTCCAGGCCGGCGACGCGCGCGCGCGAATCGCGCGAAGCGATGAGCACCGCCTCGGACTCGAACAGCTCCCCGAGTGAGCGCAAACCGTTGGTGCGCAGCGTGCCACCGCTGCTGACCAGGTCGACGATCGCGTCGCAGAGCCCGAGCCGCGGCGCGATCTCCACCGACCCGGTCACCTCGCAGAGCTCAACCGCTATGCCGAGCTTCCCGAGCAGCGTCTTCGTCAGGTGGGGGAACACCGTGGCCACGCGCCGTCCCTGCAGGTCTTCCAGTGCCAACGCCGGGTCGTCCTCCAGCACCGCCGCCTCGAGCGTGCAGTAGCCGAAGCCGAGGCGCAGCAGCTCGATGACGTCGGCGCTGCGCTCACCGACGAGGTCCGCGCCCGTGATGCCGCAGTCCACCGCGCCGTCCTGCACGTACTCGGGCACGTCCGCGGCGCGCACCAGCAATACGTCCACCGGCGCGCTGTGGCAGCGGATGGAGAGCGCGCGGTCGTCGCGGGTCTCGAGCTGGAAGCCGGCCGCGTCGAGCAGCGTCAGCGCGTTCTCGTGCAACCGTCCCTTGACCGGGACGGCAACCGTCAGCCGGCCGGCGCCCGCAGCCCCCGGCGCCGGCGCAAGGCCAGGCGATAGCCGCCCTCGCCGTGGCGCAGCCAGTACGCCACGCGCGTCACCGTCGCCGTCGATGCCCCGGTCTCCGCGGCGATCCGCTGATACGGCACGCTCTGGTCCACCAGCTGCGCCACCCGCCAGCGATGCGCCATCGTCTCCAGCTCCCCGAGCGTGCACAGGTCGCGCAGCACTCGCTGCACCTCGTCCGGGGTGCGAAGGTGCGCCAGCATCTCCAAGACGTCGGCGATCTCCGGTGTCAGCCACGGGTGTGAGCTCGGTGGTGCGCCGGTGCGCGCGGGGCTGGGCATGTCTCTCGGCTGATATATTAGCATGATAATATGCCAGCATGGAGGTGATCCCCGCGGTCGACCTCTTGGGAGGCGACGCGGTGCGGCTGTTCCGCGGCAACTTCGAGCACGCCACGTGGCGGCGTCCCGCGGAGGACCACGTCGACCGCCTGGTGCAGGCGGGCGCGCGCCGCATTCACCTGGTCGACCTCGACGGCGCCCGCGAGGGCTCGATCCGCCTCGACGTTGTGAGCCGGCTCCTCGCCCGAGCGTCGCCCGCGCGCGTGCAGGTCGCCGGCGGAGTGCGCGACAGCGAGACAGTGCGCGAACTCCTCGACGCGGGCGCGGACCGCGTGATCATCGGCACCGCGGCGTTCGAGAGCGCGCAATCCCTGCCCGCCTTCGTGCGCGTGGCCGGTGATCGCCTGGTCGTCGCCATCGACGTGCGCAATGGACGCGTCACCGTGCGCGGGTGGCAGAGCGATACCGGCCTCACGGTGGATGAGGCGATGGGCCGCTGTCGCGCCGCGGGGGTGACCCGTGTGCTCTGCACCTCGGTGGAGCGCGACGGCACCCTCCACGGCCCTGACCTCGAGCTGCTGCGCGCTGTCGTCGATTGGGGCATCCCGGCGATGGCCGCGGGTGGCATTCGCTCCGCAGCCGACATCGACGCGCTCGCCGCCCTGGGCTGCGAAGCTGCGATCGTCGGCACCGCTGTGATCACGCACCCCGAGGCGCTCCTCACCTGAGCATCGCCCTCGCGCTCGTCGCGGCGGCACTCTTCGGCACCGGCGACTTCCTGGGCGGGCTGTCCACGCGGCGCGCTCCGATGCTCTCGGTGCTCATCGTGTCCCAGGCCGTCGGCCTCGCCGGGATGGCGGTGGTGGCGCTGAGCACCGGCGGCCGGGCCGGCGGCGCCGACCTGCTCCTCGGCGCGGCCGGCGGCATCGCGGGCGGCGCCGGAGTGGCGATGCTGTATCGCGGTCTCGCGTCGGGGACGATGGCGCTCGTCGCACCGGTGACCGGCGTGGTGGCGGCGATCGTGCCTGTGGTGGTGGGCGTCGCCCTCGGAGACCGGCCAGGCCGCCTGCAATTCGCCGGCGTCGCGCTCGCTGTGGTCGCGGTTGCCTTGCTGAGCAGCTCGAAGCCGCGCGCCGGCGTCCGCTTCACCGCACGGACCGCGCTGCTCGCCTGCGGGGCGGGCGCGGCGTTCGGGCTCTTCTACATCGCGCTGGCGCGCACCGCGCCGGCCGCGGGATTCTGGCCGCTGGTCACGGCGCGGGGCGCCTCGGTCACGGCCTTCGCCATCGCGCTGCTGGCGCAGCGGGCGGCGCTCACGGCCGGGCAGGCGGGATGGGTCTTGCTCGCCGCGACCGGCGTGTTCGACGTGAGCGCCAACGCCCTCTATCTGATCGCGGTGCACAACGGATTGCTGAGCATCGTCGCGGTGCTGGTGTCGCTCTATCCGGCGGCGACGGTGGCGTGCTCGCTGCTGTTCCTCGGCGAGCGCCTTCGCGCGCTGCAGATCGCCAGCGTCGGCGTCGCTCTCGCCGCGGTGACGCTGATCACCGCGGGCTAGGAACGACGAAGGCCCCGGGACGTCTGTCCCGGAGCCCTCGGATCGAAGCGACAGTCACCTATCACCCCGATACACGGTCAGCGTGGGACTCACTCGGAAGACCATCACTGCTCCTCCTCGAAATCCATTGCGGACCCTCCCACCGTACGCCGCCCGTACCGCTGCGGGCAAGCGGTCGCGGCCTCGCCCGGGGCCCCTCAGAGTTGAGAGCCGCGCTGTGCTAAAGTGTGATAGCTGCGCACACCGGACCGGGGAGGAATTGCGCCCATGTCTGAGACGGTGACGGCCGCACGCAGGACGGCGCGACGCAATGCGTCGGCGGCGACGCGGCAGGCGAAGGCAACCACCGAGCAGTACTCGCCCAAGGAGGACCGGCCCCTCGGCGGGTATGCCGCGATCATGGCGGTGTACGGCGTGTGCGCTGCCGGACTGGGCGGGCTTCTGCTTCGACGGCGCCGGCCCGCCGAGCGCCTGAATCTCGGCGACATCGCGCTGCTCTCAGCCGCCACGTTCAAGGTGAGCCGGCTCGCCGGCGCGGACGCGGTGGCGAGCCCGCTGCGCGCGCCGTTCGCGCGCTACAAGGGCCCCGGCGAAGCGCCCTCGGAGGTGCGCGAGGAGGTGCGTGGCAGCGGGTTGCGCCGTGCCGTCGGAGAGCTGGTCACGTGCCCGTACTGCCTGGGACAGTGGGTGGCGACGGCATTCGTGGGCGGGATGATCGTGGCCCCGCGCGCCACGCGCGTGGCCGCCGGCACATTGACGATCGCCGCCGCTTCCGACGCGCTGCAGCTCGGATACTCCGCGGCCGCGCGAGCGCTGAAGTGACGCAGAACGGCGCGGGGCCGGTGCAGCTTGCGCGGGAGATGACGTCGCGCGTGCTGCGCCATCCGGTCGTGCACGGCCACCCCCTGCACGCAATTGCCTCGGACTTTCCCGTCACGCTGATTCCCACGGCATTCACGGCGTCGCTGCTCGCGGGCGCACGCCGCAGGCCGCGAGGGCTGGAGACGCTCGCGTCGTGGACTGCGCGGTCCGCATTCATCGCGGCTGCCGCTGCGGGCGCCGCGGGTTGGTGGGACTGGCTGACGATGCCATCCGAGCATCCGTCGCGCCGCATCACCACGATCCACGGGCTCATCAACACCGCGGCACTCGGTGGCCTCGGCGTCGCCTCGCTGACGAGCGGCCACCGGCGCAGCGCAATCCTGGGCGCGACGACGGCGGGTCTGCTGGTCAGCGCATGGCTGGGCGGCGAGATCGTCTTCCACCACGGCTGGCGCGTGCGTCCCGCGGAGGAGGCGGAGATCGTGGGCACGCAGCTGGAGCAGCGCGGCATGGCCGACATCCTCGCCGAGGCGCGCCGCGAGGTGTCCGAGTTCGAGCAACGCGAGACATACGCAGCCCCGCGCGCGACGTGAGCGGGCAGAACTTCCCACCGCAGCGCCAGGAGCACCCCGGTGTCACGTCGGCAATGCGCCCTCGGCCGCGCGACGAGATGCGCGACTACATGGGCACGGGGTTGCTGCGCAGCCGGGTGGCGCTCGTCACCGGCGGTGATTCGGGCATCGGCCGCGCTGTCGCGATCGGCTTCGCGAAGGAGGGCGCGGACGTG
This sequence comes from Candidatus Dormiibacterota bacterium, assembly GCA_019245575.1. GTDB lineage: Bacteria > Chloroflexota > Dormibacteria > Aeolococcales > Aeolococcaceae > JAFARE01. The sequence goes on along the minus strand of JAFARE010000001.1, from coordinate 90,694 downwards.
GCGATCGCGTACCTCGAGGAGCACGAGGATGCGCGTCACACGGCTGAGATGATCGAGCGCGAAGGACGCCGCGCGCTGCTGCTACCCGGCGATCTCTCGACAGAGGACATGTGCGAGGAGGCGGTGCGGCGGACGGTCGACGAGCTGGGCCGCCTCGACATCGTGGTCAACAACATCGCCTTCCAGGAGCCGATGGAGCGGCTGGAGGACATCAGCACCGAGCAGTGGGATCGCACGTTCCGCACCAACATCTACAGCTACTTCTGGATCACGCGCGCGGCGCTGCCTCACCTGCATGACGGCGCGGCGATCATCAACACCAGCTCGATCAACGGCCTGCGTGGCAACAAGAGCCTGATCGACTACGCCACAACGAAGGGCGCAATCAACGCGTTCACCTATTCACTTGCGCAGTCCCTGGTCGACCGCCGTGTCCGGGTCAACGCAGTGGCGCCCGGCCCGGTGTGGACGCCGCTGATCCCGGCGACGATGTCCGAGGAGAAGGTGCAGAGATTCGGCGAGCAGGTTCCGATGCAGCAGGCAGCGCATCCCGACGACATCGCGCCGTCATTCATCTTCTTCGCCTCCGAGCGGCTCTCGGGCTTCTACACCGGCGAGGTGCTGGCGCCAATCGGCGGGGAGACGCTCCCGGGCTGACAGGGCAGGCAGCGTTCAGGGCGCAGTCGGCAGCAGCTGCTCGTCCAAGCGTCCGCCGGCGGCGATGTAGGCGAGCACCGCGCGGTCGGTGAGCCATTCGACGGGCGCGTGGTCGTCCGTAAGAGGATCGCCGGTGGGTGCGACGGTGCGCAGAGATGAGACGACCAGCGGGGCGAGGACGCGCACGGCGGCGGGGAGCCCCTGCAGTCGTGTGGCAATTGAGCTCGCGGCGATGGGCGTGTCGAGGCCGACGACGAGCTCGTTGAAGTGCAGCGCGGGCCACACCCAGGTCTGCGGGAAGACGCCGGCGAGCGTGCCGCTCACCGCCTGCACCAGGCGGTCATCTCCGGGCACGCGCTCGACGTTGAGTGCGACACCTCCGCCGCTGTTGAGGTGGGCGCGCACGAGCTGGAAGAATTCCACGGTGGTCAGGTAGAAGGGGATGTATGTCTGGCGGTAGGCGTCGACAACGATGAGGTCGTACGTCGACGCTGTCGTCTTCAGAAAGGCGCGGCCGTCCGCGGTGATCACGTCGAGTTTGGGAATCGCGCTCATCCCCATGTACTGCCGCCCCAGGTCCGACAGCACCGGGTCGATCTCCACGCCGTCGATGCGCACGCCCGGGTACTCGCCGGCCAGAGCGCGCGCCGTCGTACCACCGGCGTTGCCGATCACCAGGATGGAGCGCACCGGCCGCTGCAGCAGGGGCGGGACGACAAGTGGCATGTCCCACTCGCCGCCGGTGAGCACGGTGCCCGCGCGGTAGACCGACTGGTCGGCGACACCCTCATCGGTTCGCATCACAACCTTGCCGTCCGGGGTGCGCACCACCTGCACGAATTGATAGAGCGTCTGCCGCTCGGCCAGCGTGCCCACCTGCGGCTTCACCACGCCCGGAGGCAGGGCGATGAGCACGGCGATGAGCGCTGTGGCCGGCGCCGCGCCGCGCAGCCACAGCGGCACCGAGATCACTGCGACGAGCAGCGCCGCCGCGAGCATGGTGCGCTGCGTGCCGATGGCGGGAATGAGGAGCAGCGCCGCTCCGAAAGTGCCAACAATGGCGCCAACTGTGGCGAGGGCCGAAAGCCTCCCGCTCGTTGCGCCGGCGCGCTCGACCTCCCTGATCGACAGGCGCAGCGCGAACGGTGAAGCCATGCCCAGCAGCGACACGGGGATGGCGAAGAGCAGCAGCGTGGCCACGAAGGAGCCGGCCACCGCGCCCACGCTGACCGCCGCGAAGCCCCGCAACGCCAGGTCGAGAAAGGGGCGCGCAACGAACGGAAGTACGGCCGTGGCGAGCGCGGCGAGCACCAGCAGGAGCCCGAGGACGTGCGCCTGTGGGTGGCGGTCCGCGATGCGGCCGCCCAGCCAGTAGCCCACCGACAGATAGATGAGGATGAGCCCGATGACGTTGGCCCACACCACGGTGGAGTTGCCGAAGTAGGGGGCCAGCAGCCGCGAGGCGCAGATCTCCACGGCGAGCGATGCCGCGCCGGCGCAGAAGACCACCGCGGGCAGGACACGCGCGACCCCTTCTGCGCGGAAAAGCCTCATGGGCCCGGCCAGTCTACGGGCGGCCGCACGGGGATATCACCCCGAAGGGGGATACCCGAATCCCTCGAGGAGTGGGTATCCTACCGCCCACTTGCGGCTCCGCCAGGAGAGGAGGCACACCCTCGTCCTCCATGTCCTGCGGGTCTTTTTGCGTCGTCAGGCATCAAGGAGGACAGGAACTTGCGCCTATCGAAAGTGAAACTCGGCGGGATGCTGATCGGCGTCGCCGGGGTGTTGACCGTCGCGGCGTGCGGCGGCAGCAGCGGCGGCAACAACGGCAGCAGCTCGCTGGCTTCGAGCCAGATTCTCCACTTCCCGGTCCTCCAGGACCCGAAGACGTGGGACCCGGGCATCATGGACGCAGAGGTCGACACCGAGCTGATGCAGAACGTGTACGACAACCTCTGGCGGTTCGACGACAAGCTGAATCTCATCCCGGACCTCGCCACCACCGTCCCCTCAACCAGCAACGGTGGGATCTCGTCCGACGGCATGACCTACACGGTCCACCTGAAGTCGGGCGTCAAGTTCTCCAACGGTGATCCGCTCACCTCGGCGGACGTCGTCTACTCGTGGAACCGTTCGGCCGCGCTGCGCGGCGCGTACGCGAGCAACCTGTCCGCGATCGCGGGGTTCTCCGACGTGTCCAAGGCCGGCAAGCAGTTCTGCTCCAAGAACGCTGACGTGACCACGTGCCGCACCGGCACCGAGAACGCGCTGGCGGCGCACAACCCGGCGTTCCAGATGTCGGGCCTCAGCGCACCGGACGCCAGCACCGTGATGATCAAGCTGGCCAACCCGTGCGGCTGGTGCCTCACGGCGTGGTCCCTGCAGGGCAGCACCGGATCCGTCGTCGACGAGAAGGTCATCAAGAACGACCCCGTCAACTGGTGGTCCAAGCCCGGCGAGCAGGTCGGCAGCGGCGCGTACATGCTCACGGCCTACACCCCGAAGCAGTCGATCGTCTTCAAGCAGGTCCCCAACTGGTGGGGCACCCCGAAGCCGACCCTGACTGAGATCGACATCGACATCAAGGACCCGTCGACGCAGACGACCAACGATGCCGCATGGGAGCAGGGGAGCTACGACCTCATCGGTTACGGCGGTGACAGCCAGCAGCCGCAGGCCGACATCCTGCGGTACCTGCAGGGTGGCCAGTTCAAGAGCCAGGTGCTCCTGCAGCCCAAGGGCCGCACGACCTGGTTGAGCTTCAACATCGGCTACCCGTCCACCGGCGGTCCCTTCGTCGGTGAGAGTGACGCGGCCAAGGGTCTGCGCAAGGCGTTCGCCCTCGCGGTGGACAAGAACGCGCTGGCCTCGACCGTGTGCCACAACCTGGTGTGCTCGCCCGCCACGGGCGGCCTGATCACCAAGGGCCTGATCGGCTACCTGGGTGACGGTGCTGACCCGCTGTCGAAGTTCGATCCCACCCAGGCCAAGTCGCTGTTGCACCAGTTCGACCCGGACGGCACCAAGACCGCCAACCTCAAGTACTCGTACAACGCGGGCGGCCTGAACGACCCGGTGGCGACGTTCCTCCAGGGCCAGTGGCAGACCAACCTCGGCGTGAACGTGGCGCTCGACCCGCATCCGGACGCGTCGGCCTTCATCGGCGACCGTCTCGTGGGCAAGTTCGTCATGTCGCGTGACGGCTGGCAGTTCGACTACAACCACCCGCAGGACTGGTTCGACAACCTCTGGGGCACCTCGGCGTGCGGCGCCAACACCAGCGGCTTCGCTGACAACGGCTCGTGCGGTGACGGTGCGACCGACTCGAACCCGACCTACGACAACACGCTGATGATGGCCGACAGCCAGCCCATCAGCCAGGCACTGCCGCTGTACAACCAGCTGTCGCAGCTGCTCATCAGCGACGTGGCCTACATCCCGCTCTACTACTCGGTCGGCGAATTCTTGATCCATCCCTATGTGAAGGGCGCCGGCTCCAACGCGCAGGCGGACTTCTACTGGGACGAGATCTCGATCCTGTCTCACTGACCAACACCTGAACTGAAGCAAGGGCGCCCGGCGACGAGCCGGGCGCCCTCTGCACACCCGGAATATGTGAGGAGCCGCGGATGACTCGGGGGACCCTCATCTACATCGGGCAGCGCGTCCTGCTCATCGTCGTCACGCTGCTCGTCGTCTCCTTCGGCGTCTTCGCCGCGGTGCACAGCCTGCCGGGCAACGCCTTCATCAGCGAGCACCTGCACGGCGCCGCGCTGGCCTCCGTGCTCCACCAGTACGGGCTCGACCAGCCCATCCCTATCCAGTACTGGAACTTCCTCAAGGGCGCCATCCACGGCGACCTGGGCAACTCCTTCGTCATCCAGGGTGAGGCGATCACGCCGCTGGTGCTGCGCGAGCTCTCCGTCAGCATGGAGCTCGGCGGCGCGGCTCTGATCATCACGGTCGGCCTGGGCATGCTCTTCGGCGTCATTGCCGCGATGCGCCAGAACACGTGGGTCGACTACCTGCTGACCACGATCGCGGTCATCGGCTACAGCGTCCCCAGCTTCGTCCTCGCGACGCTCGGCATCCTGCTGTTCGCCCTGGCGCTGCCGGACTGGACGTTCTCGCTCTTCGGCACCGCGATAGGCTACCCGCTGCGCTGGCAGGGAACCTACGGCGACATCGTGCAGCTCTCGTTGCCCGCGATCGCGCTCGGCTTCTACACCTCAGGCCAGGTGACGCGAATAACACGCGCCGCCATGCTCGACGTGGTCCAGCAGGACTACATCCGCACGGCGCGGGCCAAGGGCTTGAAGAGCCGCGTCGTCACCATCCGCCACGCGCTGCGCAATGCGATGGTGCCGGTGACGAGCATCCTCGGCCCGCTGGTGGTCAGCATCATCGCGGGGAGCGTCATCATCGAGAACATCTTCGGCATCCCCGGACTGGGCAAGGAGTTCGTGCGCAGCATCACGTCGCACGACTACAACGTCACAGTGGGGGTGTTCACCATCTACACGCTGCTCATCGGCGTGGCGAACCTGGGAGTTGATCTCCTGTACACGGTCATTGACCCGAGGATCAGGTACTGATGGCCACAACGATCACCGCGCCGCCGACCACCGTCACCGAGTATGCGGGCGGCACGCTCGCCCGCGAGCAGGTCTCCCTGTGGCGCGACGGCTGGCGCCGCCTGCGGCGCAACAAGCTGGCGCTGGCCGCGGTCGTCTACCTCGGCCTCTTGGTAGTTGTTGCCGTCATTGCCTTTTTCTGGACACCCTACAAGCCGAACGCGATCGGCACCTGCGACACGTACGCGGTACCCTCCGGGGCGCATCCATTCGGTTGCGACGAGCTCGGCCGTGACAGCCTGAGCCGGCTGATGGTGGGCACGCAGGTGTCCCTGGCGGAGGGCGTCGGCACCGCAATCATCGTGCTCGTCGTGGGCGTGACCGTCGGCCTGATCGCCGGCTACTTCCGCGGCACCGTCGACGCGGTCATCAGCCTGATCATCAACATCTTCTACGGGATCCCCGCGCTGCTGGTCGCACTGGTTCTGGTCGTCGTGCTCGGCCAGGGCTTGCTCAACATCATGATCGCCATCTCGGCGACGATCTGGATGGACATGGCGCGACTTGTGCGTGGCCAGACCCTGAGCCTCCGAGAACGCGAGTTCATCGAGGCTGCCCGGGCGAGCGGCGCCAAGTCGGGGAAGATCCTCTTCGGGCACATCTTCCCCAACGCGATGGGGCCGATCATCGTGCAGGCCACGTTCGTCATCCCCATCGCGATCCTCACCGGCGCCTTCCTCAGCTTCCTGGGCCTGGGCGTTCCGCCTCCCCAGGCGGACTGGGGCGGCATGGCGAGTGAAGGCGTGGCGGCCATCCGCTACGTCACCCACATCGTGACGTTCCCTTCCATCGCTCTGTCGGTTACATTGCTGGCCTTCAACTTCTTCGGAGACGGGCTCCGGGACGCATTCGACCCACGACAGAAGCGGTAAATGCCACAAAGCCAGCGGACGGGGGGCGCCGATTGACCCGGCCTGTGCTCGAGGTCAAGCACCTCAGCACGTCCTTCTTCACCGACGACGGCGAGGTCAAGGCCGTCCGCGACGTGACCTTCGACCTCTTCCCGGGCGAGACCCTCGGCATCGTCGGGGAGTCGGGCTGCGGCAAGAGCGTCACCGCCATGTCGGTGCTGGGGCTGGTCCAGCGCCCTGGCAAGATCGTCGGCGGGCAGATCCTCTTCAAGGACCGCGACCTCACCAAGCTCAACTCTGAGGAGCTGCGCCAGATCCGCGGCCGGGACATCGCGATGATCTTCCAGGACCCGCTCAGCTCGCTGAACCCGGTGCTGCGCGTGGGATTTCAGATCGACGAGGCGATGTTCGCCCACGACAAGATCGCCAAGGAGGACGTCCCAGAGCGCGGCGTCAACCTGCTCAAGCAGGTGCGCGTGCCCGATGCGCAGCGGCGCGTCAAGGACTACCCGCACCAGTTCAGCGGCGGCATGCGGCAGCGGGCGATGATCGCCATGGGCCTGTCCAATCGGCCCGAGCTGCTGATCGCCGACGAGCCCACCACCGCCCTCGACGTGACCGTGCAGGCCCAGATTCTGGAGCTGCTGCGCGACCTCAACCAGGAGATGGGCACGTCGATCATCCTCATCACGCACAACCTCGGCGTCGTCGCCGGCCTCTGCAAGCGAGTCGTCGTGATGTACGCGGGCGAGATCGTCGAGGAGGGGCCGGTCGAGCAGATCTTCGAGTCGCCGCAGCACCCGTACACGTGGTCGCTGCTCCGCTCGCTGCCGCGCGTCGACGAGAAGCGCCACGAGCGGCTGAAGTCGATCGAAGGGCTGCCCCCCGACCTCATCGCGCCGCCGCCGGGCTGCAAGTTCAACCCGCGCTGCCCCTTCCGCATCGAGAAGTGCTTCTCCGAAGACCCGCCGCTGGAAATGGTCGGCACCGCACAGCAGGCCAAATGCTGGGTGACCATGAAGCGCGCCTACGCGGAGATGAACGCCGCGACCATCACCGACACGCGCCCCGGCGCGGCGAGCGGCGTGCGTCCACCGGCTGAGCTGCTCCAGGTGGTGGCCGACCTGCGCACGCTCGAGGAGCCCGAGGTGCTCGAGACGCTGGCGGAGAATCCGCAGCTGCTGGAGCAGATGGTCTCGGAGGAGCCGGCTGCGCTCGAGCAGCTCGTCGCTGACCATCCGGCGGTGGCGGAGAAGCTCGTCACCGAGGAGACGGCGGCGGCCGTGGACGGTGCGGCGGAGGACGAGAAGAGTGAGTAGCGCCACGCTGCCCGCGTCCACGCCACAGGCCGCTCCGGCAGGCGAGCCGCTGCTGCGCGTCGTCGATGTCAAGAAGCACTTCAACGTCGGCGTCGCGGCCACCGTCAAGGCGGTGGACGGCGTCAGCTTCGAGGTGCGCGAGGGCGAGACCCTCGGTCTCGTCGGGGAGTCGGGCTGCGGCAAGTCGACGCTGGGACGGCTCGTCACGCAGCTGATCCCGGTGACGTCGGGCGAGGTCGTGTTCAACGGTGTCGACCTCACCAAGCTGCGTGGCGAGCGCCTGCGTCAGCAGCGCAAGCAGCTGCAGATCATCTTCCAGGACCCCTACGCGTCACTGGATCCGCGCATGACGATCGGCGACATCATCGCCGAGCCGCTCATGAACTTCGGTCTGCTGCGCGGCCGTCAGAAGGACGCCAAGGTGCAGGAGCTGCTGAAGGTCGTCGGCCTGAACCCCTACTTCAACAACCGCTATCCGCACGAGTTCAGTGGCGGCCAGCGCCAGCGCATCGGCATCGCGCGCGCGCTCGCGCTCAACCCCAAGCTGATCGTGTGCGACGAACCGGTGTCAGCGCTCGACGTCTCGATCCAGGCGCAGATCATCAACCTGCTCGAGGACCTGCAGAAGGAATTCCACCTCACGTACATCTTCATCGCGCACGACCTGTCCGTCGTGCGTCACATCAGCGAGCGCGTGATGGTGATGTACCTGGGCAAGGTGGTCGAGGTGTCACCGAGCGAGGAGCTCTATCTCTCGCAGGAGCATCCGTACACCAAGGCGCTGCTCTCCGCGATTCCCGTGCCGGACCCGCGCATCGAGTCACAGCGACGGCTCATCGAGCTGCAGGGCGAGATCCCGTCGCCGATCAACCCGCCCTCCGGTTGCCGCTTCCACACGCGCTGTCCCATCGCGCGTGCCCCCGGCATCTGCGCTGATCAGGAGCCGCCACTCGAGGAGAAGGCGCCCGGACGCTGGGCTGCGTGTCACTTCTCGGACGAGGTTCGCACCAAGGTCTGAGAGCCCGACGGAGGGCCTGCCGGCGGCGCATACTCACCCGGTCAAGGGTGCATTTGGCCCAGTCGATCGGAGGTGGGACATGACGACAGCGACAGGCAGACTCCTGCGGTACAGCCTCGACAATCCGGATGAGACCCGCCCGTTCGAGCAGAACAGCGGCAAGGTCGACGTGGTGAACACCGATTCAGGCACGATCGGCCGCGCCGTGTTCGAGCCCGGCTGGCAGTGGTCGAAGCATGTGAAGCCCATCGCCAACACCGAGAGCTGCCAGGTGGCGCACATGGGGTACCTGCTCTCAGGAGCGATGACGATCCGCATGGACGACGGCAGCGAGGAGACCTTCCGCAAAGGCGACGTGATGATCTGCGACCCCGGGCATGACGCGTGGGTCGTCGGTGATGAGGCCTGCGAGGTCGTGGACTGGACGGGATTCGCCGACTACGCCAAGGCGAAGTAGCCGGCTAGCCCTGGCTCGCCACCGCGTCTGCTGAGCGCGGCAATCCGCCGACGCGGAGGATCACCTCGTCCCGCCAGCGGTCGGGCAGCACTCGCTTGAGCATCAGCATCGCGCGCGCATCGACCCCGACGACGTAGCGCGTGCGCGGGCGCTTTGCCAGCAGCGCGTGCGCCACGGCGCGGGCCACGCGCTCGGGCTGCACGCCGCGCTCGTTCTCACGCTGCGCCGTGCGCATGGCGACTTCGATCGCCCGTCCGTAGAGGCGGCTCAGCCTTTCGGGAGCGCCCGCGAGCATCGACTCGCCGGCGCGCAATCCCTTCTCCCATATGGGAGTCGAGACGCTTCCCGGCTCGATGAGGGCAACACCGACGCCCCACGGGCGCAGCTCCACGCGCAGTGCGTCGCTGATCGCTTCGACCGCGTGCTTGGACGCGACGTACGGCGCCACCATCGGCTGGGGAAAGCGCCCGCCGACCGAGCTGACGTTGACGATGCGGCCGCCATGCTCGCGCAGCAGCGGCATGAACTGCTGGATGGCGCTGACCGTGCCGACCACGTTCACCTCGAACTGGCGGCGCCATTCTTCGAGCGGCACGAACTCCACCGGCCCGCTCACCGCGATGCCCGCGTTGTTCACGATGCCGGCGAGACGCGAGCCCTCGAGCGCAAGGCCGACCTGTTCCGCCGCGCGCGTCAGCTGACCCGCGTTGGTGACGTCGAGCTGCAGCGGCTGCAGCCGGCCGGTGGAGGCAGAGGCGAGCGCGTCAGCGTCCTCGTCGCGGCGCACGCCGGCGAACACCCGCAGCCCAAGGCGGTCCAGGTGCAGGGCCGTGGCGCGGCCGATCCCGGTGGACGCGCCGGTGACCACAACCGCGTCGGTGCTCATCGCGCGATGGTACGCGCGGCGCGCCTCATGACCGCTGCGGGCTGACCCCGGTCATGAGAGACGGTGGATCGTCGATGCGTCCGAGTAGTACAGCGCGTGGTCGGGTCCCTCGACGACGTCGAGGCGGCAGCCCGACGGACCCGCGCTCACGCTTGCATTCGGCGACCCGGGGCTGACGACGAGCATGCCCCGGTTGAAGGTGCAGAAGACGAGGTGCGACGCGACCCCTGGCGGACCCTGCGCGTCCACGAACGCAGCGCCGGTCGGCACGACGGTGCTCTGCTCGCTGCTCCAGTCAGGGCCGGGCTGGCCGCCGCAGCCCGCCTGCTGCAGCGTGTGGCTGTACCCATAGCAGAGCGGCCACTGGTGTCCCTGGCCCCGCTGCACGCTCTCGATCACCGTGTCGTAGCCGGTGCCCGGGCTGCCGGCTTCGCCCGACGGCCCGTTGTTGGTGACGGCGAGCTGGCCCGTGGGCGAGAACGCGATGCCGAACGGATTGCGCAACCCGTACGCCCAGACCGGGTTGCCCGGGCCGAAGGGATTGTCGGACGGCACGCTGCCGTCCGGGTTGTAGCGCAGGATCTTGCCGCGCACGTCACTCGTGTTCTGCGCCGTGTCCGCGGAGTGCTCGTCCCCGAGCGTGACGTACAGCTTGCCGTCCGTGCCGAAGCGGATGCGGCCGCCCTTGTGGCAGCAGTCGCCGCCCGACGGGAACGTGAGCAGCACGGTTGGGGGGCTCGACGTGCCGCCGCAGTCCTTCCAGCGGATCACGTGCTGATGCGCGTAATCGGTGTCGGAGTAGAACGCGTAGACGAAGTGGTCCTGCGCGAACGTGGGGCTGATCGCCAGCCCCAGCAGGCCGCGTTCGCTGTAGGCGCCGCCGGGCTGCGTCGTGACGGTCGGCACGGTGGCGAATGTGTGCGCCGCGCCGCCCTGCCACACCTTCACCGTCCCTGAGCGCTCGGCGTAGAAGAGCCTCCCGTCCGGAGCGAAGGCCAAGGCGGTGGCGAAGTAGGCCGGGATGTCGCCGCCGGGCGGCGACTGCCGGGGTACCGCGCAGGGGTCGCCGGTCGGAGTGGCCGCCGCCGGAGTGGCGCTGGCGTGCGGCGTGGCGGTGCGCGACGTCACGTGTGACGACGAGCCGCACGCGGAGACCGTCAGCAGACCGGTGGAAGCGACGACGACCCAGCCGCGCACGCGGCCACGATACGGATCGCGGCCGTCAGGAGGCCGCGGCGGACTCGTCGAGGGCGGGCGTCTCGGGCAGGTGCTCGCGCGCCCAGCCGTCGATCGCGTCGATCACGCGCTGCAGGTCCACGCCGGACGGCGCCAGCTCGTACGACGTCCGCGGGGGCATGAAGGAGTGCACCGTGCGGGTCACGAGGCCGAGCTGCTCGAGGTAATCAAGCCGTGCCTTGAGGGTGGCCGGGTTGCAGCCGCCCACCGCCCGGCCCAGCTCGTTGAAGCCCATGGGCCCGGAGAGCAAGGAACGGACGATGTGCAGCGTCCATTTCCCTTGGAGGAGTTGAATCGCGTCGTGGACCGGGCAGTACTCGGCGGCGTCCATCGGGTACGCCGATCGTACGCTTGATACCGCCCCAGCGTCAGGAATCTCTAGCACTTGACGAAGTATAGCACTTTGGGGTACAGTGCGCTATATGAGGTTGAACACCAACCGGCCGACCCCCGGGCCTATCAGGGAGAACACAGGAGACAGGAAGATGAGCTGGACCCTCGATCCCGCGCACACCGCCGTCGCATTCAGCGCCAAGCACCTGGGAGTCGCCACCGTGCGCGGGCGCTTCACCAAGGTCGAGGCTGACCTCGAGCTGGACAACCCCGAGGATCCGTCCACCGCGCGTGGCACGGTGACGATCGACGCTCGCAGCATCGACACCGGCAACGAGCAGCGTGACGGACATCTGCGCAACGCGGACTTCCTCGATGTCGACAACTACCCCACCATCACCTTCACCGTTCGCTCGGTGGAGCCGGACGGCGACGTGTACCGCGCCAGCGGAGACCTCACGATTCGCGGCGTGACCAAGCCCGTGACGCTCGAGTACGAGCACAGTGGCGTGGTCACCGATCCCTTCGGCAATACCAAGGTCGGCGGCACGCTGACGGGCGCGATCAACCGCACCGACTGGGGCCTCAACTGGAACGTCCCCCTCGGCGGCGGCGGCCTACTCGTCTCCGAGAAGGTGAAGCTCGAGATCGACGGCGAGCTGGCCGAGGCCAAGGAAGCGGTCGCCGAGAGCGCCGACGCGGAGGCGCAAGCGACCGCCTGACCCACAATCAGGACGATGCCTGACGCTGTCCGCTTCCACTTCGATCCGCGATGTCCCTGGTGCTACCAGACGTCGCGCTGGATGCGGCGGCTCGAGGAGCTGGGCGAGGTGACCGTCACGTGGGCGGTCTTCTCGCTCGCCATCGCCAATCACGGCGACGAGGCCCGCGCGCAGCCGGAGTCCGGCGGTGCGATGGCCCTGCGCACCACCATCGCCGTGCGCGACGCGCTGGGCAACGCCGCCGCCGGCCGCTTCTACGCGGCGCTCGGCGAAGCGGTGCACGAGCGCAGCCAGCCGGTGGACGAGGCGCGCACGGTCGACTCCGCGCTGGAGGCGGCGGGCATCGACGTGTCGCTGCGCGCCACCGCGATGCGCGACGCGGCAACATGGGACGGCGTGCAGCGCGAGCACGATGATGCGGTGCGCACGCATCGCGCCTTCGGTGTGCCCACCATCGTCGTCGATGACAACGCGATCTTCGGGCCCGTCATCACCGAGGTGCCCGGCGACGCGGAGGCGGTCGAGCTCTGGCGCCACACCAGCTGGCTGGTGCGCAATGCCAACTTCGCCGAGCTGAAGCGCGCGCGCACGGCGCGGCCCAACCTCGCGACTACGCGCCGCTCCTCGCGTCCGCGGCACGACCGATCGCGCGCGGCGTGACACTCGCTCCGGCCCGGGCGAGAGCGGACATAGGACCGCACTACAAGTGGATCGCGCTCTCCAACACCACGATCGGCATGCTGATGGCCACGGTCAACTCGTCGATCGTGCTCATCTCACTGCCGGCGATCTTCCGCGGCATCAACCTCAACCCGCTCACGCCGGGCAACGTCAGCTACCTGCTGTGGATGCTGATGGGGTACCTGGTGGTCACGGCGGTGCTGGTGGTGAGCCTGGGGCGCATCGGCGACATGTTCGGCCGGGTGCGCATGTACAACCTGGGCTTTCTCGTGTTCACCGTGGGCTCGATCCTGCTCTCGGTGGTCGTCGTAACATTCCCGCAAACAGCGCTGGCGCTGATCTTCTTCCGCCTGGTGCAGGGCGTGGGCGGCGCGATGCTCTTCGCCAACTCCACGGCGATCATCACCGACGCGTTCCCCGAGAACCAGCGCGGCATGGCGCTGGGCATCAACGCGGTGGCCGCCATCTCCGGATCGTTCATCGGGCTGATCGTCGGCGGCCTGCTGTCAACGGTGGATTGGCACGTCATCTTCCTCGTGTCGGTGCCGGTGGGATTGTTCGGCACGGTGTGGGCATACCTGAAGCTGCGCGAGATCGGCGTGGTGAGGCGCGCCCGAATCGACTGGCTGGGCAACGTCACATTTGCGGTGGGCCTCATCGCGGTGCTGGTGGGCATCACGTACGGCATCCAGCCGTACGGCGGCAGCACGATGGGCTGGACCAACCCCACGGTGCTGGCCGAGCTCATCGGCGGCGTGGCGCTGCTCGTGGTGTTCGCGGTGGTGGAGACACGCGTGGCCGAGCCCATGTTCCGCGTCGGGCTGTTCCGCATCCGCGGGTTCGCCTTCGGCACCATCGCAGGGCTGCTCGCGTCGATCGGCCGCGGCGGCCTGATGTTCATGGTGATCATCTGGCTGCAGGGCATCTGGCTGCCGCTGCACGGCTATTCATTCGACAGCACGCCCTTCTGGGCGGCGATCTACATGCTGCCCCTGACCGTCGGCTTCCTCATCGGCGGGCCATCGTCGGGGTACCTGTCGGACCGCTACGGCGCGCGCATCTTCGCCACCGGCGGCATGCTGCTGGCGGCGCTCAGCTTCGGCCTGCTCACGCTGCTGCCCGCCGACTTCACCTACGCGCCGTTCGCGGCGCTGCTGTTTCTCAACGGTGTCTCGATGGGCATGTTCGTGTCACCCAACACCGCGGGCGTGATGAACTCCATCCCCGCCGACCGGCGCGGCGTCGCCTCGGGGATGCTGGCCACCTTCCAGAACTCGGGCATGACGCTGTCGATCGGGATCTTCTTCTCGCTCATGATCGCGGGACTCAGCAGCACGCTGCCGGCCGCGATGTACGGTGGCCTCAGCGCGCACGATGTGCCCGCAAACCTCGCCCACCAAGTGGCGAATGCGCCGCCGGTGGGCAGCCTCTTCGCCGCCTTCCTGGGATACAACCCCATCAGCACGCTGCTCGACGGCTCGCTGCACCAGCTGCCGCCGCAGCAGGTTGCATATCTCACCGGGCACACGTTCTTCCCGACGCTGATCTCCACGCCGTTCATCACCGGCATGCGCATCACGTTCTTCTTCTCCATGGCGATGACGCTCGTGGCGGCCGTCGCCTCACAGCTGCGCAGCACCGCCCGCCCGCAGCTGCGCGCGCTGCGCCGGCGCGCGGGTGCGGCGCCTCCCACGGTGACCATCTCCGCGTCGTACGGCGCACTGGGCAGCGAGATCGGTCCCGCCGTCGCGCAGCGTCTCGGCGTGCCGTTCGTCGACCGGGGCATCCCTGCGGAGACGGCGAAGCTGCTCGACGTGCCCCTGGCGGAGGCGATTGAGCGCGACGAGCAGCGCGGTCCGGCTGTGGAGCGGCTCGTCGCCGCGGCCGCCGTGTCGCTGCCCCAGTACGGCGTCATGCCCCCTGTGGGTGACGAGCCGGAGACGTCGGCAGAGCGATTGCGGCGCGCGACGTCGATTGTCATGCATGACGTGGCGCGCCGCACGGGCGGGGTGCTGCTCGGCCGCGGCGGCATGGTGGTGCTCGCCGATCTGCCATACGCCCTGCACGTGCGCCTCGACGGCGACACGGCGACGCGCCTGCGCCGGGCCGTGCAGCGCGGGGTGCCTGAAGCCGACGCGACGCGCGACATGCAGCGCACCGACCGCGCGCGCGAGCTCTTCATGCGCGAGGTGTACGGCGTCGACGTGCACGACGCGCGTCTGTACCACCTGGTGCTCGACACGACGGTGGTCCCCGCCGCGGCGTGCATCGACGCGATCGTCGAGGCAGCCCGCGCGCTGGCCTCGGGACGCCCTTTGCCCAGCGTCGTCCACGGCGCCGTCAGCGTCCAGCGCGCCGGCTGAGGACCTGGTGCTCAGATGCCGAAGCGCATCAGCACCATCATGCTGAGGATGCCGGCGAACCCCACCAGCTCGACCATCGCATCCCGGATGGTGCGCTGGATCTGCGCCGGCCGCTCCGCGTCGGGAACCGTGGCGATGGCACGCGCTGCAGGCGCCGTCCTCAGCTCCGCCCATGAGAATGTCGCGATGGCGAGCAATAGCGCGATGAACCACCAGCGCCCGTAGCTCGAGTTGAACACGTCGCCGGCGCTGTGGATGGGACCCCAGACGGTGCCGCGCAGAAAGCCAAGGATGATGGCCAGGGTGGCCACGGGCCGGATCACGCGGTCCGCCTGGATGCCGATCTGCGCGCCGAAGTCGGCCTGCGAGGCGGGCAGTGAGCGCGCAGCGGCGGGCCCGACGACGAAGTTGGCGAACAGCGTGCCGCCGAACCAGAAGATGGCAAAGAACATGTGCAGCCCTTGCACGATCGCACTCCCCATCGGGAGCGGACTGTATCAGAGGCCTGCACGGCGTGACACATGACGCGTGATGCACGCGCGCCGGCGGCGGCGCTCGTGGCGCTGCTGACCGCGTGCTCGGCGTCCAGCGTGGTGCCGCCCGCAACCGCTCCCGCCTCCCCGTCAGCATCGGCGACGGCGTCGCTGGCGGCGTGCCCACCGGCGTTGCAGCTCTCCGCGCTGCACGTGCTCGCTCGTGTGGCGGGTGACCCTGACGACGTCACGGTCGACGCCGACGGCGTGCTCTGGCTGAGCGACCGCGACGGCAAGCGCATCCTGCAGCTCAGCCCGCAGGGCGCGCTGCTGCACACCTTCGCCGACCCCAATGGTCCCGAGGGCATCGTGCTGCTCGCCGATGGGACGGTGATCGTGGCGCAGCAGGTCACCGACCGCCTCGACGTGCTGCATCCCGGCACCGGCGCCTTCTCGACGTGGCTGCGTCTCGGGGCGACGTCGTCGCCGACGCAGGGCGTGGACGGCATCGCGCTCGACGGCGGCAGCGTGCTCGTGCCCGACAGCGCGCACGGACGGCTGCTCAGCGTGGCGGTTGGGCCGGGTGACGTGGCCGGCGCAGCAGCGGTGCTTGCCACGAACCTCGGCCGCCCGGTGGCCGCCCTGCATGCGCCGGCGAGCGGATATCTCGTCGCGCTGGAGAACCAGCCCGGCCTCGCGCTTGTCGACGCTGGGGCGGCAGGAGAGACCGCCGTCATCCACGTGGGCTCACTCGACGACCTCGTCGTGTCGCGCGGGCTCGTCTATGCCACGGACCTGGCGGATCAATCGGTGATCGCCGTCGATCCCGCATCCGGCGAGACGCGAACGCTCGTCAGCGGCGCTCCGGCGCCGCAGGGGCTGACGCTGCTGCCGGATGGGAGGCTGCTCCTGGTCGACTCGACGGCGCAGGAGGTGGCGCCGCTTCCGGTCTGCTAGGTCGCGGCGGCATCGAACATGAGAGTGCTCCTGCGCCGCCGCCACGCGGGCAGCGCGACGAGGGCGATCAACGCGACGGTGAGCAGGTGCAGCGGGCGCAGGAAGAGTCCCTGGATCCACAGCGTGTCGATGGCGGACAGGTCGAGCAGCACCGCACCGATGAGCAGCACGGCGGCGTCGAGCACCACCGAGTCGACGCCGAGCAGCAAGCGGTAGCCGCGCATGCGCATGCTCTGCAATCGGTACAGCGTGAGCGCCACGAGCAACAGCAGCAGCACGCAGTCCTGTGCGTACAGGTGCGGATCGAGCAGCAGGCCGAGCGCCATAGCGCCGAGGCAGATGTCCAGCGGGGGACAGGCATTGCGCAGCTGCCCGCGCATGGCGAACGCGAGCACACCGATGAGCAACAGCGCCACGGCTGCGGCGAGCGCGTCGACGAGGACCGGGTGATCCTGGCCCGCGATGGCGGCGGCGAGACCGATCAGCCCCTCCATGTTGGGCAGCGCGCCCTCCCACGCGGTCTGGCCCACGGCGCCGCCCCCCGAGACGTGCGCCACGGAGACGTTGCCCAGGTACTGCAGGTACGAGACATCGGCGCCGAATCCCGTCCACGGCGCGGTGATCAGCGTCACGGCGATCACCGCCCCCACGGCGCCGGCCGCGATGCGCCAGCGGCGGGTGAGCACGAGCCACACGAGCACGAGCACAAGAAGAGGCGGCTTCAACCACAACACGACGAGCAGGACGCCCGCGAGCCATTGGCGTTCCCGCCGCGCCGCCGCAAGCGCGCCCAGGCAGCCGAGCAGGATGAGGAACGACCACTGCCCCTCGGTGAAGGTCTGGAACGCGGGGAACGTGAGCAGCACCACGGCGAGCCCCAGCACGCGGATGCGGATGTCGCGCCCGTTCGTGATGACAAGCGCGCATGCCACGGCGAGCGCGAGGTTGATGACAAACCACGCAATTCGCGCCGTGGCGAACGGCAGTGCCGTCAGCGGCGCGAGCAGCGCAGCGGCAGCCGGTGGATTGAGGAACGGCATGTACCCCGCGTAGCCCGTGGGATGCGGATAGATCTGCCGCTCCAGCGCCGTGAGCGCCGATGCGGAGTACAGCGACGCGGCATGCCCGGTGCGCACCAATTCCCCCGCGGTGAACAGCGCGAAGAAATCGTGATGACCTGAGGGTGAGAGGCCGGCGGCGAACTCCCCGACGAGCCAGGTGAGCCAGAGCCCGCCCACGGCAAGCAGAGCCGCGACGAGCACCACCATGGACGGCCATGCAGCGCGGCGGCGAACTACGGCAGCGGCCATGGCAGCTTCGTCCGCGCGATGTCCGCACTGTCTCCATACCCTGCAGGGCTCGAGCGCCACGTGTGGCGAAAGGGCCGATGGTGGGTGGGAGAACACTGCATGGTCGCGCACATCCTCGTCAGCGTGCTGTGGTCCATCGGCGCGGCTGCGGGCGACCCGCTGTCGAATGCGGTACTGACAAAGGTGGCCGGTCCAGTCCTCACGTCAGCGCAATTCCTCATACCCGCCGCAGTTGCCATCTCCGGCATCCATAAGATGATGGAGCACCGAGAGAGCGGCGGGTCGTTTCTCGTCGACATGGTGACCAAGGGCGGCGGCGCGATCCTAGTTCTGCAGCTGGTGAAGTCCATTTCAGGTATGGGCTGATGGGCGTGTGGGTGGCGCTCAGCTCCTCAAACGTAGCCCTGCACGTCGCGCGCGCCGTTCCGGGCGCCCGAACCGCTGACACGCCCCTCAGCGCGGACGACGCGATCCGGATCCTGTGTGGCGCCGCATGCTCCGGATCGCTGTAGACCGTTGCGGCGACGCCGTGACGTCACTCATCGGCGTATGCACCACGCGCGCCGGCCAGACGTCCACCTACTGGGCGGCCAGCATCGCCTGGACTCTCGCGCAGACGCGAACCGTTCTGCTCGTCGACTGCGACATGGAAGGCGGAACGATTGCGGACCTGCTCTATCTGCGCCTCGACGACCGTGGCCTGGCCAATCTGTTCGGCGAGCGTGCGGCGACCGTTCAGCAGGTGGAGGCACAGACGGTACCGGTGCCGGACATCGCCACGCTCACAGTGGTGCCCGGGCTTCGACACACGTACGGGTTTGAAATCAGCGATTGCCTGCGCCAGATCCGCGACGCGCTTCGCAACCATCCCGCAGACGCGGTCGTCGTCGATCTCGGTCACCCGCTGGCTCATCCCGGCCTGCGGTCGCCGCGAGCCGCCGGCGACGCGGTGGCGTCGTGCTTTCAGCGTCTGTTCGTCGTGATCCGCGACGAGCCGTCGCTTCTGGCACGAAGCATCGACGTGCTCCGCTCCGCTCATCTCGCGCACGGCGAGGTGATCGTCTGCCAGCAACGCAGCCGCGCACACCTCCAGGTCGTGCAGGAGGTGTTCAATCGCGAGCTGCCCGAGCTCGCCCTGCGCACGTGTTGGTCCTGGGATGAGCGCAAGGCGGCTCGGATGGGCGAAACGGGCCGCCCGATGCTGGTGGCCGCCGCCGTGCAGGAGTTGAGCCTGTGAGCGCCGGCGCGGCTGTGGCCGAGGACGCAGTCGAACCCGTGCAGTTGGAGCGTGGCGGAGTGCCGACGGCTCCCTGGCCACACATCCCTGAGGGCGAGCGCGATGTCGCAGAGCTCATCAGTGCCATAGTGCGGCGCGGTCGCGGCGACGAAGCGCCGTCGGTGGCTCACGAAGAACGGCTCGGCGACGACGTCGAGCGAGCGATCGCCCGAGCGATCGAGTCGCCGGTCGCTTGCGGCGTTCCGCTCGCAGTGGCTGCCGATCTCAGCCGCGACGCGGCATATCGCCGCCTCATCAGGCGCAACGCGGTGATCCTCGCCTCACACCTGTATCCACTGTCACTGCTCGTGTACGGCGCTGAGTTGGAGAACATCACATGCCTGTCGCACGATCATTGGTTGATCAGCACGGTGGGCAGGAAGCTGTCCCTGATCGGCGGGAGTCCGTTCTCCCGCGACGATGACGTCATCGAGTTCTTCCGCCGCGTGATCCGGATGCGTGGAGTGACCGGCGACCAGAGCATCACGGACGCCACCCCGATTGCCGAGACCAACATCGGTAGTGTCATTCGCATCTGCGTCGCGAAACGGCCGGCCGTTTCAGGACGCGCTTCGGTGAGGGTGGCGATCCGCGTACCCGCGCGCCACAAGGTCCGCCACTTGGACGACTACGTCGCGCAGATGATCATGCCGAGCGGGGTCGCTGTCTTCATCAGAGCCTGCGTGCTGGGCCGCGCCAACATCATGATCGCGGGCGGCACAGGCTCGGGTAAGACGACGTTGCTCCGCGTGTTGTGCGGCTCGGTGCCGGAAGCGGACCACATCGTCGTCGTCGAGGACGGCGCCGAGTTGCACCTGGATCAGGATCGCGGCGACGGCGTGGCCTGGCATGCGCTGTCGTCGGCGCTGTCGAGCATTCCATCAATCCGCGCGGAGAGTGAAGCCCAGCAGCTGACGATGTTCGATCTCGTGAGACACGCGCTCCGCTTTCAGCCCGATCGTCTGGTGCTGGGCGAATCGCGTGGCGAGGAGATGGCCGCGGTGTGCAAGGCGCTCATGACCGGGCATGACGGCTCGATGACCACCATCCATGCCGAGGACGCGGAACTGGCTCTCGACCAGGCGGTTCAGTACGTCATGGAGAACCCACGGTTTGGCGGTGATGATCGCTTGGCACGCCGGATCGTCGAGCATGCCCTTCACCTGGTCGTCCACATCGCCAACCAGGATGGTCGTCGCCGGGTCACTGGAGTCCTGGCGGTGGAGCGCGGCGGCAACCACAAGTGGGTCTACCGCCAGACCGAATCGGGCGGACTGGAGCGGCGCACGCATCTGCTTGGCAACCTGTCGCGACTTGACGCACGGGTCCGGCCGCACCTCGACAGCGTTGAGGTTCCGCCACCATGAACGCAGCGCCTGCAGTCCCAGCGGCCGTCGTCCTCGTGGCCGGAGTGGCGCTTGCAATCGCATGCATCTTAGCGACCACGGCGTTGCTCCTCGACATCGACGTTCGCGCGCCGCGGCGGGGCTGGAAGATGCGCCGGCTTCTCGAACCCGAGCGCGACCTTGCGGCGGCCCTCGGCTGGTCTTGGCGGCGCTGGTGCGTTCTGCGGGCGACCCTGATCGTGGTGGCCCTGACACTCGGCGTGATGTCGGGAGTCGCGACGCTGACCCTTGTCCTCATTGGTGCTGCGGCGCTCGGCTTCCGCTACGCCGTGTCCGGAAGAGCTGCGCGACGCCGTCTGCGCATGGAGCGCGCCTTCCTCCTCCAGATGTCCGTGCTGCGCGACCGTATCGCCATTGGCAACCAGTCGCTCGACACCGCGCTTCAGGACATGGCCGCGACCGCCCACGACGGATTGGGCACCGTCATCGCGCCGCTTTCGCAGGGCGGCCTCACATCACTGGCCATAGTGAGCGTCGCCCAGCGCTCGCGGTCCGCGATCGTCGAGCACGCGTGCGCGGTGCTCCTGTGGTCTCGCACCCGCAGCCTCGATGCGCTGCTCGCAGTGTTCGACGATGTCCTCCTGCCCGTGGGCGAGGCGCAACTTGCCGTCGAAGAGGAGTCGCTGATCACGCTGACGCAACAGCGCGCAGTGTCCTTTGCCATGGCGGCGCTGATGCTGTTCATGTTTCTGAGCGTGGTGCGCGTCGCGAGCCTGCGTCACCTTTACGAGACCCTGCAAGGGACGGTCGTCCTCCTCGTTGCACTGGCGGTGTTTACCGGACTGCTGGCGCTGCTGGGCCGCCTGACGCGTGTTTCACGCTGGACCCGGTGGGACATGGCCAGGATGGCCGAGCAGGAGGCGGCGCATGGCTGACGCTGTTCCCTACGCGGTCGTCGCTGTCGTCGCGATTGTGGTGTGGTTCGCCGGGCTGACGGCCCTCGACGTTTTCACGCCGCCAGATGTGCGTGCCTGGCGAAGGCTTGCCACGCTTCGCCGCTTCCGGACGCCAAGCTCCCGTCTGGAGCGTGCCGTCGAACAGTCGCCCGCACTCAAGCGCCTTCAGCATGAGCTGGATCTTCAGCGTCTCCTCGCGATGGCGGACCGCCGCGAAAGCCCCCTGTCATTCATCGCGAAGACGGCCGCGTTGACGTTCGGGGTCCTGGCGGCCTTGTTGACGGCGGACTCACTCGCACGTGCGGTGATCCACGACTGGCCGCTGCCCCCGTGGCTGCTAGCGCTCGCGGCGCTGTCATTGATCCCGCTCAGCCTGCTGGAGCTTCGCCGGACAGCCCGGAGAACGCGCGAAGCATCGAGCCGCGCGCTCGGCGACATGATGATGGTCCTCGCGGTCATGACCGACTCGCGCGGCTTCCAGCTGGATGAAGCTGTTGCGACGCTCGCACGCTGTGAATCCGCCGGTGCTCTCGCAGGGTTGCTCGACAGGCGCGGTTTCGAACGGCTTGTTTCGGCACCTTACCGCAGCACCATCGAGCAGTACCGGCTCGTCGGTGACGCGTACCAGATACCCGAGTTGTTGCAGCTGGCCGACGCTGCGGAAACGGCTCATGTGGGGATCTCGGAGCGGGATGTCTACACGCGGCTGGCTTTGAGCACGTACCGGGAACGGCTCGCCACGGCACGCATGCGCGCGGCTCGAGCCAAGACCCTCGTCACGCTGCCGGTTGCGGCGATGCTGATCCCGCTGCTGCTCATCATCGGCGCCCCTGCCTTCAGCGCCATCTCGGGCGGCATCCAGGGCGGGTGATGCGCTCATTCTTGCTCCGCCGCATGGCTCTGGCCGCCCTGCTCGCGGCCGCGTTGGTGGGGGTCACTGCCGCATCGTTGGGATTGCCGGCGCCGCGTTCGTCGATCCTGTTCTTCGCTCAGTCGATTCCCACTGCGGAAGCCGCCAGCCAAGCTGTCGTCCTCTTGGCATGGGTGGTAATCGGCGCACTCGCGATGGCGGCCTTCGCGGCGGCGCTGCACGATGCCCGACGCGCCACGCGCGGCCGCTCCGACATCCTGATGCCCGCACTGTGCGTGCTGGTGGGCGTCCTGGTCCTCACACTGGCTCTGGTGCATCGCACGACGTCAGCGCCGGTGCTGTGCTGTGGTGGATCCCGAGCCGATGTTCAGGAGGCTCTTCGCCTTGCACGGTGACGCGAGCGCGCCGGTGTTCCTCGTGCTGCTCAACGACGAGAGCAGGGCCCGGATGTCCGCTGAGGTGCTCGCGGATGCCCTTGGCGGCACTGTGCTGGTGCCACCGGAGCGCGGCCTCGCGTTCTTTGCAGCGGCGGCTTCTCAGGAACTTCTCGACCGGTGGTGGGCCGGCGCCGTGCCGCCCGACTCGCAGCCGGTGTACCTGATCGAGCACCAGGAAGGGCTGCTCGACTGGATCAGAGGCATCGACGGCTGCTTCCTGATCGAAGTCCGTTCATCAATCGATGCGCTGCGGTATGACGCGCTTGGATCTGCGTTCGCCGTGCTGTGCGATAGCGAGATGGACCTGGTGTATGAAGCAGTGCACCGCTTCGGTAAGCCGCCGGTTGCTCCGGCGGCCGGCGAACACGCCGTCGGCTCAACCATGCGCGATTCGGCGGCGTCGCATGCGGCGGCGCCGTCCGATCGCATTCCCCCAGCCGACCCTTTCGATTTGCTGGCGGCGATGCTGAATGATCGAGAACCTCCGCGCGGCCTCGAGAGCCATCGCGTTGAGCCGCCGCTTCTGCCACCCGTGCGCGGCGCCGCGCGAGCACCCGGTCAACCTGCGGCCCTGTGGGCTCGTCTCCGCCGGCCGCGTGCCCATGAAGCAGGTCGGGTGCGGTCTCCGGGCAACTCCGGCGCGGAGCTGGCACATCGGATCCTGGATGAGGGCCCGATCGTCGTCGCAGTCGGCTCGCGCAAAGGTGGTGTGGGAAAGACAAGCCACGCGGCAGGCATTGCCATCGTTGCAGGCGAGGCGCTCGATGCTGTTGGCCGCCGCGCCGCGATCGTCGACGCCAACCTCGCCAATCCGGACGCTTGGGGGCAACTGAATCTCCCGGCGGCCGCAGCGACGGTCAGGCAGGCGGTTGCGGCTCTGAGCCGCGGTGTGGACCCTCCGCTACCGGTGCACGCGACGACTCCTGCGCTCGCCTGCTATCCGGAGGATCGTGAAGGCTCTGAATACTCGCGCACTGACATCCGGCGGTTCGCCGCCTTCCTGCGCACGTCGTACTCGTTCACGATCATCGACCTCAGCAATCGCCTGCCGGACGTGGCCGGAGGAGCGGAAGCGGCAGCCGCGGCATTCTGGGTCGATGAGGCGGATGTGCTCCTGCTGCCCACCGGTCCGTCCAAGCAGGAGTTCAACGGCGTTCTCGACTTTCTCGAAGTCCCGGGCCTGCCGCCGGCGGTCGTCGCGTACATCAATCCTCGCTCGCGGCGAAATCGCGAACACCCTCTGACCAAGCGCTACCTGCATGCAATCGCTCAACGGGTACATGCCGTCGTTCCACTGCCGGACGACGCCGATCGAGTGCGCTACGCGGTGATGGAGGGCCTGCCGGTGCAGGCCGTCTCCCCAGGACTGCGCGTGGCGTACCGCCGGCTTGCTGAGGCCGTAACCGATGCTGCACGCGTGCGCGTGGCATGAGGCCGGGGTTGCGCCGGACTGGCAGCGATGCGCCAAACCAGGCCGCGACCCGCGACAGCAGGTTGCGCGACATCACCAGCGCAGTCGAGTCCTTCACGTACGAGCTGGCGGTTGCAGTGGCGGGCGACGAACCCGCGTTCGATGCAACTGTGTCGCGCGAACTGGCTCAGCGTCTGCGGGCCGCGCTGCGGCCGCACTTGAACAGCCATGAGCGCATGAGGCCGGATTTCGGCAGCTTTGCCGAGGTGCGCATTGAGGGTGAGCTCCTGGACAGCACGCGACCCGTGCGCGTCGACGTCGAGTTCGAGGACCAGTCGGTGCGGGAGCTGACAGGCGGCCGCCTCATACCCGTTCCGCCCCGGCGCGTGCATCTCACGCTGCGCGTCGACCTCGACCCATGCGTGATTCGCGATTGCGCGGTCAGCCTGCGGGAGCACACCGGGTAGATGGCCCGATGCACCGCATGAGTCCCACGGCCTTGGAGCGAACGTCGCAGAACATCCCGGTGCCGATCGGTGGCCTCGCGCCCGCGCGCGGCGCTCCGCCCGTCTGGCGCGCCGCGCTGCGACGCAATCGCGGCCGCTGGCTCAGTGTGGCGGGACTTGCTCTTGCCGCCACGGGTGCGGCGCTTGCCCTGTCCACGCCGGCGACGCAGATCTACATGTCCGCCGGCACAGTCTGGGTAGGGTCGGATGCATTCACCGCAGTCAGGCAGTCCTCCGCTGTGCGTGTTTTCAGGGGGCCGCTGACGTTGGTGCTTGTATCGCGAGGCGCCGGCGTGGTGCGTGGCACGGCAGTCGGCGTCGTAGATGGAACGCGAATGAGCGGTGTGTGCGACCTCGATCAGCCCGCTGCGACGCCATCCGAGCGATGCACCTTCACCCTGGGCGGCAGCGCCAACACCGTGACTGCGACCGACTCATTCGACGCGGCCACTCGGACCTGGCACCGCCGCTACTCGGACGGACGCACGGTGACGTTCGCGGTCCCGCCGGGCGGCCAGCTGGTCCCCATCCCGGTTCCACTGGGCCTCGGCTGAGGAGCGTGGCAGCGATCCTGCCTGTAAAGGAAGCTTGACAGCCCGTTCGGGTGTCAAGTAAGCTTGACTCCGTCGCTGCTGCAGAACGGAGGGCCCGCCGGGAGTATGAGGAACTTGGTCCGCGAGCTGCGCTCCGGGCGCGGCCTCTCCCAGGGCCAGCTCGCCGACGCGCTCGGAGTCTCGCGGCAGACGATCAATGCGATCGAGACCGAGCGCTACACACCGTCGCTGCCGCTGGCACTTGAGTTGGCTCGCTATTTCAAAACAAGCGTGGAGGAAATTTTCGATGTCGATGGAGACAAAGCGCGTGCCTAGGCCGCACGTGAAGTGGGTTCTCCCCAGCCTCAGTTTGGCCGCCGGTGTGGCGTACTTCATCGCCGCGACGCTGGGCGGCAAGCTGCAGCTCGGGCTCGAGATGTTTGGGATCATGGTGGTGTTCGGAGCCGCCCTCCTGCTCTTCGGGGGGCGCAGCGAGACCATCCGCGGTCTCCGTGGTGACGAGCGCGATGAGCGCTTCGCCATGATCGACCTGCGCGCAACCGCATACACGGCGCTGGTGCTGATCCTGGTGATCGTCGGCGCGTTCATCTATGAGCTGGCCCGGGGCCGCAGCGGCGCGCCGTACTTCTGGCTCGGGGCCCTCGCGGGAGTCACGTACCTCGTCAGCGTCGCCGTCTTGCGGTTGCGAAGCTGAACTTCATGCGCGCCTAGACTGCACGCGTGAACGATGCCGTGCGAGGCGTGCTCATCGTCTCGCCGCACCTCGACGACGCGGCGTTGTCGGCCAGCCACAGGCTGCGCGCCGGCGGCGCCGTGGTCGTCACGGTGTGCGCCGGGCTGCCGTCGAGCGACGCACCGCTGGGTTGGTGGGACCGGCTCAGCGGCGCCTCCAGCGCGCGGGGCCGGCAGCAGGAGCGTATTGCCGAGGACGTCGCCGCCATGCGGTTCGCCCGGGCGACGGGTGTGCGGCTGGAGCACCTTGATGGGCAGCACCGGAACGGTGCCGCGCTGGACGTGGATGCCGTCGCCGCCGACCTGCACATGCTCATCTCCGCCGCGTCAGAGGTGTGGCTGCCTGCAGGCATCGGGCACGACGATCACCAAGCCACGCGCGAGGCGGGCATGCTCGCTGCGCGGCGGCATCGGCACACGGCAGCGGTGCTCTACGCGGACGTGCCCCACGCGCTGACGTATGGCTGGCCGTCATCGGTGACCGGTGAACGCGTGGAGCATCTCGACGTCGACGCATGGTTGGACCACGAGCTGCAGCAGACCGGGCTCGATCCCGCTCGGCTCACGGCCCAGGTGGTGCACCTCGACGCCGCCGGGCGCGAGTTCAAGGAGAAGTTGCTCGCGCACTACGCCACGCAACTCACGGTTCTGCGGCTCGACGACCGCAGCCTGGCGCGCGACCCCTCGCTGCTGGCCCACGAGTTGGCCGGGCGGTGGGAGCTGTGAAGCCCTTGTGCCGCGCCCTCGAGCTCTGCCACCCGAGGGACTGGCATCAGAGCGACGACGTTCTGCCTCGTCGCTTCCTGAACCCGTATACCGTGGCGCCGCCAGCTACGCCACCGCCGATTAGTTCCAAGGCGTGTATGTCGTGGAGTACTGCTGCGACGATGATCGCGGCTAAACCCACGACATAGGGACCCGCCGCTTCAATCACAGCAGGTATCCCGGTTGCCGCGGTAACCGTATCGCCCGCCGCGGTCGTGGTCCGGGAAATGGTGTGTTCCTGCGCTTCGAGGTAGCCGCGACTAGTGGGTATCTCTTGATCAAGTTGGCCGGCGACCATTTGAGTTGGATCACCTTCGGTGGCCCAGAACCGGGCATCCGTTGAAACCGGTTCCGGTGGGGGTGGCGGAGGCCCCCCGCTACCAGGGCCAGTCACTGACCGGTGCCGCAGCGACGCTGCCGGTCGCCCACATCGCTCAGCGCACGGCCGGCTGACCGCAACTCGGACCGGGAGCGCCCAGTCCTCGGTCGACCTGCCGGCGAATCAGGACTACGCCCACGGAGACACCCATGATGCGCTTGACATGCACTGGAGATACGCATAACATCCACATCGGTCAAGGCTCAGCCCTCAGCGAGGGCTCAATGGCAGAGGAGCATGAGATGGACGTCTCCCTAAGCGATCGCCAGGGGCAGCCCGCGGAGGTGGCCACCGGCACGCGTGTCGCGATTACCCGTGTCAACGTCAATCTCCCATCTCTGCTTGTCCAGGCCATCGACGCTATAGCGACGCGGCTTGGCCTCAACCGCACCGACGTGATCGTGCGGGCGCTTAACCGGGAAGCCTACTTCGCCAGACTGCAAGCTGAGGACCCCAATGCCCGGTTCTTCGTCGAGCGCTCGACTGGCGAACACCAAGAGGTCGTGTTCGTCGTGTATTAGCGCCGCTACGGTGGCGGCCGGGGGCAGTGAGGTCGCCCCGTGACGTGCACTCAGCGAACACGGCCATACCGACTCTTCCATTCCGCAAGTAGGTGAGGCGGGATCCGCCTTATGCCTCCAACGATGCAACCGCGAGTGCGACGAAACGCGAGTGCCCCCTGGAGGAATCGAACCTCCCTCAACCGGTTAAAAGCCGGCTGCTCTACCGATGAGCTAAGGGGGCGAGCGACGTGATTGTATGCGCGCTTCACGCGCGGGCCCTACGATGCAGCCACGGTGAGCGGGCGTCTTCGCGGCTTTCCTGATCCCTTCCCGGTGCGCAACGACGGGCACAGGCCATGGCGCTACCGTGTGGTGTCGTTCCTCAGCCGCGCTGTGCTGCGCGCGTGGTTCGGCGCTGGACTGCAGGTGCGCGGCATGGAGAATGTGCCGCTCGACGGTCCGATGCTCATGGTGTGCAACCACCTGAGCAACGTGGATGCATTCCTGTTCGGCGGCTACGCGCCGGGCACGATGTTCTGCATGGCGAAGCGCGAGCTCTATTCGAATCCCGCCACCGCGTGGATCCTCGGTGGCTGCAACTGTTATCCCGTCGACCGAGGCGCGCCCGACCGGTGGGCGCTGCGCACCACGCTCGACATCCTCGCCAGGCGCGGGCGCGTGCTCATCTTTGTCGAGGGCACGCGCGCAGCGTCGCCGGGCATGAAACGCGCGGAGGCAGGCATCGGTTTTCTGGCGCGGCGCTCGGGAGCGCGCCTGCTCCCGGTGGCGGTGTGGGGGACGGAGCGCGCGCTCCGGCGCGGCGCGCATCTGCCCCGCCGCGTACCCGTCACCGTGCAGTTCGGCGAGGCGTTCGAGCTGGCACCGCCCTCAGGGCGGGCTGACGATCGCGCAATCGCGGATGAGGTCGCCGCGCGCATCGCCGCGCTGCTGCCGCCCGCGTACCGCGGCGTCTACGGCTGAGCGAGCCTCGCTCAGCCGCCGCGGCGGCCGGATGAGCGCGACGGCGCCTTGCCCCGAGCCGGCGTCTTGGCCTTGGACTTCGGCGCACTGCGCGCCGGCGCTTTCGTCGCCTTCTTGGCGGCGGGCTTGGCAACCGGGCGGCGCGAGGCAGCCGCCTTGGCCGTCCGCTTCGGCGCCGAGGCGCGCTTCGTTGCAGGCTTCGCCGCCGCCTTCTTGGCCGCCGTCTTGGCGGCGCTCCGGACCGCAGGTTTCGCGGCGCGTGCCGGCGCCTTCCGCGCCGGGGCCTTGCCTCGGGCGGCGGGCTTCGCCGCGGCCTTCGCCGTGGTCTTCTTGGGCGCCGCCTTGGCGGCTCGTTGCGTCTGCTTCACGGCAGCGCCTCGGGCGACTGTCTTTGCCGGGGTTTTCTTTGCCGGTGCCGCCTTAGCCTTGGCAGCCGGCTTGGCCTTCACCGCCGGCTGCGCCTTGGCCGGCGCCTTCTTCGCGACGGGCTTGGCCGTGGGTTTGGCGGGCTGCTGCTTCGCCTGGGGTTTGACGGCAGGACGCGCCGGCGCCGTCTTGGCTGCCGCCGCGGCCTTGGCAGGGGCGGGCGCGGGCCGGGGCTTGGGCGGAGGCGCCGCCGTCTGCTGGGCGGCTGGAGCCGGGCGCGGCGCCGGAGCAGCCGGGGCCGGCGCTGGACGGGGCGCGGCCGCGCGCCCGTCGCCGCGAGGACCGGTGGCGTCGCCGCTGCGGGGCCCGGCTCCGTCTCTGCCATCGGATGCGGCGGCGGCGACGCGTTCGGGCACCGCCGTCCGCGGCTCCAGCATCAGCCGGAGCAGCTCAGCGGCGCGCTCGGGCGTCTCCGCCGACTTCAGGCACGTGAACGCCACCACCTCCTTGGTGTCGGGGGCGCTGTCGAATCGAACGATGGCCGTCTGACTCAGCACCGTTTCGACACGTCCGTGCGTGCCCACCGGGTAGTCACCGATGGGGGTGCCGGTGCGCGGGCGCGTGTTCTGGATCAGGATGACGCGTTCGCCGGTCGCGAACGGTGGAGGCGGCTCCTCACGCGCGCTCGGGGGCCGGCCCGGCTGCGGCCGCGCGACCGGGGGCGCGACGGCGGCAGGGGCGCGCCGAGGCTCCTCGGGCTTCTGCTCCTCCTCGTCCTCGTCGTCCTCGTCGTCCTCGTCGTCTTCCTCTTCGATGTCACCGTCGGACTCGTCGTCGTCCGAGCCCTCCTGCACCGCTTCGAGGTCGATGTCCGATTCGTCCGATTCCTGCTCTTCCTCAGCCTCGTCGGCGTCGTCCGGCGCCTTGTTCTGCTCTCGTTCTTTCGGCATGGGTCTCCTGGTCGCTGCGTTTAGACTGCAGTGGAGCATGATCGCGCTCCTGCGCGGGTTCGCGCCTTCTTCGCGCACCCAGCAGCGCCTCCTCGAGATCCTGCCCGGCGCGCTCACGTGGTTCGTGCTGCTGGTCCCGGTGCTGACGGCCTTCGCCATCCGCCTGAACGATCCGGGGCAGTTGTGGATCCTGGGTGTCGCGGCCGTCGTGCTCGACGTGTACTGGCTGCTGCGCACCGGGTACACGGTGCGATGCGTACGGCGATCCCAACGCGAAATGGAGCGCACCGCCGCCCAGGACTGGTGGGCTCGCTGTGAGGCGATCGAGGAGGCGCTGCCCGCGGGCCACCCGCGACCCACCGAGATCGTGCACTGCGCGCTGATCCCGACGTACACGGAGCGGTACGAGGTGCTGCGCGCCACCGTCGACGCGCTGGCGAGCCAGAACTACCCGGTGCAGCAGCGCGTGTGCGCTGTCATCACGCGCGCCACCGACGAGGGTGGCATCGACAACGTCAACCGCTTGCGCGAGGAGTTCGAGGGCAGGTTTCGCGCCTTCATCCACATACGCGATCCGCTGCTTCCGGGCATCGTGGTGGGCAAGTCGGCGGCGATGGCGTACGGCGGCCCCATGCTGCGCCGCGCCTGCGACGAGTTGGGGCTCGACCCCTCTCGCACCGTGGTGACCGATTTGGACTCGGACTTCCGCCTGCACCCCGAGTACTTCGCGTACATCACGGCCCAGTTCTGCGAGGCGGGCGACCGCCTGACGTCGATCTGGCAGCCGGTGCCGGTGTTCCTCAACAACATGTGGCGCGTTCCGGCTGCGGTGCGCGTGATGGCCACCGCGGCAACGCAATGGCAGATGTACCTGCACCAGAACCCGCACCGCCTCGTGATGTTCTCCTCGTACTCGATGTCCATGGACCTGCTGTCGGACGTCGGCTACTGGGACTCCGACGTCATCCCCGAGGACTCACGGTTCTTCTGGAAGGCGTTCTTCCGCGTGGGCGCGCGCCTGAACGTCCGCCCCGCGTTCCTGCCCGTTCTGGGCGACGCGCCGCGCGCGCGGGACTACACCAGCACCCACGTGTCACAGTACAACCAGATCAAGCGCTGGGCCTGGGGCGCGACCGATATCCCTTACGTGACAACGCGAATCCTACGCCACCCAGAGATCCCATGGCGCCTCCGCGCGCGGCGCTTCCTGCAGCTGATCTTCAACCACCTCACCTGGGCGACGCTGCCGTTGCTGCTCTTCTTCGGTGGTGCGCTCCCCGCCTTCATCGACCTCGATTACAGCCTCTCCACGGCGGCCTTCCTCATCGGGCTGCTGACGTCGGGCATCCTCACCATCACGCTGGCCAACACCATCCGGCTGATCCAGGTTGACCGCCGCATGTGCCCCAAGCCCGCGGACTGGCCCTGGTGGCGGCGCCGCTGGGCCGACCTCCAGCTGTTCCTCTACCCGATCGTCGGACTCGCCCTCAGCGTGATACCGGCGCTGGAGGCGCAGACGCGACTTATGTTTGGCGCATATTTGGAGTACCGGATCACCGAAAAAGAATGAGCTCGCCTATATGTCGCGGCACACCGGCGGCACGTTGCGTGCGACACGCCGTCGAGGCGGCCGTTCACCCCACGAAGTCTGCGATTTCGTGACGACCCATTTCTGGCCGCCTCGCGGCTCGACACTCGGCTCGCCCTGCGCTCCGAGCCGGGCCGGCTCGCCTCCGTGACGGTCGCGCTCCACCATGCCGCCGGTATGCCGCGACTCGGGGAGTCCCCTTTTCGCTGATCCGGCTACTTCATACGCTTCAAACATAAGTCGCTGGGTGGCGTGACGCCGAGTACCGCATATGGCACGTCCGCGCGATCGTGATCGCGCACCCAGCGGGCGGCCGCAGCGGAGTAGTAGCGCGCGCAGAGGCGCTCGGCGGTGGGGACATCGCGGAAGTGCATGGAGTCGTCGGAGTGCACTGCGATGTAGCTGAAGCCGCGGTCGAGCAGCCAGCGCACGTTCTGGGGCCAGATCACCACGACGTCGCCGCCGGTTCGCACGATGCGCTCCGCCTCG
This sequence comes from Candidatus Dormiibacterota bacterium, assembly GCA_019245575.1. GTDB lineage: Bacteria > Chloroflexota > Dormibacteria > Aeolococcales > Aeolococcaceae > JAFARE01. The sequence goes on along the minus strand of JAFARE010000001.1, from coordinate 58,684 downwards.
GCCAGCGCGCGGGCGCCGCCGTGCGGCCCATGCGTGGTGAACGAGGAGCACGCCACCGCGACGTCGACGCTGGCGTCGGCGAGCGGCAGGCGCTGGAACGGCGCGCGCACCGTCTCGATGTTCGTGAGCCGCGCTTCCCGAGCTCGCTTCTCGAGGATGCGCAGCAGCTGGGGGACGAGATCGACGGCGATCACGCGGCGCGCGTGGCGCGCGGCGGGGAGCGCGAACCTCCCGGTGCCCGTACCGATGTCGCACACCACCCGCGCATCGAGGTCGATCTCGTCGAGCAAGCGCTGGTTGATGCGCTCACCGCTGATGAGCTCGTCGTACTCGTCCGGCTCGCACCAGTACAGCAGCGGCCAGAACAGCTGGCCCACCACGTCCGTCCTCGCGCTCCGCACCTGCTCCTCAGACACGGGATCGGATGCGCGTGCATCCATCACAGCGAGCGCACTGCGCGGCAGCGCCCGCCGCACCTTCGACACCAGCGTGGCGTCGCAGCCGCGCAGCGCCACGCCCAGCAACTCCGGGCTGACGCCCCCGTCGGCGGGATCCAGCAGCGTGCGCAGCGCCGCCGCGTCGAGGCGGCCCAGGTCGGCGAGGCTGAAGTCGCGCGCTCGCGGGGGGACGCGTGACGCCATGCCGGTCGCCGCGCGCGTCAGCCGGCCGGCGCTCCCGCCGCGGCGGCGCGCTGCTGGATGGCGAGGTCCGAGTCGACCATCATGTTGGCCAGGTCCTTGAAAGTGGTGGTCGGCGTCCAGCCGAGCTTGTCCCGCGCCTTGCTCGCGTCGCCGACCAGGCGGTCGACCTCGGCGGGCCGGAAGAACCGAGGGTCGCTGCCCACGTGGTCGCGCCAGTCGAGGCCGGCACGCGTGAACGCAAGCTCGAGGAACTCGCGAATGCTGTGCATCTCGCCGGTCGCGATGACGTAGTCGTCAGGGTCGGGCTGCTGCAGCATGCGGTACATCGCATCGACGTAGTCGCCGGCGAAGCCCCAGTCGCGCTGCGACTCGAGGTTGCCCAGCGTGAGCTGCTTCTGCATCCCCAGCTTGATGCGCGCCACGCCGTTGGTGATCTTGCGCGTCACGAACTCCATGCCGCGGCGCGGCGACTCGTGGTTGAAGAGGATGCCGCTGCAGGCGAACATGCCGTAGCTCTCGCGGTAGTTGACCGTGATGTAGTGGCCGTAGACCTTGGCGACGCCGTACGGCGACCGCGGGTGGAACGGTGTCAGCTCCGTCTGCGGCGACTCGCGCACCTTGCCGAACATCTCGCTGCTGGAGGCCTGATAGAACTTGATCTTGTCGTTCACGGTGCGGATCGCCTCCAGCATCCGGGTCACGCCGAGGCCGGTGATCTCGCCGGTGAGAAGCGCCTGCTTGAAGGAGAGACCCACGAAGCTGATGGCGCCGAGGTTGTAGACCTCGTTCGGCTGGCACGTCTCGAGCGCGGCGATGAGCGAGGACTGGTCGAGAAGGTCGCCCTCGACGAACTCGACCCCGGGGCACAGCTGCGCCACCACCGCGAGGCGCGGGTTGTTCTGTCCGCGCACCAACCCATAGACGGTGTAGCCGCGGCTGATCAGCAGCTCAGCGAGATACGTGCCGTCCTGTCCGGTGATGCCGGTGATGAGCGCGGTGCTGGACATGCTTCCTCCAATGGCCGCCGGGCGGCCCCATTATGCCGCCAGAGCATCGACAGCCTGGAGCAGCGCGGCGACGCTCCGACTCCAGTCGAACCCGGCAGCGCGCCGCTCTCCACGAGCGATCAGCGTGGCCCGCAGCGCTTCATCCGTCAGAGCGGCGTGCATCCCGCTCGTGATGTCGTCGACGCTGCCGGCATCGACGTACACCGCGGCGTCGCCGCCCACCTCCGGTTGCGCCGAGTTGGCCCCGGCCAGCACCGGAACGCCGCACGCCATGGCCTGGAGCGGAGCGATGCCGAAGCCCTCGTACAGCGACGGCTGGGCGAGAAGCGACGCGCCGCCGACCAGCAGCGGCAGCTCGTCGTCCGCGACGTGGCGGGTCGGTCGCACCACCCGCTCGCCCGCCGCCTGCGCCTCCGCGATCGATTCGGCGATCTCCTCGTCGCGCCATGCATGGCCGCCCGCGAGGACGAGCGCATGCTCACGGCGCAGCGCCACCGGCAGCGCGCGATACGCCGCGACCAGGCGGAGGAGGTTCTTGCGCGGCTCGAAGTTGCCGAGATACAGAACATATCGTTCTGGCAAACCGAGGGCGATGCGCAACCGCTGCGCGTCGTCGCCGGCGCGCGGGTGGAACAGACTGCGGTCCACTCCCCACGGAACGACGAAGACACGCTCTGGCGACACCTGCAACAGCTCCACGATCTCGCCGCGTGAGAAGTCGGAGACCGTGGCGACGGCTGTCGTGCGTTCCAGCCAGCGGCGCATGTTGCGCGTCAGCAGGTCGAGGTTTCCGCCGACTGTCTCAGGGTGGCGGAGGAAGGCGAGGTCGTGCACGAACGTCAACGACGGAGACGAGCGCAGCGGCCAGTTGCCGTAGTGGGGGAACACAAACGTGCCTCGCCCCACCATCGCGTCCAGGGGCGGCAGCCAGGGGAGCGAGGGCCAGCGGTCCCAGCCGCGGATGGGCAGGGGAAGACGCACGTACTCCACATGGTCGAGGCCGAGGCTGCGCAGGCGCGCGTGCCCGTCGAGCGGCGCGAGCAGGCGCATGCGAAACCGCGCGCGCGCGTCCGCGTCGTCCTGGAGCGCGCGCACCAGGCCGCGCACGGCATGGCCGATGCCGCTCACCCTGGCTTGCGACATGACCTTCGCGTCGATAAACAGGCTGGCGCGGGTCATCGCGTCGATTAGATAGCATCCTCGCGTGAGCACGACGCGGTCGGCGGACTACGACGTTGCCGACCCCAGCCTGGCTCCCGAGGGCGAGCGCCTGATCGAGTGGGCCGGGCGGGAGATGCCGGTGCTGCGCCTCATCAGGGAGCGCTTCGAGCGGGACCGTCCCCTCGAGGGAATGCGCATGGCCGGCTGCCTCCACGTCACCAGCGAAACGGCCAATCTCGCCATCACGCTGAAAGCCGGCGGCGCAGAGCTGCGCCTCTGCGCGAGCAACCCCCTGTCCACGCAGGACGCCGTCGCCGCCGCGCTGACCCGCAGCCACGGCATCCCCACCTTCGCCGTCAAGGGCGAGGACTCAGCGCGCTACTACGGCCACATCCAATCCGCGCTGGAGGTGCGGCCGCAGCTGACGATGGACGACGGCGCCGACCTCGTCGCAGAGCTGCACAAGGGGCGGCAGGACCTCCTCGACACCGTGCTTGCGGGCACAGAGGAGACCACGACGGGCGTGATCCGGCTGCGCGCCATGGCACGAGACGGCGCGCTGCGCTTTCCCATCATCGCCGTCAACGAGGCGCTGACCAAGCATCTCTTCGACAACCGCTATGGCACCGGCCAGAGCACGATCGACGGGCTCATCCGCGCCACCAACGTGCTGCTGGCCGGCAAGACGGTCGTCGTCTGTGGCTACGGCTGGTGCGGCCGCGGTCTGGCCAGCAGGGCCGCGGGGCTCGGCGCGCACGTGGTTGTGACCGAGGTCGATCCCACGCGCGCCCTTGAAGCGGTGATGGACGGATACCGTGTGATGCCGCTGCAGGATGCGGCGCCGGAAGCGGACATCGTGATCACGGTCACCGGCGACATCAACGTCGTGGACCGATCCCACATCGAAGCGTTCAAGGACGGCGCGATCGTGGCCAACAGCGGCCACTTCAACGACGAGATCAACCTCGCCGCGCTCGACGACCTCTCCACGCATGTGAGCGCGCCACGGCAGTTCGTGCAGTCGCACCGCCTGCGAAACGGCCGCACGGTCCACGTGCTCGCGGAGGGACGGCTGCTCAACCTGGCGGCTGCCGAAGGTCACCCCGCGGCGGTCATGGACATGAGCTTCGCCAACCAGGCGCTCTGCGCCGAGTACGTGGCGCGCAACCACGCGTCGCTGGAGCGGCGGGTGCACGACGTGCCCCCTGAGATCGACAGCGAGGTCGCGCGGCTGAAGCTGACGGCGATGGGCATCGCCATCGACACGCTGACGGCGGAGCAGCAGTCGTACCTCAGCTCGTGGGAGTCGGGCACGTCGTAGTGGCGACGACCGCGGCGCCGAGCCTGTCCACGCTGGGCAACGGCGTGTCGCTGCTCAATGCCCCGTCGGGCAGCCGCAACGTCGGCGTCTTCCTGATCGTGCGCGCCGGCTCGCGCGACGAGACGGTGGAGACGTCCGGCCTGGCGCACTACCTGGAGCACATGTTCTTCAAGGGAACGGAGCGGCGGCCCTCGACGAAGATCATCTCCCACGAGATCGACCGTCTGGGCGCGTCAACCAACGCGTACACGGACACCGAGGAGGTCGCGTACTTCGCGGAAGGTCCCGCCACCGCGCTGGACCAGCTCGCGGATGTCATCACCGACATGCTCACCCACCCGCTGTTCCTTGCAGAAGAGGTGGAGCGCGAGCGCAACGTCGTGTTGCAGGAGCTGTCGATGCGGCTGGCGGATCCAGACGGGTGGATCTGGGACCGCCTTGGCACCGTCGCATTCGGTGGCGACCAGCCGATGTCGTGGTCTGCGGCGGGCTTTCCCGCGGTCATCGAGCGTGCGACGCGCGAACAGCTGGTGGCGTACCACAGCACGTTCTACGCGCCGAAGTCGATGTGCCTCGTGATCGCCGGCGGCGCCGCCCTCTCGGCCGAGCGGGCCGAGAGCTTCCTGACCGGCATCCCGCACGCGAAGCCGCGGTCCCGCGTGGCGGCGAAGTGGGGACAGGGCGAGCGCTACACCGCCAACGTCCGTCCGGTCACCTCCGGCGAGGAGCCGCAGATCCGCATGGTGTTCGCGGTCCCGGGCGTGCGAGCGCTCGACTCGGACCGCACCGCGCTCGCCGTGATGACGCACATCCTCGGCGGCGGCATGTCGTCGCGTCTTTTCCAGACCGTGCGCGAGCGAAACGGGCTCTGCTACAGCATCTTCGCGCACCACGAGGGATTCGACGACACCGGGCTCTTCGCCATATCGACGGCGACGCGGCCGAAGGACGCGCGCCGCGCGGTGCAGCTCTCGTTCAAGGAGTTCCGCAAGATGGCGGCGCGCCGGGTGGGCGCGGACGAGCTTTCCGCGGCCAAGTCAGCGATGATCGGACGGCTGCTGCGCTCCACCGAGACAGCGATGGCGAGCGCCCGTTTCTTCGGATCGCGCTGGCGCGCGGGCCTGCCGCTCGAGACACCGGACGACCGCGCCGCCGCGATCGCCCGCGTCACCGCCGCGCAGGTGCACGCGGTGGCGGAGCGGATCGTCGCCGGCATCGACGACGTCCGCCTCGCGCTGGTCGGACCCCAGGACCAGGGCGAGGAGCTGCTGGCGGCCACCGCCGAGAAGTGATGCGCGCCTGGTGGCGCGCGTGGCGGCCGTCGATCGTCGCCGGCGTCCTGGCCTTCGTCATCTTCTGGTGCGTCACCGAAGCGATCGCGCTCGTCTCGGCGCACACCGGCGGCACGCCCGCGTCGCTGCTGTCCATGTCCGGCCCGTTCAGCGTGTGGTCGCGCTGGGATTCGGGCTGGTACCTGCTCATTGCGCGCAGCGGCTACGTCAACAACTCGCACCTGCAGACCGCGCCCGGCTTCTACCAGGACGCGTCAGCGTTCGCGCCGCTGTACCCGCTGCTCATTCGCGCCGTCACACACATCCTGCCGGTGGGCGAGGTCGGCGCCGCGACGGTGGTCACCACGGTCGCGCTGCTCTGCGGACTCGTCGTGGCGCACCGGCTGGCCGCGATCGACATGGGCGAACGCGGCGCAGGCGCAGCCGTGGCGCTCCTGCTTGTGTTCCCGTCAGCGTTCTTTCTGCACGCGCTGTACGCGGAGTCGCTCCTGCTGCTGTGGGTCGCGGGCGCGCTGCTCGCTGCCCGAACGCGGCACTGGTGGCTCGCGTCCGCCCTGGCCGGCGCCGCGGTGCTCACCAAGGTCTACTCGATCATCCTGATCGTTCCGCTCGCCGTCGAGTATCTCGAAGCGCACCGGTGGTCGCTGCGACGTATCCGATTCGACGCGACGGCCGTGGTGGCGGGGCCGGTGGTCGCCTTCGGCGCCCTCGCGCTGTACATGCGGGTCCGTCTGGGCGATGCGCTTCGCTTCCTGCACGCCGAGAGCCTCTGGGAGCGTCGCCCGGCGCCGCCGTGGACCGCCGTCGCGCACAGCATCAGCATGGTCACGAACTCTGGGCTCGATGTCAGCCAGCGCGTCCTGGCCGCATTCGACACCGTGAGCCCGTTCCTGCTCGTCGCAGGCGCGGCGCTCGCCTGGGCGCAGCGGCGGCGTTCGTATGCGGCGCTGCTGCTGATCGCGGGAGTGCTCTTCGCGTCCTCCGCCACCCTGCAGAGCACCGGCCGCTACGCGTTGACGATTGTGCCGCTGTTCATCGTGGCGGCCGCCTGGCTGCGCGCGCACGCGCGAACAGCCGTCCTGCTCGGGTCAGCCTCGGCTGCGCTCGGCGGTTACTTCCTGCACAACTACGCCGTGGGCGCGTTCGCGGGCTGAGTACGGCGCGGCTGCGCGTGCAGCGCTTCCCGCAATGCCGCTGCCACGCGCTCCAGGTCGGAGTCCGTGAGCGCCGGATGCACCGGCAGGGAGAGACAGCGTGACGCCATCGCTGCGGCGACCGGCGTCTCACCCGCGACCACGCCCGGATGGTGGCGGTACGCGTCGTGGTCCCACACGAGCGCCGGGTAGTAGACGCCGCAATGCACCTCCCGGCGCGCCATCGCATCGAGCACCGCGGCGCGGTCGGCGCCATCGGGCAGCAGCACCGTGTACTGGTGCCACGCGTGCTCCCTGCCCGGCGGCGTCACCGGCGTGACGAGCTCGGGCATGTCCGCGAGGAGGCGGGTCAGGACCGCCGCGTTGCGCCGGCGGGCCGCAAGCAACTCGTCGAGGCGCCGCAGCTGGGGCACCGCCAGCGCCGCGGTGATGTCCGTCATGCGCCAGTTCTGGCCGATCATGACATATTCGTATCTGGCGCGCATGCCCTGGTTCCGAAGCACTCGGATGAGGTCCGCCTTGGCGGCGTCGTCGGTGGTGACGCAGCCGCCCTCGCCACTGGTGACGTTCTTCGTGGCGTAGAAGGAGAAGGCCCCGATGCCGCAGCTGCCCGCACGCCTGCCTTCGCACGTCGCGCCGTGGGCCTGCGCGGCGTCCTCCACCAGCGCCAGGGAGTGACGCCGCGCCATCGCCTCGAACGCCGGCATGGCGGCCATCAGCCCGTAGAGGTGCACGGGCATGACCGCGACCGTCTTCGGAGTGATCAGCGACTCGGCCGATGCAGGGTCGAGCGTGCAATCCGCGGCCACGTCCGCGAAGCGGGCCACCGCGCCACACCTGAGGATTGCGTTGAGCGTGGCGGCGAAGGTGAAGGGACTCGTGATCACCTCGTCGCCCGGGCCAGCACCGCACGCTTCGAGCGCGGCCTCCAGCGCCACGGTGCCGTTCGCCACTGCCACGGCGTACCGCGTGCCCGCCATCGCGGCGCACAGCCCTTCGAAGCGCTCGACCATCGGCCCCTGTGCGATGTGTCCGCTGCGCAGCACGGCGAGAACCATCGCCTCCTCCTCGGATCCGAATGACACGTGCGAGATGTGGATCGGCTTCAGCGATGCCCCGTTCTCGCTCATGCGCGCGCCTCCCGCGCGGGAGCGACCGCGGCGGCGCGCAGACGCTTGCGCAGTGCGAGGAGCCCGACACCCATGCGCAGCGAATCGCGGACCGGCGACACCGTCGAGCCCGCGCCTGCCGCGTACGTGATGGGCAGCTCGGTCGCAACGACGCCCTCACGCGCTGCCCAGCACACCAGCTCGGTGGAGAACAGGAAGTCCCCGCAGCGAAGGTGCGGCAGCACGCGGCGCGCCAGCGCGCCGTCGATGAGGATGGTGCCCTGACTGTCGCCCACGCGCAGGCCGACGAGTGCGACGCGCAGGCGCCGGAACATGTCGGACATCACGCGGCGCAGGAGTGGCGCCTGCACCCGCGAGCCCGGGTGCGCCTTGGAGCCGATGGCCAGGGCCGGTCTTTCGGGCAAGGCGAGAAGCGCATCGATGTCGGTGAAGCCGAACGGCAGGTCGGCCGCCGTCAGCACGACCAGTTCCCCACGCGCGAGCTGCATGCCGCGGCGCAGCGCGTTTCCCATGCCGCGCGCGGAGCTGACGGCGCGGACGGTGACCTCAGCGCTGTTCAGCCGGGCGGCGAGCTCGACGCACACCGCCATGGACCGGTCGGCGGAGCCGTTCTCCACCAGCACGATCTCCGACCCGGGATGTCTGCGCAGCCACTGCGCCAGCTGGGGCATCGTCCCGGGCAGCGTCGTCTCCTGGTTGTGCGCGGGCACGACGTATGTGATGCGCATCGCGAGTCACACCTCGCCGGCGACGGCCGCGGCAATCCGGTGCGGCGGCAGGATGGACGCTCGCTCGGCGTCCGCGTCGACGGCGCCGTCGAGGAGGCGCACGAAATGCCGCAGCTGGAGTGCCAGCGGCTCGCCGCCGTGACGCACGAAGGGGATGTCGACAACCGTCTCGGCGCGATAGCTGAGACCGTCGCGCAGCCGCGCCTCGTGGCTGCGGTGGCGATACACCGTCACGTCCTGGCGCAGCAGATCGACGTCGTACAGCGCCTCTGGCGTCTCGATCATGTGACTGCGCACCTTCCGCTGGCTGGCGCGGCTGGCGGACAGGGTCGCGACCGTGTCCGAGGCGAAGCGCAGGATGCAGTCGGCAACCTCGGCCACCGGCCGGCGCTCGGGAGCGGTCGCCGCGCTCACGCGCGTGACGTCTGCGCCGCCCGCGTAGCGGATGGAAAGGTCGATGTCGTGGATGAGGAGGTCGAGCACAACCGTCAGCGTGGAGCGTGGCGTCTGCGGAGAGTGGCGCAGGGTCACGATGTGCACCGGCGTTTCGCCCAACAGCGCCAGCACCGTGGTGACGACAGGGCTGAAGCGCTCCACGAATCCGCACATGAGCGGCGTGCCCTCGCGTTCTGAAGCCGCGACCAGCTCCTCGGTCTCCGCCAGCGCCGGGGCGACCGGCTTCTCGACCAGCAGCGGCTTGCCCGCGTCGAGCAGCTGGCGCGCGTGCGGCAGATGCAGCGCCGTGGGTGTGGCGACAACGGCGGCGTCGCAGCTGCCGGCTGCTTCGACTTCGGTGGCGGCTGGGCAGCCGAAGCGCTCCGCGAGCGCGTGCGCGCGCGCCGAGTCGATGTCGATGACGAGGCCCAGCTCGGCGACATCGGACTCCGCGATGACGCGCGCGTGGTTGCTGCCCATCGCCCCCGCGCCGACCAGCGCGATGCGGGGCAGCGCGGCCGTGCTCATACCTCGGCTGACGGCGTCGCGGCGGCGAGCCGTGAGCCCTGCTCGACCGCGCTGGAATGCCTGCGCATCAGCGGCAGCAGCAGCGCGGCCATGACGGCGACGGTGCCCACCGACCCTGCGATGAGTCCAACCTCGACGCGCAGGAACAGCTGCGAACCCAGCATGGTCACGATCACGAAGAGCACCGATCCCGTGACCCAGCCCGCGGTCGCGCGCGGATACCCGCTCAGCGAGACGATCGCCTGGTTCAACACCTGGGCGACCATGAAGAGGCCGCCGCTCACCGCCAGAAGCGCGTAGTCGAGATGCCCCAGCGCGAAACCGCCGCCGAACAGGATCCGCGCCGCGAGCGGACCCAGCGTTGCGAGACCGATGAGCGCAACCACGGCCAGCGCCACCACCAGCAGGAGCAGCTCGAGCAGCACGTGGCGGAACTCGCGATGCCGTCCAGTTGCCGCGAGCGCCGAGAGCTTGGGCAGCAGTGGCGCCTGCACCGCCTGGAGCAGAAAGATCGGGATGAACGCAAGGATGCGCGCGTTCAGAAACTGGCCCGGCGCGGCATGTTGCGCAGGCGATGCGAGCAGCTGCACCGCGACTGTGCCGATGCTGAGCAGGAACTGCGTGAGCACCGACGACACCAGCAGGTACCCGAGCGCCCGCGACAGCTCACGCCACGATGCATGCGGCCCGGGTTGCAGCAGCCCGCGCCGCCCGGCGACGACGATGAACACGGCGACATAGGACGCGAGCACCAGGGACAGGCCGAACCAGCCGGCGACGTGCGCGCCGATTGCGCCCAGCAGCGTGCAGAAGATGACGCGCATCACCCCCTCGATGCCGATGAGCAGCCCGTACGGACGGAAGCGGCCGTTGCCGGCCAGCGTTCCGCGCGTCAGGTGCTCGAGGCAGTACGCGCCCAAGCCCGCGGCGAACGCCCAGACCAGCACCGAGTCGCCGGAGAAGAGATGCGCGTTCATCGGTCCGCTGGCAATCGCGGTCGCCACGATCAGCACGAGCGCGAGCGTGCCGCCCGCCACGCCGGCGCGGACCACGAGCGGCCGGCCACCCTCGCCGCGAGCGCGGCGTGCCGAGAGCGCGCGCCCCACCTCCTGCTCCAGGGGCAGGAAGAATCCGGGCGCGCACACAAACAGCAGCGCCCAGAACACCGACAGCGGCGCGTACCGCGACGGCCCCAGCGCGTGCGACGACACGGCGAGAAAACCGTACTGGGCGAGGCCGGCGATTACCAGGCCCACACCGACGCTCATCGTCCCCTCGGGAAGGGGATTGCGGCGGAAGCGGCGCGCGAACGCGCTCACGTGCAGGCTGCGGTGATGCTGCGGGAAAGGCTGAGGTGTGCCGGTGACGTCACGCGCAGCGTCATCGTAATCGGCCCCGAGACGCGCGATTCGAGTGTCCACTCGCTCGTGACGCGGAACGACTCGTCGTTTCGCGCCAGGGTGAGATGGCGCACCGGGCCGGCGGCGCCGTCGCTCCGCAGCCATTGGTACGTGAGTGTCCCGGCTCCGCGCACGGGCCCGGTCGCCGTGAACACGAATGTCGCGCCGCACCGCCCCGAGGCCGGATACGACACGAGGCGGGGGGTCGCGACGAGCGTCAGTGGGGGCGCGGGCGGCTGCGAGCCCATCGCGGTTGCCACCGTCAGCCCCGCGGCGATGCCCACGGCGACGGGCGCCAGCGCGAGCGCCGCCCGGCGCAGCCGCCGGGGCAGGCGCCGCGAGACGGCCGCGGGTTCGCGCCCCACCTGGCGTGGCGGGAGCGCTGCGCGGATGGCCGCAGCGCTGGACAGCGTCGCGTGCGCGCCTTCCGACGCGACCACATGGCGGAGCGCGCGCACCGCCCGCCGGTGACCGGCGCTGCGCCGCATACGCGTGGGCTGCGCGCCCAGCAGGCCGAGCCCGATGGCGGCGGCCGCGACCAGGTCGCCGGCAACGGTGCACTCCCGCCCCCCGGCGGCGCACACCGCCTCGCTCAGCCCCAGCTCGATGAGGCGAATGCCGCCGTCCTGCTGGAGCACGAGGCACTCCGGCGACACCGATCCGTGCGCCATCCCGTGCGCGTGGACCGCGGCGAGTGCCTCAAAGAGGGAGTCGAGGACGGGCATCGGGCTGAGCTCCGCCACCTCGGACAGGCGCGGGCCGCGGACCAGCTCAGCGATGACGTGCAGCTCCTTGCGCCCCGACACCACCTCGTACACCGCGGCCACGCGGGGATGCCGCAGCGTGGAGGCAGCCAGCCCGGCGGCGGCCAGCTTGGACACGAAGACCGACTGGGTGCGCAGGTGGCCGGGAATCTCCTCCACGGCCACCTCGCCGCCGGTGGGGCGGTAGACGGCGGCGCGGACCGGCCCGGCGAGCCCCAGGCGCAGGGTCTCGCCGAGGGCGTAGTCGTCGAGGGGACGGGGCGCCGCTGAACGCCGGCGCGGCGCCGGCGCGGCGCGCTGCTTCTTGAGCGCTCCCTTCCGGGGTCCGCCGCGCCGCCCCTTACGGGTAGATGCCACGCACCGCCGTCGCGTCCGCGACCCTCTTCACCGCCACAAGGTACGCCCCCAGGCGCAGCGACACGCCATGGCTGTCGGCCTGCTGACACATCTGCGTGAAGGCCTTCTGCATGATGCGCTCCAGGCGGCGGTTGATCTCACCCTCCTCCCAGAAGAACGACTGCAGGTCCTGCACCCACTCGAAGTACGACACGGTCACCCCGCCGGCGTTGGCCAGGATGTCGGGGACGACTGTGATGCCGCGCTGCTCCAGGATGACGTCGGCGTCCGGCGTGGTCGGCCCGTTGGCGCCCTCGATGACGAGCCGGGCGTGGATATGGCCCGCGTTGCGCGCGGTGATCTGGTTCTCCAGCGCAGCGGGAACGAGCAGGTCCACCGGAAGCTGCAGCAGCTCGGAGTTGCTGACGAAGCGCGTGCCGGGGAAGTCGGCGATGCCCCCGGTGGTGCGGCGGTGCTCCATCAGCTCCGGGATGTCGATGCCGCCGGGCGAATAGATACCGCCATGCACGTCAGAAACAGCGCAGACAACGAATCCCGCATCGTGCATGAGCTGCGCGCTCACGCTGCCGACGTTGCCGAATCCCTGCACCGCGACGCGCGTGCTCGCCGGGTCCATCTCCGCGCGCCTGCACGCCTCCAAGGCGACGATCGTCACGCCGCGTCCGGTCGCGCTCGGCCGGCCTTCGCTTCCCCCGATGTCGAGCGGCTTGCCCGTCACGACCGCGGGGATGGAGTACCCGGCCTCCATCGAGATGGTGTCCATGATCCAGGCCATGATCTCGGCGGACGTGTTGACGTCAGGCGCGGGAATGTCCGAGTCGGGGCCCACGAGCACGCTGATCTCGCTGGCGAAACGGCGTGTGAGCCGCTCCAGCTCGCGGTGGCTGAGCGTTGCTGGGTCCACGGCGACACCGCCCTTCGCCCCTCCGTACGGCAGGCCTGCGAGCGCGCACTTCCACGTCATCCACATCGCCAGCGCCTTCACCTCGTCGACGTTGGTCTCGGGGTGGAAGCGCAGGCCGCCCTTGGCCGGACCCCGCGTGAGGTTGTGCTGCACGCGGTAGCCCTCGAAGACGCGCAGGCCGCCGTTGTCGAGCTTCACCGGAAACCGAACCACGAGCTCGCGGCGCACCTCACGCAGCACGGCGCGGAGACCCGGCGAGAGGTTGAGGATCTCCGCCGCGTTGTCGAACTGACGCTGCGCGTTGAGCCAGGGATTCTCCGCAACAGCCGCCTGCGCCGCAGCGGTGGTCACGGCTGGGAGCCTATCAGGGCGAGCGGAGACTGGAACGTATACTCCGCGCGGTGGAGGAGGAGACCGGAGCAACCCCCCAGGCCGCCCACGACGCGGTGCGTGACGGCGCCGTGCTCGTCGACGTGCGCGAGCCGTGGGAGTCGGAGCAGATGCGCATCCGGGGTGCGCTCCTGATCCCGCTCGGCGAGATCCCGGAACGGATCGGCGAGATCCCCGAGGGCCAGGACGTGTACGTGTACTGCCGGCTCGGCGGGCGGAGCAGCCGGGCCGTCGAGTTCCTTCGCGCGCACGGCCGGCCCCGCTCGTACAACGTCCAGGGCGGCATCGACGCGTGGCGCGAGGCCGGGCTGCCGGTCGACGAATAGAGGCCGCTGTCAGCACCCCTCTCGCGGTCCTCGCGCCCATCGCCGGGTTCCTCGTGCTGCTCGAGCTCGCCGCCGGGACGGTGGCCGCGGCATACATCGTCGATGCTCTCGGCCGGGTGGGACGCGGCTTCGTGGGCACCACGTCGCTGATCTGCGCAGCGGTGACCGGCGTCGCCGTTCCGCTCGGCGCGTACCTGCCCACCGGGACGCAGCTGCTCAAGGGCGAGCTCGCTGCCGCGCCGGTCTCGGGGCTGGTGCACTGGTGCCTGGGACTGATGGGCGCGCTGCTGGTGTTCGCCTTCTTCTGCAGCGTCGGCACTGACGCGGCGCGACGCGTGGTCGGTGCCGCCACGCTCGTGGTCGCGGCGGTGACGATTGCGCAGGCGGCGATCGCGATGGGACCGGCGCTCGGCGGGGCCGCGATCGCGGCGTTGATCTTCGTGCCCGCGACCCTCGTGGAGGGCAGCGCGCTTGGCGGCATGCTGCTCGGCCACTGGTACCTCGTCTCACCGAGCCTCTCGTTCCGCCCGCTGCGCCAGGTGATCAACATGCTCTTCGCGGCGCTCGCTGTGGAGGCGGTGACGATCGCAGCTGCGCTCGGGATCAGCTCGGCATCGACGCGCACGCAGCTGCTGGCGGGTCAGTACGCGGTGCCCTTCTGGCTGCTCGTCGTCGGCGCAGGCATGCTGTTCACCGGCGGGATCCTCCTGCTCACACGCCACTTCGCGCGCATCCGCGCCAATCAGCCGGCCACCGCGATGCTCTACGCGCTGATCATCAGCGTCGTGATGGGTGTGGTTCCGGCCCACCTGCTCTACTTCGTGACCGGCGCGCCCGTCTGAAACGGCTCAGCCGCCTGCGCTGCCGGTCAGCCACACGTCGGCGCCGTCACCGCTGAGTGACGGCGGGCCGCCGAGCAGGCTGGTGAAGAAGGCCACGGCGGCGGCGTGCTGCCGGCAGGGTCCGACGACGACAGCGCCGACGTTGTTGTCACGCAGCTGGCGCAGCACGGCGGCCTGCTCATCGGCTCCGATCTGCAGAACCTGTGCGCCGTCGAACGACCCGGCAACACCGCGGAGCAGGTCCTGTCCTCCGGCTGCGGGCCCGATGAAATGACCGCCGAGGAGACGGAAGCGCATCGTGGACGCCATCTGCCAGCGCATCGCATCGGGTGCCGCCGTCTCCGGCCACGGCACCGCGAGCACCGGAGTGCCCGCGGGAATCGCTGCGACGCGCGCGCTGGAGAAGAAGGCGGGCACCTGGAGCGTGTTCGTGAGGAGCGGCAGCCGCGGGACCAGTGGCACGAGCACGACGGCGGCGACGGCGAGCAACGGCAGCGGATTGCGCCGTGCCGACCACAGCATGTGCAGCGCGTATGCGAGCAGCAGCGCGGCCGCGAGAAACGCGAAGAGCATCATCCGCGCAGGGATGATGCTGCGCAGCAGCGGAACGTGACCGGGGATCCACCAGGGAAGTGGTATCCGCGTCGCACGTCCCGCGACGTGCAGATTGGGGCCGAGTGAGCAGACGAGTGCGATGACCCCGGTGATGACGGCAGCACGCACGACCCGCACGCGCCAGCACCGCAGCGCGGTGATCACGAGCAGTACCAGCAGCGGCACGCCGAGGTAGCCGTCGGCCTCGCTGCCGTTGCCGGAGAAGCCGGCGCTCAACGAGGTCGCGGGCGTGATCAGCTGCGTCGCGGTGGGCACCACGGGGTTGAGCAGGTCGATGGAGAAGGCATTGGGATCGTTGATCGAGTGCTGCGGCACCGAGGGACCGGCGAACTGCACCGCCAGGGGCGCGGCGACGCACGCCACGGTGATCACCGCTGCGAGGGAGAACGCGCGCAGCGCATACGGCCTGCGCGACGGCACCTCGTCCGGTGCCACGGCCGCGAGCACCAGCGTCAGCACCACAGCGGCGCCCACCTCCGTCACGAACACCTCTTCGAAGAGGAAGAACTGGAAGACGCCGAGTGCGGCGATGAGCAGGCCGGTGAGCCACCAGCGCCACCGCTGCCGGATCAGCAGCTCGTCCAGCAGGATCAGCGCGAGGGGGATGGTGGCTGCCGACGCGGCGACATTCGCGTGACTGAAGTCCTGCGGAATGATCGCCGGGGAGAAGCCGTAGAGAAGCCCTCCCAGCGCGGGTATGAGGATGCCGGGGATGTGCCGGCGGATTGCGAGAAAGGCGAAGAACGCGGACAGCGCGAGCGCGGCGGTCGTGATGACGTTGAAGCTGACGACCGCCCCGAGCGTCGTCGTCAGCGGCCAGAGCAGAACGCCCAGCACCGGCATCGCCGTGTTCCACATCAGGTTGATGCCCGCCGGGTAGTTGAGGAATGTCGTGAGCAGCGGGTTGTGATGCTGCGCGACGGCCGCGGGGATCCAGGTGAGGAACCACATGGTCTGCTCCGCGTCCGCCGTGCCCCCGAAGTGGTCGGCGGGGGAGAGCCAGACGGGGAGCTTGGCGGCGACCGCGAGGGCCGCGAACCCCAGCAGGATGACGGCGGACCAGAGTCGCTTGCTGGTCAAGCGCCGTCGGGATTCGGCGTCGCGCTCGGCCGCCATGCGCGGTAGCGCGCAAGCACGAGCAGCGCTTTCACGCCATCCATCGCCGTGAGCTTCTTGCCCTCTTCGCGTGAGCGCGCGGTGTACCCAACGGGCACCTCGTAGATGCGATGGCCCATCCGCAACAGCTTCGCCGTGATCTCGGGTTCCAGCTCGAAGCCGCGTGCCTCCAGGTCGAGGGCGAGTGCCACGCGCCGGGGCAGCACCTTGTATCCCGTCTCCAGGTCGGACAGATACACGTTGTAGAGCAGGTTCGCCGTCAGGGTGACGGCACGATTGCCCATCACGTACCAGAAGGAATAGGCAGTGTGGCTCGCGAATGCGCGCGTGCCGTACACGACTGTGGCGCGGCCTCGCTGCAGGGGCTCGATGAGCCGGGCGTAGTCCGCCGGGTCGTACTCCAGGTCGGCGTCCTGGATGATCACGACCTCGCCACGAGCCTCCCGCAGGGCTGTCCGCACCGCCGCGCCCTTGCCCATGTTGCGGGGGTGTTGAAAGGCGCGCACGCGTTCCCCGTCGGCGCGTGCGCGCATGCGCTCCCACGTCGTGTCGCTTGACCCGTCGTCGACGAGCACCACCTCGAGCGGCAGGTCCACCGCGAGCACCGCATCGAGCACCGTGTCCAGTGTCCGCGCCTCGTTGAACGCCGGGATGAGCACCGACAGGTACGGCGTGGACACCTAGGAGATGCGGTCTTCTTTCAGCGCGTCGGCCGAGTCGGGCTCGACGTCGGCACCCGCGCCGGACGAGGTCGCGCGCTCGGACTCCTCGCCGGTGCCGTCGGCGACCAGCGCCCAGCGCAACTGGTTGACGTGGTCGACGATGGGCCACAGCTCCCACCGCGTGAGGCGGTGCACCACGCGGAGCACGACGGCCTTGGGGCCCATCGAGCGCGGTGGCAGTGGCAGGCTGAGCGCTGGAATCGACTGGGTGGGGAAGCGCGATTGCACCCGGACGTCGGCGAGCGGCTCGTGCCAGCTGCGCAACGACCTCGCGCGCTCCGTGATGACCCGCTGTGCCCACTCCCGACCCGTGGTTCCGTCCGCGCTGTCGGAGGGGCCCGCCGCCGGTGGTGTCACGCCGGCAAGCTGCGCCATCGCCGCGACCATCTCGGCCTCGTTGCGCACGACCACGGTGTTGCCGCGCGCCTGGTCGGGGAGGCCGCCGACCGGGGTGATGATCGTCGCCTTCTCGAACAGGCCGGCACGCTCCATGACGCTCGACGACCAGATCTGCCGGTACGGCAGCACCACCACATCGCTCGCCAGGATCCAGCGGTCGAAGAGGACGTCGTTGACGTAGCTCTCGTGCAGGTGCGCGGCCGGGTTTGCCGCGATCATTCGCCGCAGCATGCGCAGATACGCGTCGTGCTCCGGGGTCGACACACGCACGGACCCGACGATGTCGAGCCGGATGTCGGGGTGCTTCCCGAGAAGCTCGAAGCATCGCGCCGCGCGGTCGAAACCCTTGTGGGGCTGGATGAACCCGATGCACAGGAACACGAAGGCACGGTCCGCGATGCCCAGAGCGCTGCGCGCCTCAATCTTCTCGCCGTGCGTCTTGGGGATGAAACCGGCGCCGTGCTCCACGACGCCGACACGCGATGGATCGAGCTGGAACGCCTCGATGATCTGGCCGCGCTCACGGTTCGTGTGCACGAGCACGCGCCGAGCCTGCTGCCACATCCAGCGCAGCACGGCGAGCCGGATACCAGCGCGTGCCGCGGCGCCGTAGTCGGCCTCGTGCACGTAGACCTCCAGGTTCCTGCCCCATCGAAAGAGAAGCCCCAGCGTGAGCACCTGACGAAGGCGTTCGAGGCGCGAAGGTCCGGGCAGAAAGAACAGTGGATGGAACTGCACCAGCGTGCGGTCCGCGCGCCGCGACAGCCGCATGATGCTGAGCAGGCCGGCCACCGTGCTGAAATCCGCGCTGTGCTCGGCGCCGGAGGGCGCCGGCGAGACAACCTCGACCGTATCCCCCCGCCCGCGCAGGCTCTTCGCGAGCTGCACCGCGTAGCTGGCCAGGCCGTCGCGGGCAGGCGGATACGGCGTGACCAGCAGCACTCTCATACGCGTTCCGCCAGCGCGGCGGTCACCGTGTCCAGGACGCGGTCCCAGCTGCACTCGTTCAGCACGTACTCGCGCCCGGCGCTCGCGATCGCATGGACCGCCGACGGCTGCTCGTGCAGCAGGCGCAGCGCCTCGGCGAACTCGTAGCGGTCGCGGTAGAGGAGGCCGGCGCCGGAGCGCTCTGCGTGCCACGAGACCACGTCGCTGTGCGCATTGGCGATGACCGGCGTGCCCGCGAGCCACGCCTCGAGGACGGTGCGCGAGAAGCTCTCCATCGCCGACGGCTGCACGTATGCCGCCGCCGCCGCGAACGCGTCGGAGCGCTCCTGGTCGGACAGGAAGCCCAGGTCGCGCACGTCGACGTTGGCGGGAACGCTGCCAACCGAGCCGACACCGCACGTCACCAGGGGGATCGAGCGCTGCAGCGTGTCGTTGGCGAAGGACACACAATCGAGCAGGTCGGTCCATCCCTTCATCGCCTCGCGACGTCCCGCGTACAGCAGGAAGGGCTCCTCGATGCCGTGGCGCCGGCGAAAGCCGTCGGCGTCGTACGCGGCCGGCGGCGTGATGCCCGAGCCGATGACGCGCGCACGGTTGGGGAGGTCGAACAGCCGCTGTGCCAGCGACATCTCCGGTTCAGAGAGGAACCACACGGCGCTGGTCGTCTCGAGCTCGCCACGGAAGATCTCGAGCCGGGCGAAGGGCTCGTCGTGCAGGCATGGGATCGTCACCGTCTGCTGCGGCGCGATCTCGGCGCTCACGAAGCTGGTCCATGCCTGGTATGGCGCGCATATCAGCGCCTCGTATTCCTCCGCATGATCGACCAGGTGCTGGAAGACGCCGGGGCAACGCGGGCCGGTGTTCATCCACACGAGCTGATCGGCCACCGACACGTAGTTGCCGGACAGGATGTTGTGGCCGATGGGGTCCGCGCCACGCTGCGCCGGCACCGCGCGAAACCGGTGCACAGGGATGCCGTCCTCGTCGCTCACGCCCTCGGCAAGATCCGGGCGGTACGTGTAGAGATCGGTTGCATTCGACGTCAGCACCTCGATGTCGAATCCGCGCCGGCGGAGGCCGAGCGCCAGCTCGCGCAGCACCGTTTCCGCGCCGCCGACCACCGAGGCGCCGTAGCGCGCCGAGACGATGCCGATCTTCCCGAAGCGTTTGGAAGATGGCTCAGGGCTGGGTGGATCGGCCGTAGCTGAAGACCCCCTCCGCGCCGTGGTCACGAGGACAGGGTACGGGAAACGCGGGGCGCCGAACGCGGGCGCGCGCACTTCCGGCTGATACCCTATTTGCCGCATGGCTTCCCGCCTGGTCCAGAGCGCGATGCACGGGCTGCGCCTGCTGTCGCCGGGGGCTCAGCGGGAAGGCGCCGCTCGTATCGCGGCCCTCAATCAGCAGCTGGCCGCGGCCCGCGAGGAGCACGCGCTGCTCCGCTCGCACGTGGCGAAGATGGAAGCGGAGCAGGCGGAACTGGCGATGGCGGTGCACCACGAGCTGCTCGCCATCACACCCGGTCTTGCCGAGGTGAAACGGCTCCGAGCCGAAGATCGCGCTGAGGTGACGAGCCTGCTTGCGGTTCTGCGGCGCGCGCGCGCCACAAAGACATCGCGCAATGCCGGCGCTGCCGCGGCGGAGATCGACGACGTCGACATGGCGGCGTTCTACGAGGGGTTCGAGCGGCGCTTCCGTGGCACGAGAGAGAGCGTTCAGGACAAGATGCGGCCCTACATCGACGATGTGCGCCACCTGCGCGGCGGCGACATGCCGTTGCTGGACGTCGGACCGGGGCGTTGTGAGTGGCTCGAGCTGTTGCAGCGTGAGGGCGTGCCCAGCTACGGCGTCGACGTCAACCCGCGCTTCGTGGAGGCGGGCCGGGAGCTCGGTCTCGACGTGCGCCACGAGGATGCCATCACGCACCTGCGCTCGCTCCCGCCGCAGAGCCTCGCAGGCGTCACAGCGTTCCAGGTCATGGAGCATCTGGAACCGGCCGCATTGTTCGATTTCGTCGCGCAGGCGCTGCGAGCTCTGCGCCCAGGCGGCCTGCTGATCATGGAGACACCAAATCCGCTCAACGTGCTGGTGGGCAGCGCGCAGTTCTGGATCGACCCCAGCCACGTGCGTCCGATCCATCCTGAGTTCCTTGAATATCTCTGCGTGAACCGGGGGTTCGACAGGGTCGAGCTCCGTTTTGCCAACCCCTCGGCAGAGAAGTCCGAAGCGATGGACTACGCGGTGGTCGCCGTGACGCCGCCGGCGTCACCGGTCACAACGCCGGCCGAGCCCGCCGCGGTCGAGTCCTCAGCCGCGAAGGGCTGATGGCTGCGACGAGCGCCGTCGCCGGGCTTGTGGGCCGGCGCCGCGAGGCCGTCCGGCGTACGGCGGGGCTGACGCGGGAGCTGGCATGGACGCAGTTCAAGCTCAAGTACACCGGCTCGGTGCTGGGCTACCTGTGGTCGCTGCTGAAGCCGATGATGCTCTTCGGCGTCATGTACGCCATCTTCGTCGGCGTGTTCAAACAGACCCAGCAGGACTTCGGCATGCAGCTGCTGGTGGGCATCGTCATGTACACGTTCTTCACCGACTGCGTGGGCGCGGGCATGGGGTCCATCGCCGCCAACGGCAATCTCATCCGCAAGGCATTCTTCCCCCGCGCGGTGCTGGTGGTCGCCTCATCGCTCACAGCCGCGATGACGTTCGTGATCAATCTGACGCTGATCATCGTCATCGCCACCCCGCTCGGTCTTCTGCACGTGGGACTGCGCACGCTCGCGGTGCTGCCGCTCATCGCCGAGGTGTACGCGGTCGCTCTGGGTCTCTCGCTGTTGCTCTCCGCGCTGTTCGTCTTCTACCGCGACCTCGGGCACATCTGGGAGATCTTCTCCCAGGTGCTGTTCTACGGATCCGCCGTGGTCTATCCGGCGTCGCGCGTGCCCGTCGGTTGGCGGGGCATCGTCTTCCTCAACCCGCTCGCGCAGATCATCGAGGATGTGCGCCACGCGATGGTCATCCCTGACGCTCCGTGGTCGTACTCCCTCATCGGGATCCGCTTCCTCGCACCCGTGGCGCTCTGCGTGCTCGTGCTGTTCGGGGGCACGTGGGTGTTTCGCAGGCTCACACCGTCGTTCGCCGAGGCCCTGTGACCGTCGCCATCTCAGCGCGGTCGCTGACCAAGCGCTTCCGCATCCCGCTCGATCGCAGCACCACGATCAAGTACCGGCTGAGCCACTGGCGCAGCACGTCGCGCTACCGCGATCTTCTCGCCGTGGACGGCGTGACCTTCGATGTGAAGGACGGCGAGTTCCTGGGCATCATCGGCCGCAACGGGTCGGGCAAGAGCACGCTGCTCAAGCTGCTCTCGCGCATCTACCGGCCGAGCGGCGGTTCACTCACCATCAACGGGCACGTCTCGCCGTTCCTGGAGCTGGGCGTGGGCTTCAACCCGGAGCTGACGGCGCGCGAGAACGTGATGCTCAACGGCGCCGTGATGGGGCTGCCGCGCAAGCTGCTCGAGTCGCGCATGGACGAGATGATGCATTTCGCGGAGCTCGACCAGTTCGCCGACGCCAAGCTGAAGAACTTCTCGTCCGGTATGCAGGTGCGCCTCGCGTTCACCGTCGCCATCCAGGGCGAGTCGGCGATCCTGCTGATGGACGAGGTGCTCGCCGTGGGCGACGCGCGCTTCCAGGCGAAGTGCTTCGACGTCTTCAACCGCTACAAGTCAGAGGGCCGCACCATCGTGCTGGTCACCCACGACCTCGGCGCGGTGGACGTGTACTGCGACCGCGCGATGCTGCTCGAGCACGGCCGCGTCGCCGCCGACGGCAGCGCTGCGGACGTGACCGCGACCTACCGGAAGATGGTCGGCGAGCTGCAGGATGCAGAGCGCATGGCCAGCGGCGGGGCGCTGATCGACATCGCGGACATGACCTCGAGCGCGAAGCGCTGGGGCAACGGCGACGTGCGCGTGCGCGCCGTGGAGCTGCTCAACCAGGACGGCACACCGCACGTCAACTTCACCGCGGACGAGCCGATGCGCATCGGCATCGAGCTCGAGGCGGCGCGCGACGTCAACGACCTCGTGGTGGGCATCGGGCTGCACCGCGGCGACGGGGCGGTGGTGGCCGGCACCAACACGCACATCGAGCGCCTCCGCCTGCCCAGCCTGCACAGCGGGGAGCGCATACGAGTTGAGTACTCCATGCCCCACCTCATGGTGCTGACCGGAACGTTCCGCCTCACGATCGCGCTGCACCCGTCGACCTCGGAGACGACGTACGACTGGCTCGACCAGGCTTTCGAGTTTCGCGTCACCGACGACCGCGGCCGCGCGGGCCTCTTCGAGCTGGCCGGCACGTGGGCCTACTCCAAGGCCACCCCGTGGGCGATGTCCTTGCCGGCGAAGTAGCTGGTCGGCGGCACCGTCAGAGCGGGAGCGCCGCCGAACTCGTGCAGCCCGCCCCAGCCGTCCTGCACATAGCCCATGTGGCCACCGCCCGGCAGCAGCACCAGCGCACGCGCGATGTCCCAGCCGTACCAGTAGCCGGTCTTGGCCACTGCCGGCGCATTGCCGAACTGGTGGAGGCCGCCCCACCCGTCGAGCACATACCCGCCGAGCCCGTCGGGGTCCAGCGCGATGGCGCGCGCGATGTCCCAGCGCGCCCAGTAGCCTGAGATCGCCGGCGTCGGCGGGATGTCGCCGGACACCCCGAAGGGATGGACGCCGCCCCATCCGTCGAGCACGAAACCGCTCTGGCCATCTGCGCGCAGCACGATCCCGCGGGCGATGTCCCAGTGCGCCCAGTAGGCGCTGACCACGACATTCGGCGCTCCGCCGAACGGCGTCACGCCGCCCCACCCGTCGAGGATGTAGCCGCTCTGGCCGTCGGGCCGGAGCGCGATCCCCCGGGCGATGCCCCATCCCGGCCAGAGCGAGCCCTGCGGGATCCAGGGTGCGCCGCCGAACCCGTGCAGGCCCCCGAAGGCATCGAGCACGTAGCCGCTGGTGCCGTCTGAGCGCAGCGCGATGCCGCGCGCGATGTTCCAATCCGGCCACGCCGGCTGACCGGCCGTCTGGCCCGGCGCCAGCTGGTGCACGCCGCCATAGCCGTCGAGCTCGTCCAGCGCACGGAACGCGTTCACCGTCTGGCTCACCGATCCGGTGCTCGGCACGAAGGCAGAGTCGCCGGAGTACACGGCGGTCACCTGGGTGGTCCCGGGGAGCACGCCTGTGGTTGTGAGGGACGCCTGGTTGCCGCTGAGCGGCACGGTCCCGAGCACGACGGAGCCGTCCTTGAAGGTGATCGAGCCGCTGGGCGCGGCCTGGCCGCTGGGCACGCCGCTGCCCTCGCTCACCGACGCGTTGAACGTCAGCTGCGTCCCGATCTCGACCGCCTGGGTGGAACCGCCGTTCACCGACGTGCTGGTGGGGAAGAGCACCGTCTCCGCCACGGGAGTCGACTGGTTGTCGGATCCGGCGAAGTTGGCGTCGCCGCTGTAGACGGCGGAGAGCTGATGCGGTCCGTACGACAAGGTCTGGCTCAGGGTGAGCCGGCCGCTGCCGTCCAGCGTGCCCGAGCCCAGCTGGGTAGAGCCGTCGTACAGGGTGACCGATCCGGTCGGCGTGCCTGTTGCGGGCGCCTGCGCCGAGACGGTGGCGGTGATGTCGAGCGGCGCGTTGACCGGCGCCGGGTTGGCGGCCGTGGTCACCGCGGTGACCGACGACGCGCGCGACACGCTGAGCGCCGCCGCGCCGCTGCTGGAGCTGTACGCGCTGGAGCCGCTGTATGTCGCGCTGATGGTGTGCGATCCCATCGACAGCGATGCCGTGGTCAGCGTGGCCACGGCGTTGGTGAGGGTCGACGTGCCCAGAGCGGTGCTGCCGTCATAGAACGTGACGCTCCCGGTCGGCAGTCCCGGGTTGGGCACGTTCCCCGTCCACGCGGTCGCGGTGATGGTCACCGGCTGGCTGTACAGCGTGGACGTGGCCGAAAGGCTCACCGCGGTGCTCGACGAGGTGGGCACCAGATAGAGCCAGTGGTCGTTGGCGCCGGCCAGATTCCAGTGCGTCGCCAGGTACGAGCCGGCGGCCGGTCCCGGATTGAAGTAGTCGTTGAAGTTGCAGTCGAAGATGAGGGTGCCGTTGGGCGCGGGCGCGCACACGGTGTTGTGGTACAGGCCGGCGCGCGGACCGCCGTCGTTGTAGCACATGACGTCGTACCCGTCCGTGCAGTGCCAGAGGCCTGTGGAGTCGGGCGCGCTCAGCTGCACCGCACCCATCGCGTGGCCGTTCTCATGGGCGAACACCTGGGCGCCGTTGCTGGCCGACGTGAACCCGTAGTTCACCGAGAACTGGTAGCTGCTGTTGATCAGGTTGCTCGCGTCCGGCGTGTCGTCCTCCTGGATGGTGCTCTGGCCGGCGTAGCCATACGCCGCCAGCGGGTTGCCGTCCGTCCAGATCCAGTAGTGCGCCAGGGCGTTGCTGTGCCCCTGATTGACCATGTCGTTCGCGATGGCGGAGAAGTTGGTCGCGCCGAGCGGCGTGCTCAGGGCGATGTCGTGCACCGCGGGGTTGCCGCTGCCGTCGCACTCAACGAAGAGGTGCGCGCCGACGCCGAAGTACGTGGTGGAGTCGTAGTTGATGTAGTTGCCGTCGACGTCGCGGAACATCTGTTGGATGTCGGCGGCGTGCGCCGAGTAGTTGTCCGGCTGGTCGCTGAAGTGCGCGTAGTACAGCTCGATGTGCGGGTGGGTTGACGTGTCGACGCACTGCTGAGAGCTCAGCGCCGCGACGGCGGCATGGGTGCCCGGCGCAGGCGTGCTCGTCAGCACCGACGCCAGGTCGGGCGCCGAGACCGTGTGCGGCGTGCCGCTCCTCCCGAAGCGCATCACCCACGAGCCGTTGCTCTGACACACCGGGCCCTGGCCCGCGATGTCGACGTAGGACGAGGCCGAGGCGCACGCCGCGATGGCCAGCTGCGAGCGAGCCGGCGTCCGCGCAGGGGGGCTCGGGGCAGCTGCCGGACCGGTGGCAGCCGCGGCCGCCGTCGTGCCCAATGCCGAGGGCAGCGTGACCGTTGCTGTGCCCAGCGCGGAGACCGCGGCGGTGAGCACGATCCATCCGCGGAACGCTCGTGCGCTTGCCATCACCGGCGCGAGCATGCCGGGCACTTGCAGAATCCGATCGGGGCGCCACCGCGTCGTCACCGCGCGGCGGCATCGCCGTCAGGAGTCGCCGCTGACTCATACGACGCGCTACTTGGTTGGTCAGCTAACCAGGGGCGCCGGAAGGGCAGGCGGGTCGCGCAGGGCCAGGGCCAGGCCGGCCAGGATGAGGACGCCACCGGCCACGGTCGTCACGGGCGGCACGGCACCGAGGATCGCCAGCGCGAGCAGCGCCGCCAGGGGAGGTTCGCCCAGGAACGCCAGCGACACGGTCACGGCACGCACGTGCCGCAGCGCCCAGTTGAGGACGGTGTGCCCGGCCACCGTGCACACGGCGGCGAGCGCCAGGCAGAGTGCCGCCACGCGCAGGGAGGGCAGGTGCGCCGTTCCTCCGGCTGCCGCCACCGCGGCGGCGGCGGCCGCGACCCCGGCATAGACGGCGGCGGAGTACCCGGCCGCCCCGAGCGAGCTTCGCAGGTTGCGGCCGATGAGAAGGTAGCCGGCGAGGCAGAGGCCGCCCGCGATGGCGAGGAGGTCCCCTGTCAGCGCCCGGGCGTCCACCCGGAGGTCGCCGGCGCACGTGATGAGCGTGCCGGCGACCGCCAGGCCCATGCCGGCATAGGTGGCGGCGCCGGGGCGCTCGCCGAGCAGGCGCCGCCCCAGCGGGGCGACGACGAGCGGGTGCAGCGACACCAGCAGCACGCTTGCGGCCACCGAGGTGTAGGCCAGCGATGCGGTCCAGAACAGGAAGTGGCCGGCGAGAAACACCGCTCCGGCCGCGACGAGCCCGAGGTCGCGCCGCTCCCGGGGCGCCCGGCGCAGGCGCACGTCGCGCGCCGCGAAGGGGGCGAGGAGCAGCACCGCGAGGCTCATCCGCAGCCAGACGATGGTCGCGGCGTCGCTGCCGGCGAGGCGTATGAAGATCGCTGAGAACGACACCGCGAGGGTGGCGCCGGCGACGCCGAGCGACGCGGGAAACGGCGAGCGCCGCGGCGCACGCGTCTGAGAGGCGGCGTGCGCGGGCACCGGCACGCCGTATTCTAGGCGCCGCCGATGCGGAGCCCCGGTGTTGCACGCGGTGCACGCGCCGACTGGTCGGCTCTCGCGGTGGCCGCGATCCTGCTCGGCGGGCTCGGCCTGTACGCGCTGGTCTACATCGTCGCGCGGAGCCACATGCCGATCGACGCCGACGGCCAGGGTTACTACGCGTACCTGCCCGCCTACCTCGTCGACCACGACCTGACGTTCAACACCGTGATCCGGCAGCACATCCTGCCCACCTACGCAGCGGCGCACCTTCCTGCGCAGCAGTTCGGCTTCTCACTGCAGCCGACGGGCGCATGGCTCGACAAGTACGGCGTCGGCGTGGCCGTGCTGCTGCTTCCGTTCTTCCTTGCCGGGCACGGCCTGGCGCTGGCGCTGGGCCTGCACGCGGACGGCTATACGCGGATCGAAACGCTCGTCAGCGGCGCCGCCGCCGTGGTCTACGTGGCGCTCGGACTCTGGTGCCTGCGCGCCGTGCTGCGGCGCTGGTTCAGCAGCGGTGTCACGGCGATCGTGCTGGTGCTCTTCACGCTGGGCACGGGCGTCGTCAACTACTTCGCCTGG
The DNA here is from genome assembly GCA_019245575.1 of Candidatus Dormiibacterota bacterium. Classification (GTDB taxonomy): domain Bacteria; phylum Chloroflexota; class Dormibacteria; order Aeolococcales; family Aeolococcaceae; genus JAFARE01. Next base: position 31,726 of record JAFARE010000001.1, on the reverse strand, counting down.
GCGCCCGCCTTCAGCCATGACTTCACCGTCTTCGCGGTGTCGGCGATGCTCCTGACGGCGCTTCGCTGGTACGAGCGCCCGTCGTCGTGGTGGCGCGCGGCGCTGCTCGGTCTGGCAATGGGCGCGGTCGTCGCCATCCGGTTGACGAACGTCGTGCTGCTGGCCGCGGTGCCGCTCCTCCTGATGGGCGGTCCGGCAGCAGTGCGCGTGCGCGCAGCGCTCATCGCGCGGCATGCGGCGCAGGCAGGCGTCGCGGTCACCTGCGCGCTGCTCTGCCTCCTGCCCCAGGTGGCCACGTGGTACGTCGCCACCGGTCACCTCATCACGCGCCCATACCCCGGCGAGTCGTTCGACTTCGCCCACCCACGCCTGCTCGAGTCGCTCGTCTGGCTGCAGCCACACGGCCTGCTCCCGTACTACCCGGTCATGGCGCTGGCAATCGCCGGCCTGTGCGTGGCATGGGTGCGGCGGCGCGACCTGGCGCTGCCGGTCACGCTGACGCTGCTGCTGTTCTGGTACGTGTCCAGCTCCTGGTGGGACTGGTCGTTTTCCGACGGCTTCGGTGACCGTGCGTACATCGATGTGGTGCCGCTCGCCGCTCTCCCCGCGGCGCTGCTGCTGCAATCACTCGGAAACCGCGTGGTCCGCCGCGGAGTCGTGGCCGCCGGGGGGGTGCTCGCAGTCGTGACGTGCGTGCTGCTGCTGGCATACTGGCAGCGGGCGCTGCCCCAGGACGGCATCGACGCGGCCGGCTACCTTCACGTCCTGACTCACCCGCAGCAGCTGCTCCACGCGCCGCGCGGGTGATCCGGAGCGCTGCTTTCGCATCGCCTAAGATCAATTGCGTGGGCAATGCACGGCCTGGGCCGGTGTGCGTGACCGGCGCCGGCTATGTCGGTCTGGTGACAGCGGTGTGCCTCGCGGACAGCGGCATCGAGGTGCGCCTGCTCGACATCGACCGCGACCGCCTCGCGCTGCTGGCGCGCGGGCGAGCGCCGATCCACGAGCCGATGCTGGACGAGCTGCTGGCCTCCGTCCTCGAGCGCGGGCTGCTCCGCCTGTGCGACGACACCGCGGACGCCGTGCGCGGCGCGACGGTCGTGATGATCGCCGTGGGCACGCCGCCGCTGTCAGACGGCCGCGCCGACCTCAGCCAGGTGCGGGCCGCGCTGACGAGTGCTGTGGCATGCGCCGGCTCCGACACCGTGATGGTGATCAAGAGCACGGTGCCGCCGGGCACGACCGTCAATCTGCGCCGCCTCTGCCGCCACGACGGACGCAGCCTGCCGCTGGCCGTGTGCCCGGAGTTCCTCAGCGAGGGCAGCGCGGTGAAGGACTTCCGCCAGCCGCCGCAGGTGGTGATCGGTGGCGACGACGCGCCGGCGTGCCGCCGTGTCGCCGAGCTCTTCGCGCACATCAACGCCCCCGTGCTCATCACCGACCCCACGAGCGCGGAGCTGATCAAGTACGGGGTCAACGCATTTCTCGCGCTGAAGATCTCGTTCATCAACGAGATCGCGCACCTCTGCGAGCTTGTGGGCGCCGACGTCGAGACCGTGGCCGACGGCCTCGGCGCCGACTCGCGCATCGGCCGGGCCTTCCTCGGCGCGGGGCTGGGCTTCGGCGGGTCGTGCTTTCCCAAGGACGTGCGCGCGCTCGACCAGGCCGCCAGCTACCACGGTCAGACGTTCGAGCTGCTGCGCGCCGCAGTGGAGATCAACGCGCAGCAGCGCAGCCGCTTCGTGGCCAAGGTGCAGCGGGCGCTGCGCGGGAACCTCCACGGGAGGCGCATCGCGGTTCTCGGCCTTGCGTTCAAGCCGGGCACGGACGACGTGCGCCAGGCCGCGTCCATCGACGTCATCCGCCACCTGGAGGACCTGGGCGCCGACGTGGTCGCCACCGACCCTGTGGCGCGCAGCACCGCCGCGTTGGAGCTTCCCGCGACGCGCATGGCAGCGGACGCGTACGAGTGCGTGCGCGGAGCAGACGCTGTCGTCATCGTCACCGAGTGGCCCGAGTACCGCGCGCTGGACTGGCAGCGGGTCGCCGGCCTGGTGCGACGCCGCATCGTCATCGACGGACGCAATTGCCTCGACGCCGACGCCGTCGTGAACGCCGGCTTCACGTATGTGAGCACGGGGCGTCCCACGCGGCGGCCCGCGGCAACCGCACAAGCCCCGCGGCAGCGCATCGCATGAGCTGGTCGCCGCGCCGCGTGCTGATCACGGGCGGCGCCGGCTTCATCGGATCCCACCTCGCCGACCGCATGCTGGGCATGGACGTTGAGGTCATCTGTGTCGACAACCTGCTGACCGGGCGCGCGGCGAACGTCGCCCATGTCGGCGGCGGCGCGGGGTTCACGATGCTCCGCGCCGACGTCACCGCGCCGCTCGCGGTGGAGGGGCCGCTCGACGCCGTTCTCCACCTGGCCTCACCGGCGTCACCCGTCGAGTACCTCAGGCATCCGCTGGCTACCCTTGACGCCGGCACAGTGGGCACGGCGCATGCTCTTCGCCTCGCGCAGGAGAAGGGCGCGCGGTTTCTCCTGGCGTCCACGAGTGAGGTGTACGGCGACCCGCTGGTGCACCCCCAGCCCGAGACGTACTGGGGCAACGTGAACCCTGTGGGGCCGCGGAGCGTGTACGACGAGAGCAAGCGCGCGGCGGAGGCGTACACGGCCGCGTACCAGCGCGCGCGCGGGACCGACGTGCGCATCGCGCGCATCTTCAACACCTACGGGCCGCGCATGCGCTTCGACGACGGACGCGCAATCCCGCAGTTCATGACCCAGGCGCTGAGCGGCGAGCCAATCACCGTGCACGGCGACGGTTCGCAGACCCGCAGCCTGTGCTACGTGGACGACCTCATCGAGGCGATGACTAGGTTGCTCATGTCGGACTACGCCAAGCCGGTGAACATCGGCGCGCAGCACGAGGTGTCGATGCTGGAGCTGGCGGAGCGCGTGCGCGACGTGTGCCACAGCTCCAGCCCGGTGGTCACGGGTCCGCTGCCGGAGGACGACCCCAAGCGGCGCTGTCCCGACATAAGCGTGGCGCGTGAGGTCCTCGGCTGGGAGCCGAAGGTCAGCCTGCGTGAGGGACTCACTCGCACCGCGGAGTGGTGGCGGACGGCGCTAGCCGACGCCGGCCGCGGGGACCTTGCCGGCCAGCGTGCCCTGCGCTGACTGCACCAGGTCGGCGAGCGTCACCGGTCCCTCGTAGCGGTCCGCGACGACGCCCGACGCGTTCACGAAGTAGATCCACGGATCCGTCTGCAGCCCGAACGCGCTGAAGGCGGGATTGACGTGCGCCTGCGGTCCGGGGGTTCCCGCGGGGTAGTACGTCTCGATGTGTTCGAACAGCAGCTGCCCGCAGAGCTGCGCGCACAGCTGCTCGAGGATCTGATGCGTCGGACCGCACGTCTTGCTGGGGCAGTAGGCCGGGTCGCCGAAGTACAGCACCATCGGCCGGTGCGCTGCGAGCCCCTGCGCGATCGTCTCGCTGTGCCAGTCGTCGGGCGGTATGCCGCTGTCCAGCATGGCGAGGGTGACGCCGGCATCACCGAGCACAGGTTGGTGCAGCGCGGGCGCCGCCGCGCCGACCGGAACGCTCGAGCCCTTGAGCACCACGGTCACGAAGGCATGGCCGTTGAGCCGCTGGTCGCCCGAGCCCGTCGCGGTGACGAGGTACTGGTATTCGCCGACGTCGGGAAACCTGGCGAGGCCGACGTACACGGGGATGCCGCCGTACTCGGGTCCGATGCTGTGCATGCTCACCGTCGCGACGTTCACACCGCGGGCATCGACCACCTGCATGCGCACCCCGCCGGCGCGCACCGGATTCTGCTGCTGGTCGAGCAGCGCGATGCTCACGCGGTTCACGCCCACGAGGAGCGTGGTGTTCTGCGGTGAGACGGAGATGTTGTCGTCGCCGGGACCCGGGCTGCTCGACCCGCACGCCGCCAGGACGGTGCAGGCGAGTGCCGGCCAGAGCCACGTCCACCGCGCCATGCGTCCATTGTCGGGCACACCGCTATGCTCACCGCCGTGGGACGAATCGCGGTCACCGGCTCGGTGGCGTACGACACGATCATGGTGTTCCCGGGTCACTTTCGCGACCACATCCTTCCCGAGCGCACACACCTGCTCAATGTGTCGTTCCAGGTCGAGCAGCTGGAGCGGCGCCGTGGCGGCACCGCGGCCAACATCAGCTACACCCTGGCGCTGCTGGGCGAGCGGCCTCTGCTGTGCGGCGCGGTGGGAGCATCCGACTTCGACGAGTACGCCGCCGCGCTCGAGGCCGCCGGTGTGGACACCAGCCATGCGCTGCGCAGCGCCGAGACCGGCACCGCCACGTGCTACATCACGACCGACCTCGACGACAACCAGATCACGGCGTTCTTTTCGGGCGCGATGGCGCACGCGCGCAACCTGGACCTGCGCGATCTGCAGGACGTGAGCGATGTGGTGGTGGCTGCCGACGATCCGCGTGGCATGGCGCGTCACGTCGACGAGTGCGCCGCGCTGGGCGCGCGGCTCACGTTCGCGCCCGCCCAGCAGATCCCGTCCATGGACGACGGCGTGCTGCAGGCGGGCCTGCGCGCGGCGTGGCTCGTCGTGGGCAACGACTACGAGCTGGAGATGATCAGGGAGCGCACGGGACTGACGGTGAGCGACCTGAGCGCGCATGCCACCGTCGCGGTAACGCATGGCGCAGCCGGCAGCGACCTGCACACCGAGGACGGCGTGATCAGCGTGCCCGCGGTGCCGGCTGGGCGCGTGGTGGATCCGACCGGCGCCGGTGATGCGTACATCGCCGGCCTGCTCGCGGGATTCCGCCGCGAGGCGTCACTCGAGGCGGCCGGTCGCCTGGCTGCGACGGTGGCGTCGTTCGTCGTCGAAGAGCGAGGCCCGCAGGGGCACTCGTTCGATGCGACGCGGGTTTCGGAGCGCTACGAAGCGGCCTTCGGCGAAGCTCCGGCCGGGCTCCTCGGCCACGGAGGCGCGGCGTAGAGTGAGTGGCATGGAAGAAGCCGTCATCGTCAGCGCTGTTCGCACCCCCGTCGGCACCTTCGGCGGTGCATTTGCCGACGTGCCCGCGACCCGGCTCGGCGCGGTCGCGGTCGAGGAGGCCATCCGCCGCGCGGGCGTCGACTCCGTCGACGAGGTGTTGATGGGCAACGTCCTCCAGGCTGGGCTCGGACAGAACAGCGCGCGCCAGTCCGCCATCGGAGCGGGGCTGGCGGAGACTGTGCCGTCGACCACCATCAACAAGGTGTGCGGCAGCGGCCTGAAGACAGTCGCGCTGGCCGCCCAGGCGATACGCGCCGGTGACGCGGAGTGCATCGTTGCCGGAGGCATGGAGAACATGTCGCGCGCGCCGTACCTTGTCGAGAACGGCAGGTACGGATACCGTCTCGGCCACGGCCAGCTGATCGACGAGATGATCCGCGACGGGCTCTGGTGCGCATTCGACGACTGCCACATGGGCAACACCGCGGAGAACATCGCGCGCGAGTACGAGGTGTCCCGCGGTGACCAGGACGCGTTCGCCGCAGCGTCGCAGCAGAAGGCCGAGGCGGCCATCGCGGGCGGCCGCTTCAAGGACGAGATCGTCGCCGTCCCGGTGACGCGGCGCAAGGAGCAAGTGCTGGTCGACACCGACGAGCATCCGCGCAAGGGCACGACCGTCGAGTCGCTCGCCGCGTTGCGCCCCGCGTTCGACAAGGCGGGCACCGTCACCGCGGGCAACGCCAGCGGCATCAACGACGGTGGCGCGGCGGTCGTGGTGATGAGCGCTTCACGCGCGAAGTCCGAGGGCCGCACGCCGCTGGCGCGCATCCGCGGCTACTCCAGCGCCGGCGTTGCCCCGCGCATCATGGGCATGGGGCCGGTGCCGGCGGTGAAGCTCGCGCTCTCGAAGGCCGGCGTCGAGTTGCGCGACATCGACCTCTTCGAGCTGAACGAGGCCTTCGCCGCTCAGTCGGTCGCGGTGGGACGCGAGCTCGCGATCCCCGAGGAGAAGCTCAACGTCAACGGCGGTGCCATCGCACTGGGTCATCCGATCGGCGCCAGCGGCACGCGCGTGCTCGTCACGCTGCTGCATGAGATGCAGAAGCGCGACGCGCACCTCGGTGTCGCAGCGCTGTGCATCGGCGGGGGACAGGGCATCGCAATGGTGCTGGAGCGAAGCTGACCTCACGGCTGACCCGGGTGCGCCGGCACCTGTTGTTTCGGTTGTCGCTGCGCGAACGCCCTGACTGGCGTTCGCTGCCGCTACCGTCAGCCGCAGGGACCGCTGCGGCTTCCTTACGCCCTCACAACAGGTGCCCGCGCACCCGCGGCCACATGAGGATCAGCTCAAGCGCTTAGCGCGGGCTCCTCGACCGCAATGCCGGCGAAGACGTCCGTCTCCGGCAGGGACGGCGGCGTGCGGCTGATCACCAGCTGGAAGTACTCGTCGGCGAAGCGCTCGGCCACGTCGTCGGGGATGGCGAGCATGGGCCAGTCGGGCCCGATCTGGCTGCGGTGGGCGCGCAGCGCCGAGCGCTTGCGCTGGATGACCGTGTGGCAGTCAACCGTCGTCGTCACCCATGCGTCGGGCGTGAGGAACGGCAGCTCCGACGGATCCTCAACGCCGAATGGAGTATCGAGTCCGTTCTGCCGCGCGAAGTCGATGGCGGCGCGAGCGGCACGCTCCGGAAACGCCGTGTAGTAGAGCTTCTGCACGCGCCACCGCTCGCCCAGCTCGGGATACACCGGTGTGTGCGCGGCCTCGACGGCGAGCAGCGTCACGCGGTGCGCCTGGATGTGATCGGGATGCCCGTAGGCGCCGTTGGCGTCATAGGTGACCACAACATGCGGCTTGAAGCGGCGGATGTGCTCCACCACGCGGCCCACGGCCTCGTGCACCTGCGCCTTCCAGAAGGCATCCGGCAGGTCGTTGGTCGGCTCACCTGCCATGCCCGAGTCCCCGTACTCGAGAAAGTGCACCTCGTCCACGCCCAGGATGCGGCACGCCTCGCGCAGCTCCCCCTGACGGATCTCGGCGAGGCGCGGCCGCGTCGTCTCCTCGGGCATCGATGGGTCGACGATGGTTGCGAGCTTGCCGTCGGTGCAGCAGATGTTGCACGTGCGGATGCCGCGGTCTGCGCACAGCGCCAGGAGGCCGCCCATCGTGATCGTTTCGTCGTCGGCGTGCGCGTGGACCGCCATCAGCCGCAGGTCGCTCATGCGGCGTCCTCCGCGACCGTGACCGTGCGCATGACGTCACCCTGGCGAACGGACGTGACCACCTCCATGCCCTTCACCACCTGGCCGAACAGGTTGTAGGACTTGGCCAGCTTGTGCCGGTCGTCGACCGTGCAGATGAAGAACTGCGATCCATTGGTGTTGGGGCCGGAGTTGGCCATGGCCACGGCACCGGCGATGTACTCGCCCTGCACGGGCTCGTCGTCGAAGCGATAGCCGGGGCCGCCGCGGCCGCTGCCCTCGGGGTCGCCGCCCTGGATGACGAAGTCGTCGACCACGCGGTGGAACGTGAGGCCGTCGTAGAAGCCGTCGCGGGCGAGGAACACGAAGTTGTTCACCGTGCGCGGCGCGCGCGACGGATCCAGGGCGATGACGATGTCGCCGCGGTCAGTCGTGATGGTTGCGGTGTAGCGACGCGAGGCGTCGATGACCTGATCGGCCTTGGAGTAGCGCTTGGGCATCCCGGCAGTCTAGCGGCCGGCCGGCCCGCGACCCGGCGGCGGCGACGCCTCGGCTCAGGCCGTGTGGGAGCGGCCCGGCAGCCTGGCGGCCAGGTTCTCGCCCATCAGCTGGGCGATCGCCGCCTGCGCCGCGCTCAGGCGCTTCTGCTCCTGCGCCGACGTGATGCGGTGCGCCGCCACCGCGCCGTCGAGGCGTGCCCTCACCTGGGCGAGTGCCGCCGCCGCGACGGCGCTCGCCTTTCCGCCGGCAACCTGGTCCAGGGTCTGGCCCGAGCGCAGGTCCTGCATCACGGTCTTCCGGCCGGCGCCGGTCTGCTTCGCGGTCTCGCGAATCAGGAGCCGCAGCAGGGCCGGCCGCGCGGCGCGTGACCCGCGGTGCGACGCGCCGGCGGCGGACGCGTTCGCGGCGCTCAGCTGCGAGGTGGCGGCGCTGTCCTCGGCCTGCCTGGAGGATGCGCCGGCGACCGTGATGACGCCCGCCGCGGCTCCGCTTGCGACCAGAGCGACCAGGCCGGTGGCCACGGTCCTGCGGCCCGGATGAAGGAATCTCACGCGTCAATTGTCCTGGCGCCCCCGGCTCGCTGCCTGAGCGGCCCCTGAGAACCACGCTGATACAGTGTTCGACCGTTCGACAGGGCAGCGAGGAAGCAATCGATGAAGGTTGTGGTCTGCGTCAAGCAGATCCCTGACCCCAACACGACCGGTCAGCTCGATCCGCAGACGCACCTGCTGAAGCGCGACGGCGTCGAGGTTGTGATGGACCCCGGAGACGAGTTCGGCGTCGAGGCGGGCCTCAAGCTCGTGGAGGCGCAGGGCGGCGAGGTCACGGTGGTGTCCATGGGCCCCGAGCGGGGACTGGACGCGGTCCGCAAGGCGCTGGCCATGGGCGCCGCCAAGGGCATCCTGATCAGCGACGACGCGCTGCGCGGCTCGGACGCTCTGACGACGGCGCGCGTCCTCGCCGAGGCCATCAAGCGCGAGGGCTTCGACCTTGTCATCACGGCGACCGAGTCAACCGACGGGTACACGGGCGTCGTGCCCCAGGCGATCGCCGAGCTGCTGGACGTGCCTGCAGTGACATTTGCCAAGAGCGTCGAATGTGACGGCTCCACCCTCAAGGTCCAGCGCCAGACCGAGGCCGGCCACGACGTGGTCGAGGCGTCGCTGCCCGCCGTGGTCAGCGTCACCGCGGGGGTCAACGAGCCGCGATACCCGTCGCTCAAGGGCATCATGGGCGCCAAGTCGAAGCCGCTCGACCGGCTCAGCCCCTCCGACCTCGGCCTCGACGGCCAGGGCGGCGCCAGCGCCGGCCAGAGCATCACCGCGGTGCAGCCCGCCCCCGAGCGGGCGGCCGGTGAGATCGTCAAGGACGAGGGGGACGCCGCCAAGCGCGTGGCCGACTTCCTCGCCTCGAAGAAGGTGATCTAGGTGGCGCTCGGCAGGATCTGGGTCTTCGCGGAGGTGCTCCAGGGCAAGCCGGTGCCCGTGGCGCTGGAGCTGCTCACCAAGGCCCGCTCGCTGGGCGGCACGGTGGAGGCCCTGGTCTTCTCGCCGGAGGCCGAGGCAGCCGCCGCCGACCTGGGCGCGCACGGCGCCGAGACCGTGTACGCGGCGACCGATCAGGCCTACGTCGAGGTGCTGCTCGGCGGCCCGGCGGCGGATGCCATCGCCGAGCTGGTGGCGGAGCAGCAGCCCGACCTGATCCTCTTCGGGATGACGCAGGACGGACGCGACGTCGCCGGCAGGCTCGCGGCCAAGCTGGGCGTGCCCGTGATCGCCAACGGGCTCGACGTGAGCGCGGACGGCGACGTGGCCGTCGAGACGTCGATATTCGGCGCAAGCCTCAACGTGACCACGAAGTTCGACGGCGGCAAGCCCGCGATCGCCATCTTCCGTCCCAAGTCGTTCGCCGCCGAGCCCTCGGGTGGGGCATCTGCCAAGGTTGTCCCAATCACAACGGCGGTGGCGGAGAAGCACCGCAGCGCGCGCGTGGTGGACCGGGTTGCGGACGTCGCGTCCGGTCCCAAGCTGGAGGAGGCGCCGGTGGTCATCAGCGGCGGCCGCGGGCTCGGCGATCCCAAGAACTTCGAATTGCTCGAACAGCTCGCGCAGGCCATCGGCAATGCCGCGGTCGGCGCCAGTCGCGCGGTGGTCGACGCCGGCTGGGTGCCGTACTCGATGCAGGTTGGGCAGACGGGAAAGACGGTGAAGCCGTCCGTGTACATCGCGTGCGGCATCAGCGGCGCGATGCAGCACACGGTGGGCATGAAAGGGGCCAAGGCCATCGTCGCCATCAACAAGGACGAGAACGCCCCCATCTTCAAGCTCGCGGACCTCGGCGTGGTGGGCGATGTGCTCAAGATCGTGCCGCAACTGGTGGAAGAGGTGAAGGCCCGCAAGGGCTGACTGCAGACCGGACTGCGAATTTCGCAGTCTTAAGACAGTCTGATTCGCCAATTCGCGGCTATACTCGCCTGGCGATGGACGACAAGGTCATCGTCGACCTTCTGGGACAGGTCGGTAATCTGTTCACGTCCAGTCTCGAGCTGAAAGAGACGATCGATTTCATGCTCAAGGCGGCGTCCGACCTGGTTGAGTGCGATGCGGCCACCGTGTTCCTCCTCGAGGAGGACGGCACGGCGCTGTCCGCAATCGCGACGTTTCCATTCACGGAGAGTCTCGGTCAGGTCGCGCGATTCGAGCTCGGTGAGGGCATCGTCGGCTGGGCCGCGCAGCGGCGCAAGGTCGTCTCCGTGGCGGACGCCACCAAGGACCGCCGCTTCAAGTCACTCGACCTCGCATACGCACCGCGCTCCTGCCTGGTGATGCCGCTCGAGTCGCCGCAGCGACTCGTCGGGGCGATGATGCTCACGCGCCGCGAGGTGCAGCCGTTCACAACCATCGAGCAGGCGCTGATGCAGATCATCGCCAGCCAGGCCGCCATCAGCATCGACAACGCCCGTCTGTATGCGGCACAGCAGCGTCAGCTGGCCGAGATCGCGTCGCAGAAGCGAGAGGTGGAGATCGCCAACGCGCAGATCGCGGAGATATCGCGGCTGAAGAGCGAATTCCTGGCCAACATGAGCCATGAGCTGCGCACGCCGCTCAACGCGATTCTCGGTTTCAGCGAGATCCTGAAGGACAACCTCGTCGACCTCACCGCCGAGCAACGGCAGGAGTGCCTGGAGAACATTCACACCTCCGGCAAGCACCTGCTGGAGCTGGTCAACGACGTGCTCGACCTGAGCAAGATCGAGGCGGGCCGCATGGAGCTGTCCTACGACCGCTTCGGGGTGCTCTCCGCCGTCAAGGAGGTGCACAACGTCATCCGCTCGCTGAGCGAGCGGCGCGACATCGACCTCAGCATCAAGGTGGTTCCCGAAGACCTCTCCGTGCGCGCCGACAAGAGCAAGTTCAAGCAGGTGCTGTACAACCTGCTGAGCAACGCGATCAAGTTCACCGCGCAGGGCGGGAAGGTGTGGGTGTCAGGGCACGCCGAGCGCGACGATCTCGTCGTGACGGTGGGCGACACCGGCGTGGGCATTCCCGCGGAGCATCACGCGCGCATCTTCGACGAGTTCTATCAGCTCGACACCGCCACCACGCGGCAGGTCGAGGGCACCGGACTTGGGCTCTCACTCACGCGCCGGCTCGTGGAGCTGCACGGCGGCGGCATCGGCCTGAAGAGTGAGCCGGGCAAGGGCTCGGAGTTCACGTTCAACCTGCCGCTCGCCGGCCTCGAGGCCACGAACGGTGACCGGCACAATCGCATCCTCCTCGTCGAGGACAACGCGAGCAACCGCGAGCTGGCCAAGATGGTGCTGGTGGGCAAGGGCTTCCACGTCGACATCGCCACCGACGGCGACGAGGGCCTCCACAAGGCGCGATCCCAGGTCTACGATCTCGTGCTCATGGACATCGAGCTTCCGGGGAAGGACGGGCTGACGGTCACGCGCATGCTGCGGTCCGACCCGAAGACGGCGTCGGTGCCCATCGTCGCGCTCACCGCCAACGCAATGAAAGGAAACGAGCAGGAGGCGCTCGCCGCCGGCTGCACCGGGTACATCAGCAAGCCAATCGAGGTAGCGAACTTCGTGCAACGCATCTCCACATACCTGGACAACGACGAGCAATGAGTGGCGCGGGCAAGACCATCCTGATCGTGGAGGACGACGCACCGAGCCGCGAGGTCGTGCGTCTCGCAACGGGCGCGCAGAACCACACGCTGCTCGAAGCCGCCACCGGCGTTGACGGGCTGACGATGGCGCGCGAGCAGAGCCCCGACCTGATCATCCTCGACGTCAACCTTCCTGGTATGAGCGGCCTCGACGTGTGCCGCCGGTTGCGCGCGGAGGGCTCGCGGGTGCCCATCATCATGCTGACCGCGAAGGCCGACACCATCGACGTGGTGGTCGGCCTCGAGCTCGGCGCCGACGACTACGTGACCAAGCCCTTCGAGGTGCGTGAGCTGATGGCGCGCGTGGGTGCGCACCTGCGCCGCAGCGAGATCTCCGCGCAGGAGCAGCCGCGTGACCGCTTCGAGTTCCCCGGACTCACCATCGACCTCGGACGCAGACAGGTGTTCCGCGACGGCGAAGAGGTCCTCCTCACGCTGACGGAGTTCAACCTGCTCGCGCTGCTCGCATCACGGCCCGGCCAGGTGATGAGCCGCGGCGAGCTGCTGCGCCGTGTCTGGGGTTACGAGGTGGAGATCGAAACTCGCACCGTCGACGCGCACGTGTACCGGCTGCGCAGAAAGATCGAGCCGGACGCAGAGAAGCCGACGTACATCCACTCCGTTCCAGGAATCGGATACCGCTTCAGCGGCTAGCCGCAGCGTTGTGCCTGTGTCGGCGGCGGATGCACCGCGCTCCGGTTGTCGCTGCTTGAACGCCTGGCGGCGTCCAATGCCGCTACCGTCGGCCGCGCGGACCGGCGCGGCCTCCTAACGCCCTCCGCCCGGTGCACCCCCCGCCGACAAGCACACACACGCTCACAGGCCACCAACGTTTCCGATGCACGCCTCACGGAGTGGATGCACGCAAGCGGCCAAAGCCAACAGCCGCCTGCGCACCTGCGACCGCCGCACCACGTGGCGCGACCGCCGATCAGCGTTCAGCGAGGAACCGTTCGCGCACTGTGCCGGCGGTGGGATGCCAATCGGCTGCCCGGACATACGCAGCCGGCCTGGTCCGGCCGGCGAGTAGCTGAGCGCGCTTGCAACGCCGAAGGCGTTGCCGCGCGTTCCAAGGCAGCCGATTGCATCCACCGCCAAGACACAAACGCGCGAAGGAGTTAGTAGATGAACCCCATGATCGACGCGTCGTTGCCGGGGATGGTGCGGCGGTCGATGCGCCCCCATCCTCCGCCGTTGCCGTAGAAGTTCATCTCGGAGATGAGGAAGCTGCCGTCCGGATTCACGTGCTCGACGTACGCGACGTGACCGGCCCAGCCTGAGCGGAACACCACGATCGAGCCCTGCACGGGCACGTGACCTTCCGGCCGGATGCCGGCGGCGGCGAACCACCACACCCACGCGTTGCCGCCCCACGTCACGTCGCGACGCGACGCCACGTACCACGTGCACTGGCCGTATGGGAAGCCGTCCGCTCCATGGTTCGTGGGCACGGTCGGCACGCCCCGCTCAGCAGCGGTGAAGCGGTTCGCGATCAGCGCTCCGACCGGCGCACCGCCGAGCGGCACCTGGAGGTACGTGCCCGCCTGCAGCGGGTTGTCGGTGGTGAGCGCGTTGAAGTCGAGCAGCGTGCTGGGATCCAGGCCGAGCCGCGTGGCGAAGCTGGTCGGCGTCTCACCGCCGAGAACGCGCACCAGGGCGCCGGACGACGGCGGCAGGAGCAACGACATCCCGGCTTGCGGCTGTCCCGTGCCCAGGATGCCGTTGGCCCAGCGGATGGCGGCGGCGTCGCTGCCGTACTCCGACGCGAGCGACTCGATGGTCTGCCCGGCGCGGACGACCACGGTGATCGCGGGGCGGCTGATCACCAGCGGCGCGACCGCCGGCCGCTCGATCACCGCGGCGATCTGGATCGCGTCGACGTTGCGCAGGGTCGTCGGCGTCGCACTCGCCTGCGCCTGAGGGCGCGTGACGAGCAGACCCAGCACCGCCGCGGTCGCGAGGACCGAAACGTGCCGGAGGATCCGGTGGACGTGCTGCCCGATGAGCCTACCCTCCAGTGCAAGCCCTTCCCACTAGGCTGAAATCGGCGTCCCCATTGGGAATCCGCCCCGCAACAAGGGGGGCAAGCTAACAAAGTCCAGGTGCGGAAGTCAAAGCGCATCGCACGAAAAGGCCGCGCCACACTCCAGGATTCGCGCGAGCGCACCGCTCGCCGCAAACCCCGGACGGGGCCCCGGCCAAGAGTGGCAGTGCCGGCCCGGCGCAGCCCGGCGACCGGACCGGCACCCACTTGGAGGGGAGGCTTATGTTATAGCTTGACTGTCAGATAGTGTGTGCATTAGGATCGCGCCCATGAGAAAGTACAAGCCTGTCGAACTGCCCCTCAAGGACGTGCCCAGCAACTTCGCGGAGGAGCACGCCACGTGCCCCAACTGCGAGAGCCGGACGCCCGGAGTCATAGGGCGGCTGGGCTTGCGCCTCGTCTTCCGCTGCGACCGCTGTCGCGTTCGTTTCCACCGCCCCACGGCGAGCGTGCAGCTGCTCTAGGCGCCCCGCCGGCTGGCACACTTGGCCGGCCGTGACCACGTCTCCCGCGCTGCTCGCGACCGTCTGGCGCGGGGATGTTCCTGAGGCAGCGATTCGAGGCCACGTCGCCGTCGTCAGCGCGGCCGGCGAGGTGCTCGCAGCCGCCGGCGACCCGCACGCGACCATCACGCTGCGCAGCTGCGTCAAGCCGCTGCAGGCGCTGCCCTTCGTCCGGGGCGCGGCGCAGCGGATCGGGGCCGGCGACAACCACCTCGCGGTGGCCTGCGCCTCGCACCAGGGTGAGGACGACCACGTGGCCACGGTTCGGAGCCTCCTCGCCCTGGCCGGCCTGAGCGAGGACGCGCTTGCCTGCGGCGCGCATGTGCCCTTCGACGAGACCGCCGCGAGGCGGCTGCTCGCCTCCGGCCTGCCGCCGCAGCGCGTCCACAACAACTGCTCGGGCAAGCACGCCGCGATGCTGGCGACCTGCGCGGTGGCGGGATGGCCGCTCGCCGGCTACACCGACCCTGCGCATCCGTGCCAGCGGGCCGTCACCGCCGCCATGAGCACGCTGATGGGCCTCGACCTCTCGTCCGCCCCCTGGGGCATCGACGGCTGCGGGCTGCCAACCTATGGCGTGTCCCTGGCGACGCTGGCGCGGGCGTTCGCGGCGGGCCAGGCGGACCCGGGATTTCGCCGCTGCCAGGACGCCATGGCGGCGCACCCTCACCTGGTCGGCGGGACCGGGCGGTTCGACACGGCACTCCTGGCTGAGAGCGGCGCGCTCCTCACGGCCAAGATCGGCGGCGCCGCGGTCTGGGCCGCCACCCTCCGGCCGGACGGACCCGCTGTGGCCCTGAAGCTGGAGGCCGGAGCGGGCGAAGCCCTGCCCCCGGTGGCCCTCGCCGTGCTGCAGCGCATGGGTGCGTTCCCGGAGGGGCTTCCGTCGGCACTCGAGGCCTTCGCCTCGCCGCCTCTGCGGAACTGGGAGGGAGCCGCTGTGGGCGGGACGAGGGTCTCGACCGACCAGCTGCCGGCGCTTTGACTCGGCCGGTCCTGACCCCTATAGTGCGGCCAGGGAAATGTTGATTCTCATGTCAATTTTCCGCGGGCCGGGCCCCCTCAGGGCCTGAGGTGCCCAACGCCGGACACGTCGGCCGCCGCTACGCGGCGCCCGGCCAGGTGGTCGATCCGGAGCGGGCTCGAGCCATGGCGCGGGCAATCGCCGGACCGGACGCGCCGTTCGAGCCGGAGGCGGTGCCCCCCACCTACGCCGCCGTGTACTGCCTGGCGCCCGCCTTCGCCCAGCTCTTCACCGACGAGGAGGTGGGCATCAATCTGGCGGGGCTCATCCACGGTGAGCAGGCATTCGAGTGGCCGGCCCGGGTGCGCCCCGGCGACACGGTCGACGCCAGCGCCGAGATCATCTCGGTTGAGGACAAGCGGGGAATGACCTTCGTGACGCTCGCCGTGGAGGCGGTGCGTCCGGCGGACGGCGCGGTCGTGTGCAAAGGCCGCTCGATGATGATCGTGCGAGGGGGAGGCGCATGAGCACCGCAGCTGGGTCCGCCGTGAAGGTGGGCGACGAGCTCGAGCCGCTCACCCGCGTGGTGAGCCAGGAGCAGATCAACGCCTACGCCGAGGCGTCGGGCGACTTCAACCCCATCCATGTCGATGAGGAGTTCGCGCGGTCGGTCGGGCTGCCCGGCACCATCGCGCACGGGCTGCTCGAGCTCGGCATCCTCGCCGAAGCGGTGGCGCGCTGGGCCGGCACGTCGGACGCGCTGCTCGCGCTCGAGTGCCGCTTCAGCAAGCCGCTGCGAGCGGGCGACGCCATCACCTGCACTGGACGTGTTGCCGCCGTCGACGACGCCGAGGGAGTTGCCACGCTTGACGTGGAAGCGACCTCGGATCGCGGCGAGCGGGTGCTGACAAATGGCCGGGCGCGCGTCCGGCTCTCACGCTGAGGTAGAGGACATGCCGCTCGACTTTTCGCTCACGCCGGAGCAGGAAGAGATCCGCAACCTGGCGCACGAGTTCGCCGAGAAGGAGATGCGCCCGGTGGCGGATCACTACGACGAGCACGAGGAGACGCCCTGGGACGTCATGCGCAAGGCGCACGACCTGGGACTCGACCCCGCGTCCGGATTCCCCGAGGAGTACGGCGGCGGCGGCGTCGACCTCGTGACCTCGCTGATCCTGCAGGAGGAATTGGCCTGGGGTGATGCGGGCATGGCCGTGGCCATCGGCGCAAGCGGGCTCGCCGGCGCGGGCATCATCGCCATGGGCACCGAGGAGCAGAAGAAGAAGTACGTGGGGATGCTCTGCGATCCCAAAGAGCTGCGCATCGCCGCGATGGGCCTGACCGAGCCCAACTCGGGGTCCGACTCACTGTCGCTGGAGACGACGGCGAAGAAGGTCGACGGGGGCTACGTCCTCAACGGCACGAAGCAGTTCTGCACCAACGGTGGCATCGCCGACATCCAGGTGGTGTTCGCCACCACTGACAAGGCGCTCGGCCCCGCCGGCATCGCCGGGTTCGTCATCGAGAAGGGCAACCCCGGCATGCGCCAGGGACGCAAGGAGCGCAAGCTCGGCGTGCGCGCGTCGCACACGGCGCAGGTGATCATGGAGGACTGCTTCGTCCCGGAGGACGCGCGGCTCGGCTTCGACAAGGAGGGCAACGCAACCGGTCCGGGTGCGGTCGGCGCGATGCTCATGCTCGAGGCGACGCGTCCGCTGGTGGCAGCGGGCGCCATCGGCATCGCGCGCGCGGCCTTCGAGTTCGCGCGCGACTACTCGCTCGAGCGGCACGCGTTCGGCAAGCCCATCGCCAAGCACGAGGCGATCGCATTCAAGCTGGCCGACATGGCCACCGAGATCGACGCCGCGCGGCTGCTGATGCTGCGTGCCGGGTGGATGGCGATGAACGGCATTCCCTACGCGCGCGGCGAGGGATCGATGGCAAAGCTCTTCGCGGGCGACATGGCGATGCGCGTGACGACCGACGCGGTGCAGGTGCTCGGCGGCTACGGGTACGTGAAGGAATATCCTGTCGAGCGCTTCATGCGCGACGCGAAGATCTATCAGATCTGGGAAGGCACCGCAGAGATCCAGCGCCTGGTGATCAGCCGCTTCATCCTCGGTGAGCGCCGCGCGATGGCGCGGCCCAAGCTGGTCAAGGACGAGCCGGCGGAGCGCCCGGCGGCCAAGGCCAGCTGAGCGCCGCGGCCGCGATGTTCGACCTCACCGGCAAAGTCGCGGTCGTCACCGGCGGGTCTCGCGGGTTGGGCCGGGCCGACTGCCTCGCGCTGGCGCGGGCGGGCGCCGACGTGGTCGTCACCGACATCCTGCTCGAGTCGGATCCCAACCTCGAACGCACCGCCGAAGCCGCGCAGTCGGCGCTGGCGCAGCTGTTCACATCGCAGCACGTCGTGTACGCCGAGAAGACGAGCGAGGAGATCCGGCAGATGGGCCGCCGCTCGGCCACCTTCAAGATGGACGTCACCGACCGCGAGCAGATCCGCGAGGTGTTCGCCGAGATCAAGAAGGAGTTCGGCTCCATCGACATCCTGGTCAACAACGCGGGAACACTCGACCACATCGCTCAGATCGAGAATCAGAGCGACGATCTCTGGGAGCGCGACCTCCGCGTGAACATCAGCGGCGCGTACAACTGCACGAAGGCCGCCTGGCCCTACATGAAGGAGCAGCGCTGGGGCCGGGTCGTCTACATGGCGTCGGTCGCCGGCACGCTGGGCGGCTTCGGCCAGGCCTCGTACGCGACGACCAAGGCTTCGCTAATCGGACTGGGCAAGTCGATGGCCCTAGAGGGCGCGCGCTACGGCATCACCGCCAACGTCATCGCGCCCGGCATCATCGCCACCGAGGCGTGGAAGATGGGCGACCCGAAGATGAATGACCGCATGATCCTGCGCACCGCGGCGCGCAGCCCGGGTGAACCGGAGGACATCGCGCACGCGATCGTGTTCCTCTGCTCGCCGGAGGCCCGCTACATCACGGGCCAGGTGCTGCAGGTGGCCGGAGGCATCGATCTCTTCGTTTACTGAGGCGGCGCGCACCGGCGCCGAGGCCGGCGCAACGCACTGGTCGGCGGAAACAGGACCCTACGTGTGGCACGAGTTCGACGCGACGCACGCTGCGGCGGAGCTGCGCGCCATGTCGAACTTCGGTGTGCGGGTGGTGCGCACCATGCTCCCCTGGGACGTGTTCATGCCCGACCGCCACGCCGTCCCCCCGGCGCGCCTGCGCGACGTCGAGACGTTTCTCCGCATCGCCGCGGAACAGAGCTTGGCAGTTGTCCCGGTGCTGTTTGTCCAGTCGCTGGGTGACTGCGTGATGCTGCCGGCCTACGCGATTGACGTGCGCGCACCCCGGCCGGGCGTGCGTGTGCTGACCGACGCGGTGGTGCAGCCCGGCGGGCCGCGCGACATGTACACCGACACGCTCATGCTCGACACCGCGCTCACGTGGCTCGACGCCATGCTCGCGGCGTTCGCCGGCCATCCCGCCGTCGCGTGCTGGGACCTGGGGCACGACCCGGCCACGGCGATGCGTCCGCGGCGCATCGACGACCTGCGACGCTGGACGGCGCTGCTGAGCGCGCGCGTTCACGAGCGCGGCGAGCGATGCACGCTGACGCTGTCGACGAGCGACATCCTGGTCGCCCGCGGCGTGCGGCCACACGCGCTCGCGCCGGAGCTTGACGCGGTCGGGATGGTGCTCGAGCCGGCCCGGCTGCGTTCGGCGAGCGCCACGGATGCCAACGCCGCCGTGTTTCTGCTCCAATTGACCAATACCGTGATGGAGTCCGCGCATCACGTTGTCGCAACGATAGAGGGCGACGGCGAGGACGACGCCGTGGCCGTCGCCGCCTATGCGCGCAATGCGACCGCCGGCCTGATCGAGTCCGGCGCTGCCGAGGTGCACGCGGCGGCGTGGGCGAACAGCGGACCGCGCGTCGCGGACATTCCGCCGCTGGACAGAGAGTCGCGGCTGGGACGCCGCGGCCTGGTGAGCGTCACGGGCGAACCTACGGTGTTCGGCACCGCATGGCGCGAGCAGATGTCACGCGAGCACGAGCGGCGTGCGCGCACCACCATCGCGGCGCGCATGAACATCGCCGACTACTACGCGAACCTGCCCGAGAGTGTCGACGAACTGTACGCGGCATGGGAGGGCGGTCTCGGAGGCAACCCTGCTATGCTGGATTGAGCCGCGGGTCTGTGGCTGCACGGAAGCCCGCTGTAAACCCCATTCGCGCCCCGATCGTCCCGCTCGCTGGCACGGAACGCCAAACGTGGTCGCATCCAGGATGGGACTCATGACCGTTGCCAGCATGTGTCCTGGAGGATCGCTGTGCCTGCTGGCCGGATCAAGAAAATCATCCCTGACCGTGGTTTCGGTTTCGTTCGCGCAGACGACGGAAACGAAGTGTTCTTTCATCGCACGGAGCTGACCTCGGTCGACTTCGACAGCCTGCAGGAGGGCGAGTCGGTCACCTTCGACATCGTCGACTCCCCCAAGGGCCCCCGCGCCAGGAATCTGCAGAAGGTCGGCTAGCCGACGCTCATTTCCCTCTGATACGGCGTCGGCTCCTCCGCCGGCTCGGTCACGTACTAGCGGTACGCTCCCTCGCCTTGCTCGGCGCCTCCTTGTCTCAGAGGGCCTGAGCGCCGGCTGACGCTTAGGGCTCGGGTTTTAGTTCGCGCAGGCGAGCGGCGGCCGCCTCGACGCGGGCTTCGTCGGCGCCACGCAGGCGGATGACGAGCCGGCGCCGCTCCGTCTGAGGGTACGAGCCCACGAGCACGTCGGGAAACTCGGCTTCGAGCGTGCGCATGGGCGCGTACATCTCCGCCTCGGGCACCGAGGTGTACGCGATCTCGCGCACCCACGGCGCGGTGCGCCCACTGAAGAAGCGCGGAATCAGCTCCTCTTCGACGATGGCGTCGAACTCCCGCGGGATACCCGGCAGCACGAACAGCCACTGATCGCCGCCCAGGTCGAGCGCGATCGGCGGTGACATGCCCCGCCGATTGGGCAGGGCGAGCGCTCCCTGCGGGACCAGCGCGGCGCGGCGGTTGGCCTCGCTCATCTCGGGGCTGACCACCCAGCCGGCCTCGAACATCCGCCGCAGCAGCGCCGTGATGTGCTGCAGCGCCACCTCGTTCTCCTCGAGGGGACGTTCCAGAGCCTCGGCCACGGCGGCGAAGGTCCGATCATCGGGAGTGGGGCCGATGCCGCCGCTCACGACCACGCGGCTGACACCGGCCTCGCCGATGGCGCGCCGCACCGCTCCGATGATCGCCGCGGGCTGGTCCGCGACCACCTCGATGCGGCGCACCGGATACCCGGCTGCGTACAGCAACCCGGCGAGACGGTGCGAATTGGTGTCCTGCGTGTGGCCGCTGAGGAGCTCGTCGCCGACTGCGATGAGCACCGTGGAACCGTCGCCGGATTGCGCCATTCGCCGCCCAGCATAAGCCGCGACTGCGCCTGTCCCGAGGCCGGGCAGGTACAATCCTGCCGCCCAATCCGAGATCGGCGCGCAGCGCTGTCTCGTTCTTTTTCACTCTGGAGTTTGGCGAACGCATGCCTCAAGTCAACAACGCGGTGCTCATCCCAATCGGCGCCGCCGGTGTCGCCGCCCTTGCGTGGGCTGTCTATCTCATCTTCTGGGTGCTCCGGCAGCCCGAGGGCAACGAGCGGATGCGCGAGATCGCCCGCGCCATCCAGGAGGGCGCGCAGGCGTACCTGAACCGGCAGTACACGATCATCGCCGGGATCGGCGCCGCGATCTTCGTGTTCCTGACGCTCACGCTGGGATGGAAGACCGGCGTGCTCTTCCTGATCGGATCGGTGCTGAGTGGCGCGGCCGGCTACGTGGGGATGAACATCTCGGTCCGCGCCAACCTGCGCACCGCCGAGGCAGCGCGAGCCGGGCTCAACCCCGCGCTGCGCCTGGCGTTCCGCGGCGGCGCCGTCACCGGCCTCTTCGTCGTGGGGTTCGGCCTGCTCGGCGTGAGCATCGCGTACGGCATCTTCCAGGACTTCAACGCGCTGGTCGGGTTCGCGTTCGGGGCGTCGCTCATCTCCGTCTTCGCGCGCCTCGGCGGCGGCATCTACACCAAGGCGGCCGACGTCGGCGCCGACCTCGTCGGCAAGGTCGAGGCCGGCATCCCGGAGGACGACCCGCGGAACCCCGCGGTCATCGCCGACAACGTCGGTGACAACGTGGGTGACTGCGCCGGCATGGCGGCCGACCTGTTCGAGACGTACGCGGTCACGGCGGTGGCCACGATGCTGCTCGGCTACCTGCTCTACCCGGGCAACCTGATCTTCATCCTGTACCCGCTGATGCTCGGCGGCATCAGCATCATCGCCTCGATCGTCGGCTCAGGCTTTGTGCGCATCGGCCGTGGCGGCTGGATCATGGGCGCGCTGTACCGCGGGCTCCTCGTGGCGGTGGTGATCGCGCTCGCCGGTTTCGTGGCGCTGACGCTGGGGTTGAACAACGGCGGCTACTTCTCCGGCTTCAACCATCCGGTGTTCAACCTGTTCTGGTGCGCAGTGATCGGCGTCGCGATCACCGTGCTCATCGTCGCGGTGACAGAGTTCTTCACCGGCGCGCAGTTCTGGCCGGTGCGCACCATCGCGCGCTCCTCGCTCACGGGCCACGCGACCAACATCATCGCGGGCGTCGCGATCGGCATGGAGGGCACGGCGATCCCGGTGCTTATCATCGGCATCGGCATCCTGGCGTCGGCGGCACTTGGCGGCCTCTACGGCATCGGCATCGCCGCGATGGCGATGCTGAGCATGACCGGCATCATCGTCGCCATCGACTCGTACGGGCCGATCACCGACAACGCCGGCGGCATCGCAGAGATGGCCGACCTGCCCGAGTCGGTGCGCAACATCACCGACCCGCTGGACGCCGTGGGCAACACCACGAAGGCGGTCACCAAGGGATACGCGATCGGCTCCGCCGGGCTCGCCGCGCTCGTCCTCTTCGCGAGCTACACGGACATCCTGATCAAGCACGGGACAGGCGGTCGCGGGTTCTTCGACCTGACGCAGCCGCCCGTCATCGTCGGGCTGCTGCTCGGCGGCATCATGCCGTTCCTCTTCGGTTCGCTCGCGATGCTCGCGGTGGGCCGCGCCGCCGGCGGCGTGGTGACCGAGGTGCGGCGCCAGTTCCGCGAGATCAAGGGGATCATGGAGGGCACGGTGCGCCCCGAGTACGGGCGCGCGGTCGCGCTGGTGACCGCTGCGGCGCAGCGCGAGATGATCATTCCCGGGCTGCTGCCGGTGGCCGCGCCGCTTGCCGTCGGGTTCATCCTCGGGCCGCAAGCGCTGGGCGCGATGCTGCTGGGCACGATCGTCGTGGGACTCTTCGTCGCGCTGCAGATGACGACGGGCGGCGGCGCGTGGGACAACGCGAAGAAGTACATCGAAGAGGGCAACTACGGCGGCAAGGGCTCGGACGCGCACGCCGCCGCGGTCACCGGTGACACCGTCGGCGACCCCGAGAAGGACACGGCCGGTCCCGCGATCAACCCGATGATCAAGGTGATGAACATCATCGCCATCCTGGCCGCGCCCGCCGTCGCAGCGCACCACCTGTTCTTCTGACGCGGCGCGCGCCATCTGTGGCACCGTGAGCCCATGAAGCTGCGGCAGCGCGCCCCGGAGAAGCAGCACCATGCGTCATCGGGTCCACGGCAGCACCATCGCGACGTTCAGGGCGGCGGCGCGCGCGCTGCCGTCTTCGGCATCAGCGACGGTCTGCTCACCAACGTCTCGTTGATCCTCGGCGTGGCGGGTGCGAACCCGCCGCCGTCCATCGTCCGCCTGGCCGGGCTCGCGGGGCTCGTGGCGGGCGCGTTCTCGATGGCCGCCGGCGAGTACGTCTCGATGTCGGCGCAGAAGGAGCTGCTGGAGCGTGAGCTCGCCGTGGAACGCCGCGAGCTGGAGCGCCACCCCGAGGCCGAGACGCGCGAGCTGGCCGCGACCTTCGCGCGCCGAGGCCTGGAACAGGAAGATGCGTATCGCCTGGCGCAGGCGGTCATGCGCGACCCCGAGGTCGCGCTCGACGTGCACGCGCGCGAGGAGCTGGGGGTGAGCCCCGGGCAGACGGGGTCGCCGCTGCAGGCGGCCGTGTCGTCGTTCGTGTCGTTCGCGGTGGGCGCGATCATCCCGCTCATTCCGTGGTTCTTCGCCACCGGGGTGAGCGCCGTCATCGCATCCATCGTGCTCGGGGCGCTGAGCGCATTGGGCATCGGCTGGGGAGTCGCCGTCTTCACCGACCGCTCCCGTCTGCGCTCGGCGCTGCGCCAGCTGCTGATCGCAACTGTCGCCGCCGGGGTGACCTACGGCATCGGCACCCTGGTCGGCGTCCATGCGCTGTGAGCGCAGCGCAGGAGGGTCAGCCGGCCGCTGACGCGGCGGACGAGTACCGCCTCGAGATCCGCGGCCTTCAGCGCCAGCTGGCGCACCTGCAGGAGACGGACGGCGACCCGGTCCTCATCGACGAGTACGACGCTGAGCTGCGCAACCTCACCGCGCTGTACCGCGCCGCGCTGGAAACCCTCGACGCGGGACGCACGGACGCGAGGTTGCGGGACGCGCTCGAGCAGCTCGGCTTCGGCGACTGGACGCTGAAGAACGTGTACGGCTTCGTGTACGACCTCGCGATGGAGCTGCCCAATGAGCCCGGGCGAGACCTCGCCACGATGATCGACGGGACGGACTTTCCCGGCTCGCTTCTCGAAGCGCTGCACGACTGAGCGGGTGGGCGGGGCACTCCCGCAGCGACCGTCTCGCAGGCCGGGTGGTCCCCCGGCCGAGGGTCGAGCCGCGCAGGACGCCGAAGGCGTCCCGACGGCGTGTCGCGGAGGGAGTGCCCGCCCTCCCGCGCGTCAATGCACCGCGGCGAGCAGCGTGGCAGCTGGGATCTTCTTGCCCGGGTTCAGCGTGTCGCGCGGATCGAGCGTTGTCTTCAGCCGGCGCATCAGTTCCACGCCGCCCGCGCCGAGCTGGCGCTCGACGTAGGGGAGCTTCGCCTGGCCGACTCCGTGCTCGCCGCTGAGCGAGCCGCCCATGGCCAGCACCGTTTCGAAGAGGTCGCCGGCGGCCGCCTCGGCGCGCTCACGCTCGCCCGCGAGGCGCGGGTCCATGAGGAATGTCGCGTGCAGGTTGCCGTCGCCCAGGTGGCCGAAGTTGACGACCGGCAGCTGATGCTGTGTGCCGAGGTCGCGCGTCTTCGCCACCAGCTCGGCGATGCGGTCGCGAGGCACCACCACATCCTCGTTGACCTTGCCGATCATCACCTTGGCCACCGCCGCGCTGACCGCCTTGCGTGCCGCCCAGAGGCGTGCCGCCTGCGCTGCGTCGGCGGCCACCTCGACATCGGCCGCCCCTGCTTTGGTCGCCGCGCCACGCGCGGCATCGACCTCAGCGGCGACGGCGCTCTCGTCGCCCTCGATCTCGATGAGGAGGAGCGCGCCGGCATCGCCGCCGATCTCGCCACCGCCGGCTCGGCGCACCGCCTGGACCGCGCCGGCGTCGAGGAACTCCAGCGCCGCCGGGACGATGCCGGCTGCGGCGATCCCGGCCACGGCGCCGGCGGCGCGCTCCATCGTGGAGAACGTGGCAGCCAGCGTCGACCGCGACGCGGGTGCCGGCAGCAGGCGCAGCAGGACCTCGGTGACCACGGCCAGCGTCCCCTCGGAGCCACAGAGCAGCGCGAAGAGCGCGTCGAGGGTGCGGTCGCCGCCCTCGCCGAGGCGTACCACCTCGCCGGCCGGGGTGACGGCCGTGGCGCCTACGACAAAGTCGGAGGTGACGCCGTACCGGAGGGTGTGCGGCCCCGCCGCGTTGCAGGCGACGTTGCCGCCGATGGTGCAGGTCGTCGACGAGCCGGGGTCGGGCGGGTAGTACATCCCCTGCGCCGAGGCGGCCTGGTGCACCGACCGCGTGAGGGCGCCCGCTTCGGCGTGCAGGCGCATCGCCTCGGGCTCGACGCCGAGGACGCGGTGCATGCGCACCAGGCTCAGCACCACGCCACCGTGCATGGGCGCCGCGCCTGCCGCGTACCCGGTACCGGCGCCGCGCGGGATCACCGGGACGCCGTGGTACGCGCAGACCTCGACCGCGCCGGCGACCTCCGCCGTGGTGCCCGGGAAGACGACGGCGTCGGGCACATGGCGCTCGCCGGAGGCGCCCCACGCGTCGTACGCGTACGCCGCGAGGTCCGCGGGGCGCGTGTACACGTGGGGCGAGTCCACCTGCCGCTCGAGGTCACGGATCACGCGGCGGTCGAGCATGCGGCCGCATTCTAGTTCTCGCGAACGGCCCGGGGGCCGGGGATTGGGCCGGAACACCCGCCGGTATACTCGATGCGGATGGCTGATTCCGCGTCGATTGCCGAACTCGAACGCGCCCTCTCGCGTGTCATCGATCCGGAGCTGCACCGCCCGATGCTGCAGCTGGGCATGCTGCGCGACCTCGCCGTCGACGGCGACGTCGCGAGCGTGCGCGTGGTGCTGACGACGCCGGCGTGCCCACTGAAGGATCGCATCCAGTCGGACGTGGCGGCCGCCGTGGTCGGTGTCGTGCCCGGCATCAATCGGGTGCTGCTCACATGGGACTCCGACGTGAGCTCCACGCGCGGGCTGCCGGGACGGCAGGAGATCCCCGGCGTGCGCAACGCGGTGGCGGTCAGCGCGGGCAAGGGCGGCGTGGGCAAGTCGACGGTCGCGATCAACGTCGCGCTCGCGCTGCTGCAGGCGGGTGCGCGCGTCGGGCTGCTGGATGCTGACGTGTATGGCCCGAACGTGCCGATCATGCTCGGGCTGCGCGAGCAGCCGCGCCAGGGCGCCGACGGCCGCATGCAACCGATGGCGGCACATGGGCTGAAGGTCGTGTCGTTCGGCACGATCCTGCAACCCGGGCAGCCGGTTATCTGGCGCGGACCGATGCTGGCCAAAGCGCTGCGCGAATTCCTGTACGAGGTCGCATGGGGCGAGCTCGATTACCTGGTGATCGACCTGCCCCCGGGGACCGGCGACGTTCAGCTGAGCCTGGCGCAGAGCATGCCCATGACCGGGGCAGTCATCTGCACCACGCCGCAGGATGTTTCGATCGCCGACGTGAGCCGCGGCATCGAGATGTTCCGCAAGCTCAATGTGCCCGTGCTCGGCGTGGTGGAGAACATGAGCGGCTTCATCTGCCCGCACTGCAACGAGCGCACCGACATCTTCGGCAGCGGCGGCGGGCGCACGCTCTCCGAGCGCTACGAGCTGCCGTTCCTCGGCGCGATTCCGCTCGACCCGCGCATCCGCACCGGCGACGGTGACGGCCGGCCGCTGATGGTGGCCGCGCCCGACGGGCCTGTGGCGTCCGTCTTCCGCGAGGTGGCGTCGCACATCGCCGCCGAGGTGAGCAAGGAGAACTTCGCGGCCACCGCGGGACCGGTGATGCCCGGGCCACGCGTGCCCGTCAACCGCTGACGCTCGCCGGGACGGCGATGGCCTCGCGACCGCCGCTCGTGGCCGTGTGCGGCGCGTCGGTGGCGACGGACCTGCAGCTGCGCGACGCCGCGGAGGTGGGGCGTGCGCTCGTCGAGCGCGGATGCGTGGTGCTCTGCGGCGGTCATGGCGGTGTCATGGACTCGGTCGCGACGGCGGTGCAGGCCGCGGGTGGCACCTGCGTCGGCCTCTTGCCCGGTGACGACCCGGACGCGGCCGCGCCCGGGGTCACGGTGGCGCTGCCGACCGGCATGGGCGAGATGCGCAACGCGCTGCTGGTGCGCTGCGCCGCGGGCGTCATCGCCATCGGCGGTGGCTACGGCACGCTCAGTGAGATCGGCTTCGCATTGCGCCTGGGCCGCCCTGTTGCGGCGCTGCACACGTGGTCGCTGCATCCTCCGAGCGGTGAGGACATCCCCGGCGACCGGCTGCACGTAGGGAGCTCGGCCGAGGACGCCGTTGGCTGGCTGCTGGGACAGATCGCCGCGCAGCGCTAGCTGGAGAGCGCGCGCTCAGCCGCGTCGCGCACCGCGTCCAATGATGCGGTGCCGTCGCTGAAGACGCGCACCACCTGGTTGTACTGGGGCAGGCGCGCCACCAGCTCCTCGATGCGTGCCTGCTCGACGGCGTCGCGCAACGGGTCGTAGATGTGCACGAAGCCGTGCTCGGTCATCGGGTTCTGCGGCGCGATCCGCGCGGTCGCGACGTCCACCTCGATGTGCGTGGTGTCAATGCCGGCCGGCATCGCCGCGAGCACACGCTCCTGCAGAGCGGCCGCGTCGATGCCGCGGTGGGCGATCGTCTCGTACGCGAGCTGCCAGCGCAGGTCGCGCGTGGTGATGCGCGCCCATGCGTCTGCGAGGCGTCGCCGCCGCGTCCCCTCCGGCTCGTGCTGCCAGCGCTGCACCGCGTCGAGCACCGACCAGTCGGTGAGCTCGAGGTAGTCGCCGACATGCTGCAGCGGGTTGCCGGGGAACAGCTCGTCGACTGTCTCGGCGAACACCTCGCGCATCGCCAGGTCGAACCGGCGCCCGGTGCGGTGGTGGTACACGTTGAGGTACATGTAGAGCCGCGAGGCGAGGAACATCTCCAGCGCCGCGACCGCGTGACCGTGCAGCACGATGGTGTCGCCGCTGACGAACGTGTAGTGGATCAGCCGCTGCACCTCAACCGGGCCGAGGCTGATGCCGCACATGTATGCGTCGCGCGGCACGTAGTCGAGGTTGTCTACCGTCGCGGGGCCGCACAGCACGGGCTTCAGCGCGCGCAGCCACGCCGGCGGTGTGTAGCCCTCGATGTCGGGATCGGCCATCACCCAAGCCACCCACATGGGATCGACGCGCTCGCCGCTGTCGAACGGACCTGAGGGACTCGCCCGCAGCGACTCGATGTGCTCGGCGAGTTGATGCATCACAAGGTGGCGGCCGATCACCTCGTGGTCGAGATGCCACTGCTGCAGCACCTCGTGGTCGAAGAAGTGGCCGAACGGTCCGTGGCCGACGTCGTGCAGCAGGCCGGCGAGGCGCAGCGTCTCCTCGACCAGCGGCGGCGAGGGCGCGTCGGCGAACGCGTCGCGCAGCGACTCGTCGAGCCGGCGCGCGAAGAGGCTGGCGAGGTGCATCGCTCCCAGCAGGTGCACGAAGCGCGAGTGCTCCGCGCTCGGAAAGACCCACCAGGCGGACTGCAGCTGGTGCACGCGGCGGAGCCGCTGCAGCCAGGGCGAGTCGAGCAGCTCGGTCTCGCCGCCGTGATCGGCCCGCCCCTTGGTTACCTCGATGTAGCCGTAGAGCGGGTCGGCGATGAGGTTGACCTCGCTGAAGCGCGAGGCTGCGCTATTCGTCCTCTTCGCCGTCCTCTTCGCCGTCCTCTTCCTCGCCCTCGTCGTCGTCGTCCTGGGCAACGGGCTTCCAACCGCGAAGGTCTGTCATGTGGCCTCCTCCGTGCAGTCGCATGCTCGCCACCGGTGGCCGGCGGTGCCGCCTTTATACGCCAACTCCGGTGAACGGCGGGTTGTCGCCGAGGTGGAACGGTGCGCATGATGGCCGCGGTGGCCACGCTCGACGACTTCGCGCGCATGGCGGACCAGGTCGCGGCGACCACGTCGAAGCGCGAGAAGGTCCGCCTGCTGTCCGGCTTCCTGCGCGATCTCGCCGGCGCGGACCTCGTCCTCGGCACGCGCTATGCCACGGGCACCGTCTTCGCGGTGGGAGATCCGCGCACGCTGCAGGTGGGTGGCGCCGCGTTTCAGAACGTGCTGCAGGAGGTGGGCGGTGTCGGCCCCGCCGAGCTCGCCGGCATCTGGCGCCGTCACGCAGACATCGGCAGGGTGACGGGCGACGTGCTGCGGATGTCGGCTCGCAGCGCCGAGCCGCTCACGCTGCAGGCGCTCGACGCCGCATTCGCGGCGATGGCCGCCGCGTCCGGCGCGCGTGCCAAGACCGCAGCGCTGCGCGAGCTCCTGTCCAGCACAACCCCGGACGCCGGCCGCTATGTGGCCAAGCTGATCAGCGGCGAGATGCGCATCGGCTTGCGCGAGGGCCTGGTGGAGGAGGCGATCGGCGTCGCGTTCGACGCGCCCGCCGCTGCGGTGAGCCGGGCGGTGATGCTGGTGGGCGACCTCGCCGAGGTGGCAGCGCTGGCCGCAGCGGGGCGGTTGGACAGTGCGGAGCCGCGATGGTTCGTGCCGCTGCGCTTCATGCTCGCCACCCCGGTGATGGATGCGCAGGAGGCGGTTGCGCGCATGGGTGAGGATGTGTGGGTTGAAGACAAATATGACGGTATCCGGTGCCAGCTGCACCGGAGCGCCGGCCGCGTGGAGCTGTACAGCCGCGACCTGAAGAACGTGACGCGCCAGTTCCCTGAGGTTGCTGCTGCCGCAGCGGAGCTGCAGCGCGACGTCATCCTGGACGGCGAGGTGCTGGCGTTTCACGACGGCCGTGTGATGCCGTTCCAGGCGCTGCAGACGCGCCTGGGGCGCGTGTCGCCGGATGCCGCGCTGATGGCGCAGGTGCCGGTGGTCTACGTGGCTTGGGACGTGCTGGTGGACGGCGCGGACGTGCTCCTGGACGCGCCGCTGCGAGAGCGGCGGGCGCGCCTCGAGGCGATGGGCGCACACGAGCGCATCGTGCTCGCCCACCTCGAATCTGTCCACGGCGCGGCCGAGGTGGACCGGCGCTTCGACGACGCGCGCGCCCGGCTGAACGAGGGGCTGATGCTGAAGCGCCCGGACTCACCGTACACACCCGGCCGGCGCGGGCTCAGCTGGCTCAAGCTGAAGCGCCCCCTGGACACGCTTGATGTCGTCGTCATCGGCGCGGAGTGGGGCCACGGCAAGCGCCGCGGTGTGCTCAGCGACGTCACGTTCGCCGTGCGCGTGGACGAGACCGACGAGCTGGTGCCCATCGGCAAGGCGTACAGCGGGCTCACCGACGCCGAGATCGCGGAGATGACGCAGCTGCTGCTGGACATCACCACCGCCGACCGCGGCCACTACCGCAGCGTGCAGCCGCAGATCGTGCTCGAGGTCGCGTTCGATGCGGTGCGGGCGTCAAACCGGCACCGCTCTGGCTATGCGCTGCGCTTTCCCCGCATCGCTCGCTGGCGGCATGACAAGTCCGTCGGAGACATCGACACCCTCAGCCGGGTGCGCGCGCTCGCCGCGGTGCGCAGCATGGAGAAGGAGCAGCGCGTGGACCAGGACACCGCGGTGTGACCGTCAGCGCCGTTTGAGGAAGGAGCCGAACAGGTCCGGCGTGTCCATCGCCGGGTCGCCCGTCTGCGCGAAGGTGGCGAATCGCGCGCGCAGCGACGCGTACTGCGATACGAGGGCGGGATCGCCATATGCCTCCGCCGGATCCCATGCATGCAGGTAATGGACCTCGCTGATGCCCGCCTGCATCATCTCCTTGAGGCAGCCGAAGCAGGGCTGCGTGGTGCTGGTCAATGACGCGCCCAGCGTCTGCTGGCCGAAGCGCGCGGCGGTGAGCAATGCGTTCTGCTCGGCGTGCACGCAGATGCAGACGTCGTAGGCGCCGCCGCGCAGGCGCTCGTCGTCGCGACGCGAGCAACGCAGGCAGCCACCCTCGGAGCAGTTGGGCGTGCCGAACGGCGTGCCGTTGTACCCGGTGCTGAGCACGCGTCCCTCGCGCGTGATCACCGCGCCCACGCGGCGCCCCAGGCAGTCGGCGCGGGTTCGCGCGGCCAGTGCGATGAGCAGGAAGTACAGGTTCTTGTCTGGGCGAGCGATCTCGGCCACAGGCCTATCGTCCTCGATCCGGGCGGCGGCTCGGCGCTGACTCGTTGCCCATACTGTGGGCGCGGGCGGGTAGCTCAGCCGGTTAGAGCAGGGGGCTCATAACCCCACGGTCCCAGGTTCGAATCCTGGCCCGCCCACTCAGGTTTGGCGTGGCGCTCGCGAACGGCGGCGCCATGCGACGGCACCGCCCACGATCGCGATCGACGACAGCGGCAGGATCGCGGCCAGCGGCGCCTCGGGCGCCACCACCACGAGATTGGTGATGTCGAGCGTCCACGCGCCACGACCGTACGTGCCGGCGAGCAGAAGGTTGGGATTGCCCGGCGCCACGCGCAGCGTGAACACAGGTGTGTTCGGCAGCCCGGTGCCGGCCAGGCTCCAGCTGCCGCCACTCGTCGTCGGCGCGACATACACGCCGATGTCCGTGGCAACGAACAGATGGCTGTTGGCGACCACCGCCCAGTTGGCCGGGTTGTCCGGCAGGTTGCCGGTGATGTCGGTGAAGGTCGCGCCACCGTCGGTCGACTTGTACACGTGGCCGTTGCC
>JAFARE010000016.1 GCA_019245575.1 Candidatus Dormiibacterota bacterium | reverse complement strand
CGCGCGCCCTTCCGCGACGTGCTGATCACCAGCACCATCCAGGCCGCCGACGGCTCGCGGATGAGCAAGAGCCGCGGCACGTCCGTCGACCCGCTCGACATGATCGAGCGGTACGGCGCCGACGCGGTGCGCGCGTGGGCGGCGGCGGTCGGCACCGGCGGCCAGGACGTGCGCTTCGACGAGGACCGCATCGCGTCGTACCAGAAGTTCGCGAACAAGCTGTGGAACGTGACCAGCGGAGTGCTGCTCTCACGGCTGGGACGCGACGGGTCGATACCTGCGCTGGAGGCGCCGGATCCCGACGACCTGCAGCCGGAGGACCGCTGGATGCTCGCCGAGCTCGCCGCCGTGCTGCGCGAGTGCGACGCGGGATTCGCCAACTTCCGGTTCCACGACGCGATGGAGCGCCTCTACGACACCACGTGGCACTCCTACTGCGACTGGTACGTCGAGATGGTGAAGGCGCGGCTGCGCGAGGACGCGCCGTCCGCCTCGCGGCATGCGGCCGCGTGGACAGCGCTCACCGTCATGGACACGGTCCTGCGTCTGCTGCACCCGTTCATGCCGTTCGTCACCGAGGAGTGCGCCGCGCTGCTGCCCGATGCCATGCCCACCTTGCAGCAGCGTGCATGGCCGGTGGCCGATCCTCTGTGGGACGCGCCAGAGACCCGCGCGGCGCACGCCGACGTGCAGCACATCCTCGACCTCGTGCGGCGCATCCGGGCGCTGCGCCAGGAGGCGGGGCTGCCCGCGGCGGCACGCGACCGGGTCCGCGTCTCCGTCCGGGGCGGCGGCGCCGCGGTCCCCGGCGCCGCCGCCGCTGAGCTCCTGGCCGGGCTGGTGCCGGCCACGGGCGGCGAGGCCGTCAGCGGACGCTCGGTCTCCTTCGTCGCGGGTCCGTACCACGCCGAGGTGCAGCTGGACGTTGCGGCCCAGGACGGAGGCCACACGGAGCGCCAGCTGCGCGACCTGGAGGCGACAATGGCACGCTTGCAGGCGCAACTCGACAACCCGCAGTTCGTGGAGCGGGCGCGACCCGACGTCGTCGACGGTGCACGGCGCAAACTCGACGAGGTGACCCGGCAGTCGCGCACCCTTCGCGAGCTGCTGCGCGCGGCTGACCGATGATCGCCGACACGGCATCCATCCTACTGGCGGGCATCGTCGCCGTCGTCATCTATCTGATCGTGCTCTGGGCCGCGCTGGCGTACTACGTGTGGCGCGACGCGAGGCGGCGCAGCGCCTCGCAGATCTTCGTGGCCCTCGCCACCCTGCTCGGACTGTTCCCCTTCCTCGGCCCGCTCGTCTACCTGGTGCTCCGGCCGCCGCGGACACTCGAGGAGCAGCGGGCCCAGGCCCTCGAGGAGCAGGCGCTGATGGAGCCGTCACTCGACGGCCAGCTGGTGCGCCCCTGCCCGTCGTGCGGGCGCGAGATCGAGCAGGAGTTCATCGTGTGCCCGTACTGCCGGACGCAGTTCGCCCGTCGCTGCGCCGGCTGCGACCGCAGCCTCCGCCTGGGCTGGTCCGTCTGCCCGTACTGCGCCGCCGAGGTTGGAGCGCACTCGCTGAGCCGCGCCGGGCACTGAGCCCATGGTGTCCAGCGGCCTCGGGCTGGCGCTGACGCCGATCCCGCTCATCGCCGCGGCATTCGTCCTCTACGCGATGCCGGAGCGCTGGGGCCGCCTGGCCCGGCCGGTGGCCCTGGCCGGCGCCGGCGTCGCCTACGCGCTGCTGATCATCGACGCCGCCGTCGTCGCCGGCGGCGGCCGCGTGCAGGTGACCCTGGGTCAGCTGGGCGGCACCGGCCTGGCGCTGCGCGGCGATCCAACCGCGGTCGTCATCGCGCTTGCCGCGGCGACCGCGACGGTGCTGATGCTGCTCGACCGCAGCCGGCGCCGCCGGGAGGCCACCGCGCTCCTGATGTGCCTCGCCGGCAGCGTCACGGCAGCATTTGCGGCGGACGCGGTCACGCTCTTCGCCGGCCTCGAGGGG
This sequence comes from Candidatus Dormiibacterota bacterium, assembly GCA_019245575.1. Lineage (GTDB taxonomy): Bacteria > Chloroflexota > Dormibacteria > Aeolococcales > Aeolococcaceae > JAFARE01. The sequence continues at coordinate 75,476 of JAFARE010000016.1, read as the reverse complement.
GCCAACCTCGGGGGGCTGCTGCTGCTCGCTCCGCCCCGCGGCCGCGCGGGCCGGGGCGTCATCGCCGCCGCCGCCGTGGAGCACCTCGGTGCCCTGGGGCTGCTGTCAGCCGCGGTGCAGCTGCAGACCGAGCAGGGCACCTCCGCATTCGCCCTGCTCCCCACCGGCGCCGTGACCGCCGCGGTCGCCTGGCCGTGGGCGGCGGCGGCGGTCGCCCGCCTGCTCAGTCCGGTGGTGGTGCCCATCCGCGGCGCCCGCGCCGGCTCGGCCGCGTGGGCCGCCGTTGCCACCATCCCCTGCGGCGCCGCGCTCGTGCTCCGGCTGCGGGCGGCGGTCGGCGACGCCGCCTTCCCGACGTCGGTGCTGGTGCTGCTGGAGGTGGTGGGCGCACTCGCCGCGGTGGCCGGGGCGGCGGTGGCGGTTCGCAACTGGCGCTCGCCGACCGTGGCGGGCCGCGGCCTCTGCATCGTGGCCGCGGCACCGGTCCTCGCGCTCACCGGCGTGGGGGGCTCGGCCGCCGCCACGGCGGTGGCCGCCGGAGTGTGCGCCCTGGAGCTGGCGGTCGCGTGCAGCGCGGCGTGGGAGCGCGGCTCCGCGGGCTGGAGCCGGTGGCTGGCGCCGGCCGCCCTGCTCGCCGCCGGCGGGCTGCCCACCGGTTTCGGCGCGACCGCCGTCGCGCTCGAGCTCGGCACCGTCGCCACCCTGGGGCGCGTCGGGATGGCGCTCCTCACCGCGCTGCTCCTGGCCATGGTGGTGGCCGCCGCCTCGGCGGCCGCGATGGCCTGGTCCGTGTTTCGGGCGGCGCGGCCGGGTGCGCCCCGGCCGGCGCTGGGCATCGTGGCGGTGCTCCTGAGCGCGGTGGCCGCGATCCTGCCCGGCGGGGCGGCGTCGACGGTGGTGAGCGTCCTCGCCGGCGGCGGCGTGTCCAGGCCGGCCAGCGCCGCGGCCGTGCTGGGCCCGGGCGGAGGCTGGGCCGGCGGTTACCTCCTGGTGGCGCTGGCGGTGCTGGCCATCGGCGCCTGGGCGGCGCGCGTGCTCATCCGGCCGCCGGCAGAACGGGTTCTGCCCACGGGTCCGCCCGCGCCGTCGCCCGCGGGTCCACTTCCGCTGCGCTCGTGGCGCTCGCTGCACGGGCCGGTGGGATTGGTCCTGGCCGCGGCCGGCGCCGTCGACGCGTGGCTCCAGGTGCAGCCGCAGCTGCCCCTCGTCGTCGGTGGAGCGGTGCTCGCGCTGCTGCTGGTGCACTGATGGGCATCGCAGAGCCGCTGACGTCCACCGCCGGCGTGCTGGCCGCCGTCATCGCGGTCCTGGTGGACGGCCGCAATGCTGTGACCATCGCCGTGCTGGCGGTGGCCGCGGGGCTGGCGCCCACCGTCGCCGTCGTCGCCGGCGCGCCCGCCGCCCTGGTGCTGGCCGGGGCCGCGCTGGCGGGGGTGGTCGCCGGGCACTCCGGCCGGGCGCTGGCGCGGCGCTTGCCGTGGGTCGCCGGGCTCGATCCGCTCATTCCCGCGTTCTCGGCGTCACGCCGGCTCTTCGGGCCGCGCAGCGTCCGCGCGTGGGGCGCGGCCCTGTCCGTCCCGGCCGCCTCCTGGGTGAGCTTCAACGTTCCCATCGGCGCCGTCACGACGGTCAAGGGCGTGCTCTTCCCCGTGGCGTACGTCTGGGCCTGCGGCGCCGTGCGCCTGGTGGTGGCCCGCACCGTGGAGGACATCGCCGTGGGAGTGGCGATGACCGGCATGGGCGCGGCCGCGGCGTGGATCGCGCGCGGCGGGCCCGACGTGTACTCGGGCGCAGCAGTGGTGGCGGTTCTGGCTCCGGCCGCTGCGCTCACCGCCGGCTGGCTGTGGGGCCGGCACGGACGCCGCCCCGCACCGGAGCCGCAGTGAGCCCGCTGGGCGCGGCCGCGGTCTGGGCAGGCGCGGGCATCGCCGGCGCCGTGTTCCTGCCCGCGCTGCGTCTGCGCCGTCTCGCCGCACTGGTGCCGCTGCTCGCGTTTGTCGCGGTGCTGCTGGTCTCGGTTCTGCCCGGCGTGACGCTGCCCACCGACACGTCTCCGGGCGCCTTCCACATGGACCGCACCACGCAGGGCCTGCTGATGGCCTCGGCGGTCTCCGTCGTGCTCATGCTCATCCTGTCGCCGCCGGCCGCCGGGGCCGAGGTCCGCACCCTGGGCATCGCGGGGGCCGCCGCCGTGGTGGCGCTGACGTCCGCCCACCCGGTCGTCATGACACTGGCGCTGCTCACCGCCGCCGCGGCCGTGGCTCTGCGCTGGATCGCGCGAGCGCCGGGCCACACCACCCTGGCCGCCGGACGGGTGGCGATCGCCGGCGGGGCCATCCTCGTCGCGGCCACCGCGTTCCTCCCGGTGGCCGACGTGCTCGCGGGACCGCGGCCGGTGGTGGCGTCGGCCCTCCTCGCGGGGGGGCTCGCCACGCTGCTGGGCCTGCTGCCGGTCGGCGGCTGGGCGCTGGGCGGGATGCTGCGCCTGCGCGGCGTCGAGGCGGCGGTGTGGCCGCTGGTCGTCGCGCCCGCCGCCCTGCTGGTGGCGCAGCGCATCCAGCTCATCCTGCCGCCCCTGGGCGTGGCGACCTTCGGCCACGTGATCCTGACGATGGGCCTGCTGACCGCCGTGTGGCACGGGTTCCAGGCGACCCGCGCCGCTCCCGGCGGGCGCTACGCCCGGGTGCTGGTCGCGGACCTCGGCCTGGCGGCCGCAGCGATCGGCAGCGGGCACACCGGGCTCGCCCAGGCCGGTGGCCTGTTCCTGATCACGTGCCACCTGCTCATGGCGCCGGTGCTCCTCCAGCCTCCGGGCCAGCCCGATCAACGCCCCCGGCGGCTGGCGTGGCTGCTGCTCTCCGGCGTGCCGCCCGCGCCCTCGTTCTGGGGCAGGTTCCTGCTCCTCGAGGGGTTGAGCCAGGTGTCCGCGACGGTGCTCACCTTCACGCTCGTGCCGATGGGGCTGCTCTTCGTCGCCTCGGTCCTGGGCGCCCGCGGCGCCGCAGCCGGTCGCGTTCAGGCCTCGGACGCGCCGCCGGCGCGGCCGGCGCGCCTCGCGGCAGCGTGGGCAGCCGTGGCCGGTGCTGTTGCGATGGGCCTCTTCTCGACGACCGCGGCGGCGTTCATCTTCGGGCCCACCTGATGGACGCGCTCGGCCTCCTGCAGGCAGTGGTGGCGGTGGCGGTGTACCCCGGTGGGGCGTTCCTGGGGCTGGCGGCGTGGGCCTTCCGCCGCACCAGCGGCGCCCGCGGAGTCGAACCGATGAACGCGGCGGGCGTCGCGGCCGCGGCGGCCGCATGCCTGGCAGCAGCCCTGGCGCCGCTGCCCGCCTCGCCGGCGGCGATCCTGCCGCCCCAGGGCGGAGCGGCGCCCAATCTCGCGGTCGCGGCGCTGCTGCTCGGTGGCGCGATCGGGGTGGGCGCACGGGGGCCGTGGGACCGCCGCCGCACGGTGGCGGCAGCGGTCGCGCTCGTGCCGGTGGCGGCTCTGGCCGCGGGGTCGGCGACCCTCGCGCTGCCCGCGGTGATCACGCAGCCAGGGGTGGCGTTCATCGCCGCGCGCAGCGGCGCCGCCGCCGCCGTGCTGGCCACCGCGCCGCTGATCTGCCGAACCTACGGCCCGGGCCAGGCGGCGGTGCACTCGGTCCTGGTCGCCGCCGCCGCCGTGCTCGCCCTGTCGCTGGTGGTCCCGCCGCAGCTGACCGGCTGGGCCGCCGCCGGCGCTGCCGCCGGCGTGCTGGTGGCCGCGGCCGCGTACGGCCTGATTCTGCGGGTCATCTCGCGCGCGGCCACGTTCCGCCACCGCCTGCTGCTGACGCTGGGGACGGCCGCCGGGGCCGCCTCCGTGGCCGCGATCGCGGTCGCCGCGCGCTGATGACGCGTGCCGTGCAAGCGGCGTGATCCTCGGGGCGATCCAATGCGAGTGCTACGATGGATTGGTCGGGGCGGCGCGGGAAACCCCGGGGCGGCTCGTCAACTGCAGTCCGCGCCAGCCTTGGACAGCGAACACTGGATGAACGAAGCTCTGCCGTGCCGATGATGCGAATCGTCCTTGCGTCATCGTCGCCGCGCCGCCGCGAGCTGCTGACCCGCGCCGGCATCCGCTTCACCGTCGTCGAGCCGCCGGAGGACGGTGGCGTGCCGCCCGGCGTGTGCGCCGACCTCGCGGTCCAGCTGCTGGCGAGGCAGAAGGCCGTCGCCGTGGCCGCGACCCTGCCACCCGGGACGTTCGTGCTGGCCGCGGACACGATCGTTGTGGGCCCCAGCGGCCCGCTGGGCAAGCCCCAGACGCCGCAGCGGGCGCGAGAGATGCTCACCGAGCTCCGAGGCCGCCGGCACACCGTGCTCACGGGCGTTTGCGCCATGCAGGCGCCGGAGCGCAAGGAGGCGCTCGGCGTGAGCCGCTCAGCGGTGAAGATGCACCCCTTCTCCGAAAACGACATGGACACCTACGTCGCCTCCGGCGAGCCCCTCGACCGCGCCGGGGCCTACGCCATCCAGGGCGGCGGGGGAGACCTGGTGGAGGCGGTGGCCGGCCGCGTGGACACGGTGATCGGGCTGGACGTGCCGTTGGCGCTGCGGCTGCTCGCCCAGGCCGGCTACCCGGAGCCGCTGCCGCGCGCGCCCGACGTCTCGCTCACGCCGCCCCGGCCGCGGCGGCCGCTGACGCCGATGCGGTCCGCTTCCCGCGTCTGACCGCTCAGAACGCGCGTCCGCGGGCGCGCCGGCTCGCCGGTTGGTGCGTTGCGCTCCTCTCGTGCGCCGCGGCGCTGCCCGTGCTCAGCTCGTGCGGCGGCAGCGGCCAGATCTCCGTCTCGCTCACCGGGCCGTCGACGGCCAAGGCGGGTGACACCGTCACGTTCGTCGCCGCGGTGGTCAACAACGGACCCGGCGACGCGCCCGGGGTCAACGTCGTGGTGGCGATGCCGAACGGCCTGCACTACAAGTCGACGTCGCAGATCAGCGATGACGGCAGCGCGCGCACGCAGCCGCTGGACGCGCGCGTGGGCACGTCGGAGCCGCAGTGGGGCTTCTGGGACATCGCGGGCCCATCCGTGCAGGCCGGATCGTCAGGCAAGTACGAGGTCGACATCACCTTCACCGTCGATGTTGAGGCCAACCCTGACACATACAACTTGGTTGCGCGAGCCCAGGGTGACAACACGTCGGGCGCGGTCCTGGGCAAGTCACTTTCTCTGGCGGTGAAGCCATCGCCGCACCTCGGCGCCTCGGCGCGCGTCGACACCACGATGCTGAACCCCTCCGCGACGACGACCTACCGGGTCACCATCACCAACACCGGCAGTGACACCGCGTCCGACGTGGGCCTGCTCGTGACGCTTCCGCCGGTGCTTGTCTTCCAGGCCAGCGCGCCCTTCTCCGGGAACGCCTCGCGCAACAACCCGGTCGACCCGATCAAGGGCACGGTGGAGGTCTTCTACGGCGGCTTCGTGCTGCCCGCCGCCAGCACCGCGGGGCCGGGATACGTGACGGTGGCGTTCACCGCTCAGGTCGTGCCCCGGCCGGTCAACGGCTCCTACCCCATCAGCGTGCAGGTGACCGACAGCCTGGGCGACGTCGTGTCACTCACCAACGTCGCTCCCATAACCGTGCAGGGCGCGCCCAGCCCCACGCCCACCGTCAGCGGGGGCGACGGCACGGGCGCGACGCCGTCGCCGACCTCCTCCGACTGACGCGTGATATTCTCGGCCGGCGCCAGCAGTGAGCAGGGCTTTCCCCGCGGAGAGCCGGCCGGCGGCACACAACGATGTACGCAATCCTCAAGCACGGCGGTCATCAGTACCGCGTGAGCGCCGGAGACCGGCTGCTGGTGGACAGGATCCCCGCAGACGTCGGTTCGACGATCACGCTGGAACCGGTGCTGCTCGTCGCCGACGGTGCATCCGTCGACGCCGGCGAGCAGTCCCTGGGCGACGCGCGCGTCACGGCCACCGTGGTGGCGCACCGCCGGGGCCGGAAGCTGCGCGTGTTCACGTACAAGCCCAAGAAGCGGCGCCGCCGCACCCTGGGATACCGCAGCCAGCTCACGGAGCTGGTTGTGGAGGAGGTGATCGCGCACAAGGCCGCGCCGGCGCGCGCGACGCGCTCGCGGCAGCGCGCTGAAGCGGCGCCCGAGCCTGCGGCTGGCGCGACGCCGGATGTCCCGGCCGCGACGGCCGAGGAGCCCGCGCCGGCGTCGGCGCGGCCGAGACGCGCGGCAGCGCCGCGAAAGAAGGTGAGCGATGGCGCATAAGAAGGGTGGCGGCAGCTCGCGAAACGGCCGCGACAGCAAGGCAAAACGCCTCGGCGTCAAGCGCAACACCGGTGAGGTGGTGCTCGCCGGCACCATCCTGGTGCGGCAGCGCGGCACCCGGATCCTGGCCGGGGAGAACGTGGGCGTCGGCCGCGACCACACCCTGTTCGCGCTGCGCACGGGCACGGTCGCGTTCGACCAGACCGGCCGCGACCGGACGCGCGCCAACGTGCGGGCGCTGCCCGTGCTGCGTGTGGGCGAGCTGGTGCACGAGGTGTCCGAGGCCAAGCCCGCCGAGGCGGAACCAGTCGAGGCCGCCGGATAGCGCACGACTCCTCGTTCCTCGACGAGGTGGACATCGACGTCGTGGCGGGCTCGGGGGGCCGGGGCGCCGTGAGCTTCCGGCGTGAGAAGTACGTGCCCGCGGGCGGTCCCGACGGCGGCGACGGCGGCCGCGGCGGCGACGTCGTGCTGGTGGCGGACTCCGATGACATGGCGCTCACCGCCTTTCGCGACCGGCGTCGCTTCGCGGCCGGGAACGGCCGCCCCGGTGAGGGCGGCCGGCGTTCGGGCCACGACGGCGCCACTCTGTCGCTGCAGGTCCCGCCCGGCACGGTGGTGCGCTCCGGCGAGGAGCTCGTGGCCGACCTCGACCGGCGCGGCGCGCAGGTCGTGGTGGCGCGCGGCGGCCGCGGCGGACGGGGCAACGCGCGATTCGCCACGCCGACGCGCCAGGCGCCTCGCGCAGCGGAGCTCGGCGAGCGCGGCGAGCGGCGCCGGCTTCATCTCGAGCTGCGGCTCATCGCCGACGTCGGCCTCGTGGGCCTGCCCAACGCGGGCAAGTCCACGCTGCTGGCGGCCCTCACGGGCGCCCGGCCGCGCATCGGCGACTACCCGTTCACCACGCTGCACCCCAACCTCGGCGTGGCCGACGTCGACGGGCGCCGGCTGACCCTGGCCGACGTGCCCGGGCTCATCGAGGGCGCTCATCGCGGCGCCGGCCTCGGGCTCGGCTTCCTTCGCCACGTTGACCGCACCCGGGTGACGGTGCACGTCGTGGATGCCGCCCAGGGTGTGGACGCGGCGCGCAACGCGGTGGCGACGGTGCGCAACGAGCTGCGCGCGTTCAGCCCCGCGCTGGCGGAGCGCCCCGAGGTGCTCGCGCTCAACAAGGTCGACATCCCCGGCGGCGCGGCGGCGGCCGCGCAGCTGCAGCGGGAGTGGCCGGCGGCGGTGGCCATCTCGGCGGCGGCGGCGACCGGGCTCGACGAGCTGCTGCGCGCCGTTCTCGACCTCGTTCCCGAGGAGATGGCACCGCAACCCGCGCCGGCGGACGGCGGCGAGCATCGCGTGTACCGCCACGCCCCGCGGCGCGCGGCGCCGCTCGTGACGCGTGAGGGCGATGCATACCGGGTGAGCGGCGAGTCGGTGGAGCGCATGGTGCAGCGGACCGACATGGACAGCGACGAGGCCGTCGCGGTGCTGCAGGCACGGTTGCGCCGCAGCGGAGTCGACGCCGCGCTCGCGTCCGCGGGCTGCCGCACCGGTGACACCGTGCGCATCGGTGACGTCGAGTTCACGTACAGCGACGACGAGCGCGGGCGATGAGCAAGGTCATTGTCTTCGGCGGCACCTTCGACCCTGTGCACAACGGCCATCTGTCGATCGCGCGGCAGGCTCGGGAGCAGACCGCGGCCGATGAGGTGTGGTTCGTCGTCACCAATGTGCCGCCCCTGCGCGACGCCGCGCATGCGCCGCCGCAGGCGCGGTTGGAGATGGTGCGCGCCGCAGTGGAGGGTGAGGAAGCGTTTCGCGCCATGGACCTTGAGCAGCGCCGCGGCGGTGTCTCGCACACGGCGGACACCATGGACGCGCTGCACACGGCAGAGCCGTCCCCCGACTTCGCGCTGCTGCTGGGCGCGGATGTGGCGCGGTCGATGCCGCGCTGGCACCGCGCCGCGGAGCTCCTGGCGCGCGAGCGGTTCATCATCGTCAACCGCGCGGGACACGGAGCGCCCGGCGACGGCGAGCTGCGCAGCCTTGGCTACGACCGGCGCCGCCTCACGCGCCTGGATGTCGAGTCGCCCGACGTGAGCGGCAGCGAGATCCGCCGCCGCATCGCCGCGGGGGAGGACGTGAGCGGCATGGTGCCCGCCGCGGTGCTCGAGGTGATCCAGCGGCGCGGCCTGTATCGCAAGGGCAGCCCTGTGCATAATGCTGGCGGATGACGTCCACGGAGCTCGCCGGCCGTATCGCCGCGGCCGCCGCCGACAAGAAGGCTCGTGACGTCGTCACCCTCGACATCCGAGGCACGACGACCATCGCGGACTACTTCGTGGTCTGCGAAGGCGACACCGACCGCCAGGTTCGTGCCATAGTTGACAACATCGAGGAAGCGTGCCGCGCGGAGGGAGTGCGGCCGCTGAGCGTGGCCGGGTTGCGTGACGCGTCGTGGGCGTGCATCGACTTCGACTCCGTCATCGTCCACGTGTTCCTGCCCGGGGAGCGCACCTTCTACGACCTCGAGGGACTCTGGGGAGCGAGGGCGCGCGAGTCAGCAGGCTGAGAGCGGCGCGGTCTATCCCGGCACCGGCGGTGGTGGAGGTGTGACCACCGCCTGGTACGCGAAGTACGCAAGTGCCACCGCAGCCGCGGCGATGATCGCAGCCAGGGCCACCTTCTGCCACGGTGCGAGGTCGCGGCCTCCGATCTGCTGAACCGGCGGGACAGCGAGCCCCACCAGGATTCCTGCGGCAAGACCTCCGCCGTGCACCCAGTTGTTGACCGTGCCGCCGCCCACTCCGTTGAGTCCGAGACCGAAGATCAGGTTGAGGACGATGACGATCAGCGCGTAGCTGCGGATGCTGCGGCTGATTCCAACCGGCACATTCTTGCCCTGGACCACGCCGAGCATCAGCAGCAGCCCGACAAGGCCGGATATCCCTCCGGACGCGCCGAGTGACGGGGTGATCTCGGCAAGTCCCAGCGACCCGGCGACCACCCAGACGACGCTGCCGAGCACTGCGGTGAGAACGAACGCGCCGACGAGCACGAGCCGCCCGTAGAGCTGTTCGACGAGTCGCCCGATCCACAGCATCGCCAGGCAGTTGAAGATGATGTGCAGGTACGACGTCGGGTCGTGCAGAAACGCGCTGCTGACGTAGCGGTACCAGTCGGTCGAGAGCGGAGGTCCGTTGTACCCGACGCCGACCACGGTCACGGTGGGATCTGCGCGCTGCAGCAGGTAGATGACCACGAATGTCGCGATGAGTCCGTACGTCACGTACGGCTGCCGCACCATGGCGCGTCGCACCGGCGCCACGTATCCGCCGGCGACGGTCTGCCGCTCGGCGAGGTCGACCGCGGCGAGCGTTGGCACCGGCGCGCCGTCGCGCACCGCACGCGCTTTGGCCCGCAGCTCGCCCGCGCTGGGCAGCCCCGGCGGTATGGGGAGCAGCGCGTCGGCGCCGCCGCTGTCCACGTCCACCCACGCCGCACCGACTCGGACCGGGTCGTCCGGCTGGGTGGCGGCGCTGATTGCCCCCGTCACAGGGCGAAGCGCCACCAGGAGAATGTCGCAGGCCTGGGCCCCCTGCACCCGCAGCCGTTCGTGCCCCCAGCGGCGGGCCGCGTCGCAGCGCACTGCCAGGTCCTGGCCGGCCTCCGCCGCGCCCGACGGCGGGTCGTAGAACGCGACGAGCGCGGCGCGCGGCCCGGTCCAGGCGGCGGCTGCGAGCTCGTAGTCGCCGAGGCCGCTCATGCGCGAGTCGCGCCGGTCAGCGAGGCGCAGGCGATAGCGCGTCACCAGGTCCTGGGCGATGGCCAGCGCGATGGGTGCCGGCCCGGGCGGCGCCGCGCCGGGGGGCGAGGCCGCTTCCGTCACGCGCCCAGTCTACCGAGGGTTCGGGAGGCTGCTACCCGGGCGCGGGAGGTGTGGGGCGCGCTCCATGGCCACCCCCGTTGCCGTTTCCATTGCCGTTGCCCCCGCCGTTGCCGTCGCCGCCCCCGTTGCCGTTTCCATTGCCGCCCGGCTGCAACCAGGGCGGCGGCGTGAGGCCGGTGTAGAGACAGGGGTTGGCCGGATCCGGCGCCGGGCCCCAGTAGTAGCACTGCCCCGGCTGCGGCTGATCCTGCGCGGTGGTGCCGGGCAGGAAGTAGTTCGCGCTGTCGCCGGTGCCACGGGCCACGATGTCGGCCGGCTGCTTGTACCAGTCATTGGGCGCGCCATTCAGCGCCTGGCTCATGAAGTTGTGCCAGATGGGCGCGGCACCCGTGATACCCGACGCAACGCCCTGCAGCGGACCGCACGGCGAGTCCTTGGAGGATTGATGGCCCACGCACGTCGGGTACGGATTGCCCACCCACACCGCGGTCAGAAATTCTGGGTTCCATCCGACGGTGAGGTTGTCGACGAACGTCTCGCCGGTCCCCGTCTTGGCGCTGATGCGGCGGCCGCTCAGTGTGAGCAGACCGTGTGCGCCGAATTCGCTGACACGGTTGGCGTCGGTGCTCGTGATCTGGTTCATGATGTAGGCGACGTTGTCCGGCACCACGCGCTTGGCGACGCTCTGCGGGTTGTAGTTGAAGATCGTGGTTCCCGACATCGGGTCGACGATCTTCGTCACCGGCGTGGGGTCGTGCTGCACGCCCATGTTGGCGATCATCGCCGCGCCGTCAGCCAGCTCCAGCACCGAGATGCCGTAGTGCAGGCCGCCGAGTGTGGCCGCGTACTGCGAGGCGTCGGGGCGGTTGTCCGGGTTCTCCAGCGAGTGCAGGCCGGCGGCGATCTCGAGGTTCGTGATGTACGGAATGCCTGTCGCCACCTCGACCTTCACCGCGGGCACGTTGAACGAGTTGCCCAGGCACGCCTTGAGCGCGCACGTGCCATGCCAGCGCCGGTCGTAGTCGTTCGGCGCGTAGATGACACCGTTAGGCTGCTTGAACTTGGTGGGCGCGTCGAGGATCGGCGTCGTCATCGTGAACTTGCCCGACGCGATCGCCGCTGTGTACGTGAACAGCTTGATCGTGGAGCCGGGTGACACGAGGCTCGTCGCCAGGTTGGTGTCGCCGAAGTGGTGGTTGGCGGGGTCACCCGAGCCCACCATGTCGAGCACCTCGCCCGTGCGCGGGTCGATGGAGACCAACGCGGCGCCGTACATGTTGAAACGGTCGCCGTTGGTGTCGATCTCGTGCTGCACGGTCTGCTCGGCGAGCGTCTGCTTGACAGGGTCGAGCGTCGTGTAGATGCGCCAGCCGCCCGGCTTGATGTAGGCGTCTCCGAAGTGGCTGCTGAGCCAGTCCTGCAGGTAGGCGAGGAAGTCCGGCGCCACGGTGGGCTCCGCCTCCTGCCACGTGTGGAATGTCAGCGGCTCGGCAAACGCGGCGCGCGCCTGGGCGTCGGTGATGTCGCCGTTGGCCACCATAGCGCGCAGCACGTCGTGCTGCCGGTCCTTCGCTGCCGGATTGACAGTGGTGCTGGCGTCGTGGTCGAGCGGGTTGTACTGCGTCGGCGACTGCGGCAGTCCCGCGAGCATGGACGACTGGGCCAGGTCGAGCTTGCTCGCATCGGTGTGGAAGAACAGCTCTGCGGCGGTCCCGATGCCCTCGGCGTGGTTCCCGTAGAAGATGCGGTTCAGGTACATCTCGAGCACCTGGTCCTTGCTGAACGTCGAGCCGATCTCGTTGCCGAGCACGATCTCCTTGATCTTGTAGTCGAGGCTGCGCGGCGCGCTGGCGCCGAGGAAGCTGATCTTCGCCAGCTGCTCGGTGATGGTCGACGCGCCCTGCTGCGCATGGTGCGTGAAGTCGTTTATGGCGACGCTGGCGAGGCGGGGCAGATCCCACGAGCCCTCGGAGTAGAAGTGGCGGTCCTCGACGTCGATCGTCGCCAGCTTCACCCACCGCGAGACGTTGGCCAGCGCGACGTGGTCGTGGCGGATGCCGGAGTCGTGGAAGACGTAGATGAAGCGGCCGGTGTTGTCGAAGACGTAGGAGTCGAGGGCCGGCTCGTCGGCGGCGATGGTCGCCGCGTCCGGCAGCTGCGCCTTGTAGATGTTGTAGCCGGCGAAGACGATGCCGGCGCCCGTGGCGCACAGGGCCACGAAGACCACCGCCGCGATGATCACGCCGCGCAGCACCCTGGGATGACGGGGCAGGCGCCGCCCGTGGCGGTACAGGCCGGCGCGCCGGCGCCGCGGTGGGATGCCTCCCGGGCCCCTGCCGTTGCGCGGGGGCAGGCCAGGGCGGTGGCCGTTGCCGCCACCGTTGGACCCGGGACGCGGGCCGAGCATCGTGCCGGTGGTGCCGCGCGTGCCGTTCGTCGCCGGCGTGGTTGCGCCATTGGACGGGCGATCGGCGCCCTGGCGGGGTCGCTTCACCGTCAGGCCCGCGCGGCGGCGCCGGGAGAAGGGGTCGGGGCCGGAGCTCACAGAGTTCTGTCCACCATGGGAAGACGCCGGGGGCGGGCGTCCCAGATTGGAACGGCCACCCGCGGCCGGGGTTACGTCGGTCGGAAGGCCACCGCCAGGATGAAGACGGCCGTGAAGACCGCCAGGATGAGCAGGCCGACGGCCACCAGGCCCAGACCCTCCTCGATCCAGAACGGCCCGATGCGCCGCCTCCGAGATTCGCCCTCGTCGAGCGGCACGGTCATGCTCGAACGTTAGCAGCCGCGTCCGTGAATGGCCTGTCAGTTCTCAGGCCGGGAGGGCGCGAGCTGCGCGGGACACGGGGTCGGGACGCCCTTGGCGTCCTGCGCCCCTCGTGTCTCGCCGCGGGGACCACCGCGGCTCCGACACGGTCCCGCTCCGTTGACGCCCTCCCGGCCTCTGGCGTGCCGGGCTTCAGGCGCGGCTGCTAACGCCCCTCGCGGGCGTGCCCGCTCGACGACAGTGGCTGGAACGGGCTTATGACAAACCGGCCACTCGCGGGTTCGGCGTCGGGACAGCAGGTGACAATCGCCCGCTGATGGCAGTGAGCGCTCCGCCTGCGCCCGCGAGCACGCCCATTGCGTTGCCGCCGGTGCCGCGCACCATCGAGGAGACGGGGCTTCCCTTCACCTTCATCTGCGACCTCGTCCTCAAGGTCCTGTACTTCAACGGCAGCATGCTGGGCGGCGACATCGCCCGCCATGTGTGCCTGCCCTTCGCCTTCATCGAGACCACGCTGCGGTTCCTGGGCGACGAGGGCTACTGCTCCTCGACGGGCGTGCAGACGTCGACGCTCAATCCCGGCGACCCGCTGAACGCGGGCATGCAGCACATGATCTCCAGCGCGGGCCGGCAGCGCGCCCGTGAGCTGCTGGAGATCAACCAGTACGCGGGCCCGGCGCCGGTGCCGATCGGTGACTACGCCGCGCTGGCGGAGCGCCAGTCGCAGGTGGACATGCAGGTGAACCGCGCGCGGCTCCACGACGCCTTCAGCCGGCTGGTCCTGTCCGAGCAGGTGCTCGACCACCTCGGCCCCGCGCTCAGCGCGCGCCAGGCGATCTTCCTCTACGGGCCGCCGGGCAACGGCAAGACGACCATCGCGGAGGGGTCTGCGTGGCTGCTCGGACCTCCGCTGTTCATCCCGCGCGCGCTGTACGCGCACGGCGAGGTGATCCGCTTCTACGACCCGATCCACCACGTGCCCATCGAGCGCGAGCTGCCGCCGCACGACGGCCGCTGGCAGCTGGCGCGCCGGCCCGCCGTCAAGGTGGGCGGCGAGCTCACGCCGCGCATGCTCGAGCTGGGCTTCGACCCCGTGCTCGGCTTCTACGAGGCGTCGATGCAGCTGAAGGCGAACGGCGGGCTGTTCCTCATCGACGACTTCGGACGGCAGCAGAACATGTCGCCGCGTGACCTGCTCAACCGGCTGATCGTGCCGCTGGAGAAGAAGGTCGACTACCTCAACATCGCGCGGGCCGGCACGAGCATCCCGGTGCCGTTCACCTGCCTGGTGATGCTGTCCACCAACCTCCGCCCCGAGCACCTGATGGACGAGGCCTTCCTGCGCCGCGTGCATTTCAAGGTGCACGTGCCGGATCCCACCGCCGACGAGTACCGCGAGATCTGGCGCCGCGAATGCGTCGACGCGGGGATGCGCATCGATGAGTCCGTCGTGGACTGGCTGCTGGAGCGGCACTACCGCGCGAAGGCGCGGGCGCTGCACGGCTCGCACCCGCGCGACCTGCTCACGCACATGATCCATGCGGCTCGCTATCTGGGGCGCAACCCCGAATTCTCGCGGGACCTGCTCGAGCTGGCCTGCGAGACGTACTTCGTCGACGCGGAGGACTGAGCGCTCGCCGCGGGCGCCGCGGCCGGTATTGTCGCCGCGTGGCCAGGGGGATTCGCGGGTGCATCGCTGTGGTGGTCGCCCTGGTGGCACTCAGCGCGTGCGGCAGCTCGTCCGCGCCGGGAGCGGGCATCACGGCCGCGACGCCCGACGCTGCCGCCGCCGGGTCGGCGCAGAGCGCGCTTGCGCAGAGCGGGACGCTGACCGTCGCGACCGACGCCAGCGAGGCGCCGGATGAATACTTCGCTTCCGACGGCCGCACGATCGTCGGCATGGAGGCGGACCTGGCCACTGCGCTGGGCCAGGTGCTCGGGGTCCAGACCAAGCTGGTCAACACGCTGTTCAGCCGCATCGTGCAGGGGGTGACGGCGCACAGGTACGACGTGGGGATCTCGAGCATGCCGGTGACGGCGGCGCGGCGGCAGTCGGCGGACTTCGTGGCGTACTTTCGCGCCGGCCTCTCGGTGTTCGTGAACGCGAGCAACGGGCCGCACATCCAATCGATGTCGGACCTGTGCGGCCGCCGCGTCGCTGTCGAGTCGCAGACGGACGAGCTGCAGCAGGCGCGCATCCAGGACGGCGAATGCCGCGCCGGCGGCCACCCCGGGGTGTCGATCGATCCCTATCCCGACGAGTACACGGCGACGGTCGCCCTCACGTCCGGACACGAGGACGCGTGCATCGCGCCGTACCCCGTGGCCGTGTACCAGGTGCAGCAATGGGGTGGCCAGCTCGTCCTCAGCACCACGTCGTTCGCAGGTGTGTATGGCATCGCTCTTCCCAAGGGGAGCGCGCTGGCCCCGGTGCTGGTGCGGGCGGTGAACGACCTCATCAGCGGCGGCCAGTACGCGCAGATCCTGGCGAAGTGGGGCCTGCAGGAGGGCGCAGTCAGCACGGCCTCCGTGGGCTGACGTGTGCCCAGCCCTGCCTGGGGCTGCGTATCATCGGCCCGTCCCGCGGATCGCCGCCGGGCTCGCCTTGCTGACAACTCGAAGAGAGGCCAATCATGGTTCGGAACATCAGGGCTGTTCGTGGGCGCGTCGCGATCGCTGTGGCGCTGCCGTCCGTGCTGCTCGCCGCGGCGTGCGGCGGCTCCTCCGGCGGGACATCCTCCTCATCGGCCGCGGCGGCCACCGCGGGCCTGACGGCGCAGCAGACGATCGCTGCCGAGGTGCCCTCCTCGATCAAGGGGACGCCGGTGCAGATCGCGGTGGACGCGACCTACGCGCCCAACGAGTTCATCGATCCCGCCACGGGCGAGATCAAGGGCTGGGACATCGACCTGGGCAACGCCTTCTGCAAGGTGATGGGCCTGGTCTGCACGTTCAACAACGTGACGTTCGACGACATCATCGCCCAGCTCAAGGCGTCGACTCCGTCGGAGCAGGCGGGTGGCGACAAGCCGCGCTACCAGTTCAGCATGTCGAGCTGGTCGCCGACGGCGAAGCGCGAGATGAGCGGCATCGACTTCATCAGCTACTACCAGGCGGGCGAGGGCTGGGTCGCCAAGGCCGGCGGGACCAAGGTCACGTCGGTGAGCCAGTTCTGCGGGCACAAGGTCGCAGTCGAGTCGGGAACCACCGAGGAGTCCGATGCCTGGGGCTACATGGGCATGAACGTCGGCGGTGGCGCGATATCCGGCGACACGGATCACTGCAGCGGTCAGGACATGACGGTTGACAGCTACTCGACGCAGACCCAGGCGGATCAGGCGCTCGAGTCCGGCCGCGACGACTTCGGCTATCTCGACACACCGGTCGCGACGTACGAGCAGAAGGTCAGCAACGGCAAGCTCGACGGCGGACCGCTCATGGTCAGCGGCCAGCCCTGCGCCGTGGCACCGTACGGCATCGCGATCGTGCAGGGCGGCGCTCTGGAGACGGCGCTGCAGGACGCGGTGAAGTATCTGATCACCAGCGGCTACTACGGCAAGATCCTGTCCTCCTGGAACGTGACCGCGGGCGCGATCCCCGCCAGCCAGGTGACGCTCAACAACAACAACACCGTCGGCGGAGCGTGCGTTCCTTCGTACTGATGTCGTAGTCGCACGGCACCGCCGCTGCTGAGAGGGACACGATGAGCGAGGCGACCGGCGTCTCCGGGGGGCCGCCGGCTGCCGCCGACCGTCCACGCACGCGGCCCGAGGCGATCAAGGCCGTTCCGCTGCGCCACGTCTGGCGGTGGATCTCGGCCGTCGTCGTGCTCGCGTTGGCGGCCGCGCTCGTGGGCACGATCGTCACCGCGCCAAATCTCCGCTGGGACGTGGTTGGCCAATACATCTTCGGCGGTCTGATACTTCAGGGCGCGCTGCTCACCGTCGAGCTGACGGTCATCGCGATGGCGATCGGGATCGTGCTTGGAGTCGTGCTCGCGGTCATGCGCCTGTCGCCGAATCCCGTCGTGTCCTCGGTGAGCTGGTTCTACATCTGGTTCTTCCGGGGCACTCCGGTCTTGGTCCAGGTTTTCTTCTGGTACAACCTGAACGCGGTCCTGCCTCACATCGGCATCGGCCTGCCCTTCACGTCGATCGGGGTACAGGCCAGCACCAACTCGCTGATCTCCCCACTCCTCGCGGTGATCCTCGGACTCGGCCTCAACGAGGCCGCGTACATGGCGGAGATCGTGCGCGCCGGCATCATCTCCGTGGAGCACGGACAGACAGAGGCCGCCATGGCGCTCGGCATGCGCCGGCTGCAGGTGATGCGCCGCATCGTGCTGCCCCAGGCGATGCGCGTGATCATCCCGCCCACCGGGAACGAGACCATCTCGATGCTGAAAACAACCTCGCTGGCCTTCATCGCTGCCGTTCCCGAGCTGTTCACACGAGCGGAGCAGATCGCGAGCTCCAACTTCGACATCATCGAGCTGCTTATCGTGGCCAGCATCTGGTATCTCTTCATGACATCCATCCTGACCATCGGGCAGTACTACATCGAGCGTCACTACGCGCGCGGTTCGCAGCGCGCGCTGCCACCCACACCGCTGCAGCGCTTCCGCCGCATGCTCTTCACCTTCCACGCGCCCCCGCCGATCGTCGAGGGCGTCGAAGCGCCGGCGAGCCTGCAGCATGGGGGCGGGAGATGACCGCGATGGTCAAGGCCGAGGGCGTGCACAAGCGCTTCGGCCGCCTCGAGGTGCTGCGCGGCATCGACCTGGAGGTAGCGCCGCGCGAGGTCGTCTGCATCATCGGACCGTCGGGGGGCGGCAAGAGCACGTTCCTGCGCTGCATCAACCACCTGGAGAAGATCGACGCGGGGCGCCTGTCCGTCGACGGCGAGCTGGTCGGGTACAGGCAGCAGGGCGACAAGCTGTACGAGCTGCCCGACAGCGAGGTCTGCACCAAGCGGTCGGAGATCGGCATGGTGTTCCAGCGTTTCAACCTGTTTCCGCACATGACGGCGCTGGAGAACGTGGTCGAGGCGCCGCTGCGAGTGAAGCGGCAGCCGAAAGCGGAGGTCATCCCGCGGGCACGCACGCTGCTCGAGCGCGTGGGTCTTTCGGACAAGATCGACGCATACCCCAACCAGCTCTCGGGCGGTCAGCAGCAGCGTGTGGCCATCGCCCGGGCGCTCGCCATGCAGCCCAAGCTGATGCTCTTCGACGAGCCAACCTCGGCCCTCGACCCCGAGCTGGTGGGTGAGGTGCTCGACGTCATGCGCGGCCTCGCCGAGGACGGCATGACGATGGTTGTGGTCACGCACGAGATGGGGTTTGCCCGCGAGGTGGCGAACCGCGCCGTCTTCATGGACGGCGGTGTGGTGGTGGAGGAGGGGGAGCCGCGCGCCTTCTTCGCGTCGCCCCAGCACGCGCGCACGAAGCAGTTCCTCTCGAAGATCCTCTAGACTCTCGTCACTGGCCACGGGGCCTCAGGAAGGAGATCTGGAAATGCGCAGAACGAGCGCGGCTGCCGTCGCGTCCACCATCACGCTGGCGGCACTCGCCACGTTCGCCGGCGGCGTGCGCGCGTACGCGCCGGGCAACCCCACCGTGGTCAGCGACGTGTCGTCGTCCGCTGACCACTACGACGCGACGCTGCCCGCCCCGGTCCAGCCCAACACGCAGATCGAGCCTTCGATCGCCGTGAACCCCGGTGATCCCAAGGACGTCGTCACCGCGTTCCAGGTGGGCCGCGTGGACGCCGGCGGTGACGCGGACAACGGCTTCGCCACCAGCCTGGACAGTGGCGTGACCTGGCGCTCGGGAAACCTGCCGGGGGCAACCAAGCTCGCGCCCGACTGCCCCAACAGCGCCCTCGCGGGCTGTGCTTTGGACCGAGCCTCGGACGCCGTGGTGGCGTTCGGGAAGGACCCGACGGGCAAGGCGCACGGCGGCTACTTCGTGTACGTCAACTCGCTGGTGTTCGACGACACCTCGCAGAACGCGCTCCCCAGCGGCATGGCGCTCAACGTGTCGAGTGACGGCGGGCTCACATGGACGGATGCGACCGTCATCGAGCAGGACAACCTCGCCGGCCTCAACGACAAGAACTGGATCGTTGCCGACAACGGCACCGGCACGGGACATCATCCCGGCCGCCTCTACATGGTGTGGGACCGCGTCGTCCCCGTCGTGTACGCGTACTGCGACCCAGATTCCACCGCGAGCGTGACCGTCGGGACGGGTTGCGACAAGCTCGGGAACTGGTCGACAGCCAACGGCAACGGCTTCTACGTGCTGTTCCCGGGACAGGGCATCGGCACGATGCCCGTGGTGCTCAACAACGGCGACCTCGGCCTCATCTTCAACTCGGAGACGTCGAATCCGTGCACGGCGCCGCAGCCGCCCACGGACCAGCCGACGTGCACCACCACCGTGGGTGTCACACAGCGCATCGAATGGGCCGCGATCCCGGGCGCGGGTTCGACCGTCTGGCCCGCGCCGTTCCCGGCGACCACGTTCGCGCCGGTGACGATCGCCACGTACATGAGCAATGGCGTGCAGTACCAACGCGCAGGCAGCCTGCCGCAGGTCGCGTACGACCCCACCACCGGAGACGCGTTCGTGGGTTGGGAGGACAACCGGTATCGCACCGACGCCACGCCCAGCTCGTCCAACCAGAACGACGCCGTCATCGCGGTGTCGTCGCCGGCGGTCGCGGGGACCGATCCCGGCCTGACGTGGTCGGCGCCGATCCGCGTCAACCAGGACGCCACGAACGACCATGTCGACCACTGGAACACGATGCTCGCCGTCGGCGCGGACGGCATTCTCCGCGTGGGCTACCGCCAGCGCTACGAGCCTGACGGGATGAGCCCGACTGCGTCCGGCATCGACACGTACTACCAGGAGTCGCGTGACCAGGGTCAGACGTTCACCACGCCGCTCAAGGTCAACACTGCGGTGAGCAGCGATCCGCAGTTCGGCGCGTTCTCCCGCAACGGACTGTTCCTCGGCGACTACCAGCAGCTCGCTGCCGCCGGCGCCGACGAGACGTTTGTGACGCGCGATGAGTCGTTCGCGCCGTCGCCCGGCGCGAGCTGCAACACCGGACCGTTCACCACGATTCCTCCGGCGCCGTGCCAGAACCAGGAGACGTTCGTGGCACACCTGGTGCCGTCGCTCACCACGGCGACGCCGGAGAGCCGGTTCGTGCCCGCGCTGCTCGTGGTGGCGGGCGTCGCCGGATACGGCGTGTACCGGCGCCGGCGCCGCCTCCCGCCAAGGAGCGGCAGCTAGGCCAGCCGGTACACCACGTACAGGAGCTGCCCCTGGCGCTGACCGGCGGCCGGCGCTGCTCGCTCCGCGTCGATCAGCTGCGCAGTCCGTGCCGGACGCGGGTCCGAGGCCGCCAGCACGAGGATGTCGCCCGGCTGCGCTGCGGCCTCGTTTGCCGCGGCGTCGCCGGCGACCATGTTGAGCAGGCGCAGCCCGCGGCCCGCGGCGTCGTCGAGGTATCCGCTGGGCGGCGCCGGCAGCAGCACGAAGAACGCGTCGATGTACGGCTGCTCGTCCATGTTCGACGACAGGAACACGCGGTGCCCGTGCGCCGCGGACGCGGCCACCTGCACCGCTGACAACGCGCCGGTGTCGAACGCGCTCGCGGCGCGTGCGGGATACGCGGTGTACATGTCGACGGCGTACAGCGCGGCCTGTGCCGCCACTCCGCCGGCCAGCACAGCGATGCCTGCGGCGCGAATGCGGATCAACGCTGCCAAGCGTGTCGCGCCGAGCGCGGCGAGCACGAGGATGAACGGCAGCATCACCGCGCCCCGCAGCGCGTGGCCGGTGTCACCGCTGTTGGTCAGCGCGGCCGGGATGGGTGCGACCAGGAGGCAGAGGACCAGGAAGCTGGGGAGGCGCTGCGCGCGGCGGCGCCAGCACTCCCACAGGCCGAGCAGCAGCAGCGGCGCCGTCACGGCGAGGAGCATCCCGGCGAAGCCGGTGTTGTGGCGCGGGTTCGGGTCGCCGTGGATGAACAGGAAGTCAGGCGAGAAGTACTGGATGTAGTTGCTGAAAAACCTGGCCACAACTGTGCCCGCCGACGCTCCGTCTGCGCCGATGCTGATCAGGCTGAACTCGGCCGTGAGGGCGCCGGGATGGGTGAGGGCCCAGACCCCCAACGCCGCGTACCCGGCGACGATCGGGATGAGCGCGAGCCACCAGCCGCGGGCGCGGCTGCGCGCGTAGACCACGACGAGCACTACGGCGAAGAGCGCGATGACCAGGCGTCCCGTGCTGTACGCAAAGATGGCCAGGGCGAAGAACACACCGGCGCTGAGGAAGCGCGCGCGTGTCAACCGCGTCTCATCGGCGATGCACCAGATGGCGACGCTCAGGGCCGCCACCATGCTGATCACCTCGAAGCCCACACGGCTCTCCTGTGTGAGCCACGGAGTCACAGCGGCCAGCGCCAGCATGACCAACGTCACCGCGCGCGAACCCGAGACGCGCCATCCCGCGAGCGCCATGAACAACACGGCCATCACGCCGAACACCGCGGCGGGCACGCGCTCGGCGTACGGCGTCAGCGGCGTGAACCGGAGCAGCGCGGCGAGCGTGTAGATGTAGACCGGGTTCTTCGACTCGCCGAACGCCTGGAAGTACAGCGGGAAGTGCGAGCCGTGCTCGTCGACGCCGTGCACGGCGATGGCCCACGCGTTGTAGCCGATCGACGCCTCGTCGACGTACATCCCCGGTGGCACGGTGTCCAGCGCGAGGAGGTTGCGCGCCGCCACCGCCATGAGGAGCAGCAGCGCGAGCAGCCACAGCGGGCTGAATCGCGACGTCGGTGCGGCGGGCGCCGGCTCCGGGCCGAGGGACGCCATCCCGCGCACTATCACCCGGATCGCTCATTGGTGGGCGATCAGCGCCACCTGGCATGCTGCAGCCCGGTGGGCGAGCAACCAATCGAGCCGGGCGAGCGCTTCGCGGACGCTGCCGAATGGGAGGCGGCGCATGCGCGTGGGCCGCACATCTGGCACACCCTCGGCTACCGGCGGCTGGCGTGGGAGCCGGGCTCGAGCACCATCGCGTGGACGGCCACGCCGGAGTACTGCTTTCCCACCGCTGACGGGCCCGTGGTGCAAGGCGGCCTGGTCACGGCCCTGCTGGACGCCGCGATGGGCGGCGCCTGCTGGACCGTCCTCAACCGCGACCAAGTCTTCCTCACCGCCGACCTGCGCGTGGAGTTCCTCCGCACCGCGCGTCCCGGGCCACTGCGAGCGACGGGGACGGTGGTGCGCCGCACGCGCCGTGCCGTTTTCTGTTCGGCGGAGCTCTGGGACGCCGGCGACCAGCTGCTGGCGGCCAGCCGCTGCACGCAGATCGTGCTGCCCAACGAAGGCCCGTTCGGCCGATATGCGCCGCCCGACGGCAGCGGAGCTCCGCCCGAGGATGCGCGCGGCTAGGCCGCGAGCGCGGCTATCGCGTCAGCAGGAGCTGGATGCTGTTCTGCAGCGGCGCAAAGGCGCCGACGGCAAATGCGAGGAGGAGCGCCAGCCGCGCGTAGCGCACGGGCAGCCGCATCATCGCCAGCAGGCAGACGAGGCCGATGGCCAGCAGCTTCAGACCCGCCGCTGCGGCCGGCTGCGTGACCGCGGCGCGCATCAGCCCGTTGTCCTCCATCAGCGCGTGCCCCGAGAGCGCGATCGCGGTGGTGATGGAGTCCGCGACCTGCGCCAGCAGCGCCCCGATGAAGAGTCCCAGCGTCCAGCGGTCAGCGACGTTGTCCACGAGGTTCCCCGTGTGCCGCCGCAGCCACGCTCGGCGCGGCGTTTCCGGTTCCGGCTCCAGCTCGACGCGCGCCGGATAGACGGCATGGAGCCTGTCCACCTCGGCGCGAGCGCGCGCGGTCCGCAGCGTGCCCTGGCGCCCCACGTTCTTTTCCACCCCAAGTACCCCCCCGAATCGGCTCGATCCCCTCGACCTGGCCGAAGTGTACGCGACGGCGGCCGCCGTGAAAAGACCCAAATTTGGTGGAGCGGAGGGGATTCGAACCCCTGACCTCTGCCGTGCGAGGGCAGCGCTCTCCCAGCTGAGCTACCGCCCCGCGCTGGAGGCGTCCCGGCAGTATAGGTCCGGCGCGGCGGCCGTCAGACGGAGATGCCACGCTCGGCAAAGAACGTCTTCACCGCCTCGGCCAGCGTGGGGAGATTGAAGGGCTTGGGCAGCAGGCCGTCGGCCCCGGCGTCGCGGGCGGCGTCGGCCTCTTCGCTCAGCGCGCTGAACATCAGCACGGGTGTCTGCGAGGTGGAGGCGTTGGCCCGGATCCGCCGGCACGCTTCGATGCCGTCGATGCCCGGCATCATGATGTCGAGGATGATCAGGTCGGGAGGGTCCTCCGCGGCGACGTCGACCGCCGCCAGCCCGTCGGTGACGGTGTCCATCTCGTAGCCCTCGAGGTCGAGGTAGCGCGACACCACCTGCAGCACTCGGGGGTCGTCGTCTGCGAGCAGGATGCGAGGCCGACCCATGCGCGCAATGGTACGGACGCTCGCGCGGGTTGAATCGCCGCGCGGCGTTCCTTTACAGAGGCGCTGCAGCCTCGCGCTCGGGGCGTGTCCGAGGGCCCTCACCCGGGCCGTGGCTATACTCGCGCCTGTTCATGGGCAGCACGCCGGCGTCCCTGGTGCTCTTCGGCGTGGCAGTGGGCGCGTACTGCGTGGCGCTGCTGTTCTTCGTGCTCCACGTGGCGCTGCGGCGCCGCTGGCTCGGCGACGTGGGACTGGGCTTGGTCGTCGCCGGCTGGCCGCTCCACCTGGCCTCGATCTTCACGCGGGCGCTGGAGGCCGGGCACTGGCCGCTGGGCAACATGTACGAGTACTCCACGGGCATTTCGTTCGTGGTGGTGACGGTGTGCCTGGTCCTCATGATCCGCGCGCGCATGCGCCTGATCGGCCTGCCGGCGATGATCGTGGCGATCGCCTTGATGGGCGTGGCCTACATGCTGTACGTGCCACCCGGCCAGCTCGTGCCCGCGCTGCACAGCTACTGGCTCACGATCCACGTGACGGCCATGGCCACTTCCTCCGCCGTCCTGAGCTTCTCGTTCTTCTTCGGGATGGGCTACCTCGCCCGGCGTTGGGCGGACCAGCGGATGCTCGCCGTCGCCACCGCGCCGGCGGCCGCGGGTGTCGACAGCGGCGGCGCGGCCACGCTCACGATGGGCGGCGGCGCCGGGGGCGGGCTGGGGGGCGCGTCATCGGCGTTCGCCGACCGGCTGCGCCGCATCCTTCCCTCGGCTCGCGCGCTCGACCTGTGGAGCTATCGCTTCGTGATGATCGGCTTTCCCATCTGGTCCTTCGGCGTCATCTGCGGAGCCATCTGGGGCGAGCACGCGTGGGGCCGCTACTGGGGCTGGGATCCCAAGGAGACATTCGCCTTCATCACGTGGGTGGTCTTCGCCATCTACCTGCACGCGAGAGTGACCTACGGCTGGAAGGAGAAGCGCGCCGCGATCATCACCGCCTTCGGATTCGCGGCGATCCTGTTCACGCTGTACGCGGTGAACCTCTGGATCGCCGGTCTCCATTCATACGCCAGAGCCTGATGTCGAAAGGGGGAAGGGTCCCCCTTTCGCGCAATCCCCCTCCTGAAGGTGTCGGCTCCGGGGAAGTCAATTCCCCTTCGCCGACGCTCTTCCGGGGTTTAGGCTCGGCGCTGCCACCTCGTCTTCTTGAGCATCTTCTTGTGCTTGTGCTTGCGCATCTTCTTGCGCCGCTTCTTGATCACGGAACCCACAAGGCCAGGGACTATAGCGGCTTCCCGCCGCGGCCCGGCCGCCTCGCTTCGGGCGGCGTCAGTCCCGGCTGAGCGCTTCGAACGCCGCGCGCAGCGTGCGGGCGGTCGATTCGAGGTGCTCCGGCAGGACCTTGGTGTCGGCCAGCACGGGCATGAAGTTCGTGTCGCCGCTCCACCGCGGCACGACGTGCAGGTGCACGTGCTCCACGCTCGCACCCGCCGCCCGGCCGTGGTTGATGCCCAGGTTGAAGCCGTCGGGGTTGAGCGCGCCGCCGATGGCGCGCACGGCTCGCTGCGCCGCGCCGAAGAGCGCGGAGCCCTCGTCGGCCGTGAGCGCGGTGATGTCGGGCACGTGCCGTCGCGGCGCCACCATCACATGACCACTGCTGTACGGGAAGCGATTGAGCAGCGACACCGTGAGGGCGTAGCGCTCGACGGTCAGCCCGCTGCTGTCGTCAGCCGCGGCGCTGCAGAGAAAACAGTCCTGCGCCTCCGAGCCGGCCGTGCCCACGTACGTCATGCGCCATGGCGCCCACAGCTGCCGCATCGCGCCGCGACGTTAGCGGATGCCCTGCCGGCCGCGCGGCGCGGGCCGCTCGAATCGCCAGCACTGCAGCGACGACGAGCACCCAGGGCACGAGCTGGCCCGGCGGCGTCGCCGCGTTGTCGCCGAGGCTGACGAAAGCGGAGAGCGTGACGCCGGCCCAGAGGGCGGTCACGACGAGGGTGCGCCGTGTCTCGGCGTCAGCTGCGCCGGCAGGCCACGCCCACGCGACGCTCCACACCATGGCCGGCGCCAGGAGCACGAGGTCGTGAATGCCCGCGTGGGGCGCGGCGAGGATCGACAGCACCGCGGCTCCAGCCAGGGCCGGCTCCAGCCGCTCCCGCCGGTGCCGAACGACGCGGCCGAGGTACACCGCCCCCGCCAGCGCCACCACCGAGCCCACGGCGCCTGCCACCTGGGCGGCGCCGCTGTTGCCGAGGAACGAGCCGGGGATGCCGACGAAGCTGACGAAGGTGCGCAGCTCCCAACGCGTGTTGGACTGCACGGCGAAGGTGACGAAGTGCGCCAGCCCGGCGGGGCCGGCCACGGCCAGGGTGGCCGCGCCCGTCGCCAGCGCCGCGGCCAGGGCGCCGAGGATCATGCGACGGCGGCCCCAGCCGAGCATGAATGCGAGGAGGCCCAGTGCCAGGTGCGGTTTGGCCACGGCCGCTGCCGCGACCAGCACGGCTGCTCCCCTCGCCTCGCGGCCATGGCGCCACTCGTGATACGCGAGGGCCAGCCCAAACGCGCTGACGCCGCCCCACTGCGCCTGGAGCAGGCCGACGAGCGTCCCTGCGCCGGCCAGCGCCATGGCGCAGGCGGCGACGCGGGTCCCACGTCCAGCGCCCACCGGCCAGGGGGCGGCCCGGGCAGCGACGACCACAGCACCGATGAGCAGCGCCAGCTGCAGCAGACCCCAGACGCGATACGCCGCGTCCAGACCCAGCAGCGTCACGGGCGCGGCCAGCGCCGCAGCCAGGGGAGCGTCGACGAACGGCAGGTTGCCCTCGGTGTCCGGCGCGATCAATCGCGAATGCAGCGGGCTCTGCGCGGACTCGTCGTAGAGGTGGTCGCGCTGCCCGTCACGGAGCAGCGTGGCTCCGACGTAGGTGGAGGTGAAGTCGCTCCGCCCGATGTCGAGCGCCGGCACGCGCGCCCAGACCAGCGCGTAAGCGAGCAGGATCGCCACCGCGACGGCCGCGATCGCGCGCGCGCGTCCATCCGTGAGCATGAATGCAACCCTATCGACGCCAGACGGCCGGCGGCGTCGCGCGACGGGGCTGTAACGCCAGTCGGGCGGGTGGTGGAGCCAGGGAGGATCGAACTCCCGACCTCTTGCATGCCATGCAAGCGCTCTCCCAGCTGAGCTATGGCCCCGAGCGGTGTCCATGGTAGTGCGCGCGTCACGCCATTGCTGCCCGCCGCGCCTGTGACGAGTGCGCGTCGTAACTGCAAACGTGCAGCGTTGAATTGCCATTCACCCTGGACTTGTCAGACAATGTGAGGACCATTTCGTCGAGCGGCGTTCGGCGTTTTGCGCTGCGCGCCGGTGTGCCGACAAGCCGGGAGGTTGCGATGCCCGAATGGGGTTCGGCCGCACCGCGAAGGGATGAGCCCAGTGGTGGCGCCGCGCCGTCGTCGCCTGTGTTGCAGGCCGCCGAGCGGCTGGTGTCACGCATCGAATCGCTTGTCAGCGAGGTGACTTCGCTGCGCGCCGAGAACGCGTCGCTGCGGAAGGAGCTGCGCGAGGCGCTCACGCTGTTCGAGCGAGCGGGTTCGGCCGCGTCGGGCAACGGCGCCCTGCCCGCGAACAGGGGCCGCAAGCGCGCCGTGACGGCGCCCCAGCGCCGGCGCCGGCGCAAGGCGGCCAAGGGCCGGGCGACGCCGCCCTCCGTCACCAGTGAGGTTGTGCGCGCCGTCCTGGCGAAGCTGGGCACCGCCACGGCTTCGGAGATCGCCAAGGAGATCACCGCGGCCGGCGCGCCGGTGTCGGGCCGGGCTGTGCGCTTCCTGGCGGAGCGCGCGGGTGCTCAGACGCTGGTCGGCGACGACGGCCAGCGACGCTACCGCCTCTGACTGTCCGCCCGGGCACCGTCCCGGGCGCCTTGATGCACCTGGCTCGAGGGCGTATCGTCTGCCCTGCATGTTTGTCAGCGCAGAACGACTGTCTCGTGTACCGGGCCGGCGCACCATGGCGGTCGCTGCCGCCGGGGTGCTGGCTGCCTCAAGCGCCGGCTGGTTCCTGACCCGCGGCAGCGCGGCGCAACCGGCGCCACTGCTGACCACCGAGACGGCCAATCCGCCGGCAGCCGCGGGCGTGCTCGTGTTCGTCAGTGGAGCGGTGGCCCATCCCGGGCTCTACCAGCTCAGCCCTGACGCGAGGGTTGCCGACGCCATTGCCGCGGCGGGGGGCATCACGTCGCTGGCTGACCCGGGCCACCTCCCCAACCTGGCCTCCCGGGTGCACGACGGGCGTCAGGTGAACGTCCCATTTCGGAAGGGCACCGGGGCGGCGGCGCTGAAGCTCGACATCAACGCCGCAGCCCAGGACGAGCTCGACGCGGTGCCGGGGATGCCACCCGGCCTCGGCGCCGCCATCGTGCAGTTCCGCACGGAGTGGGGGCCGTTCACGACCCTGAGCCAGCTCCACACGGACCTCGGCGTGGACACCGCGACGGTCACCGGCCTGCGCGCATACCTCCGGGTCGTCCTGCCCGCGCAATGAGCCGGCTGGCGGGGACGCTCGCCGGGCGCTGGACGGCGGTCGCCTGCAGCGCGCTCGCCGCCGGCTGCGCCCTGGGCTTCGCGTCCGGCCTGCCGGTCGGCGTCGTCGAGCTTCTGCTCGCGGCGCTCGGGGCCGCGACGGCGGCGGCGGTGATGGCGGCGGCGAGGAAGGGCCGCGTCGCACTGGTGTTGGTCGCTGCCGCGGCGGCGCTCCTCGGCCTGGCCCGCGGCGCTGACGCGGCGGCGCCCCGTCAGGACCGCGTCGGGAGCCACACGGGCTCCGGCCCCGTGGCTCTTACCGGCACGGTCCGCAGCACGCTCACCGGCAGCTCGGGCGTGATCGTCGACGCCGAGCGGCTGGCCGCACCCGACTGGGACGGCGCGGTCACCGGCGGGGTCCTGGTCACCGGTGCAGCCCTTCCCGCCGTCAGCCCCGGTGACCGCGTGGAGGTCGACGCGGCGCTGCTGCGCGCGCCCAGCGGCCGGCCGGGTCCCCAGTCGGAGGCCACCCTGGAACGCCAGGACGTCACCGTGGAGGCGGCATCGGCGCAGATGAGCGTGCTCGGCCAGGGCGGCCCATCGCTGCCGCGCCTCGTCGCCGGCGTCCAGACCCGGCTCACGGCCACGGTGAACGCGCTGCTGCCGGAGCCCGCCGCGCCCCTGGTCCTCGGCATCGCCTTCGGCATCCATCAGCCACTCGCGGCCGATGTGCACGCGCCCCTGCAGCAGGCCGGGCTCATCCACATCGTGGTGGTCAGCGGGCTGAAGGTGGTGATGCTGCTCGGCTTGGTTGCCGCGCTGGGGGATGTCCTGGCGTGGTCACCGCGGCGGAAGCTGGCCGCCGCGCTTCTCTCGGCCGGGTTCTACGTGGTCTTGAGCGGCGCCGGACCGGCCGCGATCCGAAGCGCGCTCATGGCGGGAACGGCGATGTTCGCTCGCTCTCATGGGCGCAGGGTCGACCCGCTGCCGCTGCTCGCCCTGGTCGCGGCCGTGATGCTCGTGGCCGACCCAGCAGCGGCGCTGGACGCGGGCTTTCAGCTCTCGTTCGTGGGCACTGCCGGCATCCTCGTCCTGGCTGGGCCGCTGGCGCGGCGGATCCCGGGGCCGCGGCTCTTCTCGGAGCCGTTCGCGGTCACCCTCGCGGCGCAGCTCGCGACCGCGCCTGTGATGGCGGGCACCTTCGGCGTCCTCTCCGTCGTCGGGCCGCTCGCCAACGCACTCGTCCTGCCTGCGCTCCCCGCGCTGATCGTCGTGGGCGGGGCCGGAGCGGTGCTCGGCGCGGTGGCACCGCCCCTCGGCTGGCTGCCGCTCCAGCTGGCGGGCCTGGGCGCCGACGCAGTCGTGCTGCTCTCGCGGGCGCTCACGGCCGTGCCCGCGAGCTCGGTGCAGATCAGCCAGTGGCCACCCGCCTGGACGGCGGCCCTGCTGGCCGGCGCCGGCTCGCTCATCCTGATCGTGATTACCGCCCGGCGCTGGAGCGCGCCGGGCGCTGCCACGCCCCGTCGCGGCGCGGCACTGGGCGCAGCCGGCGCGCTCGCCGTCACCGGACTTGTGGCCTGCGGCCTGTCCCGTGCCGAAGGGAAGATGCGCGCCACCGTGCTCGACACCGGCTCGGCTCCCGCCGTGCTCGTGCAGACGGCCGACGGCTCGGAGGCGCTGGTCGACGGCGGCTCATCGCCCGCGTCGCTGGTGCAGGCCCTCGGCCGGGTGCTCCCGCCGTTCACCCGCCGCATCGGGCTTGTGGTCCTGACCGACCCCGGGCAGCGTGCGGCCGCCGGGCTCGCCGGGCTGAGCGGCCACTACGACGTCGGCACCGTGGTCGTCGCCGGCGACCTGACCCCGGGCGCGACCGCGGTCGTCTCCGGCCTGCAGCAGCAGGGCGCGGAAGTGCTCGCCTCGGCGGGGCGAAGCTGGCGCTGGGGCGGAGACGCCTGGCGGTGCCTGACATATCGCTCAGCCACGACGGGCTCGGCAGCGTGCGCAGTCGAGGTGGGCGACCCCACCGGGCGCCTGCTTGTCCTCGGCAACGCGGGCACCGCCGACCAGGACGACCTGGCGGCGATGTACGGCCGGGCCCTGGCGGCCGATGTGGTGGTGGCCCCGCCGGGCGGGGCGCTGTCACCGGCCCTGCTGATCCAGGCGGCCCCGAACGACGTGGCGATCCCCCTGGCGCGCGGATCCCCGGCGGCGCCGGCCGCGCTTTCGGTCCACGAGCTGCGCACGGGCAGCGACGGCGACCTCGCCTTCGAAGGCGGCGAGGGCGGACTCAGCGAGGTGACCTGAGGTCGCTCCCCATAATCGCCGCGTGCCCCGCACGGACAGCGCACCGCTGCTGTTGATCCACGGCGAGGAGCGCTTCCTGGTGGACCGCGCCGCGGCCGCGTGGCGCGCCCGAACCAGGTCGGCGCAGCTCGACGTGGAGGTGTTTGACGCGCCGGCCCGGCTCCTGGACCTGCGGCGCAGCGTGGCCGAGGTGCCCCTGCTCGACCCTGAGCGGTCCATCCTGGTCCGGGACCCGCCCCAGCTCGCCGGCGGCGCTCGCCGCGGAGCCGATCCGCCGGAGGATCTGGCGGCGCTGCTGGCAGAACGCGCCCCGACGACGTCCGTCTGCCTGGTGGCCCACGTGCGCGTTGCCCCGCAGAATCCAGTGCCGGCAGCCGTTCGAGAGCTGGGAGGCGCCATCGAATACTTCGCGGCGCTGCGGCCGCGGGAGGTCAGGGCCTGGCTCGACGCCGAGGTCGCGGCGCGGGGCCTGCGCCTCGGACCGGGATCGGACCGCCACCTCCTGCACGCGGCCGGCTCCGACCTCGGCGCATTGTCCAGCGAGCTGGACAAGCTCGCCGCCCTCGCCGGCGGGCGCGCGCTGACCGCGGGCGAGGTGGCCGCGGCGGTGGCGGGCGACGAGCCGGCGGAGATGTACGGCGTGGTCGACCAGCTGCTCGGCGCCACACCCGCCGCGGGCGCCGCCACGCTGGAGCGTCTCCTGGCGGAGGGCCGGTCCAGCCAGCACCTGCTCTCCATCCTCGCCGGGCAGGTGCGCGACCTCATGCTGGCCCAGTCGCACATCCACCTCAAGGGGTCGCCCGCGGGTCTCGCCGCGACGCTGCGCATCCCGGAATGGCGCGCTGAGCGGCTCGCCCGCCAGGCGCCGCGCGTGACGCCGGCGGTCGCGGCGGGCTGGCTGCACGCTCTGCACGAGGCCGATCGCCGGATCAAGGCGGGCGAGATCGGAGATGCCGACGCGCTCCGGCTGATCGGCCTGCGCGCCGCCGGCGAGGTGACGGCGAGCCGCTAAGCCTTCTTGGCGCGCGGGCTCTTGGCCGCTGCCGCCCGCGGAGCCGGCGCCTTGGCCGCCGCCTTGCCGGCCGGCTTGGCCGCGGCCTTCCGTGCAGCGGGCTTTGTGCTGCGGCCCTTGGCGCCACCTGCTGCTGCGGCACGGGCCGCCGCCTGCTCGCTCTCGCCGCCCTGGGCCACGCTGGCCAGACGGGCAGCCATGCGCGCCAGACGCGACTTGCGGCGGCGCGCGTTGTTGCGGTGCAGGATGCCCTTCTCGGCGGCTCTGTCGAGGGAGCGGATCGCGGCGCGCAAATCCTGCTCCGTTTCTGCGGCGGCACCCACGCCGAGCAGCGCGCGCCGCGCCTTCGTCACCTTGGTCCGCACAGACGAGCGCACCGCCCGGTTGCGGAGCCGTTTGCGCTCGCTCGAGCGTATGCGCCTGCGCGCAGACCGCGTGTTGGCCACAGATGATTCCTTTCGTGCGTGACGCCGGACGCAGCGCCCGGCACGGGGACGCACCGATCCCGGTGCGCGAAGGCCGCAGTATATCAGCGCACCAATGCTGATCCTCCCGGCATACGCGAAGCTCAACCTCGCGCTCGACGTCGTAGCACGGCGCGAGGATGGAATGCACGACATCGACAGCGTCATCGTGCGCATCGATTGGCACGACGTCGTCGGCGTGTCGGTGCAACCGGCGGACGAGGTGGAGGTGGAGCTGCGCGTCACCGGCGCCGCGTCGGCGGGCGTCCCGGTTGACGGCAGCAACCTCGCCGCGCGTGCTGCGCGCGCTCTGCTGGAGCTCGGCGGCGGGCGCCATCGTGCCCAGCTGTGGTTGGACAAGCGCGTTCCCCACGCCGCCGGGATGGGCGGCGGCAGCGCCGACGCCGCAACGACTCTTGTCGCCACCGCGACGCTGCTGCGGCGCCACGGCGTCGACATCGCGCACGGCGATCTGCAACGGATCGCGCTCGAGCTGGGCAGCGACGTGCCCGTGGCCCTCGCAGACTGCGCGCAGCGTGTGCGCGGCCGTGGGGAGCTGCTCACCCCTGTGAGCGTGGCGCCGCTCCACGTCGCCGTCGCCGTTGCCGGGCGGAGCTCGACCGCCGCGGCGTTTGCGGCTCTGGCGCCCGACGAGATGAGCGATGGCCGGCGCGTAGCCGAGCTGGTGAACCAGCTCGGCGCTCCTGCGGAGCACTCCGGAATGTTCGGCAGCGCGCTCGAGCCGGCGGCGCGCCGCGCCGCCGAAGGGCTCGCCGCGGCGATGGAGCAGGTCCGCGCGCTGTCTCCACGGCACGAGTGGCACATGACCGGAAGCGGCGGCGCGCTCTTCGCTGTCGTCAGCGACCGCGCGACTGCTGAGGCGCTCGCTGCAGCGGCGGGGCGCGCGGGCTTCATCGCGCGGGCGTGTCGAACCGTCTTCTCGCATCCGTCACCGTGATGAGGCCCGGTGACGCGGCCCTACAATCGGGGCCCGTGGCTGTTGCCGGCGCGCCGTCCGTGGTCCCGCCCACGCCCGAGGAGTGCGACCACCCCGCTCCCGTCGAGGGTGTCCTCGCCCATGAGTTCGCGCACTACGAGGGCGCGCTGGGACCCGAGGGCAAGCGGCGCACGGTCACGTACTACGGGCCGGTGATCGGCGGTCTCCCCATCCGCGCCTGGCACTGCGAGACGTGCGGGCTGCTTCGGCTGGTGTTCCCCGACGGCAGGCGTGAAGAGCGCCGTCTTTTCCCCGGCCCGCAGCCCGGACTGCTCGCTCCCGCCGCAGCGGTCGCGCCCGAGCAAGAGCTGTACGGTCTGCAGCCCCGCGTGTCGGGGTTGACCGCGCAGCCGACGTACTTCGCGTCGCTGCTCGAGGAAACGGGCTTCGGTGCGGCGGCGCCCGCGCTGCGCCTGCCCCAGGTGACGCTGCCGGCATGGGACGCCGTCACGTGGCTCACGGTGCTCGGCCTCTCGTCGGTGCTGGTGATGCTCCTGCTCACGGGCATCCTCGCCGTGTACACATTCAGCACGCCGAGCGCGGTGGCGCCGCTGGCGGTCACCGCCGCGTTGACCTTCACCGGGGTCGCGCTGCTGCGCATCGGCGCCGCCGCGGTCCGCCACTTCTTCCCGGTCCAAACGTTGTCGCCAAGTGTGGCCGAAACACTGCGCGAGCAACCGGCGCTGGATGCAGCCACGCGCGCGGCGGTGACACTGCTCACGCTGAGCGTGATCGGGCTGTTCACTGCCGGACTTCTCGCCGTGTACACCTTCGCGACGCCGGGCGCGGAGGGGCCGGTGATCATCCTCAGCATCGTGTTCGGCCTCCTCGCCTTGCTGGTGAAGGTCGGTTCCGCCGCCTGGCGGCACTTCACCGGCGGCTGAGCCGCCTCCGTCCACGTGTCGCTGGAACCGCCTCCCGACCAGGACATCGTGGTCGTTGGCGCCAGCGGAGATCTGGCGCAGCGCAAGCTGCTGCCCGCGCTCTACAACCTGAGCCGCGAGAAGCTCCTGCCCACACGCGGGGCTGTGATCGGGACCGCGCCGGTCGACTGGGGGGACCAGCAGTTTCGCGACCACGCGCACCAGGCGGTGGCCACCTTCTCGCGCACCAGCGTCGACGACGCGGCATTCGCCACGTTCGCCGAGCGGCTGCACTTCGTGCCACTCAGCGGCGACGACATCACGCCGTTGCAGCAGCACTTCACGCAGCAGCGCCGCATCGTCTATCTCGCCGTGCCGCCGTCGGCGTTCAGCCCGCTGATCAGCGCGATCGGCACGGCGGGCATCGCCGACGACACGTCGATCATCATCGAGAAGCCGTTCGGCCGTGACCTGGACAGCGCACGCCAGCTGAACGCCGAGCTGCACAGCGTCGTGCCCGAGGAGCGTGTCTTCCGCATCGACCATTACCTGGGCAAGGAGACGGTGCAGAACCTCCTGGTGTTTCGCTTCGGCAACTCGGTGTTCGACCGCGTCTGGACTCGCGACGCGATATCACGCGTGGAGATCACCGTGGCCGAGACGCTCGGGGTCGACGGCAGAGGCCGGCTGTACGAGGAGATCGGGGCGATCCGCGACATCGTGCAGAACCACCTCTTCCAGGTGCTCGCGCTGACCGCGATGGAGCCGCCGATCTCGTTCGAGCCCGAGGCGATCCGCAACGAGAAGGTCAAGGTGCTGCGCGCGATCCGGCCCATCGACCCCGAGCACGTGGTGCGCGGCCAGTACACGGCGGGCACGGTTGGCAAGGAGAGTGCTGTCGCATATCGCTCCGAGCCCGGCGTCAGCCCGGACTCGACAACCGAGACCTTCGCCGCGTTGCGACTGCAGGTGGAGTCGTGGCGCTGGACGGGCGTGCCCTTCCTGCTGCGCACCGGCAAGCGGCTGAAGGTGCGCGACTCGCGCGTCGTGATCGTGTTTCGCGACGTGCCGCTGCACCTCTTCCGCGAGGTGGGGGTCGAGGCGATGGAGAGCAACCGCCTCGTGGTCCGCATCCAGCCCGACGAGGGCATCGCGCTGAGCTTCAGCGCAAAACAGCCCGGTCCCGACGTGACCGCGCAGGACGTGCACATGAACTTCAACTACGGCTCATCGTTCCGCGGCTCCCCCCCGGAGGCATACGAGCGGCTGCTGCACGACGCGTTGCACGGCGACCACATGCTGTTCATCCGCGAGGACGAGGTCGAGGCCGGCTGGAGCGCCGTCGACGGCATCCTCAAGGAGCCGCCGCCGGTGGAGTTCTACGCCGCCGGGAGCTGGGGGCCGAAGGATGCCGCGCGCATCGCCGCGCCGGGGCACTGGCACGCCGCGGAGAACGAGGTGTGAGCCGCGTCCTTGTCGGTGTCGACCTCGGCGGCACGAACGTGCGCGCCGCCGTCGCCACGGGGCCGGCCACGCACGCGGCCGTGGTGCGCCATCCCACGCCCGCCCAGGACGGACCCGACGCGGTCCTCGACGCGGTGGCCGCGTGCGCTCGCGAGGCCGCGGGCGACGCGGAGATCGGCGGGCTTGCCATCGGCATACCCGGGCCGCTCGATCCGCGCCGGGGGATCGTGCATGCGGCGCCGCACCTGGCCGGATGGCGTGAGGTGCCGGCCGGCGACATGCTCGGCGCGCGCCTGGGGTGCCCCGTGTCCGTGCGCAACGACGCCACACTGGCCGGTTTCGCCGAGTGGAAGGCGGGCGCCGGTGTGGGCGCCAGCCACTTCATCTTCGTCACCGCCAGCACCGGGGTGGGCGGCGCGGTCATCCTCGACGGACGCCTGCACGAGGGCACGGGTTCGGCCGGCGAGGTGGGTCACACGCCGGTGGGCGCCGACGCGCCGACCTGCTCGCAGGGCCACAACGGCTGCCTGGAGGGCACCGCGTCCGGGACGGCCATCGCGGACGCCGCGAGACGCGCCGTGGCCGCGGGCGAGAAGACCCGGCTCGCCGACATCACGCCCGCCGACATCGACGCCAAGGCGGTGGAGGAGGCCGCGCTCGCGGGCGACGAGGTGGCGAAACGCCTCTTCGCCGTGGCCGGCCGCGCGCTCGGCCGCGCGGTGGGCGGCCTCATCAACCTCCTCGGTCCCGAGGTGGTCGCCATCGGCGGCGGCCTGATCAACGCGGGGGACCTGCTGTTCGGGCCGCTGCGTGCTGCCGTGCCCGAGATCGCGTTCGAGGTGCCGGCGTCGCACTGCCGGATCGTCGAGGCGGCGCTTGGCACAGACGCGGGCATGGTCGGCGCCGTCGCCTGGGTGGTTCAC
Organism: Candidatus Dormiibacterota bacterium; assembly: GCA_019245575.1. Lineage (GTDB taxonomy): Bacteria > Chloroflexota > Dormibacteria > Aeolococcales > Aeolococcaceae > JAFARE01. The sequence goes on along the minus strand of JAFARE010000016.1, from coordinate 39,494 downwards.
ACGTTCGGCTGACGCCCGGCTGAGGCAGGCGGCGGCGTCAGCCCCACCTGCGGACGGTGATCTGCTGCGTTTGCACCGTGACACGAGCGGTAGGATCTGCGAACAATGTCGTCTGGCGGCCGCGGGCACAGCCCGGGGGGGACGAGCCGGGGGAGGACTGCGCGCGGCGTGATCGAACAAGAGCCTGAGTACGGCAACGTCCGCATTCTCGTGGCCGAATCGGGCGCCGGCGCGCTGCCGGAGCTGCTCGCTCCGCTCGACGCTCCTGTCGACGTGGTCAGCGATCCCGCCGAGCTCCTGGGCCGCATCCGGGCGCGCCGGCCGGACCTCGTGCTGGTGGACCTCGACGCGGGGGTGGACGCTGTGGCGCTGCTGCGCGCGCTGCGCCGTGACCCCGCAATCGACAACATCCCGGTGATCCTCATCGGGACGCGCGAGCTGGAACGCGGCGCTGTGGCCGCCCTCGCCGCCGGCGCCGACGACTTTCTCACCCAGCCGGTCTCGCTCGAGGTGCTGCAGGAGCGCATGCGCTATGCGCTCGCCGTCGCCGAGCTGATCCGGCGTGTCTCGTCCGTCCGAGCCGAGGTGCGCGCGGCCCGCGATGCCGAGCAAGGCGCTCGTGACGAGGCCGGCACACTGCGAGCCGCGGCGCAGCGCGCCACCGAGCTGGAGCGCATGAAGCGGGACTTCCTGGGCCTCGCCGCCCACGAGCTGCGCGCGCACCTGGCCCTCGCCCGGGCCCGCCTGGCGCTGGTCGGCGGCGGAGCCGCAGGTGATGGAGAGACGGGCGCCGCGGTCGACGTTGCCGCAGCGGTTGCGCGGCTGGAGAGCGCGCTGGCGCGCATGGCGCGCCTCGTGGATTCGATGGCCGCGACCGCCGAGATGGAGGCGGCCACGCCCGACATGGGCGTCGATGTCGTGGACCTGCACGACCTTGTGCGTTGCGCCATCGATGACGCGGCGACGTCCGCCCCAGGGACGGCCGTCAACCTGGCGCCCGTCGACCGGCCGTTCTTCGTGGCGGTCGCCGCGCAGCAGGTGCGTGATGTTGTTGCCAGTATCGTCGAAAACGCGATGATCTGCGCCGACGAGGGCGGCGCTGTCCGCGTGAGCCTGGGGATGAACCCGTCCGACCACGCCGCCACGGTCGCGGTCACAGGCCGCGCCGCGCACGGCCACGCCGCAGAAAGGCCCGCGGTGCGCAGCGAGTTCTCGCGCTCCCTGAGCGCCGGCGAGAGTTCGCCGCCGGCCATCGCCGAGCTTCTCGGCAAGGCCGTGGCCCGCTTCCACGGCGGCGAGCTCGTGCTCAGCGGCGACGGTGATGCGGAGACCACGCTGACCCTTCGCATCCCGCTGGCGGGACCGCGCCCGCGCACGACGGTGCTCGGCGGCGAGGTCGACCTGGCCTACTAGCGCGTGACGATGCAGACAGCAAGCGCGGCGCGGCGGGCATGGACCCTCTACGAGCCGATCCACGCCATCGTGTACTTCGCGCCCGAGTCGCTTGAGCGTTACCGCGAGATCGGCCTGCGCGGCGGCTGGATGGGCTATTTCGCGTCCCGCTCCGCCGCCATGGGCGCGGTCGGTCCCGAGGTGGTCATCGCCACGTTCCACAACTTCGCTCCGCCGATGGTGCGGCGCGCGCTCCCGGACGCATGGCAGTTCTCCACGCCGGAGCGAGTGCTGCAGGCGCGCGTCGATGTCGTCGACAGCGCGCTGCGCCGCCTCTGGGGCGAGGACGCCTCGGGCGATGATGTCGCGTACGCCGCGGGCGTGCTGCTCGACATGGCGATGGGCCTCCACCGCGACGGACGCCCGTTGTTCGCGGCGCACGCCGCGCTGGAGGTGCCCTCGGCGCCGCACATCGCGCTGTGGCACGCGTGCACCCTGCTGCGCGAGCACCGCTTCGACGGCCACGTCGCCGCGTTGACGGTGCACGACGTCAGCGGCCTGGAGGCGCACGTGGTTCGCGTCGCCGCGGGCGACAGCGTCGACGCCGTCACCATGCGTCGCTTTCGCGGCTGGACCGACGAGGACTGGAACGCCGCCGCGGATCGGCTCCGCGACCGCGGCATCCTCGACCGGAATGACGGGCTCACCGAGAAGGGACACGAGTTGCTGGCCGGGGTCGAGGGGGTCACCGACCGGCTCGCCGCGCCGCCGTGGGACGAGCTCGACGCTGCTGCCCGCGGCCGCATCCTCGACGTGCTGCTCGGGCTCGCGCAGCGGCTCGAAGCCCCGGGCGGGCTGATGTACCCGAACCCGGTTGGGGTGCCGCGGCCCGGCTGAGCCTCCGCCTCAGCAGGCGACCGGCGCCGGGGCGGGCGCCTCGCTCACGATGTCGACCCGGATTGCGGTGGTCGCCGGCGGGTTGAACGCGTGGTGCACGGGCGTCACCAGCTGGACGGCGAGCGTGTGCGCCCCGGGTGACAGCACTTCGGCGAACTGCCACTGGTCGACCGTCGCGACCTCGTGCCCGTCGACGAACACCACGAGATAGTGCGTGGGGTCGGTCGCCGGCACGGTGGTGCCGTCGCCGCGCACGCCGCACACCGTGAGGGTGAGCGGCGACGATGCGCGTGCGCCGTCAGCAGGAGCGGTGATGCGCAGCGCGTACGGCGCAGGACCCGGCTGCACGGCGGCGAGTGTCCATGCGGCCGCGGTTCCGGCCGCCCCCAGCGCCGCCACCACACATGCGGCCGCACGGCGCGTGCGGCTGCGCAGCGCCACCGCCGCCAGCGCTCCACCGAAGAGCAGCACCGCCGCAAGCCACTGCAGCGCCTGCGGGACGGGGCTGCCCACCAGGACGTGCGCGGTCACCCGCTGCTGCGCGAAGCCGCCTCCTGCACGACCGGCTGCGCCAGCAGCCACAGGCTGGTCATGGTGTAGCCGACCATCGCCGCGATCCAGGGCCATTCCGACCGGCGCGCGTCGCGCACGCGTCGTGCGGCGCGGCCGAGGTACTGATGCGCGAGGAACACGGCCGCGACGTGCACAGCGATGATCAGCACCACCTCGCCGTACCACAGCACCGACGACGGCAGCACGTTGGGGTTGACGACGTACGAGTCGTTGAACGGCGCGGGCAGCAGCTTGACGCCGGAGAGGCCGAACGGATTGCCCAGGATCGGTATCAGCAATTGCCCGTTGATCGCCAGATAGTCGGCGTTATGCGCCACCAGGTAGCCGAATGAGATGGGCAGCAGCGAGCGGAGCAGGCCCGCGAACACCTGCATCCATCCGGCTTCGAGATGTCCGACGGCGCGCACCGCGGCGGCGAATCCACCGAACAGCAGCCACGCAACACCCACGAACACGGCGAAGACGAACGTCTCGAACAGAAGAAAGAGCGTCGTGCCCGGAAGCAGCGCGTCGGGAAGCTGCGTCACGAAGTGCTTCCACCCAGGGGTCGAGAGCACGCCGTCGAACGACACTGACACCAGCAGGAGCAGCACGAAGGTGATGCGGCTCGCCGACGCCTCGAACGGAGCCGCGAGTCCGCCGAGAAAGCCGCGGCGCCCGGGGGCGCCGAAGCGCCACCAGCCGAGGCGTCCCCACGTGGACCACAGCACCGAGAAGAGCTCACCGCGAGCCGTCCACGCCTCTGCCCCGAAGAGCAGGCCCATGAGCGCGTTCAATGCCATGTAGGCCACGATCGCGGTGGCCGTCACCGACGGCAGCGTCGCCGTTCCGTTGTAGACGAGCTCGCCGCAGGCGACGATGAAGAACAGCGCCGCGGCCGGCCAGAAGCCGGCGCGCGCGGGCCAGCGCGCGCGATGCGCGCCACCGAGGAGCGTCGACCGCAACGAGTCGCGGTCGAACAGTCGCGCCACAGCGGCGAATGGGTTCACCGCCCGGGTCCAGTCGCCGATGAGGCCGCAGCTGACGGGCACAGCAATCCAGACGACCAGCCAGAAGGCCGTGGGCAGGATGTTCTCGGCCAGCTCCTGCGAGCCGATCCAGCCGCCGACGGCGAGCGCGATGAAGAGCAGCCATGCCAGCGCCATGCGCGCGGGCGCCGCCGGACGCAGGGCCGGGGCGTCGCCCGCGCGCGGGCCGGTGGCCGTGGCCGGGCGCACCGCCGTCGGCAGCACGAGCAGGAACGATGCGAACACCACCAGTGCACCGCCCACCACGAAGAGCCAGAGCGGCACGGGGAGGTCGTAGCGCTTGCCGAACGCGTGGGCCAGCAGTGGCGCGAAGCCGAATGGGCTCATCGGCCCGAGCTTAACGCCGCCGGGAAGGCCGGAGGCTGAGATCGCGCCCGTTTTGATACTCAGGATCAGTTATCATGCCGTCCCATGACCGGCGCCTCCGGCCTCGGCCGGGTCCTGCTGCCGCTCAGCGTCGTCGCAGCGCTGACCGGCTGTTCGGTGGCGGCGGACCGCTCCGGCGGGCCGCAGACGCTGCAGGTGGTTGCGGGAGAGGACTTCTGGGGAAGCATCGCCGCGCAGCTGGGCGGCTCCCACGTCTCGGTGACCAGCATCGTCACCGACCCCAACGCCGACCCGCACGACTACGAGAGCAGCAGCGCGGATGCCCGTGCCTTCGCCACCGCCGACTACGTGGTGCTCAACGGGGCAGGCTACGACGACTGGGGGCAGAAGCTCCTCGACGGCAATCCGTCGTCGTCGCGAACGGTGCTGAACGTCGCCGAGCTGCTGGGAAAGCGTGACGGGGACAATCCCCACTTCTGGTACGGCCCGGGCTACGTGCGCAGCGTCGCCGACCGGATCACCGCCGACTACGAGAGGCTCGACCCCACCGACAGGAGCGCATTCGAGTCGGCGCATGCGGCCTTCGTGAACGCGCTGATGCCGTATCAGCAGGCGCTGGCTACGATCGGTGGCCAGTTTGCAGGCCGCCGAGTTGCTGCCACTGAGGACATATTCGTGTACCTCGCGACGGCGCTGCACCTCGACCTCATATCGCCTCGCGAGTTCATGCAGGCGGTTGCCGAGGGGAACGATCCACCTGCGTCAGCAGTGGCCGCGTTCGAGCAGCAGATCACGTCGCGTCAGGCGGCGGTGCTCGTATACAACGTGCAGACGGTGACGGCGGTGACGACGAACATCCAGGATCTCGCGCGCCAGGCGGGCATCCCGGTGGTCGGCATCTCCGAAACGATCCAGCCGCTGGGCGACACATTCCAGGACTGGCAGGTGCGTCAACTCACAGCGCTGCGAGCCGCGCTCACCTCATCGCATGCCGATGGCTGAGGGGCCACCGGCGCTCGAGCTCGACTCCGTGTCGGTGCGACGCAGTGGACGCACCATCTGGCACGACGCGTCGGTCGCGGTCGCCCCGGGCACCTTCACCGCGGTCGTTGGGCCGAATGGAGCCGGCAAGACCACGCTGCTCAAGCTGCTGCTCGGGTTGATGGAGCCGGCGTCCGGATCCGTGCGCGTGCTGGGCGAGCCGCCGCGCCGCGGCAATCCGCGCATTGGCTACGTGCCGCAGCGCCGATCTCTCGACGTGGATGTGCCGGTGCGCGGCGTCGATCTCGTCGGTCTCGGCGTCGACGGCCACCGCTGGGGATTCCAGGTGCCGGGCGCGCGACGTCACGACCACCGCGTGCGAGTGAATCGCGCGCTCGACGAGGTGGGCGCACGTCCGCTGTCGCGCCGGCGCGTCGGACGCCTCTCCGGCGGCGAGCAGCAGCGCGTCCTCCTCGCCCAGGCGCTGGCGGGCGACCCCGACCTGCTGCTGCTCGACGAGCCGCTCGCCAGCCTTGACGTCCGCAACCAGGTGGTCATGGCCCACCTCGTGAACCGTGTGGTTCGCGAGCGTGGGGTCTCGGCGCTCATGGTCACGCACGACATCAATCCCATCCTCGGCGTCATCGATGCGGTTGTGTACATCGCGCAGGAGCGCGTTGTCGCGGGGGCTCCCAGCGAGATCGTGTCGACCCCGACGCTCTCCGCGATCTACGGCGCGCAGGTCGAGGTGCTGCGGGACAGCCACGGGCATGTGTTCGTGGTCGGACTCGACCAGGAGGCTGCGCATCCGCATGATCACTGACGTGGTCGGCGGTGTCGTCACGCCGCAGGTGACATGGAACATGGTGCGCGACATAGCGCAGCTCTTCGACTACGACTTCAGCCGGCACGCGTTCGCGGCCGGCACGGTGGTGGCGGTGGTGGCGGGCGCGGTGGGCTACTTCGTGGTGCTCCGCGCTCTTGCGTTCGGCGCGCACGCGCTCTCGCACATCGGCTTCGCCGGGGCGGCCGGCGCCGGCGTTGTCGGAGCAGACGCGGTCGTGGGCATGCTGCTCTTCACCGTCGGTGGCGGATCGGCGATCGGGCTCCTGGGCACTCGCGTCCGCGAGCGCGATGTCGCCATCGGCACCGTTCTCGCGTTCATGCTCGGACTGGGTGCGCTGTTCCTCCAGCTGTACCGCGGCAACGTAAACAACACCTACGCGCTGCTCTTCGGCGACATCTACGGTGTGAGCGCGCTTGCGCTCTTGATCACGCTTGCCGCCGGGGCCGCGACCCTCCTTGCGCTCGCGTGCATCTACCGCCCCCTGCTCTTCGCGTCCCTGGACGACGAGGTCGCCGCGGCGCGCGGCGTGCCCGTGCGAGCTGTCGGGGTCATGTTCATGGTCCTCCTCGCCCTGGCGGTATCGGACGCGGTGCAGGTGGTGGGAGTGCTGCTCGTGTTCGGCCTGCTGGTCACGCCGGCGGCGATCAGCGAGCGGCTCACGGCGAGGCCGGCGCGCGGCCTGCTGCTCTCGTCGCTGCTGGCGCTGCTGTTCACATGGCTGGGCCTCGCCGTGGCGTACTACGCGCCCGGACCACCCAGCTTCTACATCACGACCTTTTCGTTCGTGACGTACGTCGCGGTGCGCGTCGGCACGGGGATGCGGGAGCGAGCTCGCGGCGCCCTGCCTGTGCTGGAGAGCCTGTGAGCCCGCGCCGGCAGAACCGAGCCGCAGCTGAGGAGCTGACCTCGCGGCTGAGCGCGCGCGGCCGGCGCCCCACGGCGCAGCGTCTCCTCGTGCTTGAAGCGCTGCGCCGCAGCCGGCGCACCGTCACCGCTGCTGACCTGTTCGAGCAGCTGCGCGCCGACCATCCGCTCATCGGCCGCGCAACCGTGTTCCGCAGCCTGGATTCGCTCGTCGATGCTGGTTTGGCGCAGCGCTTCGAGCGTGCGGGTCACGTCTCCGCATACGCGGCGTGCTCGACCGAGCACCACCACCACCTGGTCTGCACGGGCTGCGACACCACGGTGGAGATCGACGAGGCATCCATCGCGCGCCTGGCGGGCGAGCTCTCGCAGCGCCACGGGTTCACCGTGCACCACGGCACACTCGACTTCTACGGCCTCTGCGCCTCCTGCTCAGACCGTGCGAGTGGCGCGCAGCGCCGCGCATGAGGCATCCCGCACACTAGGCGCGTGGAAGGATTGAACCTCGTGCATGCTGAGCCGCGCCGGTGAAGCGCCGTCCGATCCGCGCGGCCAAGCGCGTGTTTGACGCCGCGGTCGAGACGGTGCCCGGTGCTGTTGTCGAGAAGGTGACCGCTGCGACGGCGCCGCTCACGCGTTACAGCGGGCGTACGCATGCGGGCGCGGCGGCGCTCTCATCCGCGCTCGCGGTGCTGGCGCAACCACCGCGCCCACGCAACCGGCGCGACTCGCGATACACGAAGGAAGAGATCGCGACGCACGTCAACCAGACCTCCGACGTGGTGTCCAAGTGGGTCGACGCCGGCTGGCTGGCAGGCGCCGACGATGCGGGCACGTTCGGGCGTGACGCCGTGGAGCGAGCCACGCTGATCGCGTTCGCCACTCGCCGCGGCGCATCCGACAGCGAGCTGCAGCGCGCCGTCGACGAGGGGCAGCTCCCGCTGATGGTGCTCGAGCATGTCATCGCCGGCGAGGCGAGCCTGACCGCCCGCGAGGTCGCGGCCAAAGCCGGCGTTCCCCTCGACATGGCGCTGGACATCTGGCGCGCGCTGGGCATGCCTGTCGGCGACCTGGATGAACCGGCGTTCACGCGCAACGAGGTGTCCGCGCTGCGCACGATGGGCGCGCTGCGCGCCGTGTTCACCAGGGAGGACCTGGTCGAGGCCGCGTCGGTGGTGGGGCGCGCGATGGCGGACGTGGGTGCCGCCTCGGCGGAGCTCTTTCGCCGCCGTCTCACGGCGCGCTTCATGGAGAGCGGCGGCAGCGAGCTCGACGTCGCGCTGCGCCTCTCCGCGGTGACCGACCTGCTCGTTCCGCCACTCGGTCCGCTGCTCGAGGTTGTGCTGCGCCGGCACCTCATGGTCACAGCGCGGGCCGAGGCCGCGATGCAGATCGAGCGCTCGGACGGCGCGTCACTGAGCGAGCGCGAGCTCACGGTCGCGTTCGCCGACCTGGTCGGTTTCACGACAGCGTCGCAGCGCCTCAGCGCGCTCGAGGTGAGTCAGATGGCGGCGCAACTGCTGCACTGCGCCGAGTCGGTGCTGCCGCGCCATGAGGCGCGTCTCGTGAAGAGCATCGGCGACGCGGTGATGTTCACGTCGCGAGACCCGGTGGCGTGCGCCAAGGCGTCGCTCGACCTCATCGAGACCGCAGCCCGCGAGTCCGACCTGCCTCCGGTGCGCGCGGGCGCGGCGCACGGTCCCGTGCTGCGCGCCTACGCCGACTACTTCGGACGCACGGTCAACCTGGCGGCGCGGCTCTGCGACGCAGCGCCTCCGGGAACCCTGCTGCTGCACGCCGGCGACGCGACGATTGATGACGCAGCCCTGAGCGAAGCCGGACTGCGCGTGCAACGACGCGACTCGATGCGGGTCAAGGGCGTCGACGATCGTGTGGCGGTGCTGCGCATCCGCCCGTCGGGCGACTAGCGCGTCACGCCGACGGCGCCAACCGCTCCGCGGAGTCCGGCGCAGCCCACACACCCGATGCAGTCCACGCAGTCGACGCACGCCACGCAGGCGGCGCATCCGGTGCAGCGCAGGCAGGCCACGGTGGCGACGCAGGTGCGAATTGCCGCGCCGAAGAGTGTGAGCGCGCTGCCGGCGACCGCCGCGCTGAGTGCGGTGGCCGCGCTCCCCGCGACCGCGGCAGAACCGAACGTCAGCGCGCTGCCCGCGATCGCCGCTGAATAGGCGGTCCCCGCCGATCCCGCCACAGCCGCGCTGCGATACGTTGCGGCGCTGCCGGCGACGGCGGTGCTCTGCATCGTTGCGGCGCTGCCGGCCACGGCCACGCTCTGCGTGGTGGCGGGGCTGACGGCAACCGCCTCGCTCGTTTCCATGGCGCACCTCCTCCGTTCGTCGGACCGTCTGCAATTACAGCGCCGCGGAAGCGGCGACCGGCGGATCAGGATCCGCCGCTGACGATCGTCGTGCTGCTGCTCGGCGTCGCGGTTGCCGAGGCGGCGGTGGTGGGAGCGGCCGTGGTGGTCGAGGCGCTCGACGACGTGCTCGACGCCGACGACGCCGCTGCCGCATGGCCGACGTTGAGGTCGTGCACGACGAAACCGAGCCCGGCCACGGCTGCCAGCCCGCCCAGCGTGAAGGAGGTCGTGAGGCGGCGCAGCCGGGCCAGTGCTCGGTCCCGGTCGGCGGGGGAGAGGGGGCGATTGGTGTGTGTCATCGCTGCGTCCGATGCTGGAGACGGCGCATGGGACGCGCCTGTGCCGCGCCTGAGAGATCACTCAGAGGCGGGCGCGTGGTTCCTCACGGTCGCGAACGCGATCAGGCCGCCCACCGCGCAGAGCCCCGCGCACATGAACATGCCGGCGCGAAAGCCGTTGGTGAAGGCGCCGCTGTTGACCGCGTTCGAGTTGCCCGTGACGCCGGCGAGCACGGGAATCAGCGCCACCGCCGCCAATGACCCCACCCGCGCCACATCGTTGTTGATCGCCGACGCGATGCCCGAGCGATTCGATGACACCGCGCTCAGCGCGGTCGCGGTCAGCGCCGGCACGGTGAGCACGAGTCCGACGCCGAACACCACCGCGGCGGGAAACACCGACGTCAGATATGAGGCCCCCGGGTGGGCGAGCGCGAACAGCGCCATGCCGACGGCGGCGATGAGCGGGCCGACTGTCATGGGCAGGCGGGGCCCGATGCGTCCGGCGAGCCGCCCGGTCCTCGACGAGAGCAACAGCAGCAGCGCCGTCACCGGCAGCAGGGATGCGCCCGCTGCGATCGGCGAGTAGCGCATGACCTGCTGCAGGTAGATGACGACGAGGAACGTCACCGCGCCCAGCGCCGCGTAGACCGCGAACGTCGAGGCGTTGGTGCCGGAGAACTGACGCGAGCGGAACACGTCGAGCGGGAGCATGGGGTCGGTCTGGCGCCGCTCATTGACCAGGAGCAGCACGAGCAGCAGCACGCCTCCCGCGAGGGTGCCGATGATGCCGGGCGAGGTCCAACCGTCGAGCGGCCCCTGGATGAGCCCGAATGTGACGCCACCGAGTCCAAGCGCCGCAAGGGCCGGCCCGGGGATGTCAAGCCGGCCGCGCTCGCCCTGGTGTCGCGTCTCGGGCACGTGCCGCACGGCGATTGCGATAGCCACGGCCGCGAGCGGCACGTTGATGAAGAACACCAGGCGCCATGTGACCAGCGCCACCAGCGCGCCGCCGAGCAACGGGCCGGCGGCGCCGAACAGGCCGCCGAACCCCGCCCACGCGCCGATGGCGGCGCCGCGGTCCTCGCGCCGGTACGTCGCCTCGATGATGGCGAGGCTCGCCGGGGTCAGCAGCGCGCCGCCCACGCCCTGCACGGCTCGCGCGATCACCAGCACCAGGGCGGATGGCGCGAATCCGCACAGCAGCGACGCCAGGGTGAACCACACCAGGCCGATGACGAACAGCCGGCGCCGGCCGTAGCGGTCTCCGAGCGCGCCGCCCATCAGCAGAAACGCAGACAGCGTCAGCGTGTACGCCGACACGGTCCACTGCATGTCGGTCAGCCCGACCTTGAACTCGCGGCCGATGCTGGGCAGGGCAACGTTGACCACGGTGGCGTCGAGGAACGCGATGCCGGAGCCGAGGATCGTCGTGATCAGCACCCAGCGGCCGGGCACGCTCGCCAGCCGCAGGCCGGCGGGCCGCTCGGCGGCTTGGATTTGCTGCACCCCGGAAGTATGCTTTTCGGCGCGACACCACCCGGCGTGCCTCATGAGGATGGGACATGGACACGACGCCGGAGGGGGGCGGACGCCGCCGTCGGCGACGGTGGGCACTGGTGCTGCTGCTCATACCCTTCGTCGCGCTGCTGTATCCGCCGTTCTACGCCAGCCTCACGCCGCGCTTCGCGGGCATCCCGTTCTTCATCTGGTACCAGTTCCTCTGGGTCGTCATCGGTGTGGTGGTCACCGGCGTCGTGTACGCACTCGACCGCGGTGACGGAGACGGGCGTTGATCCACGGCTCCGAGCTCGCCGTCTTCATCGCCCTGTTCCTGCTCGTCACGGTGATCGGCTTCCTGGCCGCACGCTGGCGGCGCGGCGACCTGACGCTGCTCAGCGAGTGGGGGCTCGGCGGCCGCCGCTTCGGCAGCGTCGTCACGTGGTTCCTCCTCGGCGGTGACCTGTACACGGCGTACACCTTCGTGGCCGTGCCCGCGCTGGTGTTCGCCAAAGGCGCCATCGGCCTGTTCGCGCTGCCCTACACGATCATCGTGTACCCGATCGTGTACGTGGTCATGCCCAAGCTCTGGCAGGCCGCGCGGAACCTGGGCCACATCACGCCCGCCGACTACGTGCGCGACCGGTTCAACTCACCGTTTCTCGCGCTGCTGATCGCGATCACCGGCATCGTCGCCACGATGCCCTACATCGCGCTGCAGATCTTCGGCATCCAGGTCGTGATCGCGCAGATGGGGGTCAACGTTGAGATCTCCCTGATCGTGGCCTTCGTCGTGCTGGCGCTGTACACATACGTCAGCGGCCTGCGCGCACCCGCGCTGATCGCGCTGGTGAAGGACGCCCTCATCTGGATCACCGTGATCGTGGCGGTCGTGTACATCCCCACCAAGCTGGGTGGTTTCGGCGCCATCTTCCACAGCAGCGAGACCGCGGTGCACGCGCTGAAGTCGAAGGCCACGGACAACCTGCCGAGCACGCTGTACCTGGCGTACTCCACGCTGGCGTTCGGGTCGGCGCTGGCGCTGTTCCTGTACCCGCACGCGATCACGGGCACGTTCGCCGCGCGCTCGCAGGCGACGGTCCGGCGCAACGCCGCGTTCCTCCCCGCGTACTCGTTCATGCTCGGGTTGATCGCGCTGCTCGGCTACATGGCGGTTGCCGCGAAGACGCACACTCCTCCCGCGAGCGGCGGCGGCACCAACGGCATCGTGCCGGCGCTGCTGGAGCAGATGTTTGCCGGGCCCTTGGCAGGCTTCATGTTCGCGGCCATCGCCATCGGGGCGCTGGTCCCGGCCGCGGTCATGTCCATCGCGGCCGCCAACCTCTTCACGCGCAACGTCTGGCGCCAGTACCTGCGTCGCGGTGGCGACTCGCCGGCCCGCGAGGCGGCCGTGTCGAAGGTCGCATCCCTCGTCGTCAAGCTGGGCGCGCTGGTGTTCATCCTCACGGTGAACACGTCCGAGGTGATCAACTTCCAGCTGGCCGGGGGTGTGTGGATTTTGCAGACGCTTCCCGCCGTGATCCTGGCGCTGTACGTGCGCTGGCTCGACCGCTGGGCCGTGGTCGCCGGCTGGGCAGTTGGTGTCGGGCTTGGCACGTACTGGGGCGTGACGAACCCGGCCGGGTTGTTCTCGTCGACGTACAACCTGAATGTGTTCGGCTGGCATGTGGGCAGCGTGTATCCTGGTCTGGCCGCATTCGTGGCCAACCTGGTCGTCGTGCTGGCGGGGAGCGCCGTGTCGGTCGCTGTGCGGCGAGGCATGCCGGTGAACGGCATCGCCGAGCGCGACTATCTGCCCGCCCCCGTCGGCGGCTGAGGGTCTCAGCCGGCTTGATCGCGCAGCGGCGCTGACAACAGCCGCCGGCCCTGGTCGCGGAAGCCGCGGCGCGTGTAGTACGCGATGAGTCCGTGGCGCGCGTCACCCTCGCGGTCCACGACAACGTCCAGCACCTCGCAGCCCTGCGCGATTGCCCAGCGCCGCGACTCGTCGACCAGCGCGGCTGCCACGCCGTGGGCCCGGTGCTCCGGAAGCACGTACAGGTCCTGCAGCTCCGCGACCACGCTGTGTTCGAGGCCGAGTGTGGTGGTCGTCACGGCGAAGCCGGCCGCGAGACCGTCGACCTTCGCGATCAGCACGCGCGCGGTGGCCGCATCGATGAGCACATTCAGGTGTTGGCGCAGCACCGATGCCGCGGTGTCGAAGCCTTCTTCGCCGTAGAAGCGTGCAGCGAGCTCGCCCACCGCGTCGAGGTCGTCGACGCCGGCCTGTCGAATGTCGAACGCACTCACCGGGTGATTCCGCGCAGGCGGCGCGCGATGAACTCGCGCTCCACCTCCGGCGGCTCCAGCTGCAGTGCGAGGCGGTACGCCTCGGCCGCGTCACGCCGCCGGTCGAGCCGTTCCAGCAGGTCGGCACGCGCCATGTGCAGCTGCGGCCAGCGGTCCATCTGCGGATTCGCGCGAAGCGTGTCGAGGATCACGAGCCCTGCGGCAGGACCTTCGGCCATCGCCACCGCGACGGCGCGGTTGGCTTCGACCACCGGACTCGGTTCGTGACGGATGAGCTCGCCGTACACCGCGGCGATCTCGCGCCAGTCGGTCTCATGCGAGCTCGGTGCAGTGGAGTGCAGCGCGGCGATGGCCGCCTGCAGCTGGTACGTGCCCGGTTTGCGCTGCGCCAGCGCAGCTTCCACGAGTGCGCTGCCCGCCTCGATCTGGGCGCGGTTCCAGCGGCTGCGGTCCTGATCGGCCAGCAGGACGATGTGCCCCTGGTCGTCGACGCGGCCGGGGCGGCGCGCATCGGTCAGGAGGAGCAGTGCCAGCAGTCCGGTGGCCTCAGGCTCGTCCGGAAGCAGCTCGTGCAGCACGCGCGCAAGCCGGATCGCCTGCTCGCACAGGTCGGCGCGCACCAGTTCCGGTCCCTGGGACACACGATGCCCCTCCGTGTACACGAGATACACGACGCGGAGCACGTCGTGCAGCCGCGCAGGAAGCGCGTCCTTCGGCGGGATTCGGAAGGGAATCCTCGCGTCACGGATCTTGCGCTTGGCGCGCACCAGCCGCTGCGCCATCGTCGCCTCGGGGACCAGGAACACGGTGGCGATCGCGGATGTCGTCAGGCCGCACACCGACCGCAACGTGAGCGGCACGCGAGCGTTGATGTCCAGGGCGGGATGGCAGCACATGAAGATCAGGCTGAGCTCGTCATCGCGAGCCGGCCCTTCGACGCCCGAGACGGGGCGGCTCAGCTCGCTCATGCTCGCTGCCTCGAGCTCGGCACGGCGCGATTCGCGACGGATCCTGTCGAGCGCCTTGTGACGCGCGGTGCCGATGAGCCATGCGCGCGGGTTGGCGGGCAGGCCTCTTGTAGGCCAGTCACGTAGCGCCACGGCGCACGCATCCTGCACGGCATCTTCTGCAACCTCGAGGTCGCCGATGAGGCGCGAGACCGTCGCCACCGCCGCCCACCAGTGGTCGCGGAAGACGGCCTCGAAGTCCTCGCTCAGGCGCGCAGCTCCATCAGCGGACGGATCTCCACGGCTCCGTCGCGCACGCCGGGCAGCTTCGCCACCCATGCGACCGCCTCGTCGAGGTCGGCGCAGTCCAGGACCACGTAGCCGCCGAGCTGCTCCTTGATCTCCGCGAACGGACCGTCGGTGAGCACGTACTCGCCGGCGTGGTCGCGCAGCGTGGTCGCCGTGTCGGCCGGCTGCAAACGCCCGGCATCGAGGTAGACGCCCGCCTGCTGCGCCGAGGCGCGGAAGCCGAGGAAGGCGCGGGCCTGCTCCGCTGTGGGCCCGAACTCCTCAGTTGGATAGACGAGGCAGAGGTACCGCATGGCAGCTCCTGAAAGCGGGCCCGCGCGGGCCCTTCAGCTTCTAGTCGAACGACCTGCCTCATTGTCGACAGGGGCGTCCCAACTCTAGCGGCGCGCCGGATCAGGGCTGCCGTCTGTCGATTCCCGGCCCGGCCGATCGACCAACTGACAGCCGGCGTTGGCTCCGGCAAGTTGGAGGACACGAGATGAGCCCGTTGCTGTGGGTCGTGCAGACAGTGCTGGCGGCGATGTTCTTCACCGCGGCTGCGGTGCGTGCCACGCGTTACGACTTCGCCAAGCGGCAGATGGCCTGGGTGGGCGCGGTCCCACGGCCGCTGCTGCTGGTCATCAGCGGCGTCGAGATGCTCGGTGCGCTGGGACTCGTGGTGCCCGGCGTGACGCGCGTGGCGGTCGTGCTGACCCCTGCGGCCGCGCTGTGCCTTGTTGCGGTGCAGCTGCTTGCGCTCGGCTTCCACGTGCGCCGGCACGAGCCGCGCAACGCGGGCGGGAACGTCGCGCTGACCGCGGCGCTCGTGTTCATCGCGGTCGGCCGCCTCGCGCTGGCCTCGCTGTGAGCGGGCGCGGCAATGTCGATTTCGTGGTGGTGGAAACGACTACTGGACAGCCGGCCATGAGGCGCCGGGAAACCCTGGAGGTGACTTCGATGACCACAGCCGTTGCCGTATCCGATACGGCAGCACACACCACCGCGCGCCAGGCGCCGCGCACGGTGGAGACCTTTGATCCGCGGCGCTGGCTGGCCCTTGCGGTGATGACGCTGGGCGCGTTCATGGTGTTGGTCGACACGACCGTCGTCAACGTCGCCATCCCGTCGATCCGCAACAGCCTGCACACCAGCTTCGCCGACACGCAGTGGGTGGTGGCGGGGTATCAGCTCGCCTACGCGGTGCTGCTCGTGACCGGCGGGCGCCTGGGTGACATCTTCGGCCGCCGCCGGCTCTTCCTCATCAGCGTGGTCGCGTTCACCGTGACCTCGGTGCTGAGCGGGCTCGCACAGAGCGCGACGATGCTCGTGGCATCGCGCGTGGCGCAGGGCCTCGCTGCCGCGCTGCTCTTCCCGCAGGGTTTGTCGATGGTCACGGCGGCGTTCCCTGCCCGGGAGCGCGCCAAGGCATTCGGCATCTTCGGCGCCGCCGCGGGCCTCGCGGTGGTGCTGGGGCCGCTCGTCGGCGGTTTGATCATCGGCGACAGCACGAGCGGTGACGCCTGGCGCTTCATCTTCCTGATCAACATCCCGGTGGGAATCGTGGCGCTGCTCGGCGCGCTGCGTTTCGTCCCCGAGACGCGTGCCCACGGTGCGCGCGGGATCGACGTGCGAGGTGTGGCGCTGCTGAGCACGGCACTGGCAGCCATCGTCGTGCCGCTGCTCGAGGGGCGTGACGCCGACTGGGCGCCGTGGACATACGCGGTCCTAACCGGCGGCGTCGTGATGCTGGGACTCTTCTTCGCGCACCAGCGCCGGCGCAACCGCCGCGGTCAGGCCAGCCTCGTGCAGACGTCGATGTTCCGCGAGCGAGCCTTCAGCGCCGGGTCGCTGCTGGCGCTGGTCGTCTTCATCGGCGTGCCCTCGACGCTCTTCACCATCAACCTCGTCTTCCAGGCCGGGCTCGGGTTCACCGCGCTGCACGCAGGCCTGACGACGCTCGGCTTCTCCGGCGGGGTCTTCCTGGGCGCGATCATGGGCATCCGCCTCGAAGGCCGTCTCGGTGGCCGCGGAGTCCTGGCCGTGGGAACGCTGCTGGCGGCCGTCGGCAGCGCGGCGCTCATCGTCGTGCTGCACGCGCGCGGCGCCGCCATCACAACCGCGGACTTCATCCCGCCGCTGGCGGCGATCGGGCTCGGTTTCGGCAACGTCGGACCGCGTCTCTTCGAGGTGGTGCTCGCGCGGGTGCAGTCGGAGCATGCGGGCTCGGGCTCGGGCGTATTGAGCACGATCAACCAGCTCGGGGGCGCCATCGGCGTCACTGTCGTCGGCCTTGCGCTCTTCAGCCTGCTGGGCAGCAACGCCGCGACAACTGTCGCCCGCTACACCCCGCAGGTGCAGGCCGCCGCAGTCACCGAGCTGCACGTCCCGCAGGCGGGCCTCGCGGCATTCACGCACACGTTCGACACCTGCTTTGTCGAGCGCATCCAGGCCAAGGACCCCGCGGCGCCGATCGCTGGTTGCCCCACGCCCACGCCGGCACTGCTGCACGCGCCCCTCGGACAGGTCGGGAGCGAGGCGCTCGCCGCCACCTTCGTCGATTCGGAGAGCACCGCGCTGCTCATCAACGCGGCGGTCTTCGCCGTCGCATTCGTGCTGGTTCTCGCCCTGCCGCGCTCGCCGCGGCGTTCCATGGAGGAATCCTTCGATGTCGCAGCCTGAGTCCACACACAACAAGGTCGCGGTGATCACCGGTGCCAGCAGTGGCATCGGCCTCGTGACAGCGCGTGAGCTGGCGGGGGCCGGATACGAGGTCGTCATCATCAGCCGGGAGAGCGAGCACGCGGACGCCGCCCGCGCAACCGTTGCGGCAGCCGCGACAGGCCCGGCTCCGGTGCAGTACTTCGCGGACCTCGCCTCACAGGCGCAGATCCGAGATGTCGCCGCAAGGATCCGTCGCAGCCACGAGCACATCGACGTGCTCATCAACAACGCGGGCGCATCGTTCTCGGCGCGCGAGCAGACCGAGGACGGGATCGAGCGGACGTTTGCCGTGAACCACCTCGCGCCATTCCTGCTCACCCGGTTGCTGCTCGACCTCGTGGTCCGGGCGGACGCCGGCCGCATCGTGATGGTGTCGTCCGAGACGCACAGCCGCAGGCTCGACTTCGCGAACCTGCAGGGCGAGAAGCGCTACAACTTCTTCGCGGCGTACACGCGCTCCAAGCTGGAGAACGTCCTGTTCGCGTACGAGCTGGCGCGGCGCCTCGACGGTACGCGGGCGACCGTGAATGCGCTGAGCCCTGGGCCGGCGCGCTCGCGGTTCGGCGACAACATGAGCGGTTTCCCGCTGCGCTTCTCGAAGGCGATGAAGCGCACCCCGCTGTTCAAGAGCCCGGAGCAGGCCGCCCGCACCAGCGTGTGGCTGGCGACGTCGCCGGACGTCGAGGGCGTCACCGGCAAGTTCTTCATGCACTCGAAGGAGCGGCGCTCGAAGCGCATCACCCATGACCCGGCGGTCGCGGCCCGGTTGTGGACGGTCAGCGAGGAGCTGACCGGTCTCGCCGGCGCGACGGAAGAGATCGACGCCGCTGCCTGAGGTTGAGGCGGGCGAGCCGCTGCTCGCTCGCCTCCCTTTTGCTATCTATCGGCGGATGACGGTCCGGGCCGCGTTGATCGACATCGACGGGACGCTCTGCGCCGGCGAGCGTCTGATCCCCGGCGGAGCCGAAGCCATTCTCGCTCTGCGCGACCTGACCATCGCCGTGCGACTGACGACGAACATCGACTCGCGACCGCCGCAAGCAGTGTTCGAGCAGTTGCGGACGCTGGGCCTGGACGTCCGTGCATCCGAGGTCTTCACTCCTGTCGTCGCTGCGCTTCGCCTATTGGGAAGACCGTCCTGCAGCGTGTACCCGCTGGTGTCCGCGGCGGTGCTGCCGCTGTTCGAGCCCTTCGATGCCGGCGCTCCGTACTCGCACGTGCTCGTGGGCGACTGTCGCGACCGGCTGAGCTACGTACGGCTGGACGAGGCCTTTCGCGCGGTGCGCGCCGGTGCGGAGCTGATCGCACTACAACGCGGCCGCTACTTCAAGCGCGATGACGGCGACCATGTCGACGCCGGCGCACTCGTGGCCGGCCTCGAGTACTCCACCGGTGTGCAGGCGCGACTGCTCGGCAAACCGCATCCGGACTTCTTCAAGCTGGCGCTCGACGGTACCGGCATCGCCGCGAGCGAGACGATCGTGGTGGGTGACGACCTGAGCAGCGATGTCGCGGGCGGGCACGGCGTCGGCGCCACCACGGTCCTCGTGCGCACGGGCAAGTACGCCGACAACGCCGGCCGAGCTGCTGATGCGAGAGCCGACCACGTCATCGACAGCATCGCGGGGCTCCCTGTGCTGCTGGCGCAACTGGGGCGCTTCGATGACCATCAACCGGAACCGCTGTAAAGCATCAACCGAAACCCTGTGGCGCCTCAGCGAGAGCCGCCGGTCGGGCTCGTCCAGATCAACACACGGGATTTGGCTGGGGAGGCAGGGATCGAACCTGCGATAGCGGATCCAAAGTCCGCTGCCTTACCACTTGGCGACTCCCCAACGCAGCGATCGTATCCCGGCACCTGCCGAAACAACGCCGCTCCGGTTTCGCGTTCGGCGGTTCGAGGCCTCCCTATACTCGGCGCCAATGGCCGGCTCGCCCCGGGTGGTCATCCTCGCCGCCGGGCTCGGCACGCGGATGCGCAGCACCCTTCCCAAGGTGCTGCACCCGCTGGGCGGCCGCCCCCTCATCGACCACGTGATCGACCTGGCCGCCTCCGTATCGAGCGAGCCCCCCGTCGTGGTGGTCAACCCGGCGCAGCCGGACGTCGCGCAGGCTATCGCCGGCCGGGGTCAGGCGGTGGAGCAGGCGGAAGCCTACGGCACGGGGGACGCCCTGCGCAGCGTGCCCGCCGCGCAGCGCTCCGACGGCGCGCTCCTCGTGCTGAGCGCCGACGTCCCGCTGGTGCTGCCGGACACCCTGCGCCGCCTGCTCGAGACGCATCAAGCCGAGCACCCCGCGGCGACCATGCTGACCTTCGTGCCCGACGCTCCCGCCGGCCTGGGGCGCGTGGTCCGGGACCGCGACGGGAAGGTGGTGCGCGTGGTGGAGGAGGCGGACCTGGCCGGTGCGGAGGCGCCCGCTGAGGCCAACGCCGGCGTGTACGTGTTCGAGGCCTCCCGCCTCTGGCCCGCGCTCGAGCGGCTGTCCGCCGCGAACGCCCAGGGCGAGTACTACCTCACCGACGCGATCGAGATCCTGGGCGACGTCGCCACCGTGCCCGCCCAGGACCCGGAGGAGGCCCTGGGCATCAACGACCGCACGCAGCTGGCCCAGGCGGAGGCCGTGGTCCGGCGCCGCACCCTGGAGCGGCTCATGCGGTCCGGCGTCACCGTCGAGGACCCGGCGACCACCTACGTGGACGTGACGGTGGAGATCGGGGCCGACACCGTGATCCGCCCGCTCACCCACATCCGCGGCAGTTCGAGGATCGGCCGGTTCTGCGAGATCGGGCCTGGGGCCCGGCTGAGAGGCGTGCGCGCCGCCGACCACGTCGTCGTGGGCGCCTCCGAACTGGACGAGTGCGAGCTCGGCGAGGCCGTCGAGATCGGAGCCTATTGCCGCGTGCGTCCCAATACGACGCTCGCGCCCGGGGTACAGTTGGGAACACATGCTGAGGTCAAGAACAGCACCGTGGGCGCCGGAACGCGGATCAATCACTTCGCCTGCGTGCTGGACAGCCAGGTCGGCCGCGACGTCAACATCGGCGCCGGCACCGTCACCTGCAACTTCGACGGGGCCACCAAGCACCGCACCTGGATCGGCGACGGCGTGTTCGTAGGCACCAACAGCACGCTGGTCGCCCCGCTGCGCCTGGGCGACGGCTGCTACGTCGCCGCCGGGTCGGTGGTCACCGAGGACGTGCCCCCCGGCGCGCTGGCCGTGGGCCGGAGCCGGCAGCGCAACGTCGAGGGCTGGGTGGAGCGGCGCAAGGCGGCGGCCCAATGACCGACATGAACCCGTACGGCGAGCTGATGCTGCTGTCGGGCACCGGCAACCCCGAGCTGAGCGACCGCATCGCCCGCGAGATGGGCATGCAGCTGGCGGAGATGGAGCTCACGCGGTTCGCCGACGGCGAGCTCGACGTGAAGATCGCCGAGTCCGTGCGCGGGCACGATGTGTTCCTCATCCAGCCCACCTGCCACCCGGTCTCGGAGAACCTGATCGAGCTCTTCATCATCCTGGACGCGTTGCGCCGCGCCTCCGCCTCGCGCATCACCGCGGTGATCCCGTACTACGGGTACCAGCGCAAGGAGAAGAAGACACAGCCGCGCGACCCCATCAGCGCCAAGCTGATGGCCAACATCATCGAGCTCGCCGGCGCGAACCGTGTGATCTGCGTCGACCTGCACGCCGAAGCCATCCAGGGGTTCTTCGACATCCCGGTGGACGCGCTGACCGCGACTAAGATCCTGGCCCGGCGCGTGCGCGAGCGGCACGGCCACGACGTCGTGGTCGTGTCACCGGACACGGGCGGCGCGCTGCGCGCACGGCGCATGGCCCGGCTGCTCGACGCCCCCATCGCGGTCATTGACAAGCGCCGGCCGCGGGATGACACCGTCGAGGTGGTCAACGTCATCGGTGACGTCGCCGGGCTGAAGGCGGTGATCGTCGACGACCTCATCTCCACCGGCTCCACCCTGGTGGGCGCGGCCGTGGCCCTGCGCGAGAAGGGCGCCACCGGCGTCGACGTGGTGGTGACGCACGGCGTCTTCACCGACGGAGCGCTGCAGCGCCTGCACGAGGCGCCCGTCGACGAGATCTGCGTCACGGACACCATCCCATTCCCGGTGGGGTCGCGCAGCTTCGACGACGCACCCAAGCTGCGCATCCTCAGCGTGGCGCCGCTCATCGCCGAGGCCATCGTGCGCGTGCACGAGGGCCGCAGCGTCAGTGAGCTGTTCCGATGAGCGATTCAGACCCTCCACTTGCAGGAGGGCGCCGCATCCTCGACAGGAAGAGCTGAGCCGTGACGGGACTCATCGTGCTGCTCGTCGTCGGGCTCATCGTGGCCGGCTTCGCCGCCGCGGCCGAGACCACGTTCACCAGCGTCAGCCGCATCCGCATGCGCAGCCTGTCGGAGCAGGGCAACCGGCGCGCCGCCATGGTCGTGCGCCTGCACAACGACCCCAACGCATACCTGTCCACGATCCTCAGCCTCAACACCACCGCGGTGATCGTCGCGTCGACCGCGACCGCCATCCTCATCGACTCGTACCTGCACGCGGTGCCGCAGGTGGTGGGGGCAATCGTGCTCTCGGTGTTCGTGCTCATCGTGTGCGAGATCGCGCCCAAGTCGCTGGCGCTGCGCTTCAACGAGGCCTTCGCCCTCGCGCTGGCGCCACCGGTGACGTTCATCACTGCCGCGCTGCGTCCGCTGGTCGGCGGGCTGACCGCGTTCAGCCGATTGCTGGTGCGCGCCGCCACGCCAGGGCGCAACGTGCGCGGCCCGTTCGTCACCGAGGATGAGCTGATCATGCTGGTGCAGATGGGCGAGCAGGAAGGCGTGGTGGAGCAGGAGGAGCGCCAGATGATCGCCGGCATCCTGGAGATGACGGACAAGTCCGTGCACGAGGTGATGGTGCCCCGCGTCGATGTCGTTGCTGCCGAGGCGACCCGCTCGGTCGGCGAGCTGATCCAGATCATCATGGACAGCGGGCACTCGCGCATTCCCATCTACGAGGAGAACATCGACAACATCGTGGGCGTCATCTACGCAAAGGACCTGCTCCGGCACGGCGGGCGAAGGGATGACACCCGTCCCCTGCGCGAGCTCGCGCGCGAGCCCTTCTACACGCCGGAGGCCAAGCACGTGGGCGAGCTGCTCAGCGAGATGAAGCGCCGGGTGCACATCGCCATCGTGGTCGACGAACACGGCGGGACGGCGGGCATCGTCACGTTCGAGGACCTGATGGAGGAGATCGTCGGTCCCATCCGCGACGAGTACGACATCGGCGAGGCGGAGGAGGTGCAGTTCGTCTCCGACTGCGAGGTGCTGCTCAACGGCCGCTTCCCCATCGACGACGTCAAGGACATGCTCAACCTCGACGTCGGCGAGGTGGAGGCCGACTCGGTCGGTGGTCTCGTCTACGAGCGTCTCGGCGAGATTCCCAAGGTGGGCGCCAAGGTGCAGCTCGGTGAGGCCACGCTGGTGGTCGAGGAGGTGCGACGGCAGCGTATCGCGCTGGTGCGCATCACGAGCCCGCATCCCTTCGTGATCGAGAGCGTGTCTCGCGACGGTAAGAGCCCGGAACCGCAGCTGGCTCCGGTGGAACCCAACCGCACAGCCCACTGAGCTGCGAGCGGCGGGCATGGCGACATACAACGACGAGGGGATCGTGCTGCGTCGCATCGACTACGGCGAGGCGGATCGCATCCTCACGGTGCTGACCCGCCGCCACGGCAAGATCGGGGTGATCGCGCGCGCCGTGCGCAGGCCGCAGAGCCGGCTGGCGTCGCGCACGGATCTCTTCGTGCGAAGCAACATGCAGCTGGCCCGCGGCCGGGGCGAGCTCGACGTGCTGACTCAAGCGGAGCCCATCGCGTCGTCCCCGCACGCGAGCGACCCGCGCCGTGCTGCGTGCGCCTCGCTCTGCGCCGAGCTCACCGACCGCGTGCTCGAGGACCATCATCCCGACGACGAGATCTACACGCTCGTCGCGGATGCGCTGGTCGCGTGCGCGGACACATCGCGCGACCCGCGTGCGGCGGTCGTGTGGTTCGGGCGGCGCATGATCGACCGCCTCGGCTATGCGCCGCAGCTGTACGACTGCGCGGCGTGTGGGCGGCGGCTGGGGGAGCAGGCGGCGCGCTTCAGCGCCGAGGGAGGAGGCCTGCTGTGCCCGCAATGCGCGGCGCATGACCCGGCGGCCATCGAGTGCTCGGTGCGCGTGATCAAGTGCCTGCGCGTCGCCGCCTCGGACGACACCTCGCTCTGGGCGCGGCTGCAACTCGATCCTGCCACGCTCGCAGTGCTGGAGCGCGTCACCGAGGCGGAGCTCGCGCAACACCTGGACCGGCGGCTGCGCTCCTTCGACGTGCTGCGCGCCCTGGAAACCGCCCCATCCTAGAATCACGCCCCATGCCAGCGGGTCAGCCGGCCGACCTCATCGAGAAGCTGGTCTCGCTCTGCAAGCAGCGGGGCTTCGTCTACCCGTCGAGCGAGATCTACGGCGGGCTGAACGCGGTGTACGACTTCGGCCCGCTGGGTGTGCGGCTGCGCCGCAACATCCGCGAGCGCTGGTGGCGGCGCATGGTCGACCTGCGTGACGACGTGGAGGGAATCGAGAGCGCGGTGCTCATGAACCCGCGTGTGTGGGAGGCGAGCGGGCACGTGCAGAGCTTCACCGACCCGCTGGTCGACTGCACGGGACGCTGCAGGAAGCGGTGGCGCGAGGATCACCTAGGTGACGAGCGCGCCGCCCGCGGCAAACCGCGGGACGCGCCGGGCTGTCCTGAGTGTGATGGCGCGCTGACGCCGGCACGCCAGTTCAACCTCATGTTCAAGACATTCACCGGTCCCCTCGAGGAGCAGGCGGCGCAGGTATGGCTTCGCCCCGAGACCGCGCAGGGGATGTTCGTCAACTTCGCCAACGTGCTCAACTCCTCGCGGCAGCGCATCCCCTTCGGCATCGCCCAGATGGGCAAGGGCTTCCGTAATGAAATCTCACCGGGAAACTTCATCTTCCGGCTGCGCGAGTTCGAGCTGATGGAAATGGAGTTCTTCTGCAAGCCCGGCAGCGACCGCGAGTGGCACGAGTACTGGTGCGCGCAGCGCATGAAGTGGCACGTCGATGACATGGGCGTGCGCAGCGCCAACCTACGCCTGCGCGCGCACGAGAAGGAGGAGCTCTCCCACTACAGCACCGCCACCAGCGACATCGAGTACAGCTTTCCCTTCGGCTGGGGCGAGCTGGAGGGCATCGCCGACCGGACCGATTACGACCTGCGCACGCACATGCAGCACAGCGGCCGCGACCTGTCGTACTTCGACCCGCAGAGCAACGAGCGGTACGTCCCCTATGCCATCGAGCCCGCAGTGGGCGTCGATCGCATCTTCATCACGCTCCTGGTGGACGCGTACCACGAGGAGGAGGTTCGTGGTGAGCGCCGCGTGGTGCTCCGCCTGCATCCCGACGTCGCCCCCGTGCAGGTCGCGGTGCTGCCGCTGTCCAAGAAGGCCGAGCTCACCGAGCCTGCACGGGAGCTGGAGCACGACCTGCGACGCCACTTCGCCACCGAGTACGACGAGACGCAGTCGATCGGCCGCCGCTACCGCCGCCAGGACGAGATCGGCACGCCACTGGCGGTGACCTTCGACTTCGACTCGATCAACGACCGTGCGGTGACCATCCGCGACCGCGACGCGATGACGCAGGTGCGCGTCCCGATGGACGGCCTCGTCGCTGCCTTGCGCGATCAACTGGAGCGGAGCCGCGCCAATGCTTCTGGCCGTGCTCGCGGGGGAGGCAGCTAGCGGGTTTACGCTGAAGCGATGCGCGAACGCGACGTCCGCCCAAAACGGCGGGGCGCATGATGCTCGCGGCGAAGGGCGTAAGGAGGCCGCAGCGGTCCCTGCGGCCGACGGTAGCGGCATCGGATGCCGGTCAGGGCATCCGCGCAGCGACAACCGGCGCCGCGAGCGTCATGCGCCCAGCCGTCATGGCGATCGTCTCTGTTTTTGCAGTGCTTCAGCCGATGGCGGCCGTCGCTTCCTCCGCGGGCTCGCCGGCCAGCGTCGCGCATGTCCTCGTGATCGTCGAGGAGAACCGCAGCGAGGAGTCCGTCATCGGCGCCTCCGACGCGCCGTACGTCAACGCGCTCGCCTCGCAGCATGGGCTGGCAACCGAGTCGTACGGCGTTTCGCACCCGAGCCTGCCCAACTACCTCGAGCTGATCTCCGGCTCCACGCAGGGTGTGTCGGACGACGGCACCGGGTACAGCTTCGGCGCACCGACGCTCGCCGGGCAGCTGCAGGCGGCGGGCATCGGCTGGCGCGCATACATGGAGGGCATGCCGTCGCCCTGCTACGGCGGCGCCGGCGGCAATGGCTACGCCAAGAAGCACGATCCGTTCATGTACTTCACCGAGGTGACGCGCAGCGCCGCGATGTGCGCCAGCGTGGTGCCGCTCAGCGGCCTGCCGGCCGACCTCCAGAACGGCACCGCGCCGCCGTTCCTATGGATCACGCCCAACCTCTGCCACGACGGGCACGACTGCTCCAACGCCACGATGGACAGCTGGCTGGCGGGCACGCTGCCGCAGGTGCTTGCCTCGGCGTGGTTCGCACAGGACGGCATCGTGATCATCACCTGGGACGAGGGCTACACCGGCCCCGGCTGCTGCAACGGTGCGCACGGCGGGCACATCGCCACGATCGTCGTGTCATCACGCCTCTCGCACGCGGCCACACAGAGCTCGCCGGTCGACCACGCCGGGCTTCTGCGCACCATCGAGCTGCTCTACGGGCTGCCGTTCCTCGGCGACGCGGAGTGCGCGTGCAGCGGCGACCTGATGGCGCTGGTGGGCCCGGCGCCCGTGCCCATCAGCGGTTGGCTCACCGCGCCGCACCTGCGCTGACCGGAGAGGCTGCAGCGCGGACGCGATCGATGAGGTCCGCGGTGCCGATGGAGTCGTCGAGTGACCGCGGCGGCGGACGTCCCTCGAGGACCGACGCGGCGAACTCCTCCACCATCAGCTGGTAGGGGTCGTCGGGGTCGCGCCAGGCGGTGAACGGCTGGGTCACGTGCTCGATGCCATCCGCTCCCACCAGCTCCAGCACCTGATGCTCGGGTGCGGCGAAGCTGGCCCACACCGTCGCCTGCGCGCCGCTGCCGAACCCGAGCGCCGCCGCCACACTCACGTCGACCTCGTCGCCCGCCATGACGGCAGTGACGGCGTCAGGCTCGCCCAGGAACCAGCGCGCCACGTCGAGGGTGTAGCAGCCCACATCGAGCAGCGCACCGCCTCCCAGCGCGGCAGACCAGCGGTAGTTGTTCGCCGGCGGGAGCGGAAACGAGAATGCCGCGTGCAGGCTGCGCACCTGCCCGGCTGACTCACGCAGCGCGCGCATGCGGGGGTGGAAGCGGTACATGAATGCCTCCATCAGGGTGCGGCCTGCGCGCTGCGCCGCACGCGCCATGTCGCGCGTCTCCTCCGCGTTCACCCCGAGCGGCTTCTCGCAGAGCACGTGCTTGCCCGCGTCGAGCGCACGCAGCGTCCACTCCCGGTGCGCGCTGTTGACCAGCGCGATGTACACGGCGTCGACGGACGGGTCGTCGAGCAGCGACTCGTAGTTCGCGTGCGCGGCGCGGATCCCGTGGCTTCCGGCCATGCCCCGCGCTCGGTCGACGTCGCGGCTGGCGATGGCGACCGGTGACGCATTCCGCGCCGCGAGCATGGCGGGGATCAGCGCGCGGTCTGCGATCCAGGCAGCGCCGAGGATCCCGATCCGCAGCTGCTCGGGCATCCGTGCGCTCAGACGCGCAGCGGGATCACGGCGCCGTGCTCCCGGGCGGAGCGCATCGCCGCTTCCATCACGGCGACGGTGCGCCGCGCGTCGCGCGCCGGCACGGCAAGCGGCTCGCCGTGCGCCAGGTGCGCGGCCAGGTTGCGGTAGAACGCGAGGCGGTCGCGGCGCGGCAGCGACAGCCTCTCGCGATGCGCGCCGCCATCTCCGTCGGGGCGGAGCACGACGATGCGCGCGGGCAGGTCGGTGGGGAGGATGCGTGTCTCATCGAGCTCGCCATCGGGTCCGCGGGTGTGCTCACGCTCGTCGCGCCACTCACCCACGACCGCCCCGCCGGTGGCGAGCACGTACCACTTCGGCTTCAGCGCCGCCGCCACGTCGGAGTGCACGAACAGCGCCTGCCGGCCGTCGGCGAAGCCGATCTCCACGCTGGTGTGGTCTGCATTGGTGACGTCGTGCCACACGCGCTTGTGCGCCACCGAGCGCACCGTCGCGATCTCGGCCGGCACGAGCTGCAGCAGCCAGTCGATGTAGTGCGACCCCCAGTCGAACACGGCGCCGCCCGAGATGGGCTCGTGACTGTGCCAGTAGCCGCACGGGTGGGCGAAGCCGCCGACGAACGATTCGATGTAGAACGGCTCGCCCACGGAGCCCGACTTGAGCACGTTTCGCAAGGCGATGAAGTCCGGGTCCCAGCGCCGGTTCTGGAACACCGTCAAGCTGAGCCCGTTCGCTGCGGCGCGCTCGATCATGCGGTCGCAGTCAGCCGCGCTCAGCGCGAACGGCTTCTCGCACACCACGTGCTTGCCTGCGTCGAGTGCCTGCAGCACGGCGTCCGTGTGCGCGGCCGGCGGCAGCCCCACGACCACCACGTCGACGGACGGGTCGCCGCGCAGGTCCGCGCCGTCGGCATATGCCGTCACGCCGAGGGTCGCGGCGGCGTCACGCCTCGAGGCGGCGTGGTCGCACACCGCGCGCAGCTCGAGCCCCGCCACTGATCCAATCGACGCTGCGTGCAAGGCGCCCAGCGCGCCATAGCCGAGCAGCCCGACGCCGAACACCGAGCGCGGCGCCGGCGGCGCCACTCGGTGCAGCGAGCGCCCAACCAGGCGGCGGAATCCGGGCTCCGCGTATGCGGCCGGATCTTCGCCCAATCCGACGTACACGAACCGGCCCAAGCCGGCGGCTCGCTCGTACGCCACGACCTGGGGTGTGTAGTGCCACGAGGTCAGGAGGAGCGGCTCGGCGCCCGGCGGGACCGACGCGAGCAGGTGCACGCGATCCCGCACCCGGAAGGACGGCTCAGCCGTGTCGGCCGGTGTCAGGACCAGCTCGCTGCTGACGGTGAGGCCGTCGGGCGTCCATCCGGCGAGGCCACTCACTGTGGGCTGCGCTGCCCACGTTGTGAGGGTGCGGCCCACAGCCACCACGCAGCCGCCGGACTCGACGAATTCAGAGAGCGCTCGCGCGTGAGCCTGCGTGAGCGGCGCGGCGTTCCAGTCGGCGTACACCGCCTGCACGCCCCGCAGGTCGAGCAGGCGGTCCAATTCCGTGCTCGCCTCGACCTCGAGCAGGGGCGATCCCCGCAGCTCCGTCACCAGCGGCGCCACGTGGCTGCTGCGCGCCGCGTCGGCCACGAGCAGCACCTTCGCCTTCGCCTGATTGCCCATGCCGCAGGCATGCTACGAGGTGCGCGCGCGCGGCGTCGGGACCGGTCTGCGCAGGAGCGGTGATACCCTCGCGGCCCATGGCGGTCGGCACCAAACGCCCGAAGAAGAGCGCCTCGCGCAAGGCCGCCGCGCGAGCCCCCGCTCGGGCGGTCAGCGCGAACGGCCGCGCCCGCCGCGCGACGCACAAGTGGGTGTACCTCTTCGAGGAGGGCAACGCGGGCATGCGTGACCTCTTGGGGGGCAAGGGCGCCGGCGTCGCCGAGATGACGAGGGCCGGCCTCCCGGTGCCGCCCGGCTTCACGATCACCACCGAGGCCTGCAACGCCTTCTACAAGCGCACGGAGCGATTCCCCGACGGGATGTGGGAGCAGGTGCGCACGTCGCTGCGCGACATCGAGCGCAAGACGGGGAAGGGCTTCGGCGACGCGCGCAACCCGCTCCTCGTCAGCGTGCGCAGCGGCGCGAAGTTCTCCATGCCGGGGATGATGGACACGGTCCTCAACCTGGGCCTCAACCCAAAGACTCTCGAGGGCCTCGCGGCACTCACCGGTGACCGCCGGTTCACGCTGGATGCGTACCGGCGCTTCATCCAGCTGTTCAGCAAGATCGTGCTCGGCATCGATGGCGCGCTCTTCGAAGAGGCGCTGGACCGCACCAAGAAGGCGAAGGGCGCGAAGAGCGACGCGGACCTCAAGCCATCCGCGCTCGCAGAGCTCATCGCGGAGTTCCGCGGCATCGTCAAGCAGCACGCGAGCGGCGAGTTCCCCGAGGATCCGATGGAGCAGCTCCGCGCCGCGATCGGCGCTGTGTTCGCCTCCTGGAACAACAAGCGCGCAATCGACTATCGCAACTACAACCGCATCCCCCACGACCTGGGCACCGCGGTGAACGTGCAGGCGATGGTCTTCGGCAACATGGGCGACGACTCCGCCACCGGCGTCGCGTTCACCCGCGATCCATCCACCGGAGAGAAGCGGCTGTACGGCGAGTACCTCACCAACGCGCAGGGCGAGGACGTCGTGGCCGGCATCCGCACGCCGAAGCCCATCGCGGACATGGCCAAGGAGCTGCCCGCCGCGTACCGTCAGTTCGAGCAGATCGCGCGCCGTCTGGAGCGCCACTACCGCGACGTGCAGGACATGGAGTTCACCATCGAGCGCGCACGGCTTTGGATGCTGCAGACGCGGAGCGGCAAGCGCACCGCTGAGGCCGCCGTGAAGATCGCGGCCGACATGGTCCGCGAACGCCTGATCACCAAGCAGGAAGCGGTGCTGCGCGTGGAGCCGGCGCAGGTGGACCAGCTGCTGCACCGCCGCATCGACCCCAAAGCGGATGTGAAGGTGCTGGCCACCGGGCTTGCCGCGTCGCCCGGCGCCGCCTACGGCGTGGCTGTGTTCGACGCCGACCGTGCCGAGGAGCGCGCACACGGTGGCGAGCCGGTGATCCTCGTGCGCATCGAGACCAACCCTGACGACGTGCACGGCATGATCGCCGCGCAAGGCGTGCTCACGTCGCGCGGCGGGCGCACGTCGCACGCGGCGGTTGTGGCCCGAGGCATGGGCAAGCCGTGCGTGGCCGGCGCGGAGTCGGTGCACGTGGACCTGGTGAAGCGCCAGTTCACGGCGGGCGGCGTCACGATCAAGGAAGGCGAGCCCTTCACCATCGACGGCAGCACCGGCCGCGTGATCGCCGGCCAGGTGCCGATGCTCGAGGCCGAGATCTCCGCGGAGGTGGAGCAGGTGCTCCGCTGGGCCGACCAGATGCGCCGGCTCGAGGTGTGGGCCAACGGCGACTACCCGCACGACGCGACGCGCGCGCGCGGCTTCGGGGCGCAGGGCATCGGTCTGTGCCGCACCGAGCACATGTTCATGGAGCAGGAACGCCTGCCCATCGTGCAGCGCATGATTCTCGCGTCCGACGAGACCGCGCGCCGGCGCGAGCTCAAGCGCCTGCTGCCCTTCCAGCGCGACGACTTCTACGGAATCCTGAAGGCGATGCGCGGCCTGCCGGTGATCATCCGGCTCATCGACCCGCCGCTGCACGAGTTCCTGCCGTCACTCGAGGAGCTGCTCGTCGAGGTGACGCGGGCACAGGCGTTGAACAAGCCCGAGTCGGAATGGCGCGAGCAGGCGACGCTGCTCGCCGCGGTGCGCGACCTCCACGAGCAGAACCCCATGCTCGGCCTGCGCGGCTGCCGTCTCGGCCTGCTCTTTCCGGAGATCATCGAGATGCAGACGCGCGCGATCATCGAAGCGGCGTGCCGGCTCAAGAAGGAGCGCGTCCCGGTGCATCCCGAGATCATGGTGCCGCTGGTGGGCACGAAGGAGGAACTGCGCCGCACGCGCGAGCGCATCGACTCCACAGCGCAGACCGTGTTCGACGAGACCCGCACCACGGTGCGCTACAAGGTCGGCACCATGATCGAGCTGCCACGGGCTGCGCTGACCGCCGGACAGATCGCTGAATCGGCGGAATTCTTCTCGTTCGGCACCAACGACCTGACGCAGACGACCTTCGGTGTGTCCCGCGATGACGCGGAGGGCAAGTTCCTGCTCAGGTACGTCGAGGACAAGGTCCTGCCGCGCAACCCATTTGAGACGCTGGACCGCGACGGCGTGGGCCGGCTGATGCGCATCGC
Source organism: Candidatus Dormiibacterota bacterium (assembly GCA_019245575.1). Classification (GTDB taxonomy): domain Bacteria; phylum Chloroflexota; class Dormibacteria; order Aeolococcales; family Aeolococcaceae; genus JAFARE01. Next base: position 8,045 of record JAFARE010000016.1, on the reverse strand, counting down.
GGTGGAGGAGGGAAGGCGCACACGGCCCGACCTCAGCGTGGGGATATGCGGGGAGCACGGCGGTGATCCCGAATCCATCGCGCTGTGCGAGGAGCTGAACCTCGACTACGTGTCGTGCTCGCCATACCGCGTGCCGGCCGCGCGGCTCGCGGCCGCACACGCGCGCCTGGCCCGGGTGGAGCGCGATCGCTAACCCACCCCACAGCACAGGGTTTCCCCGCGAGGTCGAGACCGAGCGGTTGCTGCTGCGTCAGTTCCGTCAGGAGGACGTCGACGCGTACGCCGACATGGTCGGCGACCCGGTGATCAACGAGTTCTTCCGCGACGGGCCCATGAGTCGCGAGCAGGCGTGGCGTCACATGGCCATGCACTCGGGACTGTGGAACCTGATGGGCTATGGCCGATGGGCGGTGCAGCTGAAAGCCACCGGCGAGTTCATCGGGCGGATCGGCCTCTGGCATCCCCCGGAGTACCCGGAGATCGAGCTGGGATGGGTGGTGCAGCAGCGTCACTGGGGAAAGGGCTATGCCACCGAGGGAGGACGCGCGGCGCTGCACGCCGGCTTCGACACGCTCGGTGTGTCGCACATCATCAGCCTCATCGTCCCCGGCAACCAGCGCTCCGTGCGCGTCGCCGAGAAGCTCGGGGGCCGCTACGAGGGACGCATCCCGATGTTCGGCGAAGAGGTGCTCGTCTACGGGTACGAGGGCCCCCGTCCATAATCGTTGCGGGATGAGTGAGCACGTGCGCGTTCGCAAGCTGGCCACGCGCAGCGGTCGCCCCGAGATGCTGGACGACGGCCACACCGTGGAGGGCGACGAGGTCACCCCGCCGACGCCCGGCGTCCCATACAGCGTGCGCCGCACCGTGGTGGAGCACGAGGAGGCGCCCGAGGTCTTCGCCACCTCGCCGGTGCGCGCGGTGATCACCGACCGGACCGGCGGGATCGTCCTGCTCACCGACAACTCCCGATATGCGGTCGAGGTGATCGGGCGCTGAGCCCGCCCTGAGGGCGGGGGTCCTGCCACTCGCGCACCGGGATCACCTACCCTGTACGAGGTGTCCTTGATGCGTTCTGAGGCGCAGGTGAGCGCCGAGATGAGGGATCCGTACCTGCCTGTGGAGGAGGTCGCGCGCCGCCTTGACCTGCCCCTCGGCATCCTCCTGCGGCGGGTCGAGGCCGGGGACGTGCCGTCGCTGCGCGAGGACGGCCCCTTCGGATCGCGCTACCGCGTGCGCCTGAGCGACCTCGGCTTCGACCCGGGCACCACGGGGCGCACCGGCGAGGAGGACATCGCCCCGTCGGCAGGCGTCTTCGAGCCGCAGCCGATCGACGTGGCCGGTCACCCCAGCCCCTGGCACGCCAGCCCGCCGGAGCCGGCCGCGGCCCCGGCCGTGCAGCTGCGGGAGCCGGAGCCGGCGCTCGAACCGCCTGCGGCGCCGCCCGCGGCGCAGGGAAACCTGGCTCAGCTGGAGCCCCGTCGCGAGCTAGCCGCGATGACCCTCGACCCGCGGGAGCTGGTCGCCGGCCTGCTCGACCGCTGGGAGCGCACCCTGGAGCAGCGCATCTACGCCGAGCAGCGCGTGCGCTTCGAGGCCGAGCTGAACAACCGTCAGAACCTGGTCAAGCAGCTGCAGCTCGAGCTGCAGACCGCGCGCGCCGAGCAGGCTGCCGCTCTCGCTGAGCGGGATCGCCGGCTCGCCGAGCAGCAGCGCCGCTCGCAGCAGCTCGAGGGTGAGCTGCAGACGGCTCGCGAGGCAGCGTCACGCCGCCGCGGACTCTTCCGCCGCTGACCCGCGGCCGCCCCGGCTGAGAGGCACGTGCCCGCCGACGCCGTCGCCGAGATCAAGTCGCGGCTCGACATCGTCGAGGTGATCGGCGGCTATGTGGCGCTGCAGCGCCACGGCCGCGAGTTCACCGGGCTGTGTCCCTTTCACGCAGAGAAGACGCCGTCCTTCACCGTGAGCCAGGAGCGCCAGGCGTGGTACTGCTTCGGCTGTCAGGAGGGCGGTGACCTCTTCACCTTTGTGGAGCGCATCGAGCACGTGGACTTCCGTCCCGCGCTCGAGATGCTGGCCGAGCGCGCCGGTGTGGAGCTGGAGCGCAGCGGCGAGGGAGGGAGGGGCAGCGGCAGGCGACGCAAGCGCGCGCTCGAGCTGAACGCGCGCGCGCAGCTCTACTACGCACACGTGCTGTGGGCGGCGGACGCGGGCAAGCCCGGCCGCGATCTGCTGGCCGAGCGCGGCGTCGACGATGCCGTCGCGCGGCGCTTCGGGATCGGTTTCGCGCCCACCGGTGGCGCAGCCGGTGACGCGCTGGTGCGCTATCTCACGGCCAAGGGCGGTGCGTCAGCGGAGGAGCTGCTCGACGCGGGGCTCGCGCAGCGCGCACGCGGCGGTCTGCGCGACCGCTTCCGAAACCGGCTGCTGTTCCCCATCCGCGATGAGCGGGGCGCCACCCTCGGCTTCGGCGGACGCGCGATGGGCGACGCGATGCCCAAGTACCTCAACACGTCCGACACCGCCGCGTTTCACAAGTCGGCCGCGGTGTACGGGCTGGATCTCGCACGCGAGGCGATGGCGCATGAACGCAGTGCTGTCGTCGTCGAGGGCTACTTCGACGTCATCGCGGCGCACAGCGCGGGAGTGGAGAACACCGTGGCCAGCTCCGGCACCGCGCTCACGCGCGAGCAGGTGCGCGTGATCGCGCGCCACGCCGCGAGCCTGACGCTGTGCTTCGACGGCGACGACGCGGGACGCGCCGCCGCATCGCGCGCCATCGACGTCATCGCCGCCGAAGGGCTTGCCGCACGCATCTGCCGGCTGCCGCGCCAGTACAAGGACCCCGATGAGATGGTGCGCAGCGATCCCGCCGGCTTCGCGAGCGCGGTCGCGTCGGCGCAACCGGAGTGGCAGGTGCTGCTCGACCACGCGCTCGGCGGCGCGGAGGGAGGCAACGTGGACGCGAGGCGCGGCGCCGCGGAGCGCGCGGTGGCGGTGCTGATGCGGATTCCCGAGGCGGCCACGCGTGAGCTGTACCTGCAGCAGGCGGCGCGCCGGCTCGACATCGGCCAGCAGTCGCTCGCGAGTGACCTGGGACGAGCGCTGCGCGACGGCACGCGCCAGCGCGCGCGCGTGGTGCTCGCGCCGCCGCAGAACGTTCCCGAGAAGAGCGACGAGGCCGAGGTGGACGACGCCGACGGCGCGGCGCTGCCGGAATGGGAGGCGTACCTGGGCAGCATCGTCGTTCACCGCCCCGCGCTGGCGCACACGCTGACCGACACGATGGGCCTCGACGTCGACGAGCTGACGCATCCCACGGTGCGGCGCATCGTGCGCGTGGCGCTGGATGTCGATGACGAGGTCAACGCATTTCCGTTGCACCGCCTGACGACCGCCGATCAGCGCCGCGCCGCGATGCTGCTCGTGCGCGACATGCCCGTCCTGGCGGATGATGTCGAGCCCCCGCTCCTCGCTCGTGCGATGGCGGACTGCGTGCGCGACGTGCACGAGGCGACCGTGGTGCGCTCGATGGCGGAGATCCGCAACGAGCTGCACCGCGCCAAGGAGGACGGACGCGATGACGAGGTGCAGCTGCTGGCCACGCGACTCAGCGAGCTCGCGACGCAGGCCCCACGTCTGCGCGGCACGCTCTCACGCCGCTAGCGTCCACCCGCCAGTCGCGAGCGCAGTCGTTCATTCTCTCGCTCCAGCCGAGCGTTGTCGCGGCGAAGCTGCCTGACCTCCTTGAAGATGTCGCGCACGGCTTGCAGGACGATCGCCTCCGCGCCTGGCACCTGCGCCACCTTGCTTGTCGCCTGCTTCACCAGTCCCTTGACGCTGCGAGCCATCACACTGCCCTCCGTGTTGCGCGACGACCAACCCTGGCTCGGGTCGCTTCGGATCTTCGCCAAGGCGTGACGATCTCACAAACCGCCGGCCCTTTTCGTTCCTAGAGCAGGTGGCAACACAGACCGCGTCCCCCACCGCCGCGACCGCCAGGTCATCCGCGCTGCCCATCGTCGCCGCCGCGGTCACGGTGGTGCTCTGGGCCTCCGCGTTCGTGGCGATACGTCAGGCGGGCCATCAGATCTCGGCCGGTGCCCTCGCGTTCGGCCGGCTCGCGGTGGGCAGCATCGTGCTCGGTGCGCTCGTGGCCACTCGTCAACGCGTGTGGCCGTCAGGCCGGCAGTGGCTGCTGGTCCTCGCGTGTGGCGTGAGCTGGTTCGGCATCTACAACATCGCGCTCAACGAGGCGGAGCGGCACGTGGGCGCGGGAATCGCCGCAATGCTGGTCAACGTCGGCCCGATCATCATTGCGCTGCTCGCCGGGCTGTTCCTGGGCGAAGGCTTCCCACGCGGTCTGCTGGGCGGCGGGCTGCTCGCGTTCTGCGGGGTCGTGCTGATCGGCATCGCCACCGCTGGTGGCGCGATCGGCGACGCCACCGGGGTGGTGCTGTGCGTCGTCGCCGCAGTCGGCTACGCCGTCGGCGTCGTGTGCCAGAAGCCCGTGCTCGGGCATGTGCCGGCGCTGAGCGTCACGTGGCTGGGCTGCGTGGTCGGCATGCTCGTGTCAGCGCCATTCCTGTCGTCGTTCGTGCACGACGTCTCGCATGCATCCGCGCAGTCGCTGCTCCTGATGCTGTACCTGGGTGTGTTTCCAACCGCCCTCGCCTTCACCACGTGGGCGTACGCGCTGCGTCACACAACGGCGGGACGCATGGGCGCGACCACGTATATCGTGCCGCCGCTGGCGATCCTCATGGGGTGGCTCCTGCTCGCGGAACGGCCGCCGTGGCTCGCGCTCGTGGGCGGCGCGGTGGCGCTGATCGGCGTCGCGGTGACGCGCCGCGTGCGATAGCGCGAGCGGTCGCTGGTGCTGAAGGACACATCCCCCGCGCGAATGGCGTAAGGAGGCCGCAGCGGTCCCTGCGGCCGACGGTAGCGGCAGCGGACGGCGATCAAGGCCGTCCGCGCAGCGACAACCACAGCGCGGGGGTGTGTCCTGCTACACCAGACGCGATCCCGCTAGGGGCAGCGCGTCCCCGCAACGACCGGCAGTGTGAGCTGCAGGCCGCTGAGCGCGATCGACGAGGGCTCGTTGTCAGGGCGCCACACCGGCGAGTCGTCCTGGGTCAGCTCGAGCTTCACCGAGTGGCCGCACTGCAGCTGCCACGCGTTGGGCCAGAGCTCGAACGTCAGCGGCACGACGGTGGTGCCGTTGGTGCCCTCCTCGAGGCGGTACGGCGTGCGGCTCATCAGCGTCTGGTTGCCCGCGGCATCGACGTCCCAGAGGCGAGCATCGATCTCCGCGCTGCTCCCGGTGACGGTGGCGGTCACGTTCACCACCGGCCCGCCGACAAGCGTCGCGGCGGACGGCACCGCGAAGGTGTAGCTCGCCTCGTTGGGATCGCTCTGCGACGCGGCCATCGAGCGGCATCCGCTGTTGGCGATGGGATCCGTCTGCGCGCCCTCGACGCTGGGTCCGTTGCTGCTCACGGTTGTCTGCGCAGCGGCGCTGAGCAGCGTGATGTGTGAACGAGCGATCGAACCGAAGCTGCTCGCCGTGTACGTGTGCAGCGTCTGGCCGGCGACGCACCGCGTGGTGTCGGCCGTGACGCGCGGCACGGACGGCGTGTGACCGCCGAGCACGCTCGTGAGCCACGCGTTGCTCTCGTTGTGCGCCTGCTGCCACACGTCGGCGGGATTGTCTGCGTAGGAGTGCCCGATGTCGCCGAAGAACGCCCACACCGGGTACGACGAGTAGACCGCGTGCAGCCGGTTGATCATGTCCAGCGCCTGCAGCGCGTTGAACAGCGGGTCGGTGAACCCCTGGATGACGAAGACCGGGACCTGGTGCGCCGGTGCGGGGATCGCCATCGCATAGGGCGAGCGATAGATGCCGCCCGTCTGCGTGGCCGCGGTCTGCGCGTTCGGGTTCGCGCTGTACGGCTCGCCTGCGTTCACGCCGGCGAACCAGGACGTCAGGTCCGCGGTGGAATCGGCGTTGGGCGCGGCGTACTGCGCGGTCGCCTGGCCGAGTCCGTAGAGGCCGTCGACGTAGCTCTGCTTGTCCACGCCGTAGGGGCTCGAGTGCGAGCCGTCCTTCGGCGCCCCGTTGAAGCCGTCGGAGGCGCGCCCGTTGGGCAGGAGCGCGTCCTGCAGGTCCGTCCACGGGTAGTGCGGGATCGCGGCGACGAGGTGCATGGCGAGGTGCTTGGCCGGCGACACCCAGGGCGTCACCGTCGGGTGCGCCGGGTCGGTCGAGCTGGATGCCACCACCTGGTCCTGGGACAGCGCCAGGTCCCAGCTCTGGCCGCCGCCGTACGAGCCGCCACTGGCGACCACCTGGCGCGGGTTGATCAGGCTGGCGTCGGCGATCAGTCCGGCCAGGTACTGCGCGTCGTGGACCTCCCAGCGCCGGTCGGCGAGGTGCGTCCAGCTGGCCTTGCCGCTGCAGGAGGGATCGGTGACATAGCTGTATCCGGCGGCGGCGTCCTTGCCGCACGACTGGGCGAAGCCGCGCGCCGAGTAGGTCAGCACGACCCAGCCCTGCGATGCGAACCAGGCGTTGTTCCAGTGGTAGTAGGTGGCGCTGGCGCCCTGGAGCGTCGAGGACTCCCACTCCGTCTTGGAGTTGCCCCAGCCGTGCATGAAGACCATCAACGGAGGCCGCGCCGGCTCGTCCCGGCCGGGCGGGAAATACGGCACGGTCGGCAGGCTGAGGTCGACGTCGAGCGGCGTGCCGTCGAAGCTGGGCACCTTGGCGGTGCAGAGGACGAACGGTTGCCCGCCGGGCGGCGAGACCGGGCTCGTGGCCGCCGGCGTCAGCGCCGTGGAGCCGAGGGTGGGGCAGGCCGGCGCGGCTGCCGCGACTGGGGAGGCGGCGCCGGCGCCGAGGCCGGCTGCGGCCAGGACGGTGGCGGCCAGGGGCGCCGCGATGGCAGCGCGAGAGACGCGTTTGGAGAGGGGCATGTTTGGGAAACGTCCGCGCCGCCCATCCTCTTGCGGTGCTGGATGCCCTGTCCGCCGATTCGTGCTGCCTCCGTCGCAATGTGGCGGGAAGCGACACGAAACCGGCAAACGTTCGTTAAATATGGCGAAGGCCGCAGGCACCGCCCCCGCACGCCCGGCCGCGCTGGATGACAAGGTGACCGCAACCGCACCCACGCCTGTTCGCACACGAACCCCTGCCGTGCTGCCGCCCGCCGGTGGCGCGGATCAGCTGGTCACGGCTGCCGAAGCCCTGATCATCAAGGGCAAGGACCACGGCTACCTCACGCCGGACGACATCCTCGCCGGCTTCCCTGAGATCGACGCCGAGCCCGATCACCTCGAACGCATCTTCCAGGTGTTCCGGGAGATGGGCATCGAGGTCACCGATGGGGACAAAGACTTCGAGACCGTCGACGAGATCGACGAGGAGCTCATCGCCAAGGCGGAGGCGATCGATTCCGTCTCGCTCGACGACCCGGTGCGCATGTACCTCAAGGAGATCGGCCGCGTGGCGCTGCTCAAGGCCGAGCAGGAGGTGCACTACGCCAAGCTCATCGAGCAGGGCGACGACGAGGCCAAGAACCAGTTGACCGAGGCCAACCTGCGCCTCGTTGTCTCGATCGCCAAGAAGTACATCGGCCGTGGCATGTCCTTCCTCGACCTGATCCAGGAAGGCAACATGGGCCTGATCCGTGCGGTCGAGAAGTTCGACTACCACAAGGGCTACAAGTTCTCGACGTACGCCACGTGGTGGATCCGGCAGGCCATCACGCGCGCCATCGCCGACCAGGCCCGGACGATCCGCATCCCGGTGCACATGGTCGAGACGATCAACAAGTTGGTGCGCATCTCCCGCCGGCTGGTGCAGGAGTACGGACGCGAGCCGACCTCCGAGGAGATCGGGCGCGAGCTGGAACTGCCGCCCGACCGCGTGCGCGAGATCATGAAGGTGTCGCAGGAGCCCGTCTCCCTGGAAACGCCGATTGGTGAAGAGGAAGACTCGCACCTGGGCGACTTCCTGCCGGACGAGTCGGCGCTGGCGCCGGCGG
>JAFARE010000030.1 GCA_019245575.1 Candidatus Dormiibacterota bacterium | reverse complement strand
GACCACGCCGCCGCCCTGCCATGCGACCACGCGGAACCAGTCCGCGCCGGCCGCGGCGCCCGGGTTGTCGAGCTGCACGCGCACCGCGACATCCCGCGTTGTGACGCGCTGCCCGTTGCGGTCGACGGTGCTGACCGCGCGCGTCAGCGGCCACGTGGTGATGTGCGCGGTGTCCGCGACGCCGGCGCGCGGCAGCGGGACCGCGATCAGCACCAGCAGCGCTGCGAGTGCCCCGGCGGCCAGCCGCGCGGGCGCGCGTCCTCGGCCCGGGTCCACTGCGCCCAGGGAGGCGGCGAAGCCTGCGCCGCACAGGGCTGCGGCGACGGCCGCCACCAACGGCAGCCACATCGAAGGCAGCATCCCGGGCTGCCAGGGCTGGATGCCCCACGCCTGCGTCCAGCCCCACTCCGCGGCCATCCCGGCGGTCCCGATGAGGAGGCCGGCGAGCAAGGCGCGCCTCAGGGCGGACGCGGTCGCGGCGAACGCGACCTCGACGCAGAGCGCTTCCACCAGGTACAGCGGAAAGTGCGGCAGCGTGTGGCCCAGCACCGGCCCGATGAGCAGCGCGATCAGGCCGCGCATCACGACGAACAGCAGCGCCGTCTGCAGCGCGCCCCAGCGGCCCAGGAGGGCCCGCGCCGCCGTCAGCGCGAAGCCCGCCGCGAGCGCCAGCAGCAGCGGGTGGTAGAGCGCCTGCCACTGGGGCACGCCCATGTCGAACTCGAGCTGGAACGTGGAGAGGCCCACCAGAAGCGTGCCCAGCACGAGCAGCGCGATCCACCGGCGCGGACGTCCGCTGTGCCAGATGAGAAGCGCGATCGCAGCCGGCGTCAGCGAGGCGCCCCCGATCATCAGCAGGTGGGTGGGACTCCACATCGTCACGTCGATGCCGTACGTGGCGTGCCACAGGTCGTCGAGAGGGAACGCGATGCCTGCGGCGGCGGCCAGGGCGACCATCACCGCGGCTCCCGGCGGCACCGAGAAGCGGAGCACCCGCCACGAGCCGCGAACGTGCTCACGAGAGGCGTACAGGATCGACGTCACCCCGGCGAGCCCGATGCCGATGAGGCCCACCAGGATCAGGGTGTGCGGCACGGTGAAGAGCTGGCGGTCGCGGCCCAGGTCCGTGTGCCAGGCGACGTCCCACATGAAGCCGATGAACGCGGTGGTCAGCGCCCAGAGCCCGAAAACGAACCCGGCCGCCGCCCAGGGAGGCAGCCCGGTCACGCGCGTCAGCCCGGCGCCGACGCGGCCGCCCAGCCCCGCGGCTTGACCACGTCCCAGGCGCGCGAACAGCGCGACCTGGCCGGCCAGCACGCCGAAGGCGGCGGCCACGGCGATCCACTGCAGCGGCTCGCTGGTCTGGAATCCGAAGGCGCCGGAGAAGATGTGCGCGAGGACGGGGGTGCCAGCCATCACGAGGCACCCTCGGTCTCGACGCGCGACTCGTCGATGACCCTCTGCAGGCCGGGGAGCACCAGCTCCACCACCCAGTCCGTGAGGACGTCGCCGCCGACGTCATCGTGGTTGCGCCACCAGCGGGCCAGGGATTCGATGGCGCCGTTGAGGAAGTGCGCCATCGCCTGCACGCGCTTGGGGTCGACCCGCGCGCCCAGGCGATTGGCGTTCGACGCCAGGAGCGCGGCGACGAGCTCGGTCTGGCGGCGGCGCACGTCCGCCGCCTCGGCGGCGAAGGGCGTCACCTCCCAGGCCAGGGCCTCCCACTCGCTGCGGTGCTCCGCGACGAAGGCGAAGAACGCGGCCACCCCGGCGCGCAGCTGAGCCTCGGGGTCGGTCTGCGATCCGGCCGCCACCGCGATGCGCTGCGACAGCTCGCCGGAGAGCTCCTCGACGCAGCGGCGGTAGAGCTGCTCCTTGCTTCCCACCAGGTCGTAGACGACCGGCTTGGACACGCCGGCCCGGCGCGCCAGCTCGTCCATAGAGGCGCCGGTGTAGCCGGACTCGGCGAAGAGCTGCTGGGCGAGGCCCAATATCTGCCGCTCGCGCACCGCGCGAGGCACGCGACCGTGGACGTAGTCCCCGAGGTCGCCGCTGAGGTCGGCTGCCAAGCTCATGCCGGTAGGTTACCACAGGTAGGTTACTTGTGGTAGCCTACTGCCGGTAGCGCCTCAGGAGCGTCCCGGGCGCGTTCAATGCAAGCGAGCGAGGAGGAGCGCGACGTGGCAGCCAGGGAAGCCCAGCGGGTGGGGGCGCTGATCGTCGGCACCGGATTCGCCGGCCTGGGGATGGCGATCCGGCTCAAGCAGGCCGGGATCGACGACTTCGTCGTCCTCGAGCGCGCCGACGACGTGGGCGGGACCTGGCGCGACAACAGCTACCCCGGCTGCATGTGCGACGTGCCCTCGCACCTCTACTCGTTCTCCTTCGCGCCCAAGCCCGACTGGACGTGCACCTACCCGGCGCAGGGCGAGATCTGGACGTACCTTCGCGACTGCGCGGAGGCGTTCGGCGTGATGCCCCACATCCGCTTCAACAGCGCGCTGCGCGAGGCGCGCTGGGACGCGGACACGTCGCTGTGGCGGGTCGAGTCCGAGCGAGGCTCGTTTCTCGCTCGATTCCTCGTGCTCGGCGTGGGCCCCCTGAGTGACCCGAAGACGCCCGACCTGCCCGGATTGAAGGGATTCAGCGGCACGGTGTTCCACTCCGCGCGCTGGCGTCACGACCATGACCTCCGCGGTGAGCGCGTGGCGGTGGTGGGCACCGGCGCGTCCGCGATCCAGTTCGTGCCCCAGATCCAGCCGAAGGTCGCGCACCTGGACCTCTTCCAGCGCACGCCGGCGTGGGTGCTTCCCCATCCCAACCGCGACCTGACGCGCGCCGAGCAGTGGCTCTCGCGCACGCTGCCCGCCGCGCAGCGCGTGCGGCGCGCGGGCATCTACGTGGGCCGCGAGTGGTTCATCCTCGGCTTCGCATACAACCCGCGCCTGATGACGATTGCGGAGCGCGCTGCGCGCAAGCACCTCGAGCGTCAGGTGCCCGACCCGGAGCTGCGCGCGCGGCTCACGCCGGAGTACCGCATCGGCTGCAAGCGCATCCTCATCTCCAACGACTACTACCCCTCGCTGACGCGGCCCAACGTCGACGTGGTCACCGCGGGCATCCGGGAGGTGCGCCAGCGCTCGGTGGTCGACACCGACGGAGTCGAGCGCGCGGTGGACACGATCATCTTCGGCACCGGGTTTCGCGTGACCGATCCTCCGTCCGCCGCCGCGGTGCGCGGCGCCTCGGGAGCCTCGCTTGCCGACGTGTGGCGGGGGAGCCCGCAGGCGTACCTCGGCACGTCGATCGCCGGGTTTCCCAACATGTTCTTCCTCGCCGGCCCGAACACGGGGCTCGGCCACACCTCCGTCGTGTACATGATCGAATCGCAGATCAACTACGTGATGGACTGCTTCCGCGCGATGCGGCGCAGTGGCGCGGCCGTGCTCGACGTGAAGCAGAGCGCGCAGGACGCGTACAACGCCGCCGTGCAGGAGCGGATGAAGTCGACGGTGTGGAGCACCGGGGGCTGCGCCAGCTGGTACATCGACGCCAACGGACGCAACAGCACGCTGTGGCCCACGTTCACGTTCGCGTTCCGCCGCCGTGCCGCCCGGTTCGACCCGGCGGCGTACACGCTCGCGCCCGCCGCCGGCGCCGCCGCGGCTGCGGCCTGAGTCATGCGCGACATCGCCGGGCGTCTGGTCGTGGTCACCGGGGCTGGAAGCGGCATCGGCAGGGAGACGGCGCTGCGCTTCGCGCGCGAGGGCTGCCGCGTCATCGCCGCCGACCTCAGCGAGGAGCGCGCCCAGGAGACCGCGTCCGCCGCGCCCGCGAACGCCGTCGCCGCGTGGCGCGTCGATGTTGCGGACGCGCAGGCGATGGAGCGCTTTGCCTCCCAGGTGCGCGACGAGCGTGGAGTTCCAGACATTGTCGTCAACAACGCTGGCATAGGCGTGGCCGGGCCGCTGCTCGACACCTCTCCGGAGGAGTGGCGTCGCTTGATCGACGTCAACCTCATGGGCGTGGTGCACGGCTGCCGGCTCTTCGGCGCGCAGATGGTGGAGCGTGGCGCCGGCGGCCACATCGTCAACGTGTCGTCGGCCGCGGCCTTCCATCCGTCGCGAAGCCTGCCGGCCTACGCCGCGACGAAGGCGGCGGTGCTCATGCTGAGCGAGTGCCTGCGGGTGGAGCTGAAGCCACACCGCATCGGGGTCACCGCGGTGTGCCCGGGATTGGTCAACACCGACATCGTGCGCACCACGCGATACGTCGGCGGCGACGAGGCAGGCGCCGACCTGCGGCGCGACTCGGCGGTGCGCCTGTACGCGCGGCGCAACTACCGGCCTGAGCGGGTGGCGGCCGCCGTCGTCGAGGCGGTCCGCCACGACCGTGCCGTGGTGCCGGTCACGCCGGAGGCACACGCGCTGCGCTTCGTCGGGCGGGTCTTCCCCGGGGTGGCCCGGAACCTGGCCCGCCTCGAGCACGTGGCAATGCGCTGAGCCGCCGCAATTTGGCGGACAGGTTCCCGGGGTATAACGGAGGGAGCCGATGAACGGGGTGCCCGTGCTCAACCTTGCGGGGGTTCGCGTCCGAGCCCACTGGAGCGTGCTGCTGGTGGCGGCGCTGCTCGTCTGGGGGCTGGCCGAAGGCGTCATCCCGATCACCGTTCCCGGCACGCCGGCGCCGCTGCGCTGGGGCGTGGCAGTGGTGGCGGCGCTGGTTCTGATCGCGTCTCTCCTGGCCCACGAGCTGGCGCACTCGCTCGTGGCCCGCCGCCGCGGCGTCGCTGTGGAGGGCATCACGCTCTGGGTCTTCGGTGGCGTCTCTCACCTCCGTGACGACTGGCAGACGCCGGGCACGGAGCTGCGCGTGGCGATCGCCGGCCCCCTCGTCACGCTGCTCCTGTGCGGCGTGTTCGTGGGCCTGGCCTTCCTCCTCACGGCACTCGGCGCCCCGCCGCTCGCGATCGTGCTCGCCCAGTGGCTGTTCACCGTGAACCTGCTGCTGCTCGTCTTCAACCTCGTCCCGGCGTTCCCCCTCGACGGCGGACGGATCCTGCGCGCCGCCATCTGGCGCCTCCGCGGCGACCGTCATGCGGCGACCGTGATCGCGGCCCGGGCCGGGCGTTGGTTCGCCCTGGTGCTGATGCTCGTCGGCGTCCTCGACTTCCTCCTGACGGCCGATGTCGGCGGCATCTGGCTCGCCGTCGTGGGCTGGTTCCTGGACGGCGCGGCGCGGCGCGAGCAGCAGGGCGAGGCCGTGCGCCGGACGCTCGCCGGCGCGCGCGTGCGCGAGGCGATGACGCGCGATCCGGTCGCCGTGCCGGGGTGGTTGACGGTGCAGCTGATGCTCGATCAGTACACCGGGCGCAGCGCGCAGGGATGGTTTCCCACGCACGGCATCGACGGCCGAATCGACGGCCTCGTGTCCTCACTGCAGCTGCGGCGCGTGCCGCCACCGCAGCGCGCAGCGCGGCGCACCGCGGATGTCGCACTCCCGCTGACGCAGGTGCCGCGCGCCACGCCTGACGATATGGTCACCGACGTGCTCCAGCGCATCGGCGCGCGCCGCGACTGGTGCGTGCTCGTGTTCGAGGGCGACGACGTCATCGGCATGATGTCGCCGCGCGACGTGGCCCGCTTGCTGGCCAACAAGACCGCGAACCGCCGGGCGCACCCGCTGCCGCCCCCGGTCCCGCCACCGCCGCCACTGGCCGGCGAGGCGGCTGCCCGCAGCACCTGACGCTGCGCCGCGGCGCGCCGCGCGTGCGCTAACGTCTGGCCGCAGATGCTCGGCGCCGGCCTGATCTTCTTTCTCGCGGCGCTGCAGGGGGCCACCGAGCTGTTCCCCGTGTCCTCGCTCGGACACGCGGTGCTCGTGCCCCCGCTGCTGCACCTCGGGTTCAACCAGTCCGACCCCGCGTATGTCCCCGTGCTCACGGTGCTGCACCTGGGCACGGCGGTGGCGCTGATCATCCTGTACCGGGCGCAGTGGTGGGCCATCCTGCAAGGCCTGTACCGCGCGGTCGCCGACGGTGACGTAGAGCACGAGGATGCGCGGCTGGGTTTGATGCTCATCGCAGGGACGATCCCCGCGGGGCTCGTCGGCGTCGTGTTCCAGGACCGCCTCAAGACGATATTCGCGGCCCCGCGCGTCGCGGCGGCATTCCTGCTCGTGAATGCGGCGATCCTGCTCGCCGCGGAATGGTTCCGGCGCCGCGACGAGCGCCGCCACGCAAGCACACAGCGCGCAGCCGCGCACGATCTTCCGCCGCGCGAGGAGACATATCTGCGCGTCGAGGGGCTGACGTTCCCGAAGGTGATGATCGTGGGTCTCTGCCAGGTCGGCGCGCTCTTCCCTGGCATCTCCCGCTCCGGCGTGACCATGGCCGCGGGCCTCTTCGCGGGCCTGCGTCACCAGGAGGCGGCGCGCTTCTCGTTCCTGCTTGCCACGCCGATCATCCTGGCCGCCGGTGTGCTCGAGAGCCTCGACCTGGGCAGCAACCGGCCCACCGCGCTGGTGGCGGCCGCAGCAGCGGTGGTCGCCGGCGTCTTCGCGTACGTCAGCGCGCGATTCCTCCTGCGCTACCTGCGCTTCGGCCGGCTCGATCCCTTCGCGTACTACTGCGCGGCGCTCGGCGTCACCGGGCTCATCCTCGTCCGCTGACGAGAGCTCAGCTGCCGGTGGCGACCGCTGTTTCGAGCACCGACACGCGGTTGCGTCCCGCGCGTTTGGCGACGTACAGCGCGCGGTCGGCGGCGGCGACGAGCTGCGTGTCGGTGGTCGCGTCGTCGGGCATCGATGCCACGCCCAGTGACGCGGTGATGGAGCCGATGCCGACGCGCGCGGCGAAGCGTTTCTGGATGCGGTTGCGGATGCGCTCCGCCACCTGCTCTGCAGCGGCGCGGTCGGTCTCGCGCAGCAGGATGGCGAACTCCTCGCCGCCGTAGCGGTATGCGGTGTCCGTTTCGCGGAGCGAGTCGCTCAACGCTGTCGCGAGCTCCTGCAGCACGGTGTCGCCGGCCTGGTGCCCATGCGTGTCGTTGAACCGCTTGAAATGGTCGACGTCGAGCATGAGGAACGACAGCGGCCGCTGGTAGCGGCGGCTGCGCGCGCCCTCCGCGGCGAGATCGTCGTCGAGCCGGCGGCGGTTGGGGAGATGTGTGAGCGCGTCGGTGAGGCTGAGCTCCTCGGTCTGCTGATGCAGCCGGGCGGCCTCGATGGCGCTCGCGGCCTGGCCGGCGAGGCTTTCGATGACGTCCAGCACGTCCCTGGTCAGCCGCACGGGCTTGGCCGCGGTGAGCTCGATCACGCCCACCACCCGGGCGCCGACGACCATGGGCACGGCCAGCGTCGTCACCGCCTCGCCCCCCTCCGAGTCGAAGGTCAGGTCGTCGCCGTGGTCGCCGGCCACGGCCGAGCCCTTCGCGGCAGCGCGGCCCACCGCGCCCTCGCCCAGCTCCACCGCGGCGCCGGCGCTGAGGTCGGATCCGGTCGCGGTGCTCTCGTGCAGCGGCATCAGAGTCCGTCCTGCCGGGTCGAGCAGCCAGACGGTCGCGCGCGGGAAGCCGCTGACCGCGACCGATGAGGTTCCGACCGCGCGAACCACGTAGCGCAGGCTGAGGCTCCCGGCGATGTCGCGGGCCAGGCTGAGGATGACCCGCAGCCGCGCCGCCTGCTCTCCCGCGCGCTCGGCGAGCTCGCCGCTGACGGCTCGAGCGCGCAGCAGCTCGTCGATCATGCGTGACAGGTGCTCGCCGACCGTGCGCAGCTCGCGCGGGCCCCCTCCACGCGGCCGCGCGTCGACGTCACCACTGCGCACGCGGGTCATCGTCTCGAGGAGGTCGTTCACGGGGCCGATGACTGCGCGGCGAAGGCCGCGCGCCTGACGCAGCGCGATGATGACACCGACGGCCAAAACAACCAGCGCAAGGGCGAGTCCGATGGTCACGACGGTGCGCTGGCTGTCCTCCGCGTCGATGATCTCCGCGGTGGTGGCGGCGCTGAGCCGGTCCTCCGTGACGCGGTATGCGTCGAAGAGCACCTTGCCGTGCTCGAGGGTGGACGTCAGCTGCTGGCTGCTCATGACATCGCCCTGGCCGATCGCGGCAGCGCTCGTCGCCCAGCCGCTGATCCATTGCTGCTGCGCCAGCCGCATGTTCAGCACCAGCGGCGCGAGGGTCGCGTCGTCCGCCAGGTCGGTGGCGACTGTCTGGTTGCCCTGGATCAACTCCGACTGGCCGGACACGTACGGCTCGAGGAAGATGCCGTTGCGCGTCTCCAGGTAGGCGCGCAGCCCGGTCTCCTGGTCGAGCATGCCGGCGTGCGCCACGGTGATCCCGCCCCGCCCGTCGATGAGCCGGTCCAGATGCGGGCCGAAGGACGCCAGCACCAGGACCAGCGTGACGATGGCCGCCCCGAGGCTGCTCAGCACGATGGCGGCGAGGGTGAGGAACGTGCGGCTGAAGCGCTCGCTCAGGCCGCGAGCGTCGTCCTGCCCCCTGGTCGCCTTCCGCATCGAGGTTCCGAGGGTATGCGCCATTCGGGCTCGCGGCTGTCTCAAACCGGCCACAACCTCGCGCCGAGCCGCTGCCCGCCCCACGGCGTACCGTGCGTCCATGAGCAGCACAGACCAGTACCTCGACTACTCCAGCCGCGACGACCGCCTCAGCGGCGGCACACGGCGCATCCCCGTTGACACGCCCGCGGGGCGGTTCACCGTCTGGACAAAGCGGATCGGCAACAACCCGCACCTGAAGATGTTGTCGCTCCACGGAGGCCCTGGCGCGACCCACGAGTACCTCGAGGCGTTCGACAGCTACCTGCCGGCGGCGGGCGTCGAGTACTACTACTACGACCAGCTGGGGTCGGGATTCAGCGACAGACCGGATGAGCCATCGCTGTGGGATCTGGCGCGCTTCGTCGACGAGGTTGAGCAGGTGCGCCGGGCCCTCGGACTGACGCGCGACAACTTCGTGCTCTACGGCCAGTCGTGGGGCGGCATTCTCGCGATGGAGTACGCGCTGTCACATCAGGAGCACCTCAAGGGGCTCGTGATCTCCAACATGATGGCCAGCGCGCCGGCGTACACCGAGTACGCGGAGCGCGTGCTGATGCCCGCGATGGACCGGGCGGTGCTGGCCGAGGTGCAGGCGATGGAGGCCGCAGGCGACACCGAGAACCCGCGCTACATGGAGCTGCTCATGAGCTCGTACTACGCGGAGCACACGCTGCGCATGCCGGCGGCGGAGTGGCCGGACCCGGTGCAGCGCGGCTTCGCCGGCATCAACCGCGACATCTACGTGCGCATGCAGGGACCGAGCGAGATGGGCATGAGCCCGGAGGCGACGCTCGCGAAATGGGACCGCGTCGCGGATCTGCACCGCATCGAGGTGCCGACTCTCGTCATCGGCGCGCGCCATGACACGATGGACCCCGCGCACATGGAGATGATGGCCGGGCTGCTGCCGCGAGGCCGCTATCTCCACTGTCCCAACGGCAGCCATCTGGCGATGTATGACGACCAGGAAACGTACTTCGCGGGCCTGGTCGAGTTCCTGAATGTACTGAGGTGACCGGGACGGTCGTCGCTCTAGTTCCAGACAACAGTGTCGAGAACTTAGGGAGATGGTACCCGCTACAGGACTCGAACCTGTGACCAAGGGATTAAGAGTCCCCTGCTCTACCAACTGAGCTAAGCGGGCTCTCCTCGATTCTACCGGCGCCACCGCCGACCCGGCCGGCGCGGCGCTCGCTGCTTAGCCACACCATCGACTTGTACTGCTGGGCCAGGCGCAGGTTGAGTGCCGGCGCCGCGGGCGCCGTCCAGCCGGCCAGCGGCGACGTGGTGCGCGCAAGGATCGCGGCGCGGAGGTCGGCGGCGCTCCGGCCTGGAAACACGGTGACCACACGGCCCAGGTCGTGCTCCCCGAAGTGGGAGTCGCCCGACCCGAGCGCGGCCCCGACGCGGTCGCGGTGCTCCGCGTAGAACGCGTCCAGGCGGCGCCAGGTGCCCGGCAGCACCGGCGCCGTGTGACGCAGCTCGATGCCGTCCACGGTGTGCGTCTCCAGCAGGCGGCGGGCGCGCCGCGGGCTCATCGACGCGAACCACGTCGGCATGAACGGGTGCGCGATCACCGCCAGCCCGCCGTGGTCGTGGATCGCGGCCACCGTGTCCTCCACCGACATGTGCATCCGCACCTGCTGCTCCAGGAACAGGCCGACGATGTGGATCCCCGGCGGGAACGACGCCGTCACCTCCTCGCCCGGAACCACGTCGACGCCGAGCGCTGCGCCCACCTCCATCGCAGGCTCGAGCTCGGGGATTGTGTCGTGGTCGGTGATGCAGAGCACGCGCATTCCGGACTTGGCGGCAGCGCGCACGAGCGCCACCGCGCTCACCATGCCATCGCTGGCCAGCGTGTGCGCGTGCACCTCAGCGACACCGAGGCCGTCGCCGAGCCGCGGCCGTACGCGCTCAGACAACGGCCGGCTCTCCGCTGCGAGTCGCGATGGCTTCGCGCTGCGTCATCTGCAGGATCCTGACGTGCGGCACCAAAAAGCGCATGAACGCGGCCCAGCAACCCACGGCGAAGATCCAGCCGCCGAAGACGTCGACCGCCCAGTGCTCCCCCAGGTACACGACGCTGAACGCGACCAGCATGACCCACGCCAGCGCGACCCACGCTGCGCGTGGGTAGATGGGGCGCAGCGCGAGGTATCCCAGCAGTGGATACGCCGCGTGCAGTGACGGAAACGCGGCCACCGGGTTCGGATTCAGGGTGTGGTAGTAGGGGCTGATGTAGCTGGGCAGCGTTGTGTTGATCAGCTTGGTGACGCCGCTGACCACGCCGGCGTTGTCCGCGTACCAGGGCGGCGCGGTGGGCAGCAGGAGGAACACGAAGAACGCGAGGAACGACATGGCCATCAGGCACATGGTGTAGCGCACGAACTGCGTGCGGTTGGAGAGCCACAGCACGAGACCCAGGCCGAAGGGAAAGACGAAGTGGCAGAAGTACACCACCGTGCAGAGATAGGCGAGCAGCCGCCCCGGTGTCCCCGGCGTCGCCGCCTGGAGCACCGCGCTGGGCACATGGCCGCCGAAGAGGACTGTCTCGATGTGGGCGATGTCATCGACGTGCGGCGCGATGCCCACCTTGGGCGCGATGCCTCGCATCGCCTCGTAGCCGAGGAATATGGCGACAAATGGGATCCAGTCGCGCAGGAAGCCGAGGAACCTCCCGCTCAGCAGCGCGATGGGCACGCAGAGCAGCAGGATGTAGTCGGGCGAGATCGAGATGTCGCGCCAGAGCATGATTCCGGTGGCGGCCGCGAGGTAGAGGAGCGCGATCGCCACGAGCGGTCCCGGCCGCCGCGCGCGCGTCAGCATGCGCATCACGTCGCAGGCAGTCTAGCCGGGTCACCATCGGCGGCCGAGCGCGTCTGAGAGCACGCTGAGAACAGCGTGAAGTTGTGGAAACCGCTGCGGATGCGAGTTCGGCCGCACCTATACTCGAAGCGCGATGGGCGATACCACCCGGGTGCTCGTGGTCGATGACGAGCCGAGCATCACGGACTTCATCGCGCTCGGCCTGCGCCACGAGGGATTCGACGTCCGCACCGCGCCGGACGGGCGCGCCGGCCTGCGCGCCGTCGACGAGTTCAAGCCGCACATCATGGTGCTGGATCTGATGATGCCGCGCATGGACGGCTGGGAGATGTGCCGCGCGCTGTCCGGGGATCGTTCGCGGGGCATCATCATCCTGAGCGCTCGCGACGAGACGACCGACCGGATCCAGGGTCTGGAGCTGGGGGCCGACGACTATCTGGTGAAGCCCTTCGAGTTCGGCGAGCTGCTGGCGCGCATCCGCGCGGTGCTGCGCCGGCGCAGCCCCGAGCGGAGCCGCGTCATCACCGCCGGGGATCTGCGGATCGACACCGGCACGCGTGAGGTGCGGGTCGGTGAGCGCGCGCTCGAGCTTTCGGTGCGAGAGTTCGACCTGCTCGTGTACCTGGCGATCAATGCGGACCAGGTCCTGCCGCGGCAACGCATCCTCGACGAGGTCTGGGGGTACAACTTCTTCGGCGACGAGAACAATGTCGAGGTGTACATCCGCTACCTGCGCCAGAAGCTGGGCGACACCGCGCACGAACGCATCCAGACGGTGCGCGGGGTGGGCTACAAGCTGCGCAGCGCGCCGCGCGTGGACGCCGCCACCGCGTAGACCGCCGTGCTGCATCGCGCGCTCGCGTCGCTGCGCTGGCGCCTGTCACTGACCTTCGTCGCGCTCGTCGCGGTGCTGCTCGCGGCGCTGGGCACGTACGAGTATTTCACGCTGCGCGCCAGCCTCATCGCCAACCGCGTGGCGACGATGCAGGACGATTACAACACCGCGCGCGTCATCATCAACCGCCTGGCCGCGGGCGGGACGGTGCCGCGCGGCCGCCGCCTGTGCGCGCAGGCGCCCGCGCTGGTGGGTCGCACCGTGGCGCAGGTGGTGGCCGCCTCCACCGGGCAGTCGGTGGAGGTGGTCGTGTACGACCCGGCGCTCGCTGTGGCTGCGAGCGTTCCCGGCGGCGCGGCCCCGCCGCAGCTGGAGAGCGCCGTGCTGCAGGCGGTGCAGAGCACGAACCGGCGCTCCGCCGCGGAGGTGCTGTCCTCCCCGGGCGGGTCCCAGCTGGTGGTGGGGTTCCCCATCGACGTCGCCGGCAGCGCGTGCGGCGTGGTGCAGATGTCGACGTCGATGGCCCCCATCGGCAACGTGCTGCGCGATGAGCTCGTGCTGGCGGGCGCCGGTGGCGGTGTGGCGCTCATCGCCGCGCTGCTGCTGGGTCTGGTGCTGACGGGACGCGCGCTCCGGCCGCTGCACCGCCTGACGGCCACCGCGCGGCAGCTCGCGGCCGGCGACCTGCGCGCGCGCAGCCGGCTGGCCCCGCGCCACGACGAGGTGGGTGTGCTGGCGGCGAGCTTCGACGACATGGCCGACCGCATCGAGGCAGCCTTCGCCGCGCAGCGCGAGTCCGAGGCGCAGGTGCGCCGCTTCATCGCGGACGCGTCGCACGAGCTGCGCACCCCGGTCACGGCGCTGAAGGGATACATCGACGTGCTGCGCCGCGGCGCCGCGCACGATGCCGCGGCGCTCGACGCGTCCCTCGACGCCATGGCCGGCGAGGCAGAGCGCATGCGCGGGCTCGTGCTCGACCTGCTCACGCTGGCGCGCATCGACGCGCAGCGTCCCGCCACGGTCGCTGACGTCGACCTCAACAGCGCGGTCGGCGCGGTGCTGGACACGGGCGTCCCGGATGGCGCCGCAGTGGTCGAGCGGCGCTTCGCGCCGGATCCGGTCGTGGTGCGCGCGGATGCGGCCGCCATAGAGACGATCGCTCGCAACATCCTGGGCAACGCGTGCAAGTACGCGCCCGGCGCGCTGCAGCGCTGGAGCACGTCGGTCGACGGCGACAGAGCGCGGCTCGACGTGCACGACGACGGACCCGGCATCCCCGCGCAGGACCTGCCCCACGTGTTCGAGCGCTTCTACCGCGGCGAGAAGACGCGCAGCCGCGAGGAGGGCGGCAGCGGCCTGGGGTTGAGCATTGTGCAGGGACTGGCGCGCGCCAACCGAGGGGATGCGGCGATCTACAGCGCGGAGGGTGCAGGCACGACGGTGAGCGTGTGGCTGCCGCTGGCCATGCCTACAGATTGAACGGCGACTGAAACGAGTACGTGCTCAGCAGCGTGATGCGTCCTGTCGCGAGCAGCAACCCGAATCCGAGCAGGATCGCGCCGCACACGAGGTTGATCACTCCGAGGCGGCGGTTGACCGCGCGCATCAACCCCTGCAGGCGGTCGGCGAGCACGGCGAGCGCAAGGAACGGCAGCGCAAGCCCGACGCAGTACACCACCATGAACGGGAGCCCGCCGAAGTCACGGTTCTGGGCGACGGTCAGGATCGCCGCCAGCTGCGGCCCGAGGCACGGTGTCCAACCGGCGGCGAACGTGATGCCCAGCAGAAAGGCGCCCGGCGCGCCGTACGCCGGGGTCATCTGGATGCGCCGCTCGCGCATCAGGAACCCCAAGCGCAGCAGGCCCAGCGTCTGCAGCGCGAGCACCACGATGATCGCCCCTGCGATGGCGTCGACCAGCGTCAGGTTGCGTATGAACACGGTCACGTCGAGCACCTGCAACACGTAGTACACGGCGATGAACACGAGGCTGAAGCCGGTGACGAATGCGACACCGTTGACCACAACCGGCACGTGCTGCGCCCGCTGGTCGAGCGTCAGTCCGTCCGCGACCGCGTAGGCTCGCCGGCTCGCGCGGCCGCTCAGATATGCCGCGTATGCAGGCATCAGCGGGAACACGCACGGCGACAGGACCGACACGAGCCCCGCGAGAAAGGCGAGCGGAACCGAGGGTGCAGAGCTGAGCCCGAGCACGGGCCGAAGCCTAAGCCAGCGGCGCTAGGGGGGACCCTCGACGTAGTAGCGCTGGCGCCAGCGCACGAACGCGTACGCCGCGAGCAGCACGAAGATGATCTCGTACACCAACGGCACCGGCCAGTGGAACGCCGCCGACGCGAACTGCTGCAGGCCGCTGGGCGGAGGCGCCGGTGGGGTCGCGCGGTGCGGGGCGAGCGATGGTTTCGGCGTGGGGGTTGCCGTGGCGACCACGGTGGGCACCGGCGCTCCAGGCGCCTCGGCGACGAGCTGCGGCGCCGGCGGCAGGCTCGCGTCCGCCTCGGTGTAGACGGAGGCGCCGCCGCTGGGCGGGTTGATGCCCACGGCCACGGTGAGCGGGCTGGTCGGGCCGAGGCCGATCGTCTCGACGTTCTTGCTGCTGGGCAGTCCCGAATCTGCCACGGCGAAGGTCTGGCCTCCGTCCGTCGATCGCACCAGGTCGCCGCCCGTGCTGCCCGCCGCGTCCGCACCGGCGTACACGACGCTCGGGTCGAGCGGGTCGAAGGCGACGGTCGTCGCGGTCAGCTGCTCCGGGATGCCGGTGCTCGACGTCCAGGTCACCCCGCCGTCGCCGCTGCGGAAGAGGCCCTTGCTGGTGGCGACCACCAGCGGGCGCTTGGGCACCGCCGCGTCGATGGGGCCGGCGGCCACCGACGAGACCACCGCGGAGGACGGGAGACCGGACTGCAGCGCCTGCCAGGAGCCGCCGCTCCCCGTGTTCTCGAAAAGGGCGCCACTGCCGATGCTGCCGCTGTCCGCGCCGGCCACCAGGGTGAGCTGGGGCGCGTTGGCCGCCACCGCCAGAGCCGAGATGGAGACGCTGTCCAGCCCGCCGTCGTGCCAGATGTGGCCGTCCGGGCTGAGCGCCACCCCGGCGTCGGTCCCGGCGCCGATCCCGTCGAGGCCGAAGGCCAGGGCGCGGACGTCGAGGTTCTGCAGCCCCGAGGACGCGGCGGTCCACGTCGTCCCCGAGTCGGCGCTGGCGAAGACGCCCCGCCCAGCGGTGCCGGCGAAGGCGTTTGCGGCGTTGCGCGCGTCGAAGCCGGCCACCCAGGCGCGCCCCCCGGGCAGCGCGAGCGTCCAGGTCGCGCCGCTGTCCGTGCTCGTGTACACGCCCAGGTCCGTCGCCGCCAGCATCCGCGCCGGGCTGCCGGGGTCGACGGTGACGTCCCAGATGCGTCCCGAGCCCAGGCCGGGCAGGATGCCCGCGCGTATGAAGGCCCCGGCGGCCGCGTGCTGGGTGCCGGCGGCCATCAGGATCATGGCGAGCACGGCGGGCAGGGCCGCCGCGCAGCGTCTCGGCTTGCTTTTGATCGCCTTCATGTGTGAGCGCCGTGGCGGAGCCGCCGCCGGGCGCGGTGTGTTGCGGGAGGTCATGGGCGCTGGTGTGGATGGATGCTGGATCGGCGCGCCTCGCGCTGCGAGCTCTTGCCCGCGCAGCCGCGGCCAACAATAGCAGCGGCTGCTCGGCGCGGCGGCGTTTAGCGCGCAGGTGGCCACGGTACGTGCGAGGGAGATGCCCACAACCTTCAAGGACTACTACGCGACGCTGGGGGTGCCCCGCACCGCCACGGAGAAGGAGATCCACTCCGCCTTCCGCAAGCTGGCGCGCAAGTACCACCCCGACATCAACCACGAGGCGGGTGCCGAGGACCGCTTCAAGGAGGTCAACGAGGCCCACGAGGTGCTGGGCGACGCGGAGAAGCGGCGCAAGTACGACGAGCTGGGTCCGCGGTGGCAGGAGTACGAGGCCTGGGAGCGGGCCGGGCGCCCCGGGCAGAACCCCTTCCAGCAGCAGCCCGGCGGCTTCGAATACCGCACCGTCTCACCGGAGGAGCTCGAGGACCTCTTCGGCGACCGGGCGCCGTTCAGCGACTTCTTCGAGACGTTCTTCGGCGGCGGCGGTTCGGCTTCCGCCTTCAGCGGCCGTCAGCCGCGGCGCCGGACCCGCACCGTGGCCAGCCGCGGCGAGGACGTGGAGGGCGAGGCCGACATCACGCTCGAGGAGGCGTTCCAGGGCACCACGCGGACGGTGGAGCTCGAGACCGGCGGGCGGCGCCGCCGCGTGGAGGTCCGCATCCCCGCCGGCATCCACGACGGCGCCCGCGTCCGGGCGGCGGGCCAGGGCGTCCAGGGGAGCGGCGGTGGTGCCTCCGGCGACCTGTTCGTGCGCGTGCGGATCCAGCCTCATGCATCGTTCAAGCGCGAAGGCGCGAACCTGACCACGCGCGTGCACGTGCCCCTGGCGGTTGCCGTGGCCGGCGGCAGCGTGCCGGTGCCGACGCTGCGCGGCACCTCGGTGCAGCTGACGGTGCCGCCGGGCACGCAGAACGGCGCCCGCCTCCGCCTGCGCGGACTGGGGATGCCGCACGTCAAATCCGAGGGCACAGGAGATCTCGTCGCCACGATCGACGTGCGCCTGCCGCACCCCCTGCCCGACGAGCTGAAACACTGGGCAGCCGGCCAAACGCGCGGCTGATTCACCCGCGCTCTGCGCCGCCGGTCAGTCCGTGTCAGGAGACGCGCAGGGAATGACGCCGTGTGGTGCGTTTGATCGTGCAGACGTCGTCGTGGCACGTGGAGGCGATGAGGTCGAGGGTCAGCGTCCCCTGGCCCGGGCGGCCCAGCGTGACGTCGACAGCGGCCGGCAACGAGTCGAGAGCCCAGGAGCGCGCCCCCGCGCCCAGCAGCGATTCCGGGTCGACGCTGACGTTGACGTGCACCGGCGGACCCTGGCTGACGTCGAGCATCTCGCCATCCAGCTCCACCGTGGCCTCCAGGCGCAGGCTGCTACCCGCGCTCCCGGCCAGCGACGCGGCGCGTTCCGCCACGGGGATGGGCGTGACCGCGCCGGCGGCGAGGTCGACGGCCACCACGCGGTGATGGTTCGTGTCGGCGACGAGCGCGCGGCCGTCGGGCAGGATGTCGATGCCGCCCGGCTCGTCGAGCGGGTCGTCAAGCGCCACGGTGCGCAGCGAGCCGTCGCGCCAGATGCGCAGCGCGGAGTTGAACGTGTCCGCCACGGCGATGCCGCCGCTCGCGACGGCGGCCACGCCGAGCGGGTGCTGGAGGCGTCCCGTCTCGCGGTCACCGTCCACCGCTCCCCAGTCGAACAGCCCCTGGCCCACCAGGGTTTCCACCGCCCCGTCGCGAAGCATGCGCAGCGCGCTCACCTCGGAGTCGGCGAACGCGATTGCACCGTCGGGTATCACGGTCAGCCCGCTGGGCTGCGCCAGGTGCGCCTGCAGCGCGGGGCCGTCGCGCAGGCCCTCGGCTCGTGTGCCCGCGACCACCGTGAATTCGCCACCTCTGGCAGGAACGCTGAGCAGACGGTGCAGTCCGGCCTCCGCCACCAGGAGCGAGCCGTCGGGGCAAACGACGACGTCCCAGGGCGAGCGCATGCCGGTGGCGAGGACCCGCCGCTCGCCGCTGTCGAGGTCCACCTCCACCAGGTCGCCGGCCACGGTGTCGCACACCAGCAGCCTGCCGGCGTCGAAGCGCACCCCATGGGGCTGGTGGAAGCCGGCGAACTCCCGCTGCACCGCGCCGTCCAGGTCGCACACCAGGACGCGGTCGTGGCCCGTGTCGGCCACGGCGACGCGCCGGCTGCCGTCTGAGGCCACCTTGCCCGGGTAGGCGAGCGCCGCGTCCGGCGGACCCGTGGCCGCAAGAAACGCGGGTGCCGTGGGGGCGTCACGTCCGGCGAGCAGACGTTCGATCAGGTCCCCCAGCGCCGGGCCGTTGCCCTCGCCCGGGGCCACGGCTGCGACGTACCCCTCCGGGTCGATGAGCACCAGCGTGGGCCAGGCGCGAACGCCGTAGCGTTGCCAGGTCTGCATTTCCGGGTCATCGAGCACGGGGTGCTCGATGCGATGGCGGCGCACGGCGCGCTCCACCGCCGCGTGATCTGATTCGTGCGGGAACTTGGGTGAGTGCACGCCGATGACGACGAGCGCGGCACCGAAACGATGTTCGAGTTCGCGCAGCTCCTCGACCACGCGCAGGCAGTTGATGCAGCAGAACGTCCAGAAGTCGAGCACCACCGCGCGGCCGCGAAGCTGTTGCAGGGTCAGCGGTTCTGCCGTGTTGATCCAGCCGCCGGCGCCGCGCAGCTCAGGCGCGCGCACGCGTCCCGTCGCAATTGCCACACGCGCACTATGACGCAGCGCCTGCCGGCGGACATCCGCATGGTGGCGCCGCACGCGGGCCACGGTGCTAGAGTCGAGGTGGCACTACGGTCGATATACCGACCGAGCGTTTGGGAAGGCGCGTCCGCAGTTCACACCGAAACTCTTCCTATCCCTTCCTGACAGGCAGGGGGTGGCCCTCCGCCCCCTGCCCCTTCTCTCCTTCGAGAAAGGCCGCGCTCAGTGCACGTTGTCGAACACTGCGGTGATCAGGTTGCCGGTGTCGTGCGACGTGACGGCCATCCCGCTGAGCAGGCTGCCCGTCAATGCCGGGATGCTCACGCTGGAGCCGGTGACCGCGGTCCACGCGGTGCCGTTGGCCGACGTCGACGCGCTGAATGTCGTGCCGGTGCGCGTGATGCTGATGTACACCGGCAGCGTCGGCGTGCCCGCGAGGACCTGCGACGTCGTCGCGCCCTGCGCGGTGCGGTACTGGATGACCAGTCCGTGCTGCGGCGTGAGCATGATCGCGTAGTACGGCGCAGCGGGGTCGCTGCTCAGACGGAGCATCAGCCCCGCCTTGCTCCATGCGTTGGTCGTGCCCAGCGACACGACGCGAGCGCTCGTGGTTCCGTCGCCCGCCATTGCGTGCGAGATGAAGTGGAACTGGTCCGATGCGCCCCAGATGTCACCGCCGCCGCCCTGCACGGTCCACGTGCCGTTGCTCAGCCCCTGCGTCCCCGCCGGGGTCGCGCCGCCGACGTCCGCGCAGGTCCATGCCGACGGGCACACGCCCGCGGGCTCGGTTGACGTGGCGCTCACGGAGACCGTGTCGAACTTGATGGTGCCCAGCGCGGCGCCGTTGTGCGAGCTTGCCGCCAGCCCGGCGAGCATCGTGCCGGTGATGTTGAGCGACATCGTCGAACCGGGCACCGCCGTCCACGTGGTGCCGTTGCTCGAGGTGTACGCCGTGAAGTACGTGATGGGCGATGCACCGCTGGTGTCGGTCCAGCGGGACACCTGCAGATACGCGGGCGGAGCGCCCGCAACCATGATCTGACCGGTGCTGCCACCCTCGGTGGCGCGCCACTGCACGGCGATGCCGTTCGTCGGCGTTGTGAAGATGCCGTAGTACGGCGCGCCCGCGTCCGGGTTGTTGCCGATCGCGCGCAGCATCACACCGGCCTTCGCCCACGGGTCGCTGGCGCTCTGCGAGACCACGCGCGCGCTGATGCTGCCGTCCGTCGACAGCGGTTGCGCGATGTAGTGGAAGGAGTCGGCTGTGCTCCAGATGTCGGTGCCGCCGGCCTGCACGGTCCACACGCCTGCCGCGAGCGTCTGTCCGCCTGCGGGAGTCGCCCCGCCCACGTCCTCGCACGCCCACGGGCTGGCGCACGCGCCCTGGGGCACGAGCTCCGTCCCGGCGTTGACGGCGACGGTGTCGATCGACCACGTGGCCGCGGTCCCCTGGTTCCAGGAGTCGGTCGCGATGCCCGCGAGCAGCGCTCCGTTGAGCGCCGGCAGCGACATCAGCGAACCGGGCACCGCTGTCCACGCCTTGCCATCCGTCGACGTGAGCGACTGGTAGTACGTGACGCCGGTCGAGTCCGTCCAGCGGTCGACCATCAGGTAGCGCGGCAGGGCGCCGGCCACAAGGATCTGGTTGGTGGACGCGCCCTCGGACGCGCGCCACTGCACTGCGACGCCGTTGCTGGGCGTGATGTACACGCCGTAGTTGGGCGCGCTCGGGTCGGGATCATTCGTCGCCGAGCGCAGCATCACGCCGCCTTTGGCCCACGTGCCACCGTTGCTGACGGCGGTGACGTGCGCGGTCACGGTGCCGTCGGCCGGCAGCGACTGCGTGATCAGGTGGAACTGGTCCGCGGTGCCCCAGATGTCACCGCCGCCCGCGGCGATGGTCCACGCACCGTTGTTCAGATTCTGGCCCGCACCGGGCTGCGCTCCGCCGAGGTCCTCACAGTTCCACTGCGCGGGGCAGATGCCCGCCGGCGCCGGCGCCGAGCCGAGCAGCGACCAGTTGTCGAACGTGGTCGTCATCAGGTTCGCGTCGGAGTACGACGAGGCTGCCATGCCGGCCATGAGCGGACCGGGCAGGTTCAGCGCGACCGTCGACCCGGGCACCTGCGTCCAGTGCACGTTGTCGGTCGAGTAGTACGCGGTGTAGTAAACGATGTTGTTGTGGTTGGTGTCGGTGTAATGCGACGCCATCACATAGATCGGCGCCGTGGACGTGCCCACCTGCACCTGCGTCGTCACCGCGCCCTCGGTGGGCCGGACCTGCACGGCGATCCCGTGCTGCGGCGTCACGAACACGCCGTAGTAGGGCGCCTGCGGGTCGGTGCTGCCGGAGCGGATCATCACGCCGGCCTTCGCCCACGCGCCCGCGGGGTTCTGCATCGACACGACGCGCGCGCTCACCGTTCCGTCGCCGCTGAACGGCTGCCAGATGTAGCGGAACTGGTCGTACACATCCCAGATCTCCCCGCTCGACGTCATCGTCCACACCTGGTTGAGGTACGTCTGGTCACCGGGCCGGTGGCTGTTGCCCACGTCGGCGCAGTTCCAGTTGGTGGGGCACACGCCGGGGGGCGGAGTCGCCGTCGCGGCCACGCTGATGTGCGCGAACGAGACGGGAACGGTGATGTTCGGCGTCACCGCGTCGGCGGCGAGACCCACGAGCGTCGGACCCGCCGCGCCGCCGCCCATGTTGATGGCAGCGGTCGAGCCGGGGATCGTCTTCCAGTTGACGCCGTCCGGCGACGTCGCGGCGCTGTAGTACGTGGGCGCCGGGTTGAAGCGCGTGTCCGTGTAGCGCGTGATGCGCAGGTAGGTGCCGCTCGTCAGCGACGACAGCTTCATGTAGCCGAAGCGCTCGACCATGTTCGGATACGTGCGCCACTGCACGATGCCAGTGCCGTTCGGATACGCGAAGATCCCGTAGTACGGCGCGCGCGGGTCGGTGCTCGCGCGCATCATCAGGCCGGCCTCCGCAGCGGCGGGAGCGCCGCCGCCGAAACCGGTGAACTGCGCTGTGATCGTCTGGTCGTTCTGCGGCGCCTGGTACACGTAGTGGAAGGCGTCCTCATGGCCGTAGGAGCTGAAGACGCCGGACGTGATCCCCCAGCCCGAGCCGTCGATGGTGAGCGTGCCGTTGCTGAGCGTCTGATCGCCCGGCGGGTTGGGCGCGTTCACGCCCTGGCACGTCCAGCCCGCGGGGCACGGATGCGTCGTGTTGAGCAGCGTGTACGGCGTGGTTGGCGCACCGAAGGTGAGATTCGTGTACGTCGCCGTCGCCGGCGTGCCCGCCTGCCCGGAGCCGATCCCCATGCCGCCCATGACGGTGGTGGGCATGACCACGCTGTGCATCGTGCCCGGCACGAGCCAGTAATTCTTGCCGTCGGAGCTGGTCAGCGTGAGGAAGCTGTCGCCCCGGCGCTGCACCATAACCAGGCGCGGGAACGCCGCGGGGAACTCCTGCGTCAGCTCGATGACCTGCGAGTTCCACGTGGGGCGATAGAAGACGATGAGGTTCGCCACCCTCTCGCTCTCGTTGGGGTACGTCGGGTCCTGCAGCGCGGCGTAGTACGGCGACCCGGGAGCGTTGCTCTCACGGATCATGATGCCGAGCTGCGGCGCCTGCCATCCCGGATACGCGCCGCCCGTCTGGCTCAGATCGTTGACGCCGATCTGGAAGTCTCCGGTGACGGGCTTGGTGATGATGCGCATCTGGTCCGCCGCGCCGCGCGCGCCGGAGCCCGCCGCCTGCACCGTGACGCTGCCGTCGTTGTTGACGCGCTCACTGCCGCCGAAGCCCGTGCCACCCATGTCCTGGCACGTGAAACCCGCGGGACAGTTGGGATCCGCAGGCGGCGTGGTCTGGGGGACCAGGCCGAACGCGTACTCCTTGCCGTCGTTGCCGCCGATGTAGATCTGGCCCATGGAGAACGACGCGGCCGAGTACACAGGCTTGGTCGTCGTGAAGTCGTAAACGGCCTGACCGTTGGCCGCGTTGGTCACCTCGACGGTGTTCTCCTGGCCGTACGCGAGCAGCCCGTTGTCGTACGCGAGCGCGCCGAGGATCGCGCCGCTGGTGGCGTGGAACCACAGCGCCTGACCGGTGCCGGGGTTGAACGCCCAGAGGCCTCCCTGGTTGCCGTTGCCGTTGTACATGTTGTTGCCGGCCGCGTAGAAGAGCACCGGCCCGGTGTACCCGCCGACGGTGAAGCTGCTCACGAACGCGCCCGACGAGATGGTGCCGTCACCGCACGTGGGGCACTCACCGCCGAGCGCGAGCCGCTGCTGCCAGATCGGTCCGGCTGCGATGTTGTTGCGGTTGAACGTGTACAGGATGCCGTTCTTGTTGGCCACGGCCAGCAGCTGGTCGCCGTTGGTGTCCGTGGTCAATGTCGGCGTCGTGCCCCAGTCGGAGTCGAACGTCTCGGTCTCGAACGGCAGCTGCCAGCTGCTCTTCACCGCCAGCGTCGTCGCGTCCAGCGCGACAATCGCCTGCGCCAGCTTCTGCGTGTACTGGTTGATCGTGCCGGTGCTGACGAACACGGTGTTGGTTGAGGGATCCACGGTCGGCGTGGTCCAGATGCCGCCTCCCACTTGGCCGCCGTCAGGCACGAACTTGGCCAGGTTCGTCACCGCGTGGGTGGCGAGGTTGACCTGCATCAGCTGCCCCTGCACCAGTGGGTTGTCGCAGTTGCTGGCGATGCCGATGTACGCGTACGTGTTGCCGTCCTTCGCGGTGTAGATCAGCGGGCTCGACCAGTTGTAGTGCGCGCCCGCGACGCTGTTGTCGCCCGTGAAGACCGACCAGAGCACCGCGCCGTTGCTGGCGTTGAGCGCGTACCAGTTGGAGTCGCCGCCGCCCACGTACACGACGCCGTTCTGCACCGTCGCGTTGGAGGTGATGCCCGCCGTCGTGGGGTAGCTGCAGTTGGGGTCGGTGGTCGTGCCCAGGTTGGTCTTCCACAGCACCGCGCCCGTTGATGCGTTGGCCGCGTACTCGTACCCGTCCCACGAGCCGAAGTACGCGACACCGCCGACGACCGCGGCCGAAGTGACCACCGAGTTGCCGGTGGTCACGCTCCACTTGACGCCCAGCCCGGGCGCGTTGCCCGCGTTGAGGATCGCCTCAGTGCTCGCGCCGCTGCGCGCGTTGTCGTGCAGATACGTGGGCCAGTCAGCGTTGGCCGGCGCCTGCGTCGCGTTGCCATGCCTGGCCGCTGCTTCGACGCCGGTCATGCCGAGCGAGCCGGCCACCGTGGCGACCACCGCGAGAACGGTGAAGACGCCCCAGCGACGCCGGTCGCCTGACGACGCGCCCATGCGGGCGACGTGATTGGTTTCCATCCTTACCCCCAGGAACCTTCCCCAACGAACCGTGCCCGACCTTACCGCATGGCGTCATTCGCGTCAAACGATGCGGAGGAGCTGACCTGCCCAAGCGCAAGCGTGGCCATCCACGCTCGCTCGATTTACGAACGTTTACCGAGGGAAAACGTCGCTCGCGTCAGGCTGCGAGGGGAAGTCGCCGGACCAGCGTGTGCTCCCGGTCGGGCCCCACCGAGACCACGTCGACGGCGGCCCCGCACAGCTCTCCCACGCGCTCGATGTAAGCGCGGCACGCGGCGGGCAGGTCCTCGAACCGGCGGCAGTCCCGGGTGGGCGTCTGCCAGCCCGGGAGCTCCTCATAGACCGGGTCGCAGTGCTTGAGGTGCGAGATGTTGGCCATGGGGTGGTCCCAGAGCTCGCCCTTGCTGACGTAGCCGGTGCACAGCCGGAGCGTGGGCAGCGCGTCGAGCACGTCCACCTTGGTCAGCACGATCGAGTCGATGCCGTTGGTCGACACGGCGTACCGGCCGACCGCCGCGTCGAACCAGCCCACGCGGCGGGCGCGGCCCGTGGTGGTGCCGTACTCGTGGCCGACCTCGCGGATCCTGTCACCCAGCTCGCCGGTCAGCTCCGTCGGGAACGGCCCGTACCCGACCCGCGTCGTGTACGCCTTGAAGACGCCCACCGTCCTTCCCACGCGCGACGGCGGGATGCCGCTGCCGGTGCACGCGCCACCTGCGGTCGGCGCCGACGACGTCACGTAGGGATACGTGCCCAGGTCGATGTCGAGCAGCACGCCCTGGGCGCCCTCCAGCAGGATGCGGCGGTCGTGCTGCAGCGCGTCCTGGATCACCGGGTAGATGTCGCGGATGTACGGGTCGATGCGCTCGGCGTACCCCAGGTACTCGTCGAGGATCGCCCGCTCGTCGAAGGTCGCGTGGCCGTACATCTTGGTCAGCGTCTCGTTCTTGAGGCGCAGCACGAAGCGCAGCTTCTTCTCCAGGAAGGCGGGCTTCTGCAGATCACCGATGCGAAACCCGATGCGCCGCACCTTGTCCTCGTACGCCGGCCCGATGCCCCGCCACGTGGTGCCCAGGCGGTCGTCACCGCGCATCTCCTCGCCCAACTTGTCGAGCACCGGGTGGTACGGCATCACCATGTGCGCGCGATCGCTGAGCATGAGGTTGCGAGTGTCGATGCCGGCCTGCTGGTGCCGCTCCAGCTCCTGGAGGAACGCGTTGGGATCGACGACCACGCCGTGGCCGATGACGCAGAGGGTGTCCGGGTTGAGGATGCCGCTGGGGATCAGGTGGAAGCGGTGCTCAACGCCCTGCGCCACCACGGTGTGCCCCGCGTTGTTGCCGCCCTGGGAGCGCACCACCATGTCGACGCGGTCGGCGAGTAGGTCGATGACCTTGCCCTTGCCCTCGTCGCCCCACTGGCCGCCGACCAGGATCGTCACGCTCATTCCGCCGGGGAAGACTACCCGACGCCGCGCGCCCGCTATACAGGCAGCGTGATCGACGTCGGGCGCGTCTCCCGCGCGCGCTGGTGGCCCGCCACCGCCGCCCTGGTCCTGGGGACGGCGGCCCTCGGGGCGGCGCTGCTGGTCCCGCTGGCATTCAGCGACCCCAACGGCGTCGACCCGTACGTCATCCGGCTCAGCGTCACCGCGCTGCTCCTGCTCGGCGCCGCCTGGCTCTGGGCGCGTGCCGCCGGGGTCCGCGCCCTGCTCCTTGCGCTGGTCGCGATCACCTCGTCGTTCACCGTGCTGTCAGCCGCGCCGCAGGTTCTCGTCGCCGTCTTCGGGGACCGGGTCGCCTCCGGCGACGCGCAGGTGCTCTGGGCCTCGCTGGCGCAGCTGGTGGTCACCGCGATGCTGCTGCTGGCCGGGGCGCGCTTCCTGCCGCCCGCGGAGCGGCCGGTGCTGCGCCTCTGGCGCTTCGGCTGGGCGGCCCTGGCGGTCTCGGTGGGGGGCAGCCTTCTGCTCGTCCTCGCCGGGCTGGCGCTGCCGGCGTCGCTGCTGGGCCGCTACGGCCTCCAGCCCGTCGCCCTGATCCGGGACATGCCCTGGCTCGGCCCCGCCAACGCCCTGCAGGCGCTCTCCCAGGAGGCGCAGTTCCGGGGCATGCTCATGGGCGGCCTGGAGCGGGTGATGGGCCGGAACTGGGCAAACCTCGGGCAGGCCGTCTTTTTCGGCCTCGCCCACCTGGCGGTGAACTACCAGGGCCCGGTGGCCCCGTTCGTGCCGGTGACCATCGCCGTGGGTCTGGTGCTGGGCTGGATCGTGCAGCGCACCGGCTCGATCTGGCCCGCGGTCATCATCCACGCCGTCGCTGACATCGCGATCACGGCCGTCGTGCTGCCTGGGCTCTATGGCTTCTGACGCCGCGCGCCGGCACGCGGCCCAGGCCGGTCTGGCGGCCGCCGCAGTGCTCCTCCTGGCCCCGGTGCTGACGCCGTCCGCGGCCGCTGCCGCCGCGCCGTGGTGGCGCCCGCTCGCGCTCCGCGGCGAGGCGGTCACGGCGGTCAGCGCCGCCGGGCAGACGATCCTGGTCCGCACCGGCGACGGGAGCTCCCTGCGCTCCGACGACTTCGGCGCCACGTTCACGCCCATCCCCGGCGGCGTGCCGGTCGAAACCCCGGGATCGGTCCAGAGCGGCGGCGACACCTGGGTGATCGGCAGCGACGGCCGCGTGTTCCACGCCGCAGGCGGCCACGCCCTCGCCCTCGACCCCGGCTCGCCCAGCCTGGGCACCATCGGCGGGCTCATCGCGGCGCCCGCGTCGGTGCCCGGCGTGGTCGTGGCCGTCGCCGGCGACGGCACGGTCTGGCGGCGCGCCCAGGACGGCGGGTGGCAGCGCGCCCTCCTGCTGCTGCCCGCAGGCTTCCCGCACGGCGTGCCCCGGGTCACTGCGGTGGCCGCCTTCACCCAGCCGCTGAGCGACACGGTCTACCTGGCCACCGACGGGTACGCCGTGCTCAACTCGGCTGACGGCGGCGACGACTGGTTCCGCGCCGGCCCGGGCCTGCCCGATTCCGTGTACGCGCTGGCCACCGACCCGGGCCGGCGGTGGGTGCTCGCCGGGACGTCCGACGGGCTCTGGGTGCACCAGCTGCAGGCACTCCCCGCGCCGCCGGTGTACCGCGACGCCGCCCTCGCCGGGCGATGGGCGGGCATCGTCCTGGTGAGCGTGGCCGCGGGAGCCCTGGCCGCGGTGCTCCTTCGCCTCGCGGTTCGTCCCCGGGGAGCGCCGTGATCCACATCGGCGCCGGCGGCGCCGTGCTGCTGGTGGTCGTGTCATTCCTCGCCGGCGCCGTGAACGCCGTGGCGGGCGGCGGCTCGCTCTTCTCGTTCCCCACGCTGCTCTTCCTGGGCGTGCCGCCGCTGACGGCCAACGTCAGCAGCACGATCGGCCTGCTCCCCGGCTACGCCGGTGGCAGCGCGGGCTACCGCCGCGAGCTGGCCGGCCAGGGACCACGGCTGCGCTGGCTGGGAGCAGTCAGCGCCGCGGGCGGCGCCGGCGGGGCGCTGGTGCTGGTGCACACGCCGCCCGGCGCGTTCGCGGCGCTGGTGCCCTGGCTGATCCTCATCGCCTGCGGCATCCTCCTGCTGCAGCCGTTGATCGCCCGCGCCGTGAGCAGCTCCCGGCCGCCGGAGCGGGCTCACCGCGCCCCGCTGCTCGGCGCGAGCCAGGCCGCGGCGGCGGTCTACGGCGGCTACTTCGGCGCCGGACTCAGCGTCATCACCCTTGCGGTGCTCGGCATTTTCCTGCGTGACCACATGCAGCGCCTGAACGCGCTCAAGGGCGTGCTGTCGCTGCTGGTCAACGGGGCCGCCACCATGTGCTTCGTGATCGTGGCGCCGGTGCACTGGACGGCGGTCGCGATCATGGTGCCCGCGAGCTTCGCCGGCGGGTTCGCGGGAGTCGCGCTGGCGCGCCGTCTCAGCGCGGGTGTGCTGCGCACCGCGGTGGTGCTGTTCGGCGTTGCGGTGGCGGTACGGCTTCTCGTGTGAGCGGCCTACCGTAGGGCGATGAGCAACCGCCTGGCGCGAGAGACGAGCCCCTATCTGCGCCAGCACGCGGACAACCCGGTCGACTGGTACCCGTGGGGTGACGAGGCGCTGTCACGGGCGCGAGCGGAGGACCGTCCGCTGCTGCTGTCCGTGGGATACAGCGCGTGTCACTGGTGCCACGTGATGGCGCACGAGTCGTTCGAGGATCCCGGCACGGCGGCGCTGATGAACGAGCACTTCGTGAACGTCAAGGTGGATCGTGAAGAGCGTCCTGACGTCGACGCTGTGTACATGCAGGCGGTGCAGGCGATGACGGGACGAGGTGGATGGCCGATGACGGTCTTCCTCACGCCCGACGGCGTGCCGTACTACGGCGGCACCTACTACCCGCCCGTGGACCGCATGGGGATGCCGGCGTTTCCCCGCGTGCTGCGCGCCGCCGCCGAGGCGTTCCGCACGCGGCGCTCGGACATCGCCGCGGCGGCGGAGCGCATGCGCGAAGCGCTGGCCGCGCCACGCATGCCGGCGGCACAGGAGCCGACGCGCGAGCAGCTGGATGCCGCCGCGCGCGCGCTTGCCGTGCAGACGGACATGCGCGACGGCGGCTTCGGCGCGGCGCCGAAGTTCCCCCATCCGATGGCGCTCGATCTCATGCTGCGGCGGCACAGGCTGAACCACGACCGGTCGCTGTGGGACGCCGCCGTGATCACGCTGGACGCGATGGCCCGCGGCGGCCTTCGCGACCAGCTGGGGGGCGGCTTTCACCGCTACAGCGTCGACGGGCAGTGGGCGGTGCCGCACTTCGAGAAGATGCTGTACGACAACGCGCAGCTGGCCGTGCCATACCTGCATGCGCATCAGCTCAGCGGCCGCGCCGATTTCCTCGAGGTATGCACCAGCACGCTCGACTACATGACGCGCGAGCTGCAGCTGCCCGGCGGTGGCTTCGCGGCGTCACAGGACGCAGACTCGCCCGGCGGTGAGGGCGCGTACTTCGTCTGGAACCCGGAGCAGCTGCGCGAGGCGCTGGGCGACGATGATGCCGCCCTGGCGGCGCGCGTCTTCGGGGTGAGCCCGGCGGGCAACTTCGACCACGGCGCCACGGTGCTCTCCCTGCCGTATCCGCTGGAGCGCGTCGCGGAGAGCATGCGCTGTCCGGTCGACGACCTGCGCACGCGCCTCGGCCCCATCCGCGAGCGGCTGCTGGCGGTGCGCGCGGAGCGTGCGGCCCCGGCGCGCGACGACAAGGTGATCACGTCGTGGAATGCGCTCGCGCTGAAGGCGTTCGCGGAGGCGGGTGCCGCGCTGCGGCGCGACGACTACGCAGCCACCGCCCGGCACACCGCGGACTTCCTCCTCGAGGCGGTGGTGGCCGACGGCGACGTGATGCGCACGTGGAAGGACGGCGTGGCGCACATCACAGGCTTCCTCGAGGACTCCGCGCACCTGGCCGACGCGCTGCTGACCGTGTACGAGTGCAGCGGCGAGACGCGCTTCTTCGCCGCGGCGCTGGACCTGTGCGAGCAGGTGGTCGCGCGGTATCGCGACGCGGACGGCTCGTACTACGACACGGCGGCGACGGCGCAGCCGCTCATCGTGCGGCCGCGGACCATCGAGGACAACCCGGTGACGTCCGGCCAGGCCGCCGCGGCGTCGGCGTTCCTGCGAATGCACAAGTTCACGATGGACCCGCGCTGGCGACAACACGCGCTGGAGATCATCGGGCCGCTCGCGGCGGCGGTTCCGCGCGTGCCCGTGGCCCTCAGCGGCCTCGCGGCCGCGATGGAGCTCGCCGTGGAACCGGTGCGCGAAGTTGCAGTCATCGGTGACGACAACGCGGCGGCCACCCGGGAGATGGCGGATGTGATCCTGCGCCGCTTCGACCCGCTGCGCGTGCTCGCCTGGGGCCGCCCGGACGGCGTGCCCCTGCTCGCCGGCCGTCCGGGCGTCGCGGGACGAGCCACCGCATACGTGTGCCGCGACTTCGTGTGCGACGCCCCGGTCGGCGACGCGGCTGCGCTGGAGGCCGTCCTGGGTCAGAACTGACCGCAGCCCGGCCCGCGCAGATCGGCATCGAGCGGCGGCAGCAGGTCGAACCGGGGCAGCTCGCGACTGTCGTCCGCCGGCAGGTAGTCGCCGGTGGCCGGGTCCTCGCGGTACTCCAGGTGCGGACCGCGCTCCACCAGCGTGCGGAGGCCGGCGAGGAGACGGTCGAGGTGCTCGACCGTCGTGCCGATGCCGAAGGAAGCGCGCACCGCGCCGGGGATGTCGCGGTGCTCGCCGCGCCGCAGACGCTCGCGTATGGCGCCGGACTGCTCGGGGCTGACGCCGAGGAGCCACGTGATGTACGGGTGGGCGCAGAAGCAGCCGTGGCGCACGCCGATGCCGTGCTCGGCGCTGAGCGCGGCGGCGACCAGCGCGTGGTGCATCCCCTCGACGGTGAAGGTGCACACGCCGAGGCGGTCGGCGCCACCGCTGCTCCACAACCGCAGCCGGCGCAGCCCAGGGATGTCGCCGAACTGGCCGTCGAGGTAGCCCAGCAGGCGCTTCTCGTGCGCGGCCACGTGCGCCATGCCGGCGCGGGACAGCGCGGTGGCCGCGGCGCCGAGGGCCACGGCGCCCACGACGTTGGGGCTGCCCGCCTCGAGGCGGTCGGGCAGCGCAGCCCACTGGACGTCGTCCAGGGTGACGTAGCTCACGGCGCCTCCGCCGGCCAGGAGTGGCTCCGCCTGCGCCATCAGCGCCGCCGGCGCGACGAGCGCCCCTGCGCCGAACGGCGCGTACATCTTGTGTCCCGACAGCGCGAGGCAGTCGATGCCCGCTGCGACCATGTCGATGGCGCGATGCGGAGCGAGCTGCGCGGCGTCGACGGCGATGAGCGCGTCGTGCTCGTGCGCCAGCGTGGCGAGCTCGCGGACGGGGAAGACCTCGCCGGTCACGTTGCTGGCCCCGGTGACGGCGACGAGCCCGACCGGCCACACGCGGTCCTGCAGCGCGCGGCGCACGGCGTCGAGGAGCGCCTCAGGCGATTCCGGCGGATCGAGATGCACCACCCGGCCGCGCCGCCGCCAGGGGAGCATGTTCGCATGGTGCTCGAGCGCCGTGCTCAGCACCACCTGGTCCGGCCGCAAGGGAATGCAGTGGGCCAGCAGGTTCAGCGCTTCCGTCGAGTTACGGACAAAGATGACTTCATCAGTCGGGCGCGCGCCCACGAAGGTGTGCACGGCGCGGCGGGCGGCCTCGAACGCCCGCGTCGACACCTGCGACGTCCAGCCGGTCCCGCGGTGGACGCTCGAGTACCACGGCACGAAGGCCGACACCGTTTCGACGACCGCCTCCATGGCGGGCGTGCTCGCCGCGAAGTCGAGGTTGACGTAGCGCCGCATCTGACCGTTCGCCAGCGGCACCTCGAGGTCGGCCCCGGCCAGCGCGGGCATGCGCCCCGCATGGATCCGGGACGTGCGCTCCGTGCCGGGCAGGTCCTCGATGAGCATCCTGTGCCGAGCCTAGCGCGCCGCGCCGCCGGGCATCGCCTCAGCGTCCCCGGACGAGGCGGCCACCGAGGACGACGTCGCGCACCACGTCGCCACCGAGGTGGTACGCGACGTCGATCCACGCGCGGCTGTTGAGCACGACGAGGTCGCACCGGCGCCCTTCGCTGATCGCGCCACGGTCGCGCATCTCCAGCGCATGAGCGCCCCCGGCCGTGGCCGCCACCAGCGCCTCAGCCGGCGTCAGGCCCGCGAGCGCGACAGACAGCGACAGCATCAGCGGCATCGACTCGCTGTAGCACGTCCCGGGGTTGCAGTCGGTGGCGACCGCGAGCCGCGCGCCGGCGTCGAGGGCGCGGCGGCCGGGCGGCGGTGGACCGCCGAGCATCAACGCCGCCCCGGGCAGGATGACGCAGTTCACGCCCGCCGCCGCCAGGGCGCGGAGGTCCGAGTCGGATGCGTGCTCCAGGTGGTCCGCGCTCACCGCGCCGACGCGAGCCGCAAGGCGTGCCCCGCCGCT
The DNA here is from genome assembly GCA_019245575.1 of Candidatus Dormiibacterota bacterium. Taxonomy (GTDB): domain Bacteria; phylum Chloroflexota; class Dormibacteria; order Aeolococcales; family Aeolococcaceae; genus JAFARE01. The sequence continues at coordinate 64,827 of JAFARE010000030.1, read as the reverse complement.
GCGGCTCCGTTGCTCGGCATGGACCTTCACACGCAGTCCGTGCGCCGCGGCGGCGACGAAGAGGCGCTGGCATTCGGCGACGCTGTACGCGCCGCGCTCGCAGAACGCATCGACGAAGCGGGCGCGCGGCTCGGCCGCGGCGACACCGCGAGTGCAGACGTCGTCGATGTACGCGGGTTCAGCGGAACGCGCGTGCAGTGGCATGTACGTGGTGACCACGTCGGGCATGTCGGGGTCCACCTGCAGCGCTCGCGCCGCGTCGAGCATGCGCATCTCCGCGTCATGGCCGAGGCCATATCCGCTCTTGACCTCCACCGTGGTCGTGCCCTGCGCGAGCATGGCGCGGGCTCGCTGCCGCGCGGCTGCTACAAGCTCCTCCTCGGTGCCGCCGCTGGTGGCGCGCGCCGTCGAGGCGATGCCGCCGCCGCTCGCCGCAATGCCCTCGTAGGTGGCGCCCGCCGCTCGCGCGGCGTAGTCCCCGGAACGGTCGCCCAGCCACACGAGATGTGTGTGTGCGTCGACGAATCCCGGGATGACGGCGGCGCCGGCGCAGTCGATCTCGTCCGTGACCTCGCCGGCGGCGATGCGTGGCAGCCCGGCCTCCGGCCCGGCGAACGTGACGATGCCGTCCTCGGCGAGGACCGCCGCGTTGCGCACGACACCGGGCGGCGGCCCGCGCCGCGGGTCGCACGTGCACAGCTCGCCGATGCCGCGCAGAACGAGCGTGGTCACAGCGGCCGGGACTTCGGACGCCCCGCCACGCCGCTGCAGAACGCAAGCAGCGCCGCGGCCGCCAGCCGGACCGTCACACCGGCGACGTCCGCCTCGGCGTCGACCTCGGTGATGTCGATGCCCGCGACGCGCGGATTGCGACCCAGCGTGTGCACCGCGCGCAGCAGCTCCGCCGGCAGGAGCCCGCCGGGCATGCTCGCCGGGCACGCAGGCGCGAACGCGCGGTCGACGACGTCGACGTCGACGTCCACGTAGATGCGGCTCGCGCCGGAGCGCACCAGGGCGGACAGCGCCGTCGCCAGCGTCGTGTCGATGCCCGCCTTGCGCACCTGCGCCACCGGGTACACGTGCACATGGCGCGCATGCGCCCATTCGGCCTGCTCGCGCGCGTTGCCGAACGGGTGGATGCCCACCTGGGCCACACGCTCGCCGGGCAGCCCGGCCTCGATGAGCTCGCGCACCGGCGTGCCGTTGCGCGGCCCGCCGTCGAGCGGCCGGCAGTCGTGGTGCGCGTCGAGCGTGAGCAAGCCCCAGTCGCCACCGTGCGCCGCTACCAGCCCGTGCATCGCCGGCCGTGTCAGTGAGTTATCGCCACCGATGACAGCAACACAGCGGCCGCGGCGGGCGGCCTCCGTCACCGCAGCCTGGATGCGCGCGTGGGCGTCACGCGCATCGGGGTCGTCGCGATCCCCTTCGACATCGCCGAGGTCGCGCACAGTGAGGTCGCCGAGGTCGGTGTCGTGCTCCGCGTCCCAGGTGGGGAAGCGCGCCAGCGCGGCGCGCACGGCCGGCGGCGTCGACCATGCATTCGAGGGTGATATCGACGCCTTGGATATCGGCGCGCCCAGCACGACGACGTCGGCAGGGACGCCGTTGCCATGCGCAAGCCACTCCTGTGCGTTCACGTCGCGTCGCTGAGCATGGGGATGCGGACGCCGCGCTGCCGGGCAGCGTCGCGCGCTTCCGCGTACCCGGCGTCGGCATGACGCATGACACCGGTTGCGGGATCGTTGCTCAGCACGAGCTCGCAGCGCCGCGCCGCGAGCTCGGTGCCGTCGGCGCAGACCTGGGCGCCGGCGTGGATCGAGAGGCCCATGCCCACGCCGCCCCCGTGGTGCACCGCCACCCACGTGGCGCCGCTGGCGGTGTTGAGCAGCGCGTTGAGGACGGGCCAGTCCGCTATGGCGTCGCTGCCGTCGAGCATCGCCTCGGTCTCACGGAACGGCGACGCCACGGAGCCGCTGTCGAGGTGGTCGCGGCCGATGACGACGGGTGCGGCCAGTTCCCCGCGCCGCACCATGTCGTTGAAGCGCAGCCCCGCCAGGTGCCGCTCGCCCGCCCCGAGCCAGCAGATCCGCGCCGGCAGGCCCTGGAACGACACGCGCTCCGCGGCCAGTCCGAGCCAGCGCCGGAGCCCTTCATTGCCGGGGAACAGCTCGAGCAGCGCGGCGTCGGTGCGCGCGATGTCTGCTTCGTCACCGCTCAACGCCACCCAGCGAAAGGGGCCGCGGCCCTCGCAGAACTGCGGGCGGATGTACGCCGGCACGAAGCCCGGATATGCGAATGCGCTCTCGAATCCGCCCAGCCGCGCCTGGTCGCGCAGCGAGTTGCCGTAGTCGAACACCTCGGCGCCGCGCTCCTGGTACGCGACCATCGCGGCGCAGTGCCGCGCCATCGACTCCCGCGCGGTGCGCACGTACGCATCCGCGTCCGCGTCGCGAAGCGCAGCGGCCGCCTCGAGGCTGAGGCCCGACGGGATGTATCCGTGCAGCGGGTCGTGCGCGCTGGTCTGGTCGGTGACGACGTCAACCGCGAGCCCCGCCTCGAGCAATGCCGGCAGCGCATCAGCGGCGTTGGCGCACACGGCGATCGAAAGAGCGTCGCCCTGCTCGCGCGCCACGTCGCAGCGGCGCACCGCCTCATCGAGCGTGTCCGCGACCGCGTCGACGTAGCGCGTCGCCAGGCGCCGCTGGATGCGCGCGGGGTCGACGTCGACGCACAGCGCGACCCCACCGTTCATCGTCACGGCGAGCGGCTGCGCGCCACCCATGCCGCCCAGCCCTGACGTGACGATGAGCCGGCCGCGCAGGGAACCGCCGAAGCGCTTGCGCGCAACGGCGGCGAAGGTCTCGTACGTCCCCTGCAGGATGCCCTGGGTGCCGATGTAGATCCAGGACCCCGCGGTCATCTGGCCGTACATCGTCAGGCCCAGCGCCTCGAGGCGCCAGAACTCCTCCCACGTCGCCCAGCGCGGCACGAGCATTGAATTGGCGATCAGCACGCGCGGCGCGAGCTCATGCGTGCGCGCCACGCCGACCGGCTTTCCCGACTGCACCAGCAGCGTCTCGTCGTCGCGCAGATCGCGAAGCGCCGCAACGATCGCGTCGTAGCAGTCCCAGCTGCGCGCGGCGCGGCCGGAGCCACCGTAGACAACGAGGTGCTCCGGGTCCTCGGCGACGTCCGGATCGAGGTTGTTCATCAAGCAGCGCAGCGGCGCCTCCGTCTGCCAGCTGCGGCATGACAGCTGCGTGCCGCGCGGCGCCCGCACCGTGCGCGGCGCTGCTGTCATCGCAGCGGTCCGACCGCCGCTTCGGCGGCGCCCGCGCAGCCGCCCTCGCCCAGCCAGGCCGCGACGGCCTCGAGGTCGCCGTGGAGCATGCGGTCCTCGCGCAGCGGCGGCACCCGCTCGCGGACCGCGCGCAGCAGCGCGCTCGTGCCCGCCGCCGGCCGCAACGGCGCCCGCAGCTCGAGCGCCTGCGCCGCGCACGTGATCTCCACGGCGAGCACGTCGCGCAGCATCGCCACGGACTCGCGCGTGCGCAGCCCGGCTTCGTGGGCCATGGAGACATGGTCCTCCTGCCCAGCGCTTGTGGACGCGCTCTGCACCGCATACGGGGCCGCGTGCTGGCGCAACGTCGCGACCATCGCGGCCGCGGTGTACTGGGCGATCATGAACCCGCTGTTGAGGCCCGGCTCCGGACTGAGAAACGCAGGGAGGCCGCGGGAGCGGGCCGGGTCGAGGAGGCGGTCGAGGCGGCGCTCGCTCACCGCAGCGATGTCCGCGCACAGCGACGCCACCTGGTCGGCCGCGTACGCCAGCGCCTGGGCGTGGAAGTTGCCGGTGCTCACCACCTCGCCGTCCAGAACCACCGGGTTGTCGACAAAACTGGCTAATTCTCGTGTCACGGTCTCTCGTGCGAAGCCGAGAAGGTCGCGGGCGGCGCCGTGGACCTGCGGCGCGCAGCGGATCGAGTACGCGTCCTGCACCGCATGGTGCGACTCGCGATGGGAAGCCACCATCGGGCTCTCCGCGAGGAGCGCGCGAAGGTTCGCGGCGCTGTCCGCCTGGCCGGGCGCGGGCCGGAGCGCGATCACGTCCTCGGCGTAGGCGCGGACCGTCCCCAGGAGCGCCTCGGCGCTCATCGCGCACGCGCAGTCGGCGGCCTGGAGGAGTGCTGCGACGTCGTGCACTGCAAGGGCCATGAGCGCGGCGCTCGAGTCGGTGCCGTTGATGAGCGCGAGGCCTTCCTTGGGGCCGATGCGAATCGGCTCCAGGCCACGCGCATGCAGGGCGGACACGGCGGGCACACGCCCCGGGCCATCCGCGACCCAGCCCTCGCCCATGAGAACGCAGGCGGCGTGCGCCAGCGGCGCCAGGTCGCCCGACGCGCCCAGCGAGCCGTGCCGGGGCACCCAGGGCACCACGCCGCTGTTCAGCAGGTCCGCGATTGCCGCGGGAAGCTCGTGGCGCACGCCGGACAGGCCGCCCGCCAGGGTGCGCATCCGCAGCAGGAGCATGCCGCGCACCACCTCGTCGTCGAGACGGCCGCCCATGCCGGCGGCGTGGCTGAGCACGACCGCCCGCTGCAGCGAGCTGCGGTCCGCCGGCGCCACCGCGCGGTCCGCGAGCGCGCCGAAGCCCGTGGTGACGCCGTACGCCACCTCACCGGCGGCGTCGAGCCGCTCGACAGCCTCGCGCGCCGTCGACATGCGCTGTGCAACACCCTCGCCGAGCTGCACCGGCTCCCCGTGCCGCGCCACCGCCACAACCGCCTCGACTCGAATCGGCCCGCCGTCGATGGAGACCATGGCGAGCGGCAGGATATCCATGCGCTCGCAGGTAGCGTTAAGGGTCCTGGTGGAAGCGGAGTACGCGCGCCCACGGCGCGGACTGGCGGTGATGGTGTGCCTCGGGGCGGTGGTGGCGGGCGTGCTCGGCGCCGGCCTCGGCGCCGCGGGTGAGACGCGCGTGGCCGCGCAAGCCGCGCGCACGGCAAGCGGCGCCGGCGACTTCGGCATCGCTGTCGCCATCGACAATGCCCTGGCGCTGCGCACGGGCCCGGCGTTCGTCCTCGACCGCGGCGACGTGGACAGCGCGGCGCGCACCTCGCAGGCCACGCTGCTCACCTGGGCGGCGGCGCTCGCGCACGGAGGCCACGCCGACCAGGCCGCGGTGCTCCTGGCCAGCGTGACCGACCCGGGACTGGCCGGCAGCGCGGCCAGCGAGCAGGCGAACCTCCTGCTGGATGCCGCCCGCCACGACGCCGCCAGCGGTGATTACGCCGGCGCGCTGCAGCGGCTCGACGAGGTGTCGCGCCTGCGTCCGCCGGCAGCGGCCGCGGCACAGGTCGCCGCCCTGATGCCGCAGTACGAGGTGGGCGAAGCCGGCGCCCTCACCGCCGCGGGCCACGGCAGCGACGCCGTCGCCTTGCTCGATTCGGCTGCGTCCGAGCCCGGCGCGGCGCCGGCCGTCGCGGGCGCGCTGCCCGCCGCGCTGCTGGCGGCCGGACGCGAGCAGCTGGCGCTGCTGTCCTACAAGGAGGCCGCGGCGACGCTGCAGAGGCTGGTGCAGTCGTATGCCGGGACCCCGCAGGCGCGCGCAGCGCAGCAGCTGCTTCGCGCCGGGCAACCCGTCACCGGGACGCTGACAGACAAGTCAGGCCAGCCGGTGTCGGCCCAGGTGCGGCTCAGCACCCACTTCTTCACCACGCCGAGCGGCTACTACACGACCGGCCCCTTCTACTACGCCACCAGCGATTCCGATGGTGAGTTCACGGTTCCATCGGTCCCCGTGGGCGGTCCGTACACGTTTGAGATCCTCCGCGGCGGCGGCTGGACCACGTTCGTGGACCCGGTGAGCGGGCAGCCGGCGATGCCCGTCACGGTGACACCGCTCGTCCCGGTGGACATGGCCTTCATCGCGCTGTCCTGACCGCCCGCACTGTCCGTTGAGGCGCGGCCGCGCGCCGACTACCATGCCTGCGTCATGGAAGGGATGAGGCGGCGCGCTTCCTGCGTGCGCGCGCGGTCCACCCCGGGCAGACGCGCGCAGGCAACCCTCGAGTTCGCCTTCGTCGCCCCGCTGTTCCTGCTCTGCTTCCTGGCGGCGGTCGACGCGGGGCTCTGGGCGCTGCAGAGCACGGCGGCGGTGGCTGCCGTCGAGTCCGCGGCGCGCGACGCCGCCTCCGCGGGCGCGGGGCCGTTGTCGTCGACGGCCCCCGACGCTCGCGCCGTCACCTCGTTCATCGCGGGGCGAGTGCAGGGCGCGCTGTTTGCGACCCGCGTCGTTCCCTGGTGTGCACCTGGCCCCGGCGCATGCGGCGCGCGCGCCTGTCCGCGCACTCCCGCGGACGTCGAAGCCGTCTTCGGTCCGCGCGTGGTGGCGGTGTGCGTGGAGGAGAAGGATCCGCCGCGCTGCGCGACGGCGGCCGGCGGGGTGCGCGCCCCCTATCCGCCGTACTGCACCGACACGCCGCTCGTCACAGTGCGCATCACCGGGTACATCGCGGCGCTCGTGCCACCGGGTTTCGGGCCGGGTGCGCAGGGTGGCGAGCTGCCCACGGATCTCGCCGCGACGACGCACACGCTGCGGTTCGCGCCATGACTGCGCGACGGCGTCGCCGCGGCATGGACGCGCAAGCAGTGCTGGAGACAGCGCTCGTCATCCCGATGCTGCTGCTGCTGGTATGCAACTTCATCGCGCTCATGGTCCAGGTGACGGTGCAACAGCAGATGGACTCCGCCGTGTCGCTGGCGGCCGCGTCGCGCTTCCAGGCGCCCAACGGCGCGTACGATCCCGCGGGCGTGGTGTGCTGTCCCGATCCGCGCTGCTGCAACGCGCCGGAGGGCAGCGAGACGCTCAACACCGCGTCGCTGCCCACCGGCTGCCGCTACGCAGCGGAGTCGTTTTACGGGACGATGCAGTCGTACACCTCGCTGCTGCAGTGGCAGGCCGGGCCACTCTGCCTCACGGGCGGCGACAGCGCGAGCAGCGCGCCGTTCGGCGGCGCGCTGCCGTATCCGCAGTCACCCACGGCAGCGCATGTCAGCTGCGTTCTGAGCGCGTCTCGCCTGACGGCATCTCGCATCCCGGCTATCTCGACCACACGCTCAACCCGCCGCGTGGGCTCTCCGTCGTCACCTGCGACGCGACGGCTCGCATCGACTTCGCACGCACACCGCTGGCATGGGGAGTCTTCTGGAGCCCCACCATTCACGCGCACGCGGAGGCGCTGCCTCCGCCGTTCCGGCAGTGACCAGGCACCGCCGCGCCATGCGCGGCCAGACGCTCATCATCTTCGCGCTCGGCTTTGCCCTGTTCCTCTTTGCGCTCGTGTGTCTCGTCGCCGACGGCGCGTTTCTCTTTCGCTGGTCCGGCCGCACCCAGTCCGCCGCGCAGCTGGCTGCGCAGTCCGGCGCCGACGCGGTGGACCCGCACTTTCTCTACGGGGTGCCGCCGTGCGCCGGGCCGGCGGCGCTCTGTCCCGTGACGGTGGTCGACACGAGCGCGCAGGACCGCGTGGGGTCCTTGTACGCGTTCCAGCGCGCCTGCATCCAGGCCGGAGACCAATCGGCGTCGATCCCCCGGCGGCCGCCGGGCGACCTCCAGCCGAAGACCGTTGACGACGCGCAGACGCCCGACGGCACGCGCTGCGCCTCCGATGGCTGCCGTGTGTTCGCCTCGGTGACGCGGCTCGTGCCGCTGCCCATTCCCATCCCCGGGTTTCCCGGCGCGATTCCGGTGACGGGACAGGCGTACGCCGCACCGGTGATCGGCACCACGCGGCCGCAGACGTCCTGCACGGGCACCGCGTGGCTGCCGTCGCCGCCGTAGGGCTCAGGCCAGCTCCACGCCGAGCCGCTCCGCATGCGCCCGCGCTCCCGGCCCGCGGGCGCGCCGCTCTGCGAGCGCGAGCTCGCGCGCGATGGCGCGACCATCGGGGCTGCCCCATCCGCTCGCGGTGTCCCAGCCGCGACGCGCCGCGTATGGACCTCCGGTGTCGCCCTGGACGATGTCGCGAAAGCCCCGGCCACGCGCCGCGTAGAGCGCGGGATGCGGCATGCCGATGCGCCGGTCTCGCAGGCCCGCGACCAGCGTCCACAGCGCCGTGTACATCGGCGCCACGGCGCTGGTTCCGCCGGTCACGCGCAGACGACCCAGCGCGACCACGTTCCACCCCGTGACCGGATCCGCGACTCCGGCGCCGTCGGGGAGACCGCGTCCCGGCAGCCCGCCGTCGGCGCTGCGGGGATGCAGGCCCGCGCCCGTCTGGTACGCGGGCGGCGCGAACACGCGGCTCACACCGCTGCCGGCCGCACCGGCGCCCAGCGCCAGCTCGTTCCACACCGTCTCGCTGATCACGTGCCCACCCACTGCGAGCAGCGTCGTCCCGCCGCACGCCCACACGTGTGGACTCGACGCCGGAAACTCCGGATGCTGCCGCCCGTCGTCCGACGCGTCCGTCGAGCCCGCATCACCGGCCGCCGCGCTGTACGTCACGCCGCGCAGCGCACCCGCGGCGAAGGCCGAGTCCATGCCGCGCATCCCCTGTTCGGACCAGCCGTCCTCGGGCGCGCCCCAGCTGATCGACACCGCGAGCGGCCGGTTCACCTCGTCGGACGCCGCGGTCGCCACCGCATCGATGAAGCCGCGCTCGGTGTTGGCCGCGTTGTACGTCACGATGGTGAGCCGCGCTCGCGGCGCCATCGCCATCACCATCGCGCCGAGCACCTGGTAGTCGAGCGCGACCTCGAGGTCGGCGCCGCTGGGATCGGGCTGCGGCACCGTGCCGTCGACGGAGACGTTGAGGATGGCGGGCGGCAGCAAGCCCAGCCGTGTGAACGACGCCGCCAGGTCCGCGCTGTGTGTCACACCGCCCAGCTCGATCATGCCGGCCACCAGGTGCAGCCCCTCGCCGAAGCGCGGCAGCGGCGGGTACGCATACGCAGCAGCGATGTCGGGCGGGTCGTAGGAGACGAGCGCGGCGCGGCTCGCGTCCGGTTCGCGCAGGTGCGTGCGCGCGATGGGCCGGTCGTCGAGGCCGTACACCCCGCGGACGACATCCTGCAGCAATGCGGGCACCCGCACGGGCCCTGCGTGTCCGCGATACTCGACACTGCTCGCATCCGCGCGGAACCGCTCCAGCCGAACGCCAAACAGCTCGCCGAGCCGCGCAGTGGTTCCTCGCAGCGAAATGCGCCGTGTCGCCGGGTCCTCGTGCAGCACGCGCAACCCGTTGTGCCTCGCCCAGGCCATCACCGATTCACGATCGCTGTGGGCCGGAGCGTGCCGCGCGCGCAGCTGCGCGTCCGTGAGGTGCGCAGCGGCGGCGCGCGTCCACTCGAGGCTCTGCAGCAGCGTCGGAGCGCCGGGACGCTCGCGCAGCATCAATGTCACGTCGCACGGCTGCTGCAGCTCGGCCGTGGAAAGCGGTCGCACGCGGCGATGCCCTGCCCGCGGCCGTCCGGCCTCGTGGTACGCGCTTCCCGCCAGCGGCACTGCTTGCATGCGCGCAGCGTCGCGTGCGCACACGGACGCGCAGCGGCCAACCCCGCGCCGAGGTGGATCAGCCCGGCCGCACGCGCTCCAGCGCCTCGATGGCGCTGCGGTTCTCCAGCGAGGTGAGGTCGCCGGGGTCGGAGCCCAGGTACACCGCGCGGACCACGCGCCGCAGCACCTTTGCGTTGCGCGTTTTGGGCAACTCCGACACGATCTCGACCGCGCGCGGGGCCAGCGCCTTGCCCAGGTCGTCGGTGATCCGCCGCACCAGCGCGGCGCGCAGCTCGGAGTCGTCCTCCACCCCCGGCTTGAGCACCGCGAACGCCACCAGCGCCTCACCCTTGAGCGCGTCGGGCACGCCGACGGCCGCGGCCTCGGCGACGGCCGGATGCGCCACCAGCGCCGACTCCACCTCGGCCGGGCCGAGCCGTTTGCCCGCCACCTTGATCGTGTCGTCGCTGCGACCGCGGATGTACCAGAGCCCGTCACCGTCGACCTCGACCCAGTCGCCGTGCACCCAGGTATCCGGCCAGCGCGACCAGTACGTCTCGAGGTAGCGCTCGCGGTCGCGCCAGAAGCCGTGGGTCATCCCCGGCCAGGGCGCGCGCACGACCAGCTCCCCGACCTGGCCGCGAACGCTGCGGCCGTGCTCGTCCCACACGTCGGCGTCCATGCCGGGCACGGGACCGGCGAACGAGCACGGCTTGAGCGGCGTCAGCAGGTTGCCGGCCACGATGCCGCCGCTGATCTCGGTCCCGCCCGAATAGTTGATGACCGGGCAGCGGCCGCCGCCGACGCGCTCCTGGAACCACAGCCACGGCTCCGGGTTCCACGGCTCGCCGCTGGAGCCGAGCACGCGCAGCGAGGACAGGTCATGCGCGCTCACCGGCTCGTCGCCGTGGCGCATCAGCGCGCGCACGACCGTGGGCGCGACGCCGAGCACGCTGACGCGGTGCCGCTCCACCAGGGACCAGAGGCGGTCCGGTCCGGGATGGTCGGGCACGCCCTCGTACACGACGAGCGTCGCGCCGATGGTCAGCGCGCCGCAGATCGCCCACGGCCCCATCATCCAGCCGATGTCGGTGAACCAGAGGAGCCGGTCCTCGGCGAGCACGTCGAAGCAGTGCGCCATGTCCTGCGCCGCCTTCACCGGGAAGCCGCCGTGTACGTGCACGGTTCCCTTGGGGCGCCCGGTCGTGCCGCTGGTGTAGATGATCATGAATGTGTCGTCGGCGCTCGTCACCTCGCGCGGCACGTATGTTTCAGACACTGATGACGTCAACTCGTCGTAGAAGTGGTCCCGTCCCGGCTGCATCACCACCGGGGCGTCGCAGCGGTGCACGACGAGCATGTGGCGGAGTCCGGGAAGCTGCGCCGCCGCCTCGTCCGCCACCTGCTTCGCCGGCACCACGGAGCCGCGGCGGAGGAACCCGTCCGTGACGCACAGCACCTTCGCGTCGCAGTCCCTGAGCCGGGTCGCGATCGCCCCCGCGCCGTAGCCGCTGAACAGCGGCACGACGATGGCGCCGAGGTGCGCGCAGGCGAGAAAGAGCGCCACCGTCTCCACCAGCATCGGCATGCAGAGCCCCACCGCCTCACCCCGGCCCACGCCGAGGCGCTGCAGCGCGGCGACCGCCCGCGCCACCTCGTCGCGCAGCTCGCGATACGTGAGGCGCCGCACCTCGCCGTCGTCGCCCTCCCACACCAGGGCGTCGTGGTCGGGCGTGCGCATCGCCCAGCGGTCCACGGCGCCGGCGGTGAAGTTGAGCTCCCCGCCGACCCAGAACCGCGTCCACGGAAGGCCCTCGCTCGTGTCCATGGCAACGTCGAACCGGCGCTGCCAGTCGATGCCGATGTCGTCTGCGACCGCCGCCCAGAACCGCTCCGGCTCGGCGCGCGCCACCAGGTTGGCGCCGGCAACGTCCTCGACGCCGAGGCTGCGCAGAAACGCGCGCAGCCGCGACCCCTCAGCCTGCTCCCGCGTCGGCGTCCAGGTGGAAGAGGCTGCCGTGCTCACGCGGGCAGACGATAGCCGAGCGAATCAGCGTCCAATCGACGCCATGTCCCAGTGGCGCGCGCCGCGCACCTCGGCGCGGGGCACGGCGGCGCCGAGCGCGGCAAGGTCCGAGTCGCTCAGGGAGACGTCAGCGGCGGCCGCGTTCTCCTCCAGCCGGGCGCGGTGCTTGGTGCCCGGGATGGGGACGATGTCGTCGCCCTGGTGGAGGATCCAGGCCAGCGCGAGCTGCGCGGGGGTCACGCCCTTCTGCTCGGCGATGCGCGTGACCTCCGCCGCGAGGCGCGCGTTCGCGTCCAGGTTCTCATCGGAGAAGCGCGGAAAGCGCGCCCGCCGCACATCGCTCGCGGGCAGGTCTTCGGCGCTGCGCACCGTGCCGGTGAGGAGCCCGCGCCCCAGGGGCGCGTACGGCACGAGGCCGATGCCGAGCTCGCGCAGCGTGGGGATGACCTCGTCCTCCAGGTCGCGCGCGAACAGCGAGTACTCCGACTGCACAGCGCTGATCGGGTGCACGCCGTGGGCGCGGCGCACGGTCGCGGCGCCCGCCTCGCTGAGCCCGAGGTGGCGCACCTTGCCGGCGGCCACCAGCGCCGCCATTGCGCCGACCGTCTCCTCGATGGGCACCTGCGCGTCGACGCGGTGCTGGTAGTACAGGTCGATCGTGTCGATGCCCAACCGGCGCAGCGAGGCGTCGCAGGCGCGCTGCACGTACTCGGGCCGGCCGTTCACCGTCTGCGAGCCGTCGTCGTGGCGCTCAAACCCGAACTTCGTCGCCACCACGTACGAGTCACGCCGGTCTGCGATGGCCTGCCCCACCAGCTCCTCGTTGGTGTACGGGCCGTACATGTCGGCGGTGTCGAGCAGCGTCACGCCCAGCTCCGCGGCGCGGTGGATGGTGGCGATCGACTCCTGCTCGTCGCGCTCGGCCGCGCTGCCGTAGAAGTCGGACATGCTCATGCATCCGAGCCCGATGCACGAGACCTCGAGGCCCTGGGAACCGAGACGCCTGTGCTGCATGCGGGACCTCCTGTCTGCGCGTCAGCCGCCGGGCGGCGGCAGTGTGATGAGCCGGACCGGGCGATCGTAGAAGAAGTAGTTCCAGCCCCAGGTCCAGAGCGCGATGAGCCGGCTGCGAAACCCCACCAGGTACAGGAGGTGGATGAAGAGCCAGATCAGCCAGCCGATCAAGCCGTTGATGTGCAGCGGGCCGATCTGGGCGACGGCGGCGCCCCGGCCCACGGTGGCCATGGTGCCCTTGTCCCGGTAGCGGAAGGGCGCGTCCTCGCGGCCCCGCAGGCGCGCCGCGATCACCCTCGCGGTGTGCTCGCCGCCCTGGATGGCAACGGGCGCGAGCATCGGCAGCGGCTGTCCCTCGACGTCGAGCGCCGCCATGTCGCCGAGCACGAAGACCTCGGGGTGCGAAGCCAGGTGCAGCGAGGGCGTGACCTCGACACGTCCGTGGCGCACCTGCGGCGCGCCCTCGCCGAGCAGTGGCACCGCGCGCACGCCCGCGGTCCACACCACCATGTCGGCCGGCACGCTCTCGCCGTCCGGCATCACCACGCCGTCCGTGGTCACCTCGCGCAGCGCGGTGCCAAGGCGCACGTCCACCTTCTTGCGCTCGAGGTTGCGCTGCGCCGACCGGCTGAGCCGCGGCGCGAACGTGGGCAGCAGGCGGTCACCTGCCTCGCACAGCATCACGCGGACCTCGGCGAAGTCCACCTCGCGATAGTCCTTGGGCAGCACGTGGTTGATCAGCTCCGCGACGGCACCGGCGAACTCGACCCCGGTCGGGCCGCCGCCCACCACCACGAAGGTGAGCAGCCGCTTTCGCTGCGCTGCGTCGGTGCAGACCGCGGCGCGTTCGAAGTTGCGCAGCAACCGCGAGCGGAGCGCGAGCGCGTCGTCGAGGTCCTTGAGCCCGATGGCTCGCGCGCGCAGTGATGCGTCGCCGAAGTAGTCGGTGGCGCTGCCCGCTGCCACCACGAGGAAGTCGTAGTCGAGGTCGCGCGCGGCCGTGTGCACACGTCGCTCCTGCAGGTCGACCGACGTGACCTCGGCCATCAGCACGTCGCAGTTGTGCGTGCGGCGCAGGACCGAGCGCACGGGCGCTGCGATCTGCGAAGGGTCGAGCAGGCCGGACGCCACCTGGTACAGGAGCGGCTGGAACAGGTGGTAGTTCGTGCGCTCGACGAGCGTGACATCAACCGGCACGCGGCGCAGCGCGCGGGCACAGGCCAGGCCCGCGAAGCCGGCCCCGACGATGACGACCCGGGGCCGGCGCGCGTTCACGCCGCGTGGAGCCCGCCGGGTGTGAGCGCAGTGTCAGGCGCACGCGCGTCGCGCAGCTCGGCCGCGCCGTAGACGGCGGCGCACAGGCCGGCGCCCCCGGCGACGAGGAATGCGAGCTGCGTGCCCCCCGTCTGCGCCAGCCAGCCGGCGAGCAGCCCTCCCAGCGGGGCGGTGCCGAAGAACACGTACCCATAGATGCCGAGCACGCGTCCGCGCAGCCGGTCGGGCGTCGACATCTGCAGCGTTGCATTGCTCTGCGACGCGTACAGCGAGAACGCAACGCCGGTGACGACGAGGACCAAGGCCGCGGCCCAGGCAACGCGCATCGGCGCCAGCGCCAGCTCGGACAGCGAGAAGATCAGCGCGCCGGCGAGCAGCGCCCGGGCGCTGGCCCGGCCCAGCGCAGCGGTGGTCAGCGCGCCGGCAAGCGCGCCCACGCCGAAGAGCGCCGAGAGCATGCCGAACACCTGCGGGCCGGAGTGCAGCGTGCGCGCCGTCAGGACGGGGAGCAGCACGTTGAAGTTGATCCCGATCGTCGAGATCACGAGCATCATCACCAGCACGGTGCGCACGACCGGTGTGCGCCACGCGAATCGGATGCCCTCGCTCGCGCCGCGGAACACATTGGCGCGGCGGTCGTCACGCCCCACCGCGAACAGCTCGGACTCGCGCATCAGCGCCAGGGCCACGATCACCGCCACGAAGCTGAACGCGTTGAAGAGAAAGCACAGCCCCACGCCCGCGACTGCGATCAGCGCGCCCGCAACGGCGGGGCCGATGATGCGCGAGGCGTTGAAGATGCTGGAGTTGAGCGCCACAGCGTTGGGCAGCTCGCTGCGCCCGACCATCTGGATCGTGAACGACTGCCGCACCGGTGTGTCGAGCACGAGCACGAAGCCGTTGATCGCGGCGAGGAGATACACCTCCCACACCGTCGCGTGTCCGGTGAGCGCGAGTGTGGCCAGCGACGCGGCGCTGAGCAGGAACGCGGTCTGCGTGCAGATGAGCAGGCGGCGCTGGTTGACCCGGTCGGCCACCGTTCCGCCGAGCAGCCCGAGCAGGCCATAGGGACCGAACTGGCAGACGGCGAGGAGCCCGACGGCGAGCGGCGAGTGCGTCAGCTCGACGATGAACCAGGCCTGGGCGACGTTCTGCATCCACGTGCCCGTCAGGGAGACGACCTGGCCGATGAAGTACAGGCGGTAGTTGCGCCGGTGCAGGCTCCGGAAGGTCCTGGCGGAGAGGACGCTGACCCGCGCGCGCGGACTCATGAGGCGACCAGAGCCCCGAGCGCTTCGACGGCGTCGGCCACCCTGCGCCGCTCCGCGGGCGGCAGTGCCTCGAGCCGGGAGGCGAGCCAAGCCGTGCGCCGGGAGCGGACATCGCGCAGCACGCG
This sequence comes from Candidatus Dormiibacterota bacterium, assembly GCA_019245575.1. Classification (GTDB taxonomy): domain Bacteria; phylum Chloroflexota; class Dormibacteria; order Aeolococcales; family Aeolococcaceae; genus JAFARE01. The sequence continues at coordinate 49,614 of JAFARE010000030.1, read as the reverse complement.
CGCGCCCTCGGTGGTCACGTGGAGGCCGATGCGGCGGCGGTCGCCGGACTCCTCCCGCCGACGCTCCAGCAGGCCGGCCGCCTCGAGCCGGTCAACGTGGCCGGAGATGGAGGGCGCGGATGTGCCCTCGCGCGCCGCCAGGTCGGCGATGCCGATGCCCGGCTTGTCGCACACGGCGGACAGAACGGAGATCTGCCCGGCGGAGACGCCCAGCTTGTGCACCTCGCGGCGCAGGTGGCGGTTGATGTGGAGGAGGACGGGGCGCAGCCGGTTGGCCAGGGTGACGGAGTCGGCCGCGGTGAGCGTTGCCACGAACTAATTATATAGCCTAACTATCGATTCTCAAACGCCTCGCGGGAACCGTGACGGCGACGCCCGCGTCACAGGACGCAGACAGACGTTCATGGCGGAGGAGGACCGCGATGCGCAAGGTGTTGGCCGCCGCTGTCGCAGCAGGCGCCGCCCTCATGGCGACGATGACCACGGCGCTCGCGTGCGGCGGCCTGGTGGCGCCGGACGGCGACGTGCGCCTGTCCAAGGCCACGACGTTCGTCGCGTGGCACGACGGCGTCGAGCACTACGTGACCAGCTTCGCGTACGCCGGCTCCGCTGCCGACGTCGGCTGGATCGTGCCCCTGCCCGCCGTGCCCTCGAGCATCAGCGCCGCGGGGCGCTGGACGCTGCAGCGGCTGGAGCGAGAGTTCGCGCCGCCCGAACCGCTGGACTTCGCCGCCAACACCGCGGCAAAGGCTGCGGGCGGCGTCGTCGTGGAGCAGGTGCAGGTGGAGGCACTCGACGTCACCGTGCTCAAGGGGAGCGGCACCCAGGTCGTCGACTGGTGCATCCACAACGGGTTCCTGCTGCCGCCGGAGGCGAAGGACCACCTGCTGACGTACGCGCAGGGCAGCCCCGTGTTCATGGCGGCGAAATACAACACGTCGGCGGCGCAGCAGCGCGGGCTGCTCGACGGCGACGGCGTGCCGCTCCTGATCACAATGCGCACGCCGCAGCTGTGGGTGCCGCTCGAGGTGCTGGCCAACGACGACTCGCGCGTCGTCGCCGACCTGTTCCTGCTGACGGACACACAGCTGCACACGGCGCCGCCGCCCTCGGTGGTGGACGGCGTGCTGCGCGGCAGCAGCGTCGACGGCGCAAGGGGATTCTCGGTCGCGGGGCAGGAGCGGATGACGTCGTCGCTGCACGATGACCTGGCCGGCGACCGCAACATGGCGTGGGTTCCGGAGAGCGGCTATCTAACGTACCTCGCGCTGAATGCGGACAGCTCGGACGTCACGTACGACCTCGGTGTCGGCGGCGACGCGACGATCCGGCTGGCGTCGTTCGGCACAGCGCCGTCGCGCGCAGCCGGTACACCGGGGCTCGCCGGGCAGTCGAACATGCTCGTCAGCGCGCTTGCGCTGGTGCTCGTCGCTGCCGGCGGCTACGCCGTCTGGCGCCGCTCCAGGTTGACGATGTCGACCGGCTCGACGTCCCCGCCCACCTCGATGCCGAGCACGCGCGAGAAGAAGTAGCGCTCAGCGTCGACGGTGCGCGCGATGTTCGCCGCCTGCCGGAAGCCGTGCTCCTCGCCCGGATAGCCGATGTACGCGGTGGGTATCCCCGCCTCGCACAGCGACGCGAACATCGTCTCCGCCTGGTTGCGCGGCACGATGGGGTCGTCGAGGCCCTGGAAGAGGATCACGGGCCGGCGCACCCGCTCGATGAAGTGGATCGGCGATCGGTCGTGGTAGACGTGACGGCGCAGCGGGTACGGGCCGACCATCGTCTCGAAGTACTGCGCCTCGAACTTGTGAGTTTCGGCCACCAGTGTCTCGATGTCGGCGATGCCGAACAGGCTCGAGCCCGCGGCGAATGCGTCGTGGAAGGTCATGGCGCACAGGACGATGTACCCGCCCGCGCTGCCTCCCTCGATGAGCAGCCGTGCGCCGTCAGCGCGGCCGGTCTCGGCCATGTGCAGCGCGCCCGCGACGCAGTCGCCGACGTCCACCACCCCCTCCTGCAGGTTGAGCCGCTCGCGGTACGCGCGGCCGTAACCGGTGCTGCCGCCGTAGTTGACGTCGAGAAAGGCGAAGCCACGGCTGGTCCAGTACTGCACCAGTGGATCCATCGCCGGCGTGGTGGCCGACGTGGGTCCGCCGTGGGCGCGCACGAGCAGCGGCGGCGTCTCCTCGGGGCCGGCTTCGCACGTGTCGCTGCGCGGCGCGTAGAAGAACGCGTGCGCGGTCGCGCCCTCCCAGCCGGGAAAGGAGACGGGGATCGCCGCCGAGATCAGCGCGTCGTCGATGTCGAGATCCGTGGAGCGCCGCAGCACCGTGTGCGAGCGGTCCCCCGGCTGCACCACGACCGCCGACAGCGGCTCGCGCTCCCCGCCCGCGAGCAACCCGATGCGGACGCCGTCGGAGACGACGCAGCCGTCGACGTCGGTGATCGCCAGGCCGAGGTCGTCGAACCCGCCCCCGTCCGGGCTGAGGAGGCCGACGCGCCACAGCCCGTCGCGGCAGGCGCTCAGCGCGATGCGCCCATCGTCGAGAAACGCGTAGGAGGAGAGGCCGAACGCCCACGCGGGCTGTCCGCATTCCGCCTCCATGGGACAGAGCGGATGCGCCTCGTCCCCGTCCCAGCGATACAGGTTCCACCAGCCGGTGGGATCGGTGATGAAGTGCAGCACGGAGTCGGGCGACCACTCAGGTTGGAACACTGCTTCGCGCGGCCCGCCGGCAACGCGGCGCGCGTCCCGAGGCCGGCCGTCCGCGCCGAGCTCGGCAGTCCACAGCTCCGTGCCGTCCCACGGCATGTTCGGCTGGTTCCAGGTGAGCCACGCCATCCGCGTCCCGTCCGGGCTGACGCGTGGGTTCGAGTAGAAGTCGTTGCCCGACACGATCGTCTCGGGCTCGCCGCCGTCGCGCGGCAGGACGCGGATGTCGTTGACGACACGGCTGCCTCGATGGTCCTCGCACACGACGACCAGGCGGTCGCGCGTGGAGTCCAGCCGCATGTCCGCGTAGCGCACGTCACCGAGATCGGGAGTCAGCGGTCGCGGAGCGGCGTCCGACTCCATCGCGTAGAGCCGGCGATCCGGCGCGTTGCTGAAGTAGACCGTGCCGCCGGCGACGTGCAGCGCGCCGCCGCCGTACTCGTGCACGCGCGTGCGCGCCGAGAACGGTTCCGGCAGCATGTCGTGGTTGGCGCCGTCGACATGGCGCACGACGACGCAGCGGCCCTTCTCCGCCGGCCTACCCTCGATCCAGAAGGGCACCCCGCCGTCGAACTGCAGCTCCGTGACGCGCAGACGGGATTGCGCCACGGCCCGCGCGCTGATCGGCGAGGGCCACGTTCCGTAAGGGCGGCGCGCGCGCTCGTCGCTCAAGGGCGAAACGTTCCGGCGAGCGCCACCGCGGCAGCGACGGTGCCGACGTACACGCGCGGGCCCGCGATGCCATGGCGCAGGTGCACCGCGAGGACCGCCACATTCGATGCGAGCAGCGCCGCGCAGAGCCCCCGCGTCCAGGCATCGCCGCGCGACTCGGCGAATGCTGCGCGCGTGCCCACGGTGACCCACGCGAGCAGCGCGGCGGCGCTGCCCGCGGCCCGCCCCGGCCGCTCGCGGAACAGGCGCGGGCGCGCGATGAGGAATGCGGCGGTGTCCGCGGTGCCGACGGCAGCGGCGGCCAGTGAGGGCGAGAGGTCCGGCGTCATCCCCCGGTGTGCACCACCTGGAAGATCTCGGCCATGCGGTCCTCGCCCAGCCCTCCCGCCGACGCGGTGGCCTTGAGCCACATGCGCACGCGCTCCTCGAGCGCGTTCCAGTCGTCGTATTGGCTGCGATGACAGCGCAGCGCCGCCAGCTTGCGGTCTGCGGTGGCGGTCACGTCGATGACCCGGTCCGGCTGCACCCCGAACGTGCCACCCATCAGCCACACCTCGTCGACCGTGTACGGCTCCAGACCCTCCTTGTCGAGCAGCTCCATGTGCGCGAAGGGGTTGCGCGAGTCGGGGTAGACGGCGTCGAGCGTGGCCTCACCGGCGGCGAGATGGTCCGGATGGCTGGCGAAGATGCGCGTGAAGTTGCGCACCGGCGACTGGCACACCACCCGCTGGGGGCGCTTCGTGCGGATCACGCGGGAGATGTCGCGCCGGAGGTCCATCGACACCATCAGGCGACCGTCCGGGTAACCGAGGAACTCGATGTCGCGCACGCCGACCACGGCGGCCGCCTCCGTCTGCTCTCTGCGGCGCTGCGCGGCCACGTCGGCGCGCACGGCGCTGCGGTCGGAGCCACCGGCGTCGCCGTCGGTGACGATGCAGTAGGACACCTCCATCCCGGCATCCGTCCACACGGCGGTCGTGCCCGCGCAGCCGAAGTCGCAGTCGTCCGGATGGGCGACCACGACCAGCGCTCGCTCGACAACGGGCTCGTCAGGCACGGCTGGCGATGGTAGCGAGTGAGGACGATCGGCCCGGCCGCTGATAGGCTCGGAACGTGCGCGCTCTTCCCGGCGGCGGCTTCGCGATGCGGCTGATCACCCGGCCGCTTCCCTACTCGGACCGCCCCGCGCCGCTGCGCGACACCGCGGCCGACGCCGGCCTCTTCGGCCCGGAGACGGTGACGTGGCGTGTGATGCGCGAGCCGCTGCTGATGCTGGGCGCCGGCCGGGCGCTCCTGATGCAGGCCGCGCATCCGCTGGTGGCGCAGGGCGCCATCGACCACAGCGCCTTCGCCACCGACCCGTACGGACGGCTGGAGCGCACCGTCGAGTGGGTGACGCTGGTGTCGTTCGGCACCACCGCGGAGGCGCGAGCGGTGTCCGAGCGGGTGCTGCGGGTGCACACGCGCATCGCCGGCCGGCTCCCCGCATCGCACGCGACCACGCGCGTGCGTGCCGGGCGGGAATATTCCGCGGCCAACGCGCCGCTGCTGCGCTGGGTCCACGCCTCCTTCGTCGACTCCATGCTCGCCACACACGACGCGCTGGTGGGCGACCTGGGCGACGCCGACCGCGACGGGTTCGTGCGCGAGTGGGAGGCCGTGGCGGCGCTGATGGGCGTGCCGGGCCGGCTTCTCTGGCCCAGCGCCGCGGCGCTGCGCGAGTACGTCGCGCGCCAGATCGCGCGCGGCCCCTGCCTGCCGGGAGCGGGTTCTCGGCTCGTGGCCCGGACGGTGCTGCACCCGCCGGTGCGCTCGCGCGTGCTGCGGCCGGGGATGGACATGGTCGCCTTCGTCGCTGTCGGCCTACTGCCTCCGGCGCTGCGAGCGGCGTACGGATTTCCCTGGACGCGGGCGCACGCCGCGGCACACGCGGCCACGTTCGCGTCGCTGCGCGCGGCGCACCCGCTCCTGCCACGCAGGCTTCGGATCTCGCCGGTGCACGACCTGGCGCTGGCCCGGGCCCAGGGCCGGTGGCCGGGCGCGGCGGCTGCCTGACCGCGGCAGAACCCCAAAGCTTCACCCGCAGGGGTGATTTTCGGAGCGTTCGCTTCCCTAGGCGGAGATTGGCTCGGTATCCTACGGCCGCGACAAGGGCGCGAGGGGGCGACGCCTGGGTGCGCACGGCACTGCAAGGAGGCTCCCATGACCTCGAGAAAGGCCTGGCGCTCGAAGGGATTGCTGTCGGTGGTCGCGCTCGCTGGGACGCTGCTCGCCGCGGCATGCGGCGGCGGCGGGGGGACGTCGAACAAGACCAAGGCAACGTTCGCCGAGCTGCCCGGATCCGCGCCCAACTACATCCTCCCGCTGGCCAAGCTGCAGTACTTCAGCGTCGCCAACCTGACCCAGTTCCAATTCCTCATGTACCGGCCGCTGTACTGGTTCGGCAAGGACGGCACGGTGCAGCTCAACGATTCGCTGAGCCTCGCGAATGCCCCGCAGTACTCCGCCGACGGCAAGTCGGTGACCATCACGCTGAAGAACTACAAGTGGTCCGACGGCACGCCGGTGACGTCTCGCGACGTGGAGTTCTGGCAGAACCTGGTCACCGCGAACAAGGCAAACTGGGCCGGCTACTCGCCGGGTGAGTACCCGGACAACGTGGTCAGCACCACCGTCAACAGCCCCACGTCGATCACGTTCAACCTCAGCCAGGCGTACGGCTCCTACTTCTTCACGTACAACGAGCTGAGCCAGGTGTCGCCGCTGCCGCAGCACGTGTGGGACAAGACCTCGGCGTCCGGCGCCGTCGGCGACTACGACAAGACCTCGGACGGTGCGCAGGCCGTGTACAAGTTCCTCGACCAGGAGGCGATGAGCGTCGGCACGTACAACACCAACCCGCTGTGGCAGGTCGTTGACGGGCCCTGGAAGCTCAAGTCCATCGACACGACGGGAAACGTGAAGTTCGTGCCCAACCCGCAGTACTCCGGCCCGGTGAAGCCGAAGTTGGCGGAGTTCGACGAGGTGCCGTTCACCGCCGAGTCCGCTGAGTTCAACCTGTTGAAGGGCGGCCCCAATCAGCCCAACTCCGTCGACTACGGCTACATCCCGTACTCGGACGCGATGCAGAAGACCCAGATCACGAACCTGGGCTACAGGTTCGAGCCGTGGACCGGCTGGGAGGTGTCCTACTTCCCTGAGAACTTCACCAATCCCACGAGCGGCCCCATCTTCAGCCAGCTGTACTTCCGCCAGGCGATGCAGCTGCTGGTCGACCAGAGCACGTACATCAACAAGGCGTACAACGGCTATTCCTATCCCACGTACGGCCCCGTCCCGGTGCGTCCGACCTCCAGCTTCGTCAGCTCCTTCGAGAAGTCGAACCCGTATCCCTTCAACGTCAACGCGGCGGTTGCGCTGCTGCAGCAGCACGGCTGGACGGTCAATCCCGGTGGCGTCGACACCTGCACGAGCCCGGGCACGGCACCCAACCAGTGCGGCCAGGGAATCGCGGCCGGCGCACAGGCCTCATTCCACCTGGAGTACGCCAACGGTCAGGCGTCGTTCGACCAGATGATGACGCAGTTCAAGACCGACTTCAGCAAGGCGGGCATCCAGATCAACCTCTCGTCGAACACCTTCAACACCGTCATCGGCAACGCCATCCCGTGCCAGGCCGGCAAGCCATGCACCTGGGACATGGAGTTCTGGGGCGTGTGGGTGTACTCGCCGGACTACTACCCCACGGGCGACCTGCTCTGGGCGACCGGCGCCGGCTCCAACTCCAACGGCTACTCGGACCCGAATGCCGACCAGCTGATCAGCGCGACGGAGACGAGCAACAGCCTGCAGGCGATGTACCAGTACGAGGACTACCTCGCCAAGAACCTGCCGGTGGTGTGGATGCCGACCCCGTACCTGCAGCTGTCCGCGATCAACAGCAACCTGCAGGGGGTGGATCCGCAGGACCCGCTGGCCAACCTCTACCCGGAGAACTGGTCCTGGTCGTCCTGACCTGACACCCCTCCGACCGTGATCGGCTACATCCTGCGCCGGTGCATCCAAGCGGTGTTCATCACCTTCGGGGTGACGCTGCTGGTGTTCCTGCTGCTGCATCTGCTGCCGGGGGGACCCGCGCGCGCGATCCTCGGACCGCGCGCAACCGCGGTGGCGATCGCGCAGTTCAACCACGACAACGGCCTCGACCAGCCGATCTGGGTGCAGTACGGCACGTACCTGGGGCACATCACCGGGCTCGGCTCGCTGTTCGGCGGCCATGGCTGGAGCATCGATTTCGGCTACTCGTACAAGCTGAACCAGAGCGTGGGGTCACTGCTGGCCGAGGACCTGCCCAAGACGCTCGTGCTGGTGGGTCTGTCGTACGCGATCGCGATCATCATCGCCGTCCCGCTGGGCATCTACCAGGCGGTGCGGCGCAACAAGGTCGACGACTACGTGCTGACCGGCGCGTCGTTCATCTTCTACTCGATGCCCGTGTTCTGGCTGGGCATCATCCTGATCGTCCTGTTCTCCGAGACGCTCACGCATCTGCCGTCCGAGGGCCCGCAGGGCGCGACGGTGGGCGACCTCTTCTCGCAGTTCTCGGCGCTGATCCTTCCGGTGGTCACACTCGCGCTGGGCACCATCGCGCTGTTCAGCCGCTACATGCGCTCCTCGACGCTGGAGAACATGGTGCAGGACTACGTGCGCACCGCGCGGGCGAAGGGGGCGTCCGAGACGCGCGTGCTGTTCCTGCACGTGCTGCGCAATGCGCTCATCCCCATCCTCACGCTGATCGGACTGTCGATCTCCTTCATCTTCAGCGGCGCGCTGATCACCGAGGCGCTGTTCAACTTCCCGGGCATCGGCCTGCTCTTCTGGAATGCGGCTATCCAGCAGGACTATCCGGTGATCCTGGGCATCATCGTGGTCGCCGCGCTGGCCACGGTGGCCGGCTCGCTGCTCGCCGACATTCTCTACGCGGTGGCTGACCCGCGCGTGCGGTACTCGCGATGACCATGGGACCGACTCCGCAGGAGTCCGCGCTGAGCATCGGGCCAATCGCGATCGCGCCCGTCGAGGCGCCGCCCGAGGTGCAGGACCTCGTCCCCGCCTACGAGACGCGCGGTGTGTGGCGGCTCGCCCTCGACGTGTTCCTGGAGCACCGCCTCGCCGTGTTCGGCGTGGGTGTCGTTGTGTTCATGGTGCTGTTCTGCTTCATCGGGCCGCTCATCTACCACACGAACCAGGTCGACTCCAACCTGAACGACTCGTTCCTCGCTCCCGGCGCCGGCCACGTGCTCGGCACCGACCAGGACGGCTTCGACGTGATGGGGCGGCTCATGGTCGGCGGCCAGACGTCGATCGAGGTGGGCATCGCCGCAGCGTTCATCGCCACCGCGTTCGGCGTCATCTGGGGTGCGGTCGCGGGCTTCTTCGGGCGCTTCGTGGACGCGGTGATGATGCGTCTCGTCGACGTCTTCCTCGCGATCCCACCGCTCTTCCTGCTGCTGTTCCTGGCCAGCGCGTTTCAGCCGATCACGCTGATGACGCTGATCATCGTGGTGGCGATCGACGCGTGGCTCATACCGGCGCGTCTGGTGCGCGCCGAGACGCTGACTCTGCGAACGCGCGACTACGTGCAGGCCGTGACGATGATGGGCGGCAGCGGGGCGCGCATCGTCTTCCGCCACATCGTTCCCAACGCCATCGGCACGATCATGGTCAACGCGACCTTCCAGGTGGCGGACGCGATCATCCTGGTGGCCGCGCTGGGCTTTCTCGGCCTTGGCATCCCGCTGCCCGCGACCAACTGGGGGCGCATGCTGTCCGACGGCGTGACGTTCATCTTCGACGGCTACTGGTGGCTCATCTATCCGGCCGGCATCGCCATCGTGCTGACAGTCGTCGCCTTCAACTTCATCGGCGATGGGCTGCGCGACGCGCTGGAGGTTCGCCTGCAGAAGCGCTAGTGGGTTTGCTCGGGTTGGATGCACACCCTCGCTTGCTCAAACACCCCTCCGCGCTCGGCCTCGCGCCCTGCCTCCGGCAAGTGTTGCGCTCGGCCTCGCCGCTACGGGAACTCGCCGCGAAGGTGTGCATCCAACCCGAGCAGAACGCACGTCTGCTTGCAGGCGAAGCTCCAGGATCGGCAGCTGGAGGCCTGGGTTTACGCGGCAGCTGGTTCGCTCGGAGGCCTCAGCGGGTAGTGGCAAGCAGCTTCGTGCCCGGGGCCGAAGGGACGCAGCGGCGGCTCGACCTCGGCGCACAGCGCCTGTGCGCGCGGGCAGCGGGTGCGGAAGCGGCAGCCGGATGGAGGATTGATCGCGGAGGGGATCTCGCCGCGTGGCGCGGCCGCGTCCTTGCTGCGCTCCACGTCCGGGTCGGGGATGGGGATGGCGCCGACCAGGCCGTGCGTGTACGGGTGCGCCGGACGGCGGTAGATGTCCTCGCCGCTGCCGATCTCGACCATCTTGCCGAGGTACATGACGCCGATGCGGTCGGCCATGTACTTCACCACCGACAGGTCGTGGGAGATGATCACGTACGTCAGCGAGTACTTCTCCTGCAGCCGGTTCATCAGGTTGAGGATCTGGGAGCGGATGGACACGTCCAGCGCTGACACTGGCTCGTCGGCCACGATGAGCTTCGGCTGCAGCGCGAGCGCGCGCGCCAGCCCGATGCGCTGGCGCTGACCGCCCGAGAATTCGTGCGGATAGCGGTCCATCGCCGCGCGCGCCAGCCCGACGTCGTTGAGCAGCTCGCGCACGCGGTTGAACTGCTCCTCGCGCGTGCCGATTCGCTGGATGGCGAGCGGCTCACGCAGGATCGTCGACACGCGCATGCGCGGGTCCAGTGACGCGTACGGGTCCTGGAACATCATCTGCATGTGGCGGCGCCGCGGCCGCACGCGGCGCATGGACATCGCCGCGATGTCCTCGCCGTCGATGAGGATCGCGCCCGACGTGGGCCGCTCCAACGCGACGATCATCCTGCCCGTGGTGGTCTTGCCGCAGCCGGACTCGCCGACCAGCCCGAAGGTCTCGCCCGGCATCACGCTGAACGACACACCGGACACGGCGTGCACGCTGCCGATGCGCCGCCGCATGACCGCGCCTTTGGTGACGGGGAACTCCTTCACCAGGTCGCGCACCTCGAGGTACGGGCGCGCGCCCTCGGCGGTCGCCGCCGGCTGGGGTGCGGCGCTGACGCTCACTGCGCGGCGGCTTCAACCGGCTCATCCACGCCGGCCGGGTGATGGCACGCGTACAGATGACCGGGCTCGTGCTCGCTGAACGCCGGGTACTCGTTGTGACAGATCTCCGTGTCGAACCGGCAGCGCGCGGCGAACCGGCACGCCTCCGGAGGATTGGCCAGATCGGGCGGCAGGCCGGGGATGCTGTACAGCTCCGCTGACGTCTCCTGGTCGAGACGCGGAATCGCCTCCACCAGCGCTTCCGTGTAGCGGTGCCGCATGCGCTTGAAGAGCGTGCGCGTGCTCGCCTCCTCGACGATCTTGCCCGCGTACATGACCGCGACCCGGTCGGCGCGGCCGGCGATGACGCCCATGTCGTGCGTGATCAGCAGCACGGCCATGCGCAACCGCCGGCGCAGCTCGTCGAGCAGATCGAGGATCTGCGACTGGATGGTGACGTCGAGCGCCGTCGTCGGCTCGTCGGCGATGACGAGGCTCGGCTCGCACACCAGCGCCATGGCGATGACGCAGCGCTGGCGCAGGCCGCCGGAGAGCTGATGCGGGTAGTCGTTGATGCGCTCTGCGGGCCGGGGCATGCCCACCAGCCCGAGCACGTCGAGCACGCGCTCGCGCGCCTCCTTGTCACCGACCTCGCGATGGATGCGCAGCGCTTCGCCGATCTGGTCGCCGATCGTCATCGTGGGATTGAGCGACGTCATCGGGTCCTGGAAGATGACGGACACCACGTTGCCGCGCACCTCGCGCATCGTCTTGTCAGGCAGCGGCACGATGTCGCGGCCGTTGAGCTTGATCGTCCCCTCGACGATGCGCCCGCCCGGGGGCAGCAGCTTCATCACCGACATGCCGGTGATCGTCTTGCCGCAGCCCGACTCACCGACAAGGCCGAGTGTCTCACCGGGTGCGATGTGCAACGAGACGCCGTCCACCGCCCGCACCGTCGACCGGCTGAGCCTGATGTACGTCTTCAGGCCGTCGATCTCCAGGACGTTGGCGGCTGGCGTGCGTTCGTCCATGCGAGTGCTGGCAATCGACTATAGCGGCCCCTGATACGCTCCGCGAGGTGACGCCGGTGACCACGCAGCACGAGGAGGGCCGCCTCGTCGGCGCGCGCGGGATCCCGCTGTATCACCAGGCGTGGGCGCCGCAGACCGCACCGGCCGGGGTCGTCGTCATCGCGCACGGCTTCGCTGAGCACGGCGGGCGCTACGGCGGCGTGGCGGAGCGTCTCGTCGACGCCGGCTATGCGGTGCGCGTGGCCGACCATCGCGGCCACGGCCGCTCGGGTGGTCCGCGCACACAGGTGGTGCGCTTCGACGACTACGTCGAGGACCTGCGCGCAGTCGTGAACCTGAGCCGCAGCGAGTGGCCTGGGGGTCCGCTCTTCGTGCTGGGACACAGCATGGGCGGGCTGGTCGCGCTCGGGCTGGCGATTGCGCACGCGGACGTCATGAGTGGGCTCGTGCTCTCCGCGCCGGCCGCGTGCCCCGGGGAGCTCTCGCGCGCCACCATCGTCGTGGGACGCGTGCTGTCGCGCGTCGCGCCCGGCGCCGGCGTGCTCAAGCTGCCGCTCAACCGCATCAGCCGGGACCCCGCCGTCGTTGGCGCGTACAACGCCGATCCGCTCGTGTTCCGCACACGGCTGCGCGCGCGCCTCGGCGCCGAGATGCTGCGCACGATGGACGTGGTGCAGCGCGCGCTGCCCGGGATGCGCATGCCGCTGCTCGTGATGCAGGGAACGGAGGACGGCCTCGTCGACCCAGGTTGCGGACCGGAGGTGTACGCGGCCGCGGGTTCAACCGACAAGACTTTGAAGATGTACGACGGCCTGTGGCACGAGATCTTCAACGAGCCCGAGCACGAGCGCGTGCTCGACGACCTCGTCGGGTGGCTGGACGCACATCGAGCCGCGTGAGGTTGGAGATGACGACGACGTATCCCGATGTCATCCCCATGCTGTCGTACTCCGACGGTGTGGCTGCGCTCGAATGGCTCACCGCCGCCTTCGGGTTTCGCGAACGCACCCGTATGACGGATGCGAGCGGCCGGCTCACGCACGCCGAGCTGGACGCCGGCTCCGGCGTGGTGATGCTCGCGTCGCCCACCCCCGACTACGAGGGCCCCGCGCGACACCGAGAGCACTGCGACGCCGCCGCAGCGTGGTCGCGGGTGCCGTACATCGTCGACGGCGTGCTCGTGTACATCGACGATGTGGAGCAGCACTGCGAGCGCGCGCGTGGCGCCGGAGCGCGGATCCTCAGCGAGCCGGAGCGCACGGAGCACGGCGCGCTCTACCGCGCCGAGGATCTCGAAGGCCACCGCTGGATGTTCATGGAACGCTGAGACGTGGCGGCGGTGGCGACCCCGATCGGATTCGAACCGACGATCTCCACCTTGACAGGGTGGCGTGTTAGGCCAGGCTACACCACGGGGCCGCGCGGCTCTCGATCATAGCAACCGTGCCGTCGCGTCAATTCCGTGCCAACGAGATCTCCGCCGGCGGCGTGCTGGCGCGTCCAGCGCAGGATGGCTACGAGGTGTGCCTGGTCAACGACGGACGCTACTGGGGGCTGCCCAAGGGCAATGTCGAACGTGGTGAGAAGCCGGTTGACGCTGCGCTTCGCGAGATGTCGGAGGAGACGGGCGTGCCGCGCGGCGACCTCCGCGTGGTGGGCGCGCTGCCAGGATCGGAGTACGTCTACCGCCGCGCGGGGCGCCTCATCTTCAAACGCGTGGACCACTTCCTCGTCATGGCGCCCGCGAATGCGGAGCTGCATCCGGACCCGGTGGAGATCAGCGAGGCTGCGTGGTTGACCGTCGACGAGGCGATGGCGCGGGCGTCCTTCCGCGACACCAGAACCGCGCTGGAAGGCGCGCTGCGCACCCTGGCCGGCGATGGACCCGCACCGGCGCGGCCCTAGAATCGAACCAGATGCGTCTTCATGACACCGCGCGCGGGGCGGTGCTCCCGTTTGTGCCTCGTGGCGAGAGTGCGAGCATCTACGTCTGCGGCATCACGCCGTATGACGCAGCGCACCTCGGTCATGCGTTCACCTACCACGTGTTCGATGTGCTCACGCGCCGCCTCATCGACTCCGGCGTGCGCGTGCGCAGCGTGCGCAACGTCACCGACGTCGACGACGACATGCTGCGCGTGGCGCGGGAACGCGGCGCCGACTACCGCGCGATCGGCGACGACCAAGTGCAGCGATTCGACCGCGACATGGCCGAGATCGGCCTGCTGCCGGTGAGCGCAGCGCCGCGGGCCGGCGCGCACGTGCCCGAGATGGTCCAGTGGATCGAGCGGCTCGTCGAGGGCGGCTTCGCGTACGACGTCGACGGCTGGGTCTACTTCGAGGTGCAACGCTTTCCCGCGTACGGCGGGCTGAGTCACCTCGACCGCGACACCATGATCCGCCTCAGCCGCGAGCGCGGCGCCGACCCCGGCGACGTGCGCAAGCGCGACGCGCTCGACTTCGTGCTGTGGCAGCCGTCGCTGCCCGACGAGCCGCGCTGGCAGAGCCCGTGGAGCGACGGCCGGCCCGGCTGGCACATCGAGTGCTCGGTGCTCGCCACGCGCGAGCTCGGCACGCCGGTGGACATCCACGGCGGCGGTGACGACCTCATCTATCCACACCACGAGTCGGAGATCGCGCAGGCGGAGGCCGCCGGACCCACACCGTACGTGCGCCACTGGACGCACGTGGCGATGGTCCGTCACCAGGGCGAGAAGATGAGCAAGTCGCTGGGCAACCTCGTCTTCGTCCGCGAGCTGCTCGAGCACGTCCCGGGCACGACCATCCGGCTGCTGCTGGCGGCGCACCACTACCGCGAGAGCTGGACGTATGACGCCGAGGAGGTGTCCGCCGCGGACGACCGGCGGCGGCGCTACGAAGAGGCGCTGCGGGCCCCGGCCGCGCTCGACGCCGGCGAAGCGGGTGATCTGCTGCGGCAGTTCCGCGAGCGGCTCGACGACGACCTGGACACGCCCGGCGCGCTGCGGGTCCTGGACCTCGCCGCGGCGGCGGCGCTGCGCTCCGGCCATGGCGGCGGCGTCGAGCCCGCCGAGATGCTCGGCCCCATGCTGGGACTGCTCGGCGCCCGTCCGGCGGCGGCGCCCGTCGCCTCCTAGGCGCCGCCCGGCGGCGGGCTCACCAGGGCCAGGTCGTCGGGCGGGTCTTCCGGCTTGGGCCGGGCCGCCGGGTCATCCACGTCGGCGAGGTGGAGGGCGGTCCGGGGGCACTCCGCCACCGCCAGCCGTGCCAGCTTCATCAGGTCAGGCGTCACGCCGCGTGGGTCGACGATGGGGTAGCCCCAGTCGTCGAGGCGGATCCGCTCGGGAAAGAGCTCGGCGCACACCCCATGCGCCTTGCACGCGATGGGGTCGACCCGGATGCGCTGCCTCATCGCCAGCCCGGGGCGAGCACCGGGGTGGGCATCAGCGGGGCCGCGCTCGACGCGGCGCACGGGCCCAGGCGCAGATGGCGGCGGAGCTCGTCGGCGAACACCTCGAGGGCGCTGGCCGCGAAGAGCGTCGCCCCATCCGGATGGCGGCAGGCGCCGCGGCCTCGGATCTCCAGCACCCAGCGAGCCAGACGGTCGAGCGCGGCGGGCCGCTCGTCGCCCTGCGCGACGGCATGGAATGTGGCCGCCAGCGCGGGCAGGCCCACGTGACACGGGCCGCACTGCCCGGCCGACTCGCGCGCCAGGAAGGCGAGCACGCGGTCGGATTCGGCCACCCCGCAGCGGCCCGCCGGCAGCACCGCGATCACGCCCGCGCCGAGGGAGAGACCGATGCGCCGCAGCGACCGGGGCTCGATGGTGACCGGCCACGCGCGGCCGGCCGCGCACCAGCGGCCGAAGTAGCCTCCGATAAGCACCGCCGAGGGCGTGCCCAGAGCGCCGCCGGCCAGCTCGACGATCCCGCCCACCGTCGCGTCGTAGCCGACCTCGTACACGCCGGCCACGCCGACCGCGCCGCTCACCGACACCAGGACCGTCCCCGGCGCCTCGGGCGTCCCTGCGGCGCGGAACCAGGCGGCGCCGCGCCGTGCGATGAGCGCCGAATGGGCCAGGGTTTCGACGTTGTTCACCAGCGTGGGCCGGCCGTCGACCCCGTCGTCGTATGGCCGGGGCGGTACGGTGCGAGGCCGTGCCGGCCGGCCGCTCAGCCGGCTGACCAGCGCGGTCTCCTCGCCCGCGACGTAGCGCGGCGGCGCCGTGGCGACCTCGACCGGCACCGTGTCGGCGCCGCGCCGTTCCGCCAGCGCCGCGGCCACCGTGCGGCCCAGCGAGTCGTTGGCCCGGGACAGGTAGAGCACGGCCCGGTCGGCGTCGACCGTGCGCGCGGCCAGCTGGAGACCGTCGAGCACGAGGTGAGGCCGCAGCGCCAGCAGCGTGCGGTCCTTGAAGCTGGCGGGCTCCGTCTCGGCGCCGTCGCCGACCACCACGGCGCGGGAGCCGGGCTTGGAGCGCGCCGCAACCGCTCGCCACTTCACCGCGGCCGGAAAGCCGGCGCCCCCGTGGCCGGTGAGCCCGGCGCGATCCAGCTCGGCGATGAGCGCAGGGCCGCCCCCGGGCAGCGGCCCGAACCCGGCCACGTGAGCCCGGTAGTCCTCGGCCACGGGCATGGGCGGCAGGAGCCGGGAGTGCAGCGTCACTGCCCGGCGGCCCGGGTCACCAGGGTCCCGGTGAGCCCGCCCCTGCCGTCGTCGGCCAGGCTGACGCTCACGACCACCGAGCCGCACTGCGCGGTGACCGTGTCGCCGAAGGAAGCCGGCGCGGAGCAGACGGTCTGACCCGAGCGCGCCGCGACGAGCGTGCCGCTGCCGTCCTGCGCGGCCGCGATGACGAGCGTCAGCGAGGTGTCGCGCCGGTCCGTCAGGCGCGCGGTGACCGCGGTCGCGCCGCGGTCGATCGAGCCGGTGAGCGGGTCGTTGAGGCCGGCGGCGAGCGCGCCCGGTGACGGCGACGCCGCCGGCGTGGAACCTGAGCCCCCGCTGAGCAGGTTTGCGGGCGTCCCCGCGGCACGGGCCCAGCCCGGCTGGAGCGGTCCGCTCGCCGTCCACGCGGTGAGCGCCGTCACCGCCGCGAGCGACACCGCCATGCCCAGCGCGCGCAGCCACGCGTGGGCCGGCCAGCCGCTCGCCAGGCGCCAGATGAGCGTGACCACGACCGCTCCCACGCACGCGACCACGACGAGGATCGCCCACACCGCCTTCGTGTCGGTGCCGGTGCCGATGCCGTGCAGCACCGCGATCGGCCAGGTCGCGTACGCGAGCAGGTGCACCGCGCGCCACACGCCGAATGACATGCGATGGCGCAGCAGGCTCGTGATCAGCACGGCGACGAAGAGCTCCGCAGAGACCACGCCGAGCGCGATCCAGACCGGGCGGTATCCGGCTCCCGCGGGCACGATGGCGTCGCGCAGGTTGAGGCCGGCGAAGGGGTCGATGATCGACGCGCCGATGTGCACGACCAGAAAGCACAGCGCGAGCAGCGAGATGTTGCGGTGCAGGCTCTGGGAGAGGAAGCGCGGCCATCTATCGGAGACCCAGCGCACGCTCGTGATGAGACCGAGCAGCACCGAGAGCGTGAGCAGCACGAGCGCCGTGTAGCCGCTGCCGCGCGCTGCGTACCAGAAGGGGGTGGGCCCCAACGCCGCGGCGATCACCGTCGCTCTCCCTCCGAGGGCCAGCCGCCGATGTGCTGCACCGCGCCGGACCCGTCGACGAGGCGCGCGGGAAAGCCGTGTTCCAGCAGCCATTGCGGCGCTCGCGTGCCCAGCAGGATCGCCGCCGTGGCCGCGGCGTTGGCCTCGACGCAGGTCGCCGCGGTGACGCTCGCGGTGCGCCAGACGACGCGCGCAGGCTCACCGGTGCTGGGGTCGACGATGTGGTGCACGCTGCGGCCGCCCTGCGTCCAGTGGCGCACCGTGGTGCTCGACGTCGCCAGTCCGCCGCCGCGCACGCGCACCATCTGCCCGGGTGCGTCCGGCGGCGCGCCATGGTCGTCGGTCACCAGGATCTCCCATCCGCCCTCTGGCGCCGGCCCACTGGTTGACAAGTCACCGCCAAGGTTGACCAAAACTGCGCAGCCGGTGGCGCGGGCTGCGCTCGCCGCCGCGTCATCAGCGGCGAGCGCCTTAGCCGACGAGCCCAGGTCGAGGTGGACGCCGGCGGGCACGCGCACCGTCGAGCGTCGCTCGTCCACCTCCACCGCGCGCCACCCCGCGGCGGCGCGCGCGGGCTGCGGCGGCGCGTCGCCGACGGCGCTGAAGTCACGGTCGTAGCCGATGGCCTCCAGCGAGCTGCCCACGGTCGGGTCGACGAGCCCGCCCGTCATCACGGCGACCCGCAGCGCGGTCTGCACCGCGCGCAGGCAGAGCCGCGACACCGAGACGCCCGCACCGTCCGCGTGGTTCACGCGGGTGAGATCCGAATCCTCGCGGAAGCGGCTGGCCGCGAGGTCGATCGCCGCCAGAATCTCGTCAACCGCCGCGCGGGCAGCGCCGAGCGCTTCGCCGTCGGTGACGGCCACCTGGACACTGGTGCCCAGCGCCCGCGACGTGGCCACGGCGACCACCGGGTGCGGGCCTCAGGATCCGCCCGAGACGGCGATGGGAGCGCCCCCGCCGGGACCAGGGGGCTGATTGGCTGGCGCCTGCTGGTCGCTGGGAAGCTGCGCGCCGCTGCCGCTCTGGTCAGGGCTCCCGCTCGACGAGGCCGGCGCCGCCGCCGCTGCCTGTGAGTGGCCGGGGATCGTCTCGGCGGCGATCAGCGACGCCACCGCGGTCAGGGCCGCCGCGCCGATGCCCGCAACCCAGGTGAGGCGGCGCAGGCGGCTCAGCCCCTCATCGCGGCTGCGCTGAGCAAGCGAGGTCGGCGTGGGACGCGGCATTCCAGAGGATTGTGCGGCGTTCTTTCTTTCGAAGCGGTGAACGCCGGCGGGCGAGGCCCGTCAGGCCACCCAGGTGGGGCTGTCGACGCGGTCGCGCATGCGCTTCACCGCGTCCTGGATGTTCTCCTCCAGGAAGCGGTAGAAGAGCTCGCGACGCAGCCGGTCGACGTCGGGGTCGATCTCGTCGCCGCTGTGGCGGCGGGCGATCCACGGCGGCACGCCCTGGGCCACCATCTCGCTGCCCACGCGCACGGTCACCATGGCGTCGTCGCGCTCGTCAACCTGGATCCCCACTTTGAGCACCATGCCGGTGGTCTCGACCAGCTTCCAGCTGCGCTCCCAGCGCGGCCGGCGGTGCGCGTCGTACGCCAGCTTGACGTCCTTCTCGACCAGGATTCGCTCCTCGCCGTGGGCCACGTCGCCGAGCATCTTGCGCAGGTGCGAGTCGAGCTGATCGGCGATCCAGTTGACCAGCGAGGGACCGCGGTTGTCCACGTCCGGCAGCGCGCGCCGCTCCTGCGCGGCCTCACCCAGTGCGCGCAGCGTGCTGGCGTGGCGCCGGCAGTACACGTCGCCGTCGACCACGCCCCAGTGCGCCGGGCAGAACACCCCGCTGCAGACGCGGCCACGCTTGTCCACGTAGCTGCACTGCAGCGCGGTGGGGTTGTGGCAGCCGCGCGCCTGGCACAGCAGCGTGCCGATGACGGGGGTGAGCGCTTCCTTGCGCTTGCGATTGAAGAAGGGCATGAGTGGAGGCCTCGGCCGCCAGCCATGCTACCCCCGGTTCGCCGCCTTCTCCTGTGACGGAGCCGTCGCGAGGCGGCGATCGAGGGACTCGGCCAGGCGACGCAGCCGTGCCATCAGGTCGTCGAACATCTCGAAGGTCAGCGACTGCGGGCCGTCGCTCATCGCGTTCTCGGGGTCGGGGTGCACCTCGACGAGCAGGCCGTCGGCGCCGGCGGCGAGCGCTGCCAGCGACATCGCCGGCACCAGGTGGCGATGCCCGGTGGCATGCGACGGATCGACCACGACCGGCAGGTGCGACAGGGACTTGACCAGCGGCACCGCCGCGAGGTCCAGCGTGTTGCGCGTGGCGGTCTCGAAGGTGCGGATGCCGCGCTCGCAGAGCACCACGCCGGGATTCCCGTGCGACACGACGTACTCGGCCGCCAGCAGCCACTCCTCGACGGTGTTGCTCAGGCCGCGTTTCAGCAGGACCGGGCGTGTGGCCGCGCCCACCGCTTCGAGCAGCGCGAAGTTCTGCGCGTTGCGCGTGCCCACCTGGAGCATGTCGGCGCGCTGCGCCACCGTCTCGACGTCGCCGGGGGTCAGCACCTCGGTGACGACGGGAAGCCCGGTCGCGGAGCGCGCGGCGTCGAGATGGTCGAGGCCGTCTGCGCCGAGCCCGCGAAACGCATAGGGCGACGTCCTCGGCTTGAACGCGCCGCCGCGCAGGATCGCCGCGCCGGCGCGGGCGACCGCCCTTGCGGTGCTGGTCATCTGCTCGAGTCCCTCGACCGCGCACGGTCCCGCGATCACGGTGAAGGACCCATCACCGATGCGCACGCCGCCAACGTCCACCACCGTCTGCCGCGGCTGCCACTCGCGCGTCACCTGCTTGTACGGCTTGCTCACGGGCACCGCGTCGGCGACGCCCGGGAGGTCGACGATCGCGTCGCGAATGGATGCTGGGTTGCTGCCCAGCACGCCGATGGCAAGACGGTCGGCGCCGGGCAGCTCGATCGGCTTGAACCCCCGGTCGCGCACGTGCGCCAGCACGTTGTCGACCTCATCCTTGGTGGCGTTGACGTTCATGAGGATCAGCACGGCCGCCTCACCATACCGATTACCGATCGCTCAGCGCATCACGACGCCCAGCGCCAGCTGTTGAGCACCTCCTGGAGCGCGGGCAGCTGCGCGGCAAAATCCGCAGCGTGTGTGTTGAGCACGATGTCGTACGTGTTGTTGTTGTGGTCGACCACCATGTCCTGCGCCTTGTTGCTCGCGCCGTTCGCGCTCAGGTCGTAGGTGACGAAGAGCCCGGTGGCGCCGTCGAGGTTGAATGCCTGCACGCTGCTGAGGTTGGTGGCGCCGTGCTGTGAGACGCTCTGCACGTATGCGCTGAGCTGATCGCTGGGCACCGGCTGCTGCACCATTGACACGTCGATGTGCTCGCTGGCGCGCGCGGCGAAGGATGCCGGCGGCACGAGCAGCATGAGCACGGTGCCGTTGACGCTGACGGACGTCACCGCGCTCTCATTCGTGGTCTGGTCGGTCCACCCGCCGGGGATGTGCGCGGTGAAGTCGGTGGACGTGAAGACGGAGGCGCTCGTCGTCGTCGGTGTGTTCGACGGCGGGGGCGACGTTGTGCCGCCGCACGCGCCCAGCGCGAGGGCGGGCAGCGCGGCGAGCGCGGCGGAGCGGAGCGTGGTGTGCATCGACGTGGAGCGGTCCTCGGTACGCGTGCTTCGTCGGCGCCTGAGGATATCCGACAATCAACACGTGGCCACCGACTCGGCGGTCCGCGCGGGCCGTCTTGGCCGCGGGCACGCGGCCATGCTCTCCCGGCTCCTGGACGGCGATCCCGTCCTCAACGTGTACCTGCGCAGCGAGCTGCGCGCCGGGGTGGAGGCCGGCGACTGGTGGGGCATCCTCGGCGCCGACGGCCTTCGGGCCGCCACGCTGGGCGGGGCGCTCGTGGTCCCGTGCATCCCGCGTCTGGAGGATGCGGAGCCGCTCGCCGGCCTGCTGCTCTCGGCATGCGCTCCCCGGCTGCTGGTGGGCCCGCGCGCCGCGGTGCTCGCGCTGCACAGCGCGCTGGGGAGGCCGGCCCGCGACGTTCGCGACCCGCAGCACCTCATGGCCGTGGACAGCCGCGACTACGTCGCCCAGGAGCCGTCGCCGGTCCGCCGCGCCACAGGTCGCGACGTTGATGCCCTCGTGATCGCCGCGGCCGAGATGCACCGCGAGGAGATGGGTATCGATCCGCTGGCGATCGATGCCGCCGGCTGGCGCTCGCGCATGGCGACGCTGATCGACCGAGGCTGGAGCTGGGTGTGGACCGACGGCGGCCGCGTGGTGTTCAAGGCGGAGTTGAGTGCGTGGACCCCGGAGGTGGTGCAGATCCAGGGCGTCTGGACCGACCCGTCGCGCCGCTCGCAGGGCGTCGCACGCAGGGGACTTGCCGGGGTCTGTCAGGGGCTGCTGCGCGACGTGCCGCTGTGCTCGCTCTACGTCAACCACTACAACGACGTCGCAATACGCTTGTACAAGCGCCTCGGCTTCACCAAGGTCGCGGACTTTGCAACCGTGATCTACTGAGCGGTGAATGATCGAAGCCACGTCCGACGTCACCGTCCCGGCGCCGCCCGAGGAGGTCTTCGCCGCCGTCTCCGACCTGGACCACGCCGACTGGCTGCCGGCGGTGCGTCGCCTGCGCCACGTGGGCGGGCCGCGAGGCAAGGTCGGCGCGCGGTACGAGGTCGAGGTCGGCGCCATGGGCAGGCACCTGCGCGGCGTCCTGGTGTGCAAGGAGCTCACCGCTCCGTCGCGCATGGTGATGGAGCTGGAGGAGGGCATCAAGCTGACGATCCGCGCGTCCGTGCGCTCGGTGCGCGGTGGATCGCGCGTGGAGATATCCGCCCGCTACGCGGTTGGATCCGGGCCGTTCGGCTCCGCCGTGGAGCGGGCTTCGCAGGGTGCGGCGCGGCGCGAGGTCGCGCGCGCGTGCGAGCAGCTGGCGGCGCGTTTCGGACGCAAGACCGAGGCGGGGCGCCGCGCGTGACGCACCAGGACGACACGGACCTCGATGCGCTCGCGGCCCAGGTGCGCGCGTTTCCACCGTTGAACGACGACGAGGTGCGGTCCCTGCTCGGCCGGGTGCGTGCGGGGCAGGAGCCGGCGCGCGAGGAGCTTGTCGACCATCACCTCAACATCGCGCTGGACGAGGCGCTGGCACACGGCAACCGCGGCATGGACGTCGTGGACCTGTACCAGGAGGGCGCGGTGGCCACGATCGTCGCGGTGTCGGAGTACGCATCGCGCGGCGGCGCGCCCGCAGGCCTGCGCACCTTCGTGCGCCGCGTGGTCGACGCGCACCTCGAGAGCGCGCTGGAGGACGCCGCCATCGAGACGCAGAGCGAGGAGGCGTTCGTGCGCGACGCGCAGGTGTACGAGACAGCTGAGGTCGGCCTGCGCCAGGAGCTCGGCCGCAGCGCAACGGTCATGGAGCTCGCCGCCGTGCTCCACTGGCCGGAGGAGCGGGTCGCACTGGTGGGCGAGATGCTCGACAGCGCGCGCGCCATCTACGACGCGGACATCGCGCAGTACCTGGACGAAAGCTGATACGACGCGGAGACGACCTGCGCTGCTGCGCCACGCAACCGCGGCGACGAGTGTCCGTCACCGTGGTCTGTGGCGCAGGGCACATGCACTCGCTTGCTCAAACACCCCTCCGCGCTCGGCCTCGCGCCTTGCCTTCGGCAAGTGTCGCGCTCGGCCTTGCCGCTACGGGAACTCGCCGCTGAGTGCATGTGCCCTGCGCCGACGACCGGCGTCGTCCGACTCAGTCGTCCTCGTCAGCGCTGAGCGAGCGCAGGTCGTCTCCGCGCCAATCCAGGTCGCGCAGTCCTGCGCCCGCTCCGCGGCGGATCGCACGCCTGCCGAACCTCTCGCGTAGCTTGTCGAGGGCGCTGTCCAGCGTGCCGTCCTTCGGCTGCGAGAAGATGTCGAGCTGGGCGAACTCGTCTAGGCTGCTGACGCCCACACCCAACAGCCGCACCGGCGCGCCCGTCCACGCATTGTCGAAGAGCGCCTGCGCCGCGTCGCGCACCGTCGTGTCGCTCTGCGTCGGTGACGCCAGCGAGTGCTGCCGGGAGATGGTTTCGAAGTCCGTGTAGCGGAGCTTCAGCGTCACGGTGCGCGCCGTCCAGCCACCGTCGCGCAGACGCGCCGCGACGTCGGCGCCGAGCTCGGCGATGCGCGTCGCGAGCACCTCGCGCGCCGCGATGTCGACGCTGAAGGTCTCCTCGCGGGACACGCTGCGCGGGCGGCCGGGCACCGTGACAGCCGACTCGTCGACACCGCGAGCGCGTTCCCAGATGGAGAGGCCGTGCGACCTGCCCACGCGCAGCTGCAACGTCTCCAGCGGAAGTGCGGCCACCTCTCCCAGCGTGCGCACGCCGAGTCCGCCGAGTGCGCGCTCGGTCGCGGGGCCGAGGCCGGGCAGCGCGCGCAGCGGTAGCGGTGCGAGGAATGCCGCCTCTCCGCCGGGTGGCACGACCACGAACCCGCGCGGCTTGCGAAGGTCGGACGCGATCTTCGCCACCGTCTTGCCCGTCGCCACACCGAACGAGGCGTGCAGGCGGCACTCGGTGAACACGCGGTCGCGAATCGTCGCGGCGATGACCTCGGGTGCGCCGAAGCGGCGCTCCGAGGCGGTGACGTCGAGAAACGCTTCGTCGAGCGACAGCGGCTCGATGAGCGGCGTGTACTCGCGCGCGACTGCGAACACCGACGACGACGCGTCGCGATACGCCCTGAAGTCGACCGGCACGAGCACCGCTTCGGGACACAAACGCAGCGCGGTGGCCAGCGGCATGGCGGAGTGCACGCCGAACACGCGGGCTTCGTAAGACGCGGCGCTCACTACGCCGCGGCGGACCTGCGTGCGGCGTTCGCCGGTGTCAGCGCCGCCGACGATGACGGGGCGCCCGCGCAGCTCGGGGCGGCGCAGCTGCTCCACCGACGCGTAGAACGCATCGAGGTCCATGTGGATGATGCCGCGGCGGCTCACCGCTGCATCGTGGCACGCGCCGGGGCTCAGGCTCTCGCTTCGCGACGCTCAGGTGCGATGTCGGCGCGGTCCTGCCACTCATCGATCTCGTCGGGCTTGAGGTAGCCGGCGACGATCAGCAGGTCGACGTACGTCGTTCCCAGGTGCGGTGCGGCACGGCGCAGCACCCAGGGCGGCGGGTTGTCCTTGTTCTTGTTGATGCTCTGATAGAAGTAGATCTGATTCAGGTCGCACAGCAATGCAAGCCGGTGCAACGACAACCCCCGCTCACGGCACCGTTCCTTGAGATAGTCCTTGAAACTCATGACGATCTCACGTCCGTGATTCGGCTGAACTCCAACCTGTTCCCCCAGTATAGGCGCCGCGTACGACACCCAACAGCAGCGGCAATTCCGCAAGGCGGCGGATCACGGCGTCCGCCTCGGTGACGGCTTCACCCGCATCGCGCCGGTAGAGCACAGCGCGAAGTCCGGCGCGATGCGCTCCGGCGATGTCGTGCTCCTCGCTGTCTCCCACCATCACCGTCTCAGACGGGGCGGCGCCGATCGCCGCGAGCGCCGCGGCGTAGATGCGGCCGTCAGGCTTGCGCCAGCCCACGGCGGCCGAGAAGGTGATCGCGTCCAGGTGCTGCGCGAGGCCGAAGTGCTCGACCTGCGCGGCCATCGAGCGGACCCGGTACGGCGCGTTCGAGCAGAGCCCCAGGCGCAGGCCGGCGCTGCGCAGCTCGGCGAGCGTGGCCACGGCATCGGGGTCGACGCTCACCCCCTGCCACCACGCCAGCTGCTCCAGGTGGAGAAACTCGTCCAGCGTCTGCTGGGCGACAGCCAGGCCGAGGTCGCGGTAGGCGCGGCGGGCCGCGGCCACCAGATCCATCTCCTCGAGGGAGCCGCTCTCGAGATGGCGCGCGAACTCCTCCTCCACGCGGTCGTGGACGTCGCGTACGAGGTCGTCTGCGGGTGGCGGCCGGAACCCGGCTGCGATCAGCCGCGAGTGGATCGCAGCGTAGGCCTCGCGGAGCGAGCCGTCGGGCCGGCGGAACGTGGTCAGGGTGCCGCCGTAATCGAGCAGGACGGCGCGCACCGGTTGGCCGGCCAACCGAGAGGTCACTGCGAGCCGGTGCCGCCGCCTCCGCCCCGGCCGCGGCGGCGGGAGCCGCCCCGGCGCCTGCCGCCTCGCCAGCGGCGCCGGTTGCCGCGCTTGCCCTGGCTGCTCGGCGCGGCGCTCAGGCTCTCCAGATACGCCTCGGCCGGATGCTGCTCGGCAGGCCGCCCGGCACGCGCCCCGGGAGCGGCGGCCACCCTGCCGGCGAACTCGGCGACCAGGTCCTCGAGGGGACGCTTGTCCCGCCCCGGCGGCGCCGCCGTCTCCGCCCAGGGCTGAGCGGTCGGGCTCTGCTCCGGAGCGGTGACGTCGCCGCCGGGCACCTCCGGAACCGTCTGCAGCACGCTCTCGAGGGCGCGCGCGATGAGGCGCTCGGCGTCGGCGTCGATGCGGCCGGCGTCGGGGGGCTGCTCAGCCATCGAGCTCCAGTGTCCACCCGGCGAGCGCCAGGCCGCTCATCGTCTTGACGTCCACCTCGCCCGTCCGCACCAACCGGGCGACACCGGCCCGGTCGAACCAGCGCACCTCGAGCAGCTCGTCGGCCGCCGCCGCCGGCTCGCCCTTGGTCAGGTCGAAGGCGGCGAAGAAGTGCATCTCCTCGGTGGAGTAGCCGGGTGCCATCGGCGCGTGGCCCAGGGAGCGCCAGCGGCCTGCGGTCACGCCCGCCTCCTCGGCCAGCTCGCGCCGCGCCGTGGCCTCGACGGCCTCACCGTCCTGGTCGCGCGTCCCCGCTGGGATCTCCCAGAGCGCCCGGCCTGCCGGGTGCCGCCACTGGCGGACGAGGACGACGCGGTCCTGGTCGTCGATGGCCACCACCGCAACGGCGCCCGGGTGCTGGACGACCTCGCGGTGGGTCGACCGCCCGTCGGGCAGGCGCACGGTGTCGTCGAAGACCTCGATGAGGCGCCCGGTGTAGATGGGCTGTCGCTGCACCGGCGTCTCGCGGAGGGCGCCATCCGGGTCCTGGCTCACGCCGCGAGTCTGCGCCAGCGCGTGCGAAGGCGGCGGAAGCTCAGCCCGCGATCAGGCGCAGGACCACTGGTACGCCTGGCCGTGGGCGAGCATCTTGGCGGTGATGTTCGCCTGGTCGGCCGGGTCCCAGATGTTCGTGCCGCCGTTGTGCGTGAACGTCGACATGAGGAACTGGAACAGCCCGAGGTATGGCCCGCGAGGGTTCACCGCGTGCGGGTTGAGACCGGACTCGCAGCGCGCGATGCTGACCATCCAGGTGCCGGAGACGCCCCAGCGGGCGGCCGCGGCCAGGATGATGCCGACCACGCCGTTCTTGTCGACAATCCCGCCGGGCGCGGCGACGGAGTGCGTCCGCGGCTTGACCGGGGCCGGCGCCGGCGCCGGGGTGGGGGTCGGCTGCGGGATCGGGCCCCGTGCCCTGAGCATGTGTGGGAGCGGGATGACTCGCACCGCCGGCACCGCCGCGCCGGTCACCGAGTTAGACCGCGCGACCGTGGTCACGGCCGGCTGGGCGCTCGTCAGCGAAGCGGCGATCACCGGGCCGGCCACCAGCGTGACCGCGCCCAGCGCCAGGCCGCGCGTTCGCTTGGGAAATCGCAAAACCAAACTCCTTTCCTTCTGTTCCGGTGGCCGTATCCAGCGCGGTCCCCGAGGGGAGAAGTCCGAGATCCACCGCCTGCACGCGATGGGTCACGGCGAAGAGCCCTTCCTCATCCGTTCCCCGCCGGTCGACGTCATTTCGCCGCCGCGACCGGGGCACCCTACCACAGCGCCACCCCTCTTCTGCAACAGCGCGAGGCTCACCAGCCGGTGGACGCGCTGAGCTCGCAGGCGGCGGGAGGCTCGTTCACGAGCACCGCCACGTCGACGGAGCTGGACGGGCCACCGGGCCAGGGCAGCTGGCGGGAGCCGCCACCGACGATGCGGCCGTCGCCAGCCTTGCAGTCGGCGAAGACAACCACCGGAGTGCCGGCGCCAAGCTGCCCGGTGGAGAGGGTGCCCGAGACGTCGCCGTGGGCGTGTCCGCCCCCGCATCCCGGGCACGAGTAGCTCCCGGCGCCCCCGGTGAGCGACGGGCCAGGGGTCGTGACCCAGGAACCCACAGCCGGCGTGGGGCTGACGTCGGTCGGGTTCAGGCACGCGTCCGTGCAGTCGGCCGTGACCGCAAGGGTCTCGCCCGGGGCCAGGTTGACCGGCGCGGAGTCGACCGAGCCGAGGGGTGTGCCGTCGCGGCTGGTCGCGAAGTGGACGATCACGGCGGCCGCGCCGTGGCGCGCCGCCTGGTTGCGCAGGATCACCACCGGGATCGCCACCAGGTCGAACGTGCCGACGCCGGTGCCCAGGACGGCCAGCATTTCCGAGTCCGGTCCTGGCGTCGGCGACGGCGTGGGGGCCGGGGTTGGCGTGAGGCTGCTGGCGGGTGGAGGCGATGAGCCGCCGCAGGCCGTGACGAGGACGGCCAGCGCGGCTGCGGCAGCGGTCAGGCTGCGCCGTCCTCGTGGCATGGGGACCACATCGTAGGAGCGCGCCAGAGGGGCAATGGCAGAATTGACACCTCCGTCAACGACTGAGGTTTGGTCGCATGCCCTTCACAGCCGAACACGACGCGCTCCGCGAGACCATCCGCGACTTCGTGGCCAAGGAGCTGCGGCCCCACGCCGAGGAGTGGGAGGCGGCCGAGTGGTTCCCCGATTCGGTCTTCCGGCGCATGGGCGAGCTCGGCCTCCTGGGGCTGCGCTACCCGGAGAAGTACGGCGGCCAGGGCGGCGACTACTTCAGCGCGCTGGTGCTGGCGGAGGAGATGGCGCGCTGCGGCTCCGGCGGAGTCGGCATGGCGATCAGCGTGCAGTCCGAGATGGCGACACCGCCAATCTTGAAGTTCGGCACCGAGGAGCAGAAGCAGAAGTACCTCGTCCCCGCCATCAAGGGCGAGAAGATCGCATCGCTGGGGATCACGGAGCCCGACGCGGGCAGCGACGTGGCGAACATCCGCACACGCGCGGAGCGGGTCGACGGCCACTGGCGCATCAACGGCAGCAAGCTCTACATCACCAACGGCGTGCGCTGCGACTTCATCCTCCTCGTCTGCCGCACCGGCAAGCCGGAGGACGGCGCGCATGGCATCACGCTGTTCCTGGTGGACAAGAACCTCCCCGGCTTCGAGGTGTCCCGCAAGCTGAAGAAGCTGGGCATGTACTCCAGCGACACGGCGGAGCTGTCGTTCAACAACGTCGAGGTTGGCGACGACGCAGTGCTCGGAGAGATCGGCCAGGGCTTCTACAACCTGATGTGGGAGCTGCAGGGTGAGCGGCTGATCGGCGCTGCGGGATCCATCGCCGGAGCGGAAGTCGCGTTTGAAGAGACGTTGAAGTGGTGCAAGGAGCGTGAGGCGTTCGGACGGCCCATCGGGAAGTTTCAGGTGAACCGGCACAAGCTGGCGGACCTCTACACCGAGATCACCGTGGCGAAGAATTTCGTGTACTCGGTGGCGGAGAAGTGGAACCGTCAGGAGTATCCGGTGGCGGAGATCTCGATGACGAAGCTCGTGGTGGGACGCGTCACGTCGCTGGTGGCCGACACCTGCCTGCAGCTGTACGGCGGCATGGGATACATGGCGGAGACGGGCATATCGCGGTACTTCCGGGATTCGCGATTGATCCGCATCGGCGCAGGCACCGATGAGGTGATGAAGGAGATCATCGCCAAGACGGCGCTGGGGCTTTAGCTCCCAGCAAGGAGCGACGACCGCCGGGTCCCTGGTGAATTTGCATCAGGGGACGCTGCGTTTCAGGCGCTACCATGCTGCGCGGCAGGCAGTTGGGGCATTTGGAGAGGGTTGTGGCCGCACGACAACGATCGACGAATCGTCTGCGCCTGCGCGCGTCGTTGCGGCTCGCCGCGGCGATGACGGCGGCTGCGGGCGGCCTGCTCGGCGTATCGACGACGCATGCTGAGAGCTCACTCGCCTTTCATGCCGCGCCGGCAGCCTCTCCCGCGACGACCCCAGTGCGTGGACGAATGCTGTATGCGACGAACTTCGACCCCACCACCTTCACGCAGACGCAGGTGGGCAGCTCCGCCTCGCTGACGCAGGGATCAGGGCCGTCCCTGCTCTGCGACGTCGGCAGCGCCGGCTCCAAGCTCATCGCGTCGGCGAAGAACTGGACGGTCGCGGAGCCGGCCGAAATCTGGGCGCAGTACAGCGTCAGTCTCTCGAGCGTGAGTGGCGGCTACGTGGCCAGCCTGTATTTCGAGGGAATCGGCGGCAACCATCGCCATCTGCACATCGACTTCGGCGCCAATCAGATCACGCTGCGTGATCCCAACTACAACAACGAAGGCCCGCTGGTGTCCGTGCCCGGGCTGAACAGCGGATCGACCTTCCAGTTCGTCGTTGTCGACACGTCGCCGCGATACCGCGTCTTCGTCAACGGGACGCAGGTGATCGACTACACGGACAGCTTTGCCGCCAGCACTCCGAGCGGATACGGGTTCGACTGCGCGAGCCAGAACAACGGCACCGGCAGTGACGCGATCACTGATTTCTCGCTGTACTCGGCGGACGACTGTCCCACCGGTTGGAGCTGCGCGGAGATCGGCAATCCCAGCCCGCCCGGGAGCGTGAGCGTGAGCGGCAGCACATGGACCATCCAGGCCGGCGGTGGCGACATCTGGGGTGGCAGCGACCAGTTTCGCTACGTGTGGCAAGCGCTCAGTGGCAGCGGCAGCATCACCGCTCACGTCGCATCGCAGACCAACTCCAGCCCGTGGGCCAAGGCCGGTGTGATGCTGCGCGCCAGCACGGATCCCGGTTCACCGGACTACCAGCTGCTGGTGACCCCAGGCCATGGGATCACGGTGCAGTACCGGGCCACGCAGGGTGGGGCCGGCGCCAGCGCGACCACGTACTCCGGCGCGGCGCCTGCATACGTCGGTGTCGGCGTGTCGGGCAGCATATTCACGGCGTACACGTCCACCGACGGGACCACCTGGAGCGCCGTGGCGGGGTCGAGCCGGACGCTGACCATGGGATCCGCCCCACTGGCGGGCGTGGCCGTCACGTCGCACAACACGTCAGCGCTGAGCACGGTCACGGCCGACAGCGTCACCTTGAGCGGATCGCAGCCGGGTGGGGGCTCACCGCCGCCGCCGCCGCCTCCACCGCCACCCCCGCCGGGCTGCCCCAGCCCCTGGAGCTGCGCCGACATCGGTTCGCCCACACCCGCGGGGAACCAGACGCTCAGCGGCGGTACCTGGAGCATCCAGGCCGGCGGCAGCGACATCCAGTCGACGGCGGACCACTTCCGCTTCATCTGGCAGTCGTTCACGGGCGACGGCAGCGTCACGGCCCAGGTGACGAGTGAATCCGCATCGAGCCCCTGGGCGAAGGCGGGCGTCATGCTCCGCGCGACAGCCGGGTCCACATCTGCCTACTACGCCGTCTTCATCACGCCCGGCAACGGGGTGGATGTGCAGTATCGCAGCGCCACCGGCGCCGGCACGAACGCGTTTCATGTCGCCGCCACGACCCCCATATACCTGCGTGTGACGCGCACGGGAACGTCCTTCACCGCATTCACGTCGAGTGACGGCTCAACATGGACGGCGATTCCGCACTCTGCGCAGACGCTGTCCAATCTGAGCGGTGCGCTGCTCGGCGGCATCGGCGTCACCTCGCACAACTCGTCAGCGCTCTGCTCCGCAACGATCGACGCCGTCAGCCTGTAGCTGTGGCCGCGCAGCACGCCCCACCGGCTGACAGGGCTATGCGCTCGCGGCGAAGAACTCCCGGAGCACCGGCGCCAGCGCGGCGGCGTCCACCTCGTGGCCCTGGCCCTCGACGACGCGATGTTCCGCGCGCGGGATGGCCTGCGCGAGCCTGTCCGCGGACGCGCGCATGAACGGCATGGCTTCGATGCTGGCGCCGCCGTCCATCACCAGCGTGGTGGCAGTGATGGCTGACGCGGTCTGCACTGGGACGACGCGGTCGTCTCCGAGGGCGGCGGCGTCGTTGCCCAGCGTGCGCCCCACCGTCTCGAACACCGGCCAGACGGGCGAATTGCGCATGCCCTCGACACCGTGATCGGATGCGCCCACGAACCGCATGAACAGCTCCGTAGCGTCGCCGCCGCGCTCTTCCGCAAGCAGTTGCGCGAGCCGCTTCCGGTACTCCCGCCAGCGGCGCACCCCGTCCTCGCTCCCGTCGTAGGGGATCTCGTACAGCGCGAGCTTGTCGACCTTGTGCCCGAGCGCAGCCGCAGCCTCGAGGGCGAGCGCACCGCCGGACGAGATGCCGTACAGCGACGCGGTGCCACCCGCGACGTCGATCAGCGCCTCGATGTCATCGATCTCGCGCTGCAACGTCGAAGGCGTGTCATCGCTCTCACCGCGGCCGCGCCGGTCGTAGCAAAACACGGTGAAGCCGGACGCGAGCTCGCGCGCAAGGCCGCGCGCGGGGCCGAATTCGCGGAAGCAGAGCGCTCCGTCCACCAGGATCACGGGGGCCCCGGCGCCGCTCTTTTCGTACGCGATGCTCGTGCCATCGCTGGACGTCACCGTCTGCGTGGCGGTCTTTTCTGTCGTCGCCATGCTCATGCTCCTTCGCCGGTTTGACGACCAGTTGGACTGCGAAGGATCGCCGATCTCATCGGCGCCCGGGGCGGCGCTACACTCGGGCGGTCGAACCCGGTGCGCACCTGAGAGGAGCGGCGATGCAGGACAAGATCATCGGCACGGTGATGCCCGTTCTCGAGATCACCCTCGATCCGGGCGAAGCCCTCTTCGCCGAGTCGGGCGAGCTCTCCTGGATGACGTCGAGCATCGTCATGCAGACCTCGACGCAGTTCGGCGGTGGCGGCGGGCTCGGCGGCGTGTTCAAGCGCGCCGTCGGCGGCAGCTCCATCTTCATGACGGAGTACAGCGCGCAGGGCGCGCCCGGCATGGTCGCGTTCGCATCCAAGCTGCCGGGCCAGATCTTTCCCATCGACGTGACGCCGCAGCCCGGGTATGGATACCTCGCGCACCGTCATGCGTTCGTGTGCGCCAACCACGGCGTCGAGCTCTCCATCGCGTTCCAGCAGCGGCTCGGCGCGGGATTCTTCGGCGGCGACGGCTTCCGCCTGCAGAAGATCAGCGGTCAGGGACGCGCGTGGTGCGAGCTGAGCGGCGAGATCGTCACGTACGATCTGCAGCCCGGCGAGATGCTGCGCGTGCACCCGGGGCACGTCGGGCTGTTCCAGGACACCGTGCAGTTCCAGATCACCACGGTGAAGGGCATCAAGAACAAGATCTTCGGCGGCGACGGCATCTTTCTTGCGCAGATGGTCGGCCCGGGCCGCGTGTGGCTGCAGTCACTGCCTCTGCAGAAGCTGGCCCAGGCGCTCGGCGAATTCTTCCCACAGGAGGCAGCCGAGGCGGGTGCGGCCGGCGCCGTCGGCGGGGCGATCGCGCGCGGGATCTTCGGCGGGCGCTGACGCCCGCGCTCACTCCTCGGGTGGCAGCGGCCTGAGGATGGCGATGTCCCGCGCTCGGAACAGCGCGTCGACGTCGCGAACCCAGGCGACCCGCTGCTCCGCGCGCGCATATGTCGACTGGATGTAGTCGTACGTGGGCAGATCGGGATCGAGCGGCGGGAGCTTGGGCCGAGGGGGCACGTCGTCCTCGCGCAGCACACCCTGTTCGACGAGCTCCTCTACCGCGAGCGTGACCACGAGCACCGCGGCCTCGGCCATCTCGACGTAGTCCATCTTGGCGTTCTGCACCGCGACCGAGTCGCGTCCGTCGGGCTTCGGCGTGCTGCGCCGCAACACCGGACCCACGTAGTCCTCGAGGTCGGCCAGCATCTCGCATCCCTGACGCGAGCCGAGCACCACGCGGTGCCCGTCGACACCGACCGTGAAGCCGGCTGCCTCAGCCTCGCGGCGTCTGCCGAAGAGCGGCATGCGGAGCGGGGAACTCGCTGCGGCGGAACAGTGCGAGCAGCGGGATGCCGGCGGCGCGCAGCGCATCCGCGCCGCCCTCTTCGCGGTCGACCACGCACAGCGCCTCGGCGACGACAGCGCCGGTCTCGCGCACGCGCTCCTGCGCCTGCAGGAAGGTGCCGCCGGTGGTCAGCGTGTCGTCGACCAGCATCACGCGCTGACCAGGGCGCAGGGGCGGGCCTTCGATTGCGCGACCGGTGCCGTGCGCCTTGACCTCCTTGCGCACGATGAACGCGGTCAGCGCGTCGTCGCCGCCGCCGCTCAGCGCAGCCACCGCAGCCGCGATCGGATCAGCACCGAGTGTGAGCCCGCCGACAGCGGTGACGCCGAGCTCGCGGCAGCGCTGCAGCGCGAGCATCGCGACCAGGTGCAGGCCGCGCCCGTCCAGCGTCACCTGCTTGCCGTCGACGTAGTAATCGCTGCGCCGGCCGCTGGTGAGGACGAAATCACCGTACGTGAACGCGCGCGTCGCGAGCAGCTCGCGCAGCTCCTCGCGAATGTCCGCGTCGCTCACGTCTCAGGCGTCCAGCGCAGCACGGGCTTGCGCGCCGCCTGCACCTCGTCGACGCGCTGCACCGGCGTGTCGTGCGGCGCTGCCTGCACGAACGCGAGGTCGCGCTGCGCCTCGTCGACGATGGCGGCGCAGACGGCGGCGAGGTCGTCGATGCTGCGCTTCGACTCCGTCTCGGTGGGCTCGAACATGAGCGCCTCCGGCACGGTCGTGGGGAAGTACACCGTGGGCGCGTACACGCCGTAGTCGAGCAGCCGCTTGGCCACGTCCACGGCGCGCAAGCCGGCGACAGGACCGCCCTTGGTTGTGCACACGAACTCGTGCATGCACGGCGACTCCACCGCCATGGGGAAGAACGACGCGACCTGCGACTGCAGGTAGCGCGCGTTGAGCACGGCGTCGCGCGCAACCTGCGGCAGCGTGGAGCCGTAGGCGCGGATGTAGGCATAGGCGCGCACCAGCATGCCGAAGTTGCCGTAGTAGGAGCGCACCTTGCCGATGCTCTTGGGCCGGGCGTCGTCGAACCGGAAGTGATCGCCGTCTCGCTCCACCGTCGGCGCCGGCAGAAACTCGACGAGGCGCTCGGCGACGCCGACGGGCCCGGCGCCGGGGCCGCCGCCGCCGTGTGGCGTGGAGAACGTCTTGTGCAGGTTGAGGTGCACCACGTCGAACCCCATGTCGCCCGGGCGCGCCACGCCCACCAAGGCGTTGAGGTTGGCGCCGTCGTAGTACAGCAGGGCGCCCTTCTCATGAGCCACTCGCGCGATCTCGAGGATGTCCTTCTCGAACACGCCAAGCGTGTTCGGGTTGGTGAGCATGATGGCGGCGACGTGCTCATCGAGATGCCGCTCGAAGTCGGCGACGTCGACCGTCCCGTCGCGGTTGCTCTGCACCGTGACCACGTCCAGGCCGCATGCCGCGGCCGACGCAGGATTCGTGCCGTGCGCCGAGTCGGGGATCAGCACGCAGGTGCGCGCGGTGTCACCGCGATTCGCGTGATACGCCTGGATCATGCGCAGCCCTGTCCACTCGCCGTGCGCACCCGCTGCGGGCTGCAGCGACATGCGCCGCATGCCGGTGACCGCGGCGAGCAGCTGCTCCAGCTCCCACATCAGCTGCAGCGCGCCCTGCACGTCCGCTTCGTCCTGGTACGGGTGCAGGTTGGCGAAGCCGTCGAGCCATGCCAGCTGCTCGTCGACGGCGGGGTTGTACTTCATCGTGCAGGAGCCCAGCGGGTACGCGCCCTGGTGCAGGTTGTGATTGCGCCGCGCGAGACGACCGATGTGGCGCGCCAGCACCGGCTCGGGCACCGCGGGCAGCGGTGCCGGCGTCTGCCGCAGCATCGCCGAGGGAACGAGCTCTTCGAGCGTGCCCGCGACGCCTGCGGATGTGACGCGCGGGCCGCCGGTGTAGTTCGTGCTCAGCTCGAAGACGAGTGGCTCGTCGCCAGCCCAGCCCGCGTCCACGGTTCGCGACGGTGCCTGGGCGCTCATGCGTGCACCGCCACGCGGCTGCGCGAGCTCGACTCGACGAACTCCTTCGCCGCCGCGGCATAGCGCTCGATCGCCGCCGGGGACGTCGTCTCCGTGCAGCAGACCAGCAGCTCGCTGCCGCGCGCGGGATCCACGCGGGCCAGCGGCAGCCCGGCGAGAATGCCGCGCTCGCGCAGCCGGGCGGCAAACGACTGTGCGTCGCCGGGGCAGCGCAGCACGAACTCCCACAGGAACGGCGCGCGCGGGAACGCCGGCTCGCATCCTTCGATGGCGCTGAGCCTCTCGGCCAGGTGATGCGCGCGCTGCGCGCTCACCGCGGCGACGGCGCGCATCCCCCCGGCACCCATGTGCGCCATGTACACGGTTGCGGCGAGCGCGATCAGCGCGTGGTTGGTGCAGATGTTCGAGGTGGCGTGCTCACGGCGGATGTGCTGCTCGCGCGCCTGCAGCGTCAGCGTGTACGCGCGCCGTCCCTGCTTGTCGGCGGTCAGCCCGACGAGGCGACCGGGGATGCGGCGCACGAGGGCCTGCCGCGCCGCGAGGAAGCCGACATGCGGACCGCCGAAGGACGCGGGGATGCCCAGTGGCTGGCCGTCGCCGACGGCGATGTCGAACCCGCACTCGCCCGGCGGCGCCAGCGCGGCGCACGCGAAGAGGTCGGTGGCGCACACGGCAAGCGCGCCGCGAGCGTGGGCGGCGTCCGCGATGGCGCCGAGGTCGGTCAGCGTCCCCAGGAACGAGGGTTGCTGCACCAGCACCGCGGCGTGCGCGTCGGTGAGGGTCCGCTGCACCGCGGCGGCATCCACGACACCCTCCTGCTCGCCGATGACGTCGATCTCGATGCGCCGGCCCTCGGCGAACGTGCGCAGCACGCGCAGGGTCTCCGGGTGCAGGTTGCCCGCCACCGCCACTGCTGCGCGCCCCGTGGCCTGCACGGCCATGACCATCGCCTCGGCGGCGGAGGTGGCGCCGTCGTACAGCGATGCGTTGGCCACCTCGAGGCCGGTGAGCGCGCAGACCATCGACTGGAACTCGAAGATGGTCTGCAGCGTGCCCTGTGAGGCCTCCGCCTGGTACGGCGTGTACGCGGTGTAGAACTCGGGCCGCGAGATGCTGGCGCGCAAGATCGCGGGGCTGAAGCGCCGGTACACACCGGCGCCGAGGAAGTTGTCGTACGCGGTCATCGAGCGGTTGCGCGCCGCCAGCTGCTCCAGCTCGGCCACGAGGTCCTGCTCAGCGAGCGGTGGCGGCAGGTCGATCGAGGGATTCCGCAGCTCAGCGGGGATGGTCGTGAAGAGGTCGTCGGCGCTGCCGAGGCCGACTGCGGCGAGCATCTCCTCGCGATCGCTGTCGAGATTGGGGAGATAGGCCACGTTTCAAGTATGGGGATGGCGCGGCGGGGGATGCCCGGGGGTTTGGAGCGGCTGAGCGTTGGTAGACTCGATCGGACATGGCAAAGCGCGTCAGCACCGTGGGCATCGACGACATCGTCTCCGCGATCGAGACCGCCCGCGACAAGGTGATGAGCGACGAGGTCAAGAGCCTCGTGAAGCTCGGCCTGCCCAAGACCGTCGCGTACAAGATGGTCGCCGAGCGCTACCGGCAGCGCGCCGAGGGCGAAGAGGGAGAGACGGAATCGGGCACCCCCTGGCCCGATATGAGCTGAGCGCTCGGCTCCGGCGCCAAAGGAGGGAGGGGTAGCTGCTCCGGCGACACGCCGTCGAAGCGGCTCTGCCGCCTCGCGGCCGGTAGCGCCTAGCTCGCGGAGCGCTCAGTCGCAGCGGCGCGGGCCCGGCTCCGTCTACCCCTCACGTACCACACGACCAGCCCGATCACGACGAGCACGGCGAGCACGATCGCTGCTTTGCCGATCGGCCCGGAGACCTTGTCGTAGTTGGCGCCCACCGCGTAGCCGAGCGCTGTGAGCGCCGAGCACCAGACGAGGGCGCCGGCAAAGGTCAGCACCGCGAACGCGACCGGCTGCAGCCTGGCCAGGCCGGCGGGGAACGAGATGTACGTGGTCACCACCGGCAGGAAGCGTCCGAAGAACACGGCCGGGTAGCCGAAGCGTGCGAACCAGCGGTCCGCCAGGTCGAGGTGGGACGGCGAGATGCCGACGCGCCGGCCGGGGCCGAGCAGGAGCGGGCGCCCGAAGCGGCGCGCCAGCCCATATGCCACCAGCGAGCCGATGAGGTTGCCACCGGCTCCGGCCAGCACCACCGCCACGACATTCAGCCTGCCGGTGGCGGCGAAGTAGCCGGCGAGCGGCATGGTCACCTCGCTGGGGAACGGGATCCCGCAGGCGTTGATGGCCATCAGCAGGAGGACGGCGATCGTTCCGCCGCTGGTGACCCAGTTGGTGATCAGCTGTCCCACGGCCAGGGATTCTGACTGGCGCGCGGCGAAACGGGTGCTGGTCCCCCGGCAATGTCGGGGTCGAGCAGGATCCGGCCGCCGGCCGCGCGCAGGCGCACGGCGTCGCGACGGCGTCGCCTGATCTCGGCCCGGGCCAGCAGTGCGAGCACGATCACCGCCGCGGGCACGAGGCTCTGCCATTGGCGTGTCCCGAGCAGCAGCCCGGCGGGCACCGCGATCAGCACGACGGCGTCGAAGATGTGGCCGCGGAACGAGGTGAAGACCGCGGCGGGGATCGCGGTGAGCGCCGTGACGAGGCCCGCCAGGGGAAGGGCCACCGCAAGGCCGGCGACCAGCGGCACCACGCCGCGACCGCCGCGGCGCAGCACGATGGGAAATGCGTCACCCATCACGCAGCCGGCGATCGCGGCGGCGACGAACCAACCCGTCGACGAGTAGAGGCGGGCTCCCAGGCCGACGACTGCGCCCTTGACCACCTCGAGCAGCACCGCCAGCGCCGCCGTGCGCCAGCCACCCACGGCGGCGGCGTTGATGGCGCCGGTGCCGCCCAGCCCGTGAGTCCGCATGTCGACTCCGTGGCGCCGGCGCACGGCCAGCCACGCCACGGGCAGGGCGCCCACGGCATAGCCCAGAAGGAACGCGATCCCGCCGGCAAGCGCACTGGGTTCCATCAGGAGGCAGTGTCGCAGCAGGCGGGCATCGCGACGCTACGGTTGGCTCATGGCTGCGCGCCGGCTCCGTCCCTCCTTGATCGACGAGTGGCCCACGCCGTTCGACCCGCGCTACGAGCTCGACTGGAGCCGGCCCGATTACAGCCGCCGCCTGCTGCGCGAACACCTCGACCAGTCCCATGACGGCGCGAGCCGCCGGCGCGCCGTCGTCGAGCGCCAGGTGCGGCGGCTGCGGGCGCTGCTGCCGCCCGCGCCGGCACGCGTGCTCGATGCCGCGTGCGGCCCCGGACTGTACGCGCTGCCGCTGGCGCGCGCCGGCCACCGCGTGACGGGTGCCGACGTCAGCCCCGCAGCGCTGCGCCATGCCCGCGCCGCGGCGCGCGAGCAGGGCGTCAGAGCGCGGTTCATCCGCGCGGACCTGCGCCACCTGGCCGTGTCCGGCGCGCCCTTCGACGCGGCGCTGCTGATCTATTACGTGCTCGAGGCGTTCCCCCGGCGGGAGCAGCCGGCGGTGCTGCGCAGCGTGGCCCGCTGTCTCGCTCCGGGTGGCATCGCGATCGTCGAGATGCGCTTGCGACCGGACCAGCTCCCCGGCAGGGTCGAGTGGTGGGAGGTGACGTCGCATTCGGTGCTCGCGGATCGCCGCCACCTCCTCCTGGGTGACACGACATACGACGCCCGGCGCAACCTCTACGTGCTTCGCGAGATCGCGGTGTTCGACGACGGAAGGGTCGCCGCGCAGCAGACCAGCGCATGGCTGTGCCCC
This sequence comes from Candidatus Dormiibacterota bacterium, assembly GCA_019245575.1. Lineage (GTDB taxonomy): Bacteria > Chloroflexota > Dormibacteria > Aeolococcales > Aeolococcaceae > JAFARE01. The sequence continues at coordinate 10,450 of JAFARE010000030.1, read as the reverse complement.
TTCGACCGCATCCGCGGTCTCTTCGCGCGGGCCGGCCTGCAGGTCACCGCAATCCACGACCGCTGGACCGCGTCACGGGGCACGGCGCTGTCGGAGTCGGTGCTGGTGGTGGCGCGGCGAAATGGTCCGCGGCAAGCCGGTACCATGGCCCGCGTCCAGAAGAGAGGAGCCACACCGCATGCCGCAGTCCCCTGACCGGATCCGCTGCGTCGCCGTCGTCGGTCACAGCCACGACGGCAAGACGACACTCTGCGAGGCGCTGCTGCACACCGCGGGTGCGACGCAGCGCATGGGCTCCACCGACCAGGGGACCTCGCTGCTCGACCACGAGCCGGAGGAGCAGCGCCGGTCCATCAGCATCCTCGCCTCGGTCGCCCATCTCGACTGGGACGGGACGCGGATCAACCTCATCGACGCGCCCGGCTTCCAGGACTTCGCCGGTGAGGTGGTGCAGTCGCTCGCCGGCGCCGACGCGGCGGTGCTCGTGCTGTCCGCCACCGGCACGGTCCCGGTCGGCGCGGAGCTTGCGTGGGACCTGATCCGGGCCGCGGGACTCCCCGCGCTCGTCGTGGTCAACAAGATGGACAAGGAGAACGCCGCGTACGAGGCCACGGTCGATGCGGTGCGCGCGACCTTCGGCAGATCGTGCATCGCGGTGGCGGTACCCATCGGCGCTGCGGACGATTTCCGCGGCTACATCGACCTGGTCAACGACAGCGCGTACGCGTTCGACGACAAAGGCCGTGCGCGCGAGACGGCCTTCCCCGAGGAGATCCGCGCCGAGGTGGAGCGCGCGCACTCGGCGCTGGTCGACGCCGCCGCCGAAACCGACGACGCGCTGCTCGAGAAGTACCTCGAGGGCACCGAGCTCACCGACGACGAGGTCCGCGGCGCGCTGCACAACGCGATCGCGCAGGGAACCCTCATCCCCATCGTGTGCAGCGCGGCCGTGGCGCAGCAGGGTGCGTCACTGGTGCTGGACTCGATCGTGCGCTACCTGCCGTCGCCTCGTGAGCGTGTGTACCAAGGCGCCGACTCGAAGGGCGGTGACGTCGAGATCCGCTGCGACCCCGCGGGCAAGCTGTGCGCGCGCGTGTTCAAGACGAGCGTCGACACCTTCGGCAAGGTCAGCTACTTCAAGGTGCTGCGCGGCACGATGACCGGCGACAGCCATCCGGTGACGGTGCGCCTGGGCCAGGAGGAGCGGTTCGCGCAGCTGGGCCAGCCGATGGGCAAATCGATTGTCACCGTCCCCGAGGTGAGCGCCGGTGACATCGGCGTGGTCACCAAGCTGACGCAGACGGCAACCGGCGACGTGCTCTGCGCCAAGGACGCGCAGGTTCAGCTCGGCGCGATCTCGCCGCCGGCTGCCGCGTACGCCGCAGCGATCGTGGCCAAGAGCAAGGGCGACGAGGACAAGATCATGAGCGCGCTGACGCGCCTGCACGACGAGGACATCGCGTTCTCGTCGGACCGCGATCCCGTCACAAACGAGGTGCTGGTGCACGGCCTCGGTGACGTGCACCTCGACGTCGCGCTGGAACGCATGAAGCGCAAGTACGGCGTGGAGGCGGAGCTGCACGCGCCGCGCATCCCCTATCGCGAGACGATCACCGGGACCGCGCGCGTCGCGCACAAATACAAGAAGCAGTCCGGTGGCGCGGGGTTGTACGGCGACGCGACGATCGAGATCGAACCGCTGCCCCGCGGCGGCGGCTACGAGTGGGAGGACAAGATCTTCGGCGGCTCCATCCCGCAGCAGTTCCGTCCCTCCGTCGAGAAGGGCGTGAAGCAGACGATCGAGCAGGGCGCTGTCAGCGGCAACCCCATCGTCGACGTCAAGGTGCGCCTCATCGACGGCTCGACGCATCCCGTCGACGGCAAGGACATCGCCTTTCAAATAGCGGGGTCGATGGCGATGCGCGAAGCGGTGCAGAAGGCGAATCCCGTGCTGCTCGAACCGGTGATGGACGTGCACGTCGTGGTCCCGGAGCGCAACACCGGCGACGTGATGGGACTGCTCAACGCCAAGCGCGGGCGCGTGGGGGGCATGAACCCCATGGGCGACGGCAAGGCCGAGGTCAACGCGCACGTGCCGCAGGCGGAGATGTACACGTTCCCCATCGAGCTGCGGGCGATGACGCAGGGCCGCGGGCGGTACTCGATGTCCTTCTCGCATTACGAGGAGGTGCCTGCGCACGTCGCGCAGAAGCTCATCGAGGCACATTCCAAGGAGCACGCCGCAGCCGCCGTCTGACCCGCGCCACGGCGGCGGGGGCGCACCGTCTGTCTATGCTGGGAGCCGATCTCCGGCAGCGTATGGAGGCTACGCAATGGGTGAGATGATCGAGTTCCCCAGCAACGGACACACCTGCGCCGGCTATCTGGCGCTGCCGCAGAGCGGCCGCGGGCCCGGTGTCGTCGTCATCCAGGAATGGTGGGGGCTGGTGGGCCACGTCAAGGACGTGTGCGAGCGCTTCGCGGGCGAGGGCTTCGTGGCCCTCGCGCCGGACCTGTACCACGGCAAGAGCGCGTCGCTGAAGGAGCCGGACACGGCCGGCAAGCTCCTCATGGAGATGGAGCTCGACGGCGCCGCCCGCGACATGCTCGGGGCCGCGCGCTGGCTGGCGGCGGACGAGCGCGTCGCGGGCGACCGCGTGGGCATCATCGGCTTCTGCATGGGCGGCGCGCTGGCCCTCTACGCCGCCTCGCTGGCGGACGTCTTCGGCGCCGTCGTGACGTACTACCCGTACCTGGCGCGCACCGAGGCTGCCCGGCCCGACTTCTCGCGCATCAAGGGCGCCGTGCAGGGACACGTCGGTGACCAGGACCACGCGTACACGCGCGAGCAGATCGAGGCGGTCGAGGAGCAGATCCGCGGCGGGGGCGCCGACGTCGAGTTCCACTGGTACCCGGGCGCCGACCACGCCTTCTTCAACGACGACCGTCCCGAGGTCCACAGGCCCGACCAGGCCCAGCAGGCCTGGGACCGGACGCTCGCATTCCTGCGCAAGCACTTGGCTCAAACCGCGGCCCCTGTCTAGCGGACGAGAGCCCTCGGGGTCCTGCCGCCGGCCGCTTCGGCCAAGATCAGCCCGAATACGGGCGCAATTCAGCCCGGCCGCGTAGAATGCGGCCCAAATTCGCGGGCGAGGCCCGTCACACCTCCATCCACCCCCACACCAGAGGAGACGACATGGCAACGGGCTACTGCCTCAAGTGCAAGAAACAGGTCGACATCCAGAATCCGCAGGCGATCACCATGAAGAACGGCAAACCCGCGACCACGGGCACCTGCCCGAACTGCGGGACCAAGATCTTCAAGATCGGGAAGGCCGCCTGAGGGCTCGCTGAGACCTCGGTCTCATCACAGAGGGGGGCCGCCGCATGAACTGGCTGCTGTTCTGGCTGGTTCTTCACGTGCTGGGTGCGATCCTGGCGTTCGGACCGACGTACGCCTTCCCGATCATCGGGGACCTGGCCAAGCGGGCGCCGCAGCACATCTCGTTCGCCCTGCGGGTGCAGGAGCGCGTGTCCAGCCGGATCGTCCTGCCCCTCTCCGCCTCGCTGGCGGTGAGCGGCGTGGGCCTGCTCTTCGCGGCCGGCGTCAACCTCGCCAGGACCCCGTACCTGTGGGTGGCGATCGCCCTCTACCTGGCCGGGCTGGCGAACGGCCTGTTCATCCTGCTCCCCACCGGCGCCAAGCTGGTCCACATGGCGGACGCGATGACGGGCGCCAGGGCGCTGGCCAGCGCCGGCCCGGGCGCGGCGGCGGCGGCGCCACCCGCGGAGTTCATGGCCCTGATCAAGCGCGAGCAGGTCTTCGGCGCGATCAACGGCGCCATCGTGTTCGCCATCGTCACTGATGATCGTCAAGCCGGGCGGGATCGTCCCCGGCCCGCTGTTCGGCTGACCGTCAGGACACGCTGCTGAGCACGCGCATCTGGGCGTACTCGCGCGGGTAGCCGCGCCCGGTGTCCAGCGGGCCCCGGGCCAGGATGGCGCGCATCTGGTCCGGGGGCAGCGCGTTGGAGAAGTGGAAGCCCTGCGCCCACTCGCAGCTGAACGCGTGGAGGGAGTGCAGCTGCTCGGGGTCGTCGACACCTTCCGCGATGACGGTGAGACCCAGGCTGTGGCCGAAGCGGAACACCGCCTGCGAGAGCCCGGTGACGTCGCCGGGCGGTCCGAGCGCGGTGGTGAACGACTTGTCGATCTTCAGGATGTCGATCGGGAAGTCGCGCAGCCGGCTGAGCGATGAGTGGCCCGTGCCGAAGTCGTCGAGCGCGATCCGTATGCCCAGGGATCGCAGCTGCGCGAGGCATTCCGTGATTCCCTGCTCCTCGTCCACGGCGATGCTCTCCGTCACCTCGAGGATGAGCAGCCGCGGATCGGCGCCGGTGCGCTCCAGGATGCCGCGCACGTCGTCGGCGAAGTCGCCGCGCTGCAGCTGCCGCGCGGAGAGGTTCACCGCGACCGACACGGCCTGGCCCGGCTGCTGCCAGGCCATGACCTCGCTGCACGCGCGCTCCAGCACCCAGCGCCCAATGGGCGCGATGAGCCCGGTCTCCTCCGCAAGGGAGATGAACTCCGAGGGCGCGATCATCCCGCGCCGCGGGTGGGCCCAGCGCAGCAGCGCCTCCGCCGCCACGATGCGTCCCGTCGACAGCTCCACGATCGGCTGATACTCGACACCCAGCTCGCCGCGCTCGAGCGTGCGGTGCAGGTCCGCCTTGAGCTCGTGGCGCCGCCGCACCGCTGCGTGCATGCTGGGCGCGAACGTCTCCCAGCGGCCCTTGCCGAGGCTCTTCGCCATGTACATTGCCTCGTCGGCGTTGCGCAGCAGCTCCTCGGTGCTGCGCTCGCCGGCGACGTCGGTGACGATGCCGATGCTGGCGTGCGCCAGGATCTCCTCCTCACCGATGAGGAACGGCTCGCGCAGCCGCTCGACGATCCGGTCGGCCACCGCGATCGCCGCGCGACCGTCGGAAACCCCTTCCAGCAAAAGGGCGAACTCGTCGCCGCCCAGACGAGCAGCGATGTCACCGGGGCGCAGACATTCGGACACGCGCTCGGCCACCGCGCACAGCAACTGGTCACCCACGGCGTGGCCCAGGCTGTCGTTGATCGTCTTGAAGTCGTCCAGGTCGACGAACAGCACGGCGACGTGCTGCCCCGTCCGCGCCAGCGCGTCGCTGACGCGCGTGCGGAAGAGCAGGCGGTTGGCCATGCCGGTCAGCGAGTCATGGAACGCTTGATGGCTCAGCTGGTGCTGCAGCTCGGTGAGCTGCGCCAGCGAGTGCTCGAGCCGGCCCTTCTCCAGTGCTGTGCCGGTGTGCGCGGCGAGCATCTCGAAGAGACGCAGGTCCTCCTCGTCGAACGTGCTCACCTCGCCGAGACGGTTGCCGATCAGCATGATGCCGAGCAGCCTCGTCTCGCCGCGCAGCACCGCGACCATGCCGTCCCGCAGGCGGCGTGCCTCGAGGTACTGCCGTTTCTCGGTGTCGTTGGTACGCCGTTCGAGAATGATCGGCGCGCGCTTGACGATGTCGGCGACGAAGCAGAGCTCATCCTCGCCGAGCGTCACCGGATGCATGCGCTCCTTGTCGCCGTTCGCGCTCACGCTGGTGCGCACGACCGTCTCGTTGTCGCGCGTGGGGAAGATCGTGATCTCAGCCATCTCGGCGCGAAACGTCTCGCGCGCGCCGTTGAGCAGGTTGATCAGCGCTTCGTCGACCTCGGTGGTGCGCTGCAGCTGCCGGCTTGACTCGTAGAGGAAGCCGACCTGGTTGCGCTTCTCGTGCTCGGAGATGTACGAGCGATATGCGAGCACGATGCCGATCGTCGGCACCACGAGCAACCACGCGACCTCGGGATGGAACCAGAGGAGCGCCACACCGACCAATGCGAGCGATGAGTTGACGACGGTTCCCAGCATCGCGAAGCCGAATGTCGAGAGCACACCCGACCGCTCGATGCGGCCGTCGGAGAGAAAGATCGCGGCGATGATCACCGTGGTCTGCACCAGCCCAGTGGCCGTCAATGCGGCCAGCGCGGCGAGGCAGCCGAGCGTGCCCACCGGGTCGGACGCCGGGGCGATCGCGGAGAAGATGGCGACCGACACGGCGGTGCCGAGCGTGAAGTTGCCCAGGTTGAACGCCAGCTTCAGCGGGGACTGACGGCGCCACACGGCCAGCGCGAGGCCCGTGCCGACCGCGGTGCCCAGCACCACGCCGAGCGGGGGCGTGAAGAACAGCCCCACCACCAGCGGCACCTCGCTCATGGAGAACGAGTGCGCCTCGCGCCGGAACTGGATGTGCACGACGCACACCTCCGACGCGCAGAACAGCGGCGCGAGGACGAACCACGGGATGGTGAACGGCCGGGCGCGGCCGGGGAACGCCGCCACCAGGGCCACCATGGCGACGGCGGCCGCGCAGAGCACGACCGTCATCATCTGGACGCGCCCGGGCCGCCCCACGCGAAGGCGAGGGCGCGCCCGCTCGGGCGCCGACGCCTGGCTGGGGTCGGTCATGCCCGCATGGTCGGTGCTCGCCTGGGCGGCGATGGATGACGTCATGGTTCCGACCCGGTGAGGAAGCGTCCGACACCCGCCACCGCCTTGTTCGAGCCGCTCAGGACCAGCTGCTGGAAGACCACGAGCTGCTGGACCACGAGCCGCTCGACCAGGAGCTGCTCGACCACGAACCCGTGGACCACGAGCTGCTCGCCCACGACGTGCTGGACCACGAGCCGGTGGACCACGAACCCGTGGACCACGAACCCGTGGACGGCGCGGCCTGGCCGCCGCCGCCCATCCCCATCGTCGCGACGGGGAAGTTCTGCGTGACCGGCCGCGGCGAGGCGGCGAGCGCCGCATTGGCGAGGATCTCGCCGGCGCCGTCGACGAGCTTCGAGCCGCCGGCCACGGATGTGGCGGTGGACACGAGCATGTCCTTCACCTGGTCCGGTGTGGCGTTCGGATACTTGCTCACGATCAGCGCCGCGACCCCCGCCGTCATCGCGGTCGCCTGTGACGTGCCGCTGCCGAGGAAGAACCGCGTGCCCACGCGCGCGCCGGGATAGTGCGTGTCGATGTAGGAACCGGGTGCGCGCAGGCTCATGATCGACGTGCCCGGCGCCGCCACGTCAGGCGTGCGCGCCGTCGTTCCCGCGCTGGAGAACGGCGCTGCGGTGAACGTGACACCTCCGGCCGCGGTCCGCGCGTCACGCGTGGCGCCCACGGCGATGACGAAGGGATCCATGGCAGGGTCGGTGAGTCCGGCCGCCGAAGCGCCCGCGTTGCCCGCGGATGCGACCACGACGATGCCGTTGTGCCATGCGGCCTCGGCCGCGTACGTGAGCGGGTCGAACACGTAGGGCAGCGTCGTCTTCGTGCCGAAGCTCAGGCTGACCACGCGGATGTTCAGCCCGGGATCGCTGTGGTGGCGCACGATCCAGTCCAGCGCAAGCAGGATGCGCACGAGGTCGCTCGAACCGTTCGCGCTGGCCACCTTGACGTTGACGATGTGCGCATCGGGCGCCGCGCCGAGGAAGTCGGTGGTGTCGGTTGCGTAATGTCCGGTGGCGGCGTCTTCGCGGCCGGCGATGATGCCCGCCATGTGCGTGCCGTGGCCGAAGCCATCCGTGTAGCGCAGCGCCGGTGACGAGGCGTCGGTCGAGAGGTCGGGACCGTTGACGACCTTGCCCGGCGCGGTCAGTCCGTTGACCGCCGCAACACCGCTGTCGATCAGCGCGACGCCCACGCCCTGGCCGGTGTATCCCTGGCTCCAAGCGCGGTCCACCCCGATGTCATGCAGCGTGGCGGTCAGCGTGTGCGCGGTGGACTGCGTGACTGTTCCGCCCGACATCAGCTGCACGCCGGCGTCCGGCGTCACATCGGCGACTCCGGGTTGACGGCTCAGCCATGCGGCACGGTTGCTGGGAACGGTGGCGACCGTCGCGTCGATCAGCGCCACCTGGTTGGTGACGTGTCCGCCGGCCGCGACGATGGCCGCGGTGGCCTGAGCCTCATGGCCCGGCACGGGCGCGACGATGACGGTGGCCACCGAAGCGCCGGCCTGCGCACCGAGGCTTGCGACTGTGCCGGCGACGGGAAGGAGCGCAGCGCCCACCACGATCGCGGCCGCAATCATGTGCGAGCGCTTCTTGTCGTCCCAGCTCAGTATCGATACTGGCCGCATCCCCAGGTGTCCCCCAGATGTCCCCCGGTATCTGGCTTCCCGCCTCAGCCCCCGCCGGTGACGACAATACGGACCATCCCGTAACGGAACGTCTGACATGGCGTCACGGACAACGCGTGGCGCGGTCGACGCGCCTTCACCTGGACGCGGGCAGCTCCGACACTTGTGTGACGGGGCGCGCGCCCGCGAATCAGGCGTCGAGTGTGCCGGCCGCCCCCACGCCCGCGATGGATGCGACGCGGTCGCCGTCGTCCAGCCGCATGATGATCACGCCGCGCGTCTGCCGTCCGGAGATGCGCACCTGGTCGAGCGGGATGCGGATCACCTGTCCCGATGTGCTGATCACCATGAGCTCTTCGGAAAGGTCGTCGACCACACGCATGCCCACGATCTCTCCGATCTTCGGTATCGCGGTCTGGTCCACCGTGTACACGCCCTGGATGTTGCGGCTCTTCACCGGGTAGTCCGCCATCGGGGTCAGCTTGCCGAAGCCGTTCTCGGTGACCACGAGCACGTATCCCTGGGGGTTGACGATGTCGAAGCCGGCGACCTCGTCGCCCTTGCGCAGGCGCACCGCGCCGACGCCCATGGTGTCGCGGCCCATCGGCCGCACCTCCTTCTCGGTGAACCGCGCGCCCTTGCCCTGCCGCGTCACCACGAGCACCTGGTCGCCGCCCGAGGAGCGCCGCACCCAGCTCAGCTCGTCGCGGTCCTCGAGCTTGATGGCGATGAGGCCGTTGCGGCGCACCGCGGAATACGCCCCCGCGGGCGTCTTCTTGATCTGACCCAGCTTGGTGGTCATGACCAGGTACTGCTCGTCGCCGAACTGCTCCATGTCGATCAGCGCCGTCACCTTCTCGCCCTGGTCGATCTCGATCAGGTTGATGACGGGCAGGCCCTTGGCCTGGCGCTTCACGTCCGGGATCTCGTGCGTGCGCAGGCGGAAGACGCGGCCCCGGTTGGTGAAGAAGAGCATGTCGCTGTGGGTGCTCGCCGTCGTCGAGTGTTCGATGTAGTCCTCGTCGGTTGAGCGGCGCGCGCCGACCACCCCCTTGCCGCCGCGGTGCTGCGCGCGGTACGTGTCCAGCGGCATCCGCTTGATGTAGCCGCGGTGCGTGAGCGTGACGAAGACCTGCTCCTTGGGGATGAGGTCCTCCTCGGTCATCTCCACCTCGTCGAGGCGGATCTCGGTGCGGCGAGGATCGCCGAAGCGCTTCTTGAGGCCCGCGATCTCGTCCTTGACGATGCCGTCGATGAGCCGCGGGTTGGCGAGGATGTCCTCGAGGCGCGAGATGAGCTTGATCAGCTCCTCGTATTCCTCGCGAAGCTTGGTGCTCTCCAGCCGCGTGAGGCGACCGAGCCGAAGGTCGACGATCGCCTTCGACTGGCGATCGGTGAGCTGGAACCGCGCCTCGAGTGCGGCCTGGGCGCTCTTCTCGTCCTGCGCCGCACGGATGATCCGGATCGTCTCATCCAGGTTGTCCAGGACCTTGATGAGCCCTTCGAGGATGTGCGCGCGCTCGCGGGCACGGCGCAGCTCGTGCTCGGTGCGGCGCGTGACGACGCTGCGCCGGTGTTCGATGTAGTACTGCAGCAGGGCCTTGAGGCCCAGCACCTGCGGGCGTCCGTCGACGATGGCGAGCATGAGCGCGCCGAACGTCATCTGCAGCTGCGTGTGCTTGTAGAGGTTGTTCAGCACGGTGTGCGGCCGCGCCGACGGCTTCAGTTCGACGACGACGCGCGTCTTCTGATCGCGGCCGGACTCGTCACGCAGGTCGGCGATGCCCTCGAGCTTGCGATCGTTGACCAGCTCCGCAATCGTCTGCACGAGCCGTGCCTTGTTCACCTGATACGGCAGCTCGTGGACGACGATCTGCTCGCGGCCCGACTTCGACTCCTCGAAGTCGACCTGTCCGCGCATGACGACTCGCCCGTGACCGGTGCCATAGACGGTGGCGATGTCGCGCGCGTAGATGATGCCACCGGTGGGGAAGTCCGGTCCGCGCACGATCCGGATGAGGTCGTCGGTGGTGAGCTCCGGATCGTCGATGAGCCGTACCGCCGCGTCGCAGATCTCGCCGAGATTGTGCGGGGGGATGTTGGTCGCCATGCCGACCGCGATGCCGCTCGCGCCGTTGACGAGGAGGTTGGGGAGCAGCGCCGGCAGCACGCGAGGCTCGCGCACGTCGGGGTCGTTCGAGTAGTTGGGCCCGAACTCGACGGTTTCCTTCTCGATGTCCTCGAGCAGG
>JAFARE010000045.1 GCA_019245575.1 Candidatus Dormiibacterota bacterium | reverse complement strand
GTCGAAGTCATTGGAGTCCAGGGCCAGCGCGACCCCGTGCTTGTAGGCGTAGTCGACCGCCGCCTGGTCGGCCGAGCTGTAGGCGTACTGGACCACCACCGAGCTGATCGTGGTCGCGCCCAGGTCGGTGGCGTAGAGGATCGCCGGGGCCCAGTGGTCGGCCCGGCCCATGCACTCGGCGCCCTGCTTGATCGGGACGATCGAGCAGCCGCGGCACTCGCCGACCCCGGCGTAGCCGTTGTTGGCTTCCCCGGCGACGTCGCCGATCAGCCCGGGAGCGTGGCCGTAGGCGGTCTCCTCGGTCTGCGGGTCGTTGGTATTGCGGTCGAAGTTCCACCCCGAGATGTCGTTGGGATAGCCGTTGCCGTCGTTGTCGAACTTGCCGTTGGCGGGGCAGCCGGACGGCCCGATCAGGTGGTTGACGACCTGGCAGTGGCCGAAGGCGACGATCAGGTCCTCCGGCGTGATGTCCGTGGGCGCGTAGCCGGCGCCGTTGGCAGTTCCCGCGCCTGAGCACACGTGGTGCAGGAACGGCCCGCCCGCGGGTGACTTGGGCTGGCTCGCATCCGCCGCCAGCACGCGCGGGTCGTTCAGGTAGTCCTCGACGTTCACCACGCCGTCGCCGTTCAGGTCATACGTGCCGTGCGTCTTCCCCGACGCGTCCTCCGGCCAGGGCAGCTCCCCGGTGTTGAGCAGCGCGCGGTCCTTGAGCTCGCAGCTGGTGGGGATGCGCCAGTTGACGCCACCCTCCATGTACGAGACGACCACGTCGTTGCGGCCGCGGTCGGCGTACGGGAATGCCCCGCCGCTGCGGTTCCAGAGCGCCGAAACGCTCATGCCCGCGGCGCCCTCCGGGTCGCTCGACGTCGCCGACACGTCCTGGGGGATGCAGTCGTAGAGGTACCAGGCCTCGCTGTCCCAGGTCTGCTGCGCCTGGCCGTTCTCCGCCGGCGCGTACGCCGGGTCGTTGGGAAAGGCACCAGGCGCCTGGGCGGTGCACGTCGCCGCATGCGCCACCAGCGGTACGGCCACAGGCGCCAGCGGCGCCATCAACGCAAGGGATACCAGCGCGACGCGCGCTCTTCTCACTCGACCCTCCTGAGCCGCCGCTGCGGCGGGTCCTGATGGTACTCAACGTGTCCGGGGGCGGGCTTCCTGCGCCCGCCGGGAGTCAGCCCTCGCCCTGGACGGCGTCGCGGATGTGCTCGACCTTCGTCACCGTGAGGCGGTCGTCGAGCATCAGGCCCAGCACGTCGATGCGGCAGGGCTGGCGCTGCCGGTGGTTCTGGGCCCGGTACATCTCCAGCAGCGTGCGCAGCTTCCGCTGCTTGCGGGCGTCGACCGCCTCCTGGGGCAACCCGAACCCGGTGCCCCGGCGCGCCTTGACCTCGACGAGCACGAGGGTCTCGCCGTCCTCGGCCACGATGTCCGCCTGTCCCAGGCGGCTGCGCCAGTCGCGCGCCAGGATGCGGAAGCCCTGCTGCTTCAGGTGGTTGAGCGCGGCGCTCTCGCCGGCCTGGCCGACCCGGTCGCGCAGCGGCCTCGCCGGGGGTAGCTGCTCCGGGGCGCGCAGCGCCCTGTTACTCGGCGTCGCCGTCGCCCACCGGAGCCGGCTCGCCTAGATCCGACTCCTCTGCCTCCGCGGGTGACGCCGCAGGGAAGGAACCCGCAGGCGCGAGTTCCGGGGAGCGCGGCGGGGGGTCCCCCGCGGCGTCACCCACGGCGGCCGAGGAGTCGGGCGCGGCTTCTTCGTCGGCGGTGGGGGGCGACGCCGCCTCGCCACCGAGTGGCTGGCGGCGCTCGCGGATGCGAGCGTGCTTGCCCACCTTCTCGCGAAGGTAGAAGAGCTTCGCCCGCCGCACCTGGCCGTGGCGCAGCACCTCGATCCGGTCGATGCGCGGAGAGTGAATCAAGAAGGTGCGCTCGACGCCGACGCCGTGCGACACGCGGCGCACGGTGAAGCTGGTGTGCAGGCCGGTCTTGCCGTTGACGGCGATGACCACGCCCTCGAACACCTGGATGCGCTCGCGCGTGCCCTCAACTACCTTGACGTGCACGCGCACGGTGTCACCGGGGCGCAGCACCGGCACACGGCTCTTCTCCTGCTCGCGCTGAAGCAGATCGATGACGTTCAACTGATTTCTCCCGCTCCGCCGTCAGACCGTATCAGATCCGGGCGGCGGCTCCCGGTTCGCTCCACGCGCTTCGCGCGTCGCCAGCGCTCGATCGCGGCGTGGTCGCCGTTGCGCAGCACGTCGGGCACGGCACTCCCCTCGAACACCGCGGGGCGCGTGTACATCGGCGCCTCGAAACCGCCCGCGGCGCCGGGCGAGAACGTCTCCTCGCTCAACGACTCGGGCGACCCCACGACGCCGGGCACCAGCCGCGCCGTCGCCTCCACGACCGCCATCGCCGCGACCTCGCCGCCGCTCAGCACGAAATCGCCGATTGACAGCTCCTCTCCGATCTCCTCACGGGCGCGCTCGTCGACGCCCTGGTAGCGGCCGCACACCAGCAGGAGGGCCGCCTCGCCCGCGAGCTCGCGCGCAACGTCCTGCGAAAAGGTCCTGCCCTGCGGCGACAGGAGGATCGCGCGCAAACCCTGCTCGTCCCGGCGCAGCGCGCGCACCGCGCGGATCAGCGGCTCGGGCTTGAGCACCATGCCCGCAGCGCCGCCGAACGGCGCGTCGTCGACCTGACGGTGCCGCCCCTCGGACCAGTCGCGCAGGTCGTGAACGTGCAGCGACACCGCGCCGCCGTCCAGCGCGCGCCCCACCACACCCGCGCCGAGCGGGCCGGGGAAGAGCTCGGGAAAGATGGTGAGCACGTGGAAGCGCATCAGCTCTCCGTCTCCTCCTGCGGCGCGAGCACGAGGATACCGGCTGCGATGTCCACGGCCTTCACGAACTCCCGCACCATGGGATAGCGGCGCACGCCGTCCGCGGTCCGCACCACGAGCACGTCGCTGCTGACCTCGGGCTCGACGTCGCTCACCACGCCGAGCTCGTTGCCCTCGGGCGACACGACGCGCAGACCCGACAGCTGCCACGTGAACCACTCGTCCGGTCCCAGCGAGCGGGCCAGGTCGCTGCTCACGCTGAGGTAGCGGCCGCGCAGCGCGGCCGCGGCCTCGCCGTCGCGCATCTCGTCGAAGGCGAGCAGCACCGAGCCATCGCCGCCGTCGCGCGCGCTGCGCACGGTCACATCCGGACCGTCGGGCTCGACGCGCAGCCGCAATCCGCGCGTGAAGCGGCGCCAGTCGCCGCCGCACGGCTCCGCGCGCACCTCACCGTGCACCCCGTGCACGCGCCGCACAAATGCGGCGCGCAGGAGCGCGGGAGTGGGGCTGCCGGCCAGGCTCACTTCTGGTCCTTCAACTCCACCTGGACGCGCTCGTGGTGGCGCAACCCGGCGGCGCGCACCACAGCCCGGATCGCCTCGATGTTGCGGCCACTCTTGCCAATAACCTTGCCCATGTCGGAATCCGCAACCTGCAGGCGCACAATCGTGCTGCGCCCGCGGGGCTGTGTCTGCACAACGACCGCGTCCTTGTCGCTGACGATGCGCTCGGCAATGAACTTGGTCAGATCCGCGTAGTCGGTCACTGCTGCTCCTCGTCCGCGGGCGGCGCCGCGTCCTCGGCCGGCGCCGGCTCAGCGGCCGCGGCGTCTGTTGCATCCGCTGTTTCGAGCGTCGCTGCCGCGGGTGCCTCTGGTTCCGAGGAGACGGTGTCGGGTGACGCCGGAGGGGCGGAGCCCGCCGCGGCGAGTTCCGGGGAGCGCGGCGGGGGGGACCCGGCGGCGGCAGGACCCGACACCGTCTCTTTGACAGGGTGCGTCTTCCGCGGCAGCGGCGCGAGCAATCCTTGCTGCACCAGCAGGAAGCGCGCGCTCTCGCTGGGACGCGCGCCGTTGCGCATCCAGGTGCGCACCTTCTCCTCGTCGATGCGAACCACCGCCGGGTTGGGCAGCGGGTCGTAGAAGCCGATCGCCTCGATGAAGCGGCCGTCGCGCGGGCTGCGCGAGTCGGCGACCACCAGGCGGTACACGGGGCGCTTTGTCGTCCCCATCCGCTTGAGCCGGATCTTTACCACGGGTCCTCCTTGTGCACGGTGCTGCTAGCCGATGCCGAGCTGTGTGGGGTCGAGGTCGCGCAGCTGGCGCAGCATCCGCGCCTTGCCACGCACGCCCTTGCCGCCGCCGATCGTCTTCATCACCGTCTGCATCTGGTCGAATCCCTTCAGCAGCCGGTTGACGTCGGCGATGGTCGTGCCGCTGCCCGCGGCGATGCGCTTGCGCCGCGAGCCCTTGATCACCTCGGGGTGGCGCCGCTCCTGCGCGGTCATGGAGAGCACGATCGCCTCCATACGTCCGATGTCGCGCTCGGACGGCACCGCGGCGCCCGCCTGCTGCATCAGCTTTCGCCCGCCCGGCATCATGCCGAGCACGCCCTCCAGCGGACCCAGGTTGCGCATCTGCCGCAGCTGCTCGAGGAAGTCCTCCAGGGTGAGGCGGCCGGCGAAGGACCGCTCCACCATCTCCTCGGCATGTTTCTGGTCGACGGTTCCCTGGGCGCGCTCGATCAGCGTCAGCACATCGCCCATCCCCAGGATTCGCGACGCCATGCGATCCGGCGCGAAGGGCTCGAGGTCGCTCACCTTCTCGCCGACGCCGCAGTACATGATCGGCTTGCCGATCGTCTCGCGCATCGACAGCGCGGCGCCGCCGCGCGCGTCGCCGTCCAGCTTGGTGATGACGACACCGTCGATGCCGATGGCGTCCTCGAACGCGCGGCCGACGTTCACCGCCTCCTGGCCGGTCATCGCATCGACGACGAGGATGCTCTCGTGCACGGCCACCGCCTTGCGCATGCGGCGCAGCTCCTCGAGGAGCTCCTCGTCGATCTGCAGTCGGCCGGCCGTGTCGATGACGACAACGTCGCAGTTGAGCTTCTGCGCCTCGCCGGTCGCGCGCTTGGCCATGTCCGTCGGCTTCTGCCGGCCGTGCGGCGCGATGACCGGGATGTCGTTGTCGTGCCCGAGCTTCTCCAGCTGCTGCACGGCGGCGGGGCGCTGCAGGTCGGCGGCGACCAGCGCCGGCCGGTGGCCCTCGCGGCGGATGGCCAGGGCGAGCTTCGCCGCGGTGGTCGTCTTGCCGCTTCCCTGGAGACCGATCAGCATGACGACGGTGGGCGGCTGCGGCTGATACCGGATCCGGCGCGTCTCGCCGCCGAGCAGCGCGGTGAGCTCCTCGTCGACGATCTTCACGATCTGCTGCCCCGGCGTGAGCGACTCGAGCACGTCGCTGCCCACCGCCCGCTCGCGCACGCGGTCGACGAACGCGCGGGCCACGCGGAAGTTGACGTCGGCCTCGAGCAGCGCCACGCGCACCTCACGAAGCCCGGCTTCGACGTCCTCCTTGCTCAGCCGTCCCCGGCCGCTGAATCGCTTGAGCGCCGCACTGAGCCGGTCGGTCAGGGAGTCGAACATCAGCGCAGGCGCTCCCCGTTGCTGCGCAGGCGGCTCCAGAGCTCGGCCTCGAGCGCGTCCCGGCGGCTGAGCTCGGCGGCGTGCCCCAGCCGCTGCTCGAGGTGCTCCAGCTGCGCCAGCCCCCGGCGCACCAGGTCGTGGGCGCCGCTGCGGGAGCAGCCCAACTGCTCCGCCAGCTCGGCGAAGGACCAGTCCTCGTCCAGGTACAGGCGGCAGGCCTCGCGCTGGTGCGCGGTCAGCAGCGGCCCGTAGACGTCGAGGAGGCGCTGGTGCGCGCCGCGCGCCGCGTGGCGGGCATCGCTTGTTGTCAAGGACAAAGCCTTGACACTATACCGAGCCCAGGCCCTCGAACAGCGCCTCGATGTAGGCCTCCGGGTCGAAGACGTTGAGGTCGTCGATGCCTTCGCCGAGACCGACCAGCTTCACCGGCACCTCCAGCTCCTGCTCGATGGCGATGACGGTCCCGCCCCGCGCGGTGCCGTCGAGCTTGGTGAGCACCAACCCCGTGAGACGCATCGCCTCGTGGAAGGCCCGGGCTTGCGCGATCGCGTTCATCCCGGTCGGCGCCTCCAGCACCAGCAGCGTCTCGTGGGGGGCCTCGGGGATGAGGCGCTCCACCACGCGCCGCACCTTGGCCAGCTCCGCCATCAGGTTCACCTTGGTGTGCAGCCGGCCGGCGGTGTCCACCAGCACGCAGTCAGCCTGCCGCGCGAGCGCCGCCTGCACTGCGTCATACACCACGGCGCCCGGGTCGCCGCCGGGCTGGTGCGCCACGACCGCGGCGCCCGACCGGTCGGCCCACACGCGCAGCTGGTCGATGGCTGCGGCGCGGTACGTGTCGGCCGCCGCCACCAGGACGATGCGGCCGCTCTCCCGCAGGCGCGCGGCCAGCTTGCCGATGGTCGTCGTCTTGCCGCTCCCGTTGACCCCCACCAGCAGCAGGACGCTCGGGCGCGCTCCGATGTTGAGCCGGCGGTCGCGGCCGGCTAGCATCGCGGCCATCTCTGCCTTGAGCAGCGCCAGCGCGGCGGCGGCATCAGCGGGGTGTTCCCGCCGCACCGCTTCGCGCAGGGAGGCAACCAGCCGCTCCGCGACGTCGACGCCGCAATCCGCGCTGACCAGCAGCTCGAAGACGTCGTCGAAGAACGCCTCGTCGACGCTGCTGCGAGACACGATCCGGCGCAGCTGCTCCCCAAATGCGCGCGACGCGCGCGCCAGACGCGATGCCATGCGCCGCCACCACGCGGCGCGGCGCGGCTCGGCTACGAGCTCGTCGGCTCTCTCCATGTGCTTTGCGATGGAATGATCACCGCACAGCGCGTGTGGGAATGCGTTGCAGTCCGGTCACAGTCGCCGGCGCCGACGACTCAGCGTTAAAGCGCACGCCGATCACCGTCGAGACACCGTCGGAGTCGATGGTCACGCCCCAGAGGACATCGGCCGCGGCCATGGTGATGTGGTTGTGCGTCACCACGATGAACTGCTGCTCCGCGGCGAGACGGCGCAGCAGCCGGGTGAAGCGCAGCACGTTGCTGTCGTCGAGCGCAGCGTCGACCTCGTCGAACACATAGAAGGGGCTCGGGTTCACCTGCTGCAGCGCGAGCACCACCGCGAGCGCGGTGAGGGCCCGCTCGCCGCCGCTGAGGAGGCGCAGCGGGCCGAGGCGCTTGCCCGGCGGCTGGGCCAGGATCTCGACGCCGGGTCGGCGCTCCGCGACGTCCTCGGCGATCTCCTCGTCCGCGTCGACGACGCTCTCCTCCAGGCGGAGCGTCGCCCGGCCGCCGGGGAAGAGCTCGGCGAACACCGCCTGGAACTGCGCCGACACCGCCTCGAACACGGTGTCGAACCTGCGCTCCAGCTCGGCGGCCAGGCGCCGGGCGATGGTGTGCACGTCCCGGCAGGCGCCGTCCAGGTCGTCGTGGTGATCGCGCCAGGCTGTCACGCGCTGTTGCAGCACCTCGTGCTGCGCCGGCGCCAGGGCGTTGACCGGCCCCAGGGAGGCTATGCGCCGCTCCAGCCGGACGATCTCGCGCTCGGCTCGCTCAGCGACGGCGGGATCCCAGTCCGCGCTGTCGTCGTCCGCCTCCTCTCGGGCAGCCTCGGTGAGCCGTGTCAGCTCGGCTTCCGCCTGGGCCACCTCGGCGAGCGCAGCGGCGCGCTCATCCTCGGCCCGGGCGAGGCTCACCGCCACCTCCGCGTGCTCGGCCTCGAGCGACACGAGGACTCGCTCGACGTCGTCCAGCGGAGAGGCCAGCTCGCCCGCTGCCTGCTGCGCCGACGCCACCGCCTCCGCCGCAGCGGCCATCCGCTGCCGGGCCTCGTGGCCGAGCGCCAGCGCAAGCACCGCATCACCCTCCGCGTCCGCCATCGTGGCCCGGGCAGTCTCGCGGCGCCCCTGCGCCAGGCGGACCGCCTGCTCCAGCTCCTCGCGCCGCGCAGCCGCCTCGGCCAGAGCGCCCTCGGCGCGGGCCAGCTCGAGCGCGCCCTGCTGCGCGGCCGCCTCCGCGGCGGCACGGTCGGCCCGGCGATGCTCCACCTCGGCCTCCGCAGCGCCTGCCTCCCTGCGGACGCGCTCGAGCTCCGCGAAGGCCTCGCCGACGCGCTCTTCAGCCCGCGCCTCGGCAGCGGCGGCGGCGGCCTCCTCCTTCTCGCGTGCCTCCCTGGCGGTGGTGGCGCCGTCGCGGCGTCGCTCCGCGGCGTCCACCTCTCCGCGCCGCCCCGCAAGCGTGGCTGCGGCCGCGGCAGCCTCAGCCCTGAGGCGCTGGGCGCTCGTCGCCGCGGCCGTCACCGCCTCCTCCACTCGGTTGAGGCGCTCCCGCGCTCCCGCGGCGGCGGCGATTGCGGCGGCCTCCGCCGCCAGTGCCTCGGCCAGCGCGCGCTGCGCCTCCCGGTCGTCGCCGGCGAACGTGATCGCCTGGCCCGGGCTCCCGCCGCGCACCCGGTGCGCCGCGAAGACCCGGCCGTCGGGAAGGACCGCAAGGCGGGCGCCGCCCTGGACGGCGGTGCGCGCCTCATCAGGGTTGTCCACCAGGGCGACGCCTTCCAGCAGCCGGGCGACGGCGGCCGCCGCTTCGGGAAGCACGTCGATCGCGTCCATGGCGTACCGGCCGGCCACAGGGCGCCGGCTGCCGGCGCCGTCTCCGTCGAGCAGCTCCTCACGGGGCCCGTGTGCCTCCAGGAACGCGGCGGCCTCGTCCGCGGATGGCACCACCCACGCGGCTTCGTGACCCTCCAGGGCCGCGGCCACCGCGGCAGCGTCACGCGGATCCCGCACCGACACACACTCGGCGAGCCGCGTGGCCCTGAGGGCGCCGCGCGCGACGGCGCGGGAGACTCCACCATCACCGCCCAGCGCACCAGTGAGCCGGCCGTGCGCCTCGGCTGCCGCGGCGAGCCGCTCGCGGGCGGCGCGCGAGGCCTCGGCGCTCTGCTCCTCGGCGGCGTTGACCTCCTCCCAGGCGGCTTCCGCGGCCTCCTGGGCGCGCACCAGCTCTGCGTCGCCGGCCTGCACGGCTTCAGCTGCCGCAGCCGCGCGGGCCTCGGCATCGCGAAGCGCCGCCCCTGCGGCCTCCGCTCCGCTAGCGGCCGCGGCGACGTCAGCATCGCTGCCCGGTGCGGCGCCGCGGACGAGCTCCAGGTGAAGCCTCGCTTCGCGGAGTGCTGCTTCAGCCTCTCGCTGCGCGCCCAGCGCTGCGGCCACGGCCGCGCCGGCGCTGCGCAGTGCCTCCTCGGCACGGTCGAGCTCGCCCGCAGCGGCCGCCTCATCGGCGCGGAGCCGCTCGCAGCGTTCGCGCACCCGCTCCACCCCCGCTGCGTCGCCGGACGCCGCGGGGCCCGAGCGGGCGGCAGCCGCCGCGGCGACAGCGGCATCGCCGGCCGCAGCCGTCTCCTCGCGCCGGGCCATGCCGCGGCGCAGGACCGCCGCCCTGAGCCGCTCATGCCACTGCCGCGCGTCAGCCCCGGCACGCTCGGCCGCCACGCGCGCCGTCTCCAGGTCGTGGCGGGCCGCGTCGCGTTCGCGGCGGAGCGACTCGAGCCGGGCCCGCGCCGCCTGGGCACGCGCGGCGAACTCGGCCTCGGCCTCCATGGCCGCCTCCCACCGCGACTGCGACTGCTCCAGGCGGCGCTGCGCCTGCTTGAGGCGGCCCCGCGCCGCCCGCCATTCCTCGCGAGCGAGGCTGCCGCGCAGCTGCGCCAGCCGCTCGGCGAGCTCGCGTTGAGCCAGCGCCGCCTCGGCCTGGAGTGCGAGCTCTGCCAGCCTGGGCTCGGCGTCGGCGAGCAGATCCTCGATGCGGAGCACGACCTGCTCGGCCTGGGACACCCGGCGGCCGGCCTCCTCGCAGGCCGCGCGCCAGGCGCGCACCCCGGCTGCCTGCTCCACCAGGGCGCGGCGCTGGGTCGGCGTCGCCTCGATGATCGCGTCGATGTCGTTCTGCGCCACGACGGCGTAGCCGTTCTGGGTCAGCCCGGTGGCGCCGAGCAGGTTCTCGATGTCCCGCAACCGGGCGCGCTCGCCGTTGAGGCGGTACTCGGTGTCAGCCGCCCCCCGCACCACGCGCCGGCTCAGCTGCACCTCGGGATCCGCCACCGGCAGGCGGCCCTCGTCGTTGTCGATGACCAGGTGCACCTCGGCAACCCCGAGGCGGGGCCGCTTTCCCCCGCCCGCATAGACCACTTCGTCCATGCGCTGGCCGCGCAGCTCGCGGGCGTTGGTCTCGCCGAGCGCCCAGCGCAGGGCGTCGACGAGGTTGCTCTTGCCGCTGCCGTTGGGACCGACGATCGCCGTGATGCCCCGGTCGAAGCCGATCTCCGAACGGGAGGCGAACGTCTTGAACCCGGCGATGGTCAGCCGGCGCAGCCTCATCCGGGCGATTCTCCGGCCGGGCCTCGGTTCACGTCAACATGTTGGGGCGCCCGGACACAATCGCCACCACATCTTGGGCTCACGCGCTCGGGCCCGAGGGGTTGGCCGGCCGGTTGCGGCCCCGGCCCCCGCGCCGGCCGCGTCGCGAGCGCTTGCGCGCAGGGGGCGGCGGCGCCGGCGGCGGCGGAGTCTCGGGGGTGAGCCGGCCGACGAGCGCCTCTGCGGCGGAGCGCAGCGCGGACAGCAGCCCGCGCCGGGCCCGCGCGGGCATGACCCCCTGCGGCTGTGCCGTGACGGAGCTGGCACCGCGGTCGGCAGCCACCTCGGCCACACGCCGGCGCACGCGTGCGGGCTCGGCGGCAGCGCCCCTGGCCGCTTCGCGTGCCGCCCCCGCGGCGGCTGCTGCCGCGCCCGGCTTGGACGCGGCCAGACGCTGCAGGGCGTCCTGCGCCGCCGACTGCTCCGCGGCCTGCTTGGTGGGTCCACGCCCGCTGCCCGCGACGCGGTCGGCGACCAGCACCTCGGCCGTGTACTCCCGGCGATGGCCCGGCCCGCCGCTGGCGACGACGCGGTAGCGGGGTGTGTCGCCGCTCGCCTCCTGCGACGCCTCCTGCAGCCTGCCCTTGAAGTTCTCGTCGCTCCACTCGGCCAGGTCGCCGATGTTCTGCAGGAACACGCGCGTGGCGCTGCGGTAGCCCTGGTCAAGGAAGATCGCCCCGATCATCGCCTCGAAGGCGTTGGCCAGCAGCGAGGGCAGGTGACGGCCGCCGGTCTTGACGGCACCGCGGCCGAGCAGCAGCGTCTCGCCCAGCTCGAGGCGATCCGCCAGGCGCGCCAAGGATGTGGTGTTCACCAGCGCGGCCCGCAGCTGGGTCAGCTGCCCCTCGTTGTACGTGGGAAATCGGCGGAAGAGATACTCGCCGACCACCAGCTCCAGTACGGCGTCGCCCAGGTATTCGAGGCGCTCGTTGTCCCGTCCCGGCCCGCTCGGCTCGCCGCGCTCGTTGTTCCAGGACGCGTGCGTCATGGCCTCGCGCAGCAGCTCGGGCCGGCGGAAGCGGACGTCGATGCGCTTCTGCAGCGCGTCGAGCCGCTCCTGCTCCTCCTTCGACAGGGGAATCGTGAGCGGAGGCGACTTCACGTCGCCGGAGCTGGCAGCGGGTTGGGGGTTGCTCGAAGGCGGAGCTTGACCAGCCTTCGCTGATTGGGTCCGCTTCGGTGTCCTTGCGGTGGTTCGCGAGGGGGGAGCCTTTTCCCCGTTCGCTAGCTCGTCGCCCCTACCTTCTCCTGGATGTAGTCCCAGGCCTGCCCCACCGTTCCGATCTTCTCGGCGTCCTCGTCGGAGATCTCCATCTGATACTCCTCCTCGAACGCCATGATCAGCTCGACCAGGTCGAGCGAGTCCGCGTTCAGATCCTCGACGAACGAGGCCTCCGGCGTCACCTGTTCCGGCTCGACGCCGAGCTGATCCACCACGATCGCCTTGAACCTGTCGTAGCTGAAGTCTGGCATCCGTCTGTCCTTCTGTTTCCGGGGGAGCTGCTGATGTGGGCTGAGGCCGTGCGGCGCGGCGCCGCGGGGCTGCCGGTCGCTCTTCGCGGTCCGGCGATTCTGTCCGACCCGAAACATTAGCGTCGGCATCGGGGGGTCGCCACGCATACCGCCCGGACGCGCCGTCGACGATCGGCGGCTCGGCCGTGGGTTCGGGGGTGGGTTCGGGCACGGCTGCGGAAGATTCTATGGTCAGGCTCCGAGACCGCCGTCGACGAGCAGCACGTGGCCGGTGATGTATGACGCCTGCGGTGAGGCCAGGAAGGCGACGCACGCCGCCACCTCGTCCGCCGTGCCCATCCGTCCCAGCGGCACGGCGGCCACCGCCGCTGCGCGCGCCTGCTGCGAGATGGCGGCGGTCATGTCCGTCTCGATGAAACCGGGCGCGACGGCGTTGACGGTGATGTCGCGAGTCGCGACCTCGCGTGCCAGCGACTTCGTCAGCCCGATGAGGCCCGCTTTCGCGGCCGCGTAGTTCGCCTGGCCGGCGTTGCCGATGACGCCCGAGACGCTGGAGACGTTGACGATGCGCCCGTAGCGCTTGCGCAGCATCGGCCGCAGCGCCGCGCGACACACCTGGAACGCGGCGGTGAGGTCGACGGCGATGACCGCGGCCCAGTCCTCGTCGCTCATGCGCAGCGCCAGGTTGTCCCTCGTGATGCCCGCGTTGTTCACCACGATGTCGATGCCGCCGAGCTCCGCGACCGTGCGGTCCACCAGCTCGCGGGCCGCGGACGGCTGGGCGAGGTCGGCTGCGATCACGGTGCAGCGCACGCTCTGGTCGCGCACCGCCGCCGCCGTCGACTCCGCCGCTTCGCCCGCCGTGCTGCAGCCGATCGCGACGTCCGCGCCCGCGCCCGCAAGCGCGATCGCAGTGGCGCGTCCGATGCCGCGAGATGCGCCCGTCACCAGCGCCACCTGGCCGGCGAGCACGCGGTCACTCACGGCTGTGCTTCCGCCACCGCAGTGGCTGCCTCGTCTGCCGAGTGGACGGCGAGCGCGGTGACATCAGGTGTGATGCGCTTCGCGAGTCCCGTGAGCACCGCTCCCGGTCCGACCTCGACCAGCGTTGTCGTGCCCATCGCAACGAGGCACTCCACGGTTTCGGACCAGCGCACGGGCGACGTGAGCTGGCGGCGGAGGCGGTCACGCAGCGTGGCTGCGTCGCGCGCGGGCGAGGCATCGACGTTGCAGACGACGGGGATAACAGGGTCGCGCAACGGCAATCCGTCAAGCACCGACTCGAACTGCTTCGCGGCGGCCGCCATCAACGGCGAGTGGAACGCGCCGCTCACATTCAGCGCCACCGCGCGCCGCGCCCCGCGCTTCTTCGCAAGCGCGGTCGCGGCCTCGATGCCGGCGCGCGAGCCGCTGATCACGACCTGCCCGGGCGCGTTGAGGTTCGCCACGACGACGACCTCCCCGGACCGGTCGCGCACGTGCGCGCACACCTCCTGGGCAGCGCCGGCATCGAGTCCCAGCAGCGCGCACATCGTGCCCTCGCGCATCGCTGCCATGGCGCGGCCGCGCGCCACGACCGCGGTCATCGCATCCTCGGGAGCGAGCGCGCCCGCCGCGACGCACGCCGCGTACTCGCCCACGCTGTGTCCGGCAACCGCGACCACGGCGAGCGCGCGCGGCAGCCGCGCGTGAATCGCGCATTCGACGAACAGCAGCGCCGGCTGGGCGACGTCGGTGGGGCGGAGCGCATCGTCGTCACCGTGCAGGGCCTGCTCGAGATCGAGACCCGCGGCAGCGGCGGCCTGGAGCATGCGTTGCGGCACGTCGCCGTCGAGCAGCCCGTCCGCCATGCCGGCCGCCTGGCTCCCCTGCCCTGGAAAGCAGAGTGCGAGGGACAGCGCGCTTACTCGGTGACGATGACCTCGCGCCCGTTGTAGTGCCCGCAGTTGGGACAGACGCGGTGCGGCGGTCGAGGCTGGCGGCACTGCGGGCAGGGCACGAGTGTGGGCAATGTCAGCGCGTGGTGCGCGCGGCGAAAGTCGCGGCGGCGCTTTGAAACGCGTTGTTTGGGAAGAGGCATCGAATCTCCGAATGCGGGACGCAGCCGTCGGGCGCAGTCCGCGAGTTGCGAGCAGTATACCCGCGACGGTGGTGCGGCCCGGCTCAGTCGCGCCGGGGCTCCTTGCGCCGCCGGCGCGCCGCCGCCGGAGCGGGCAGCGTCTCAATGCCCTTGCGCACCGTTGCCACAGCGCGCATCAGCTGGTCCTCCAGCTGGGTCATCACGTCGCGGGCGTATGCGTCGGCCTCGGCGCGGATCGAGGCCGCCTGCTCCTCGGCCTGGGCGATCAGCTCCGCACCGCGCGCATGCGCCTGCTGCGTGATCGCGTGGTCGGTAACGAGCGCGGCGGCACGCTGCTCGGACTCGCTCTGCACTCGCTGCGCCTCCTGCTCGGCACGCGTGAGGATCTGATCGGCCTCCTGCTCCGCCGCCGCGACGATGCGCGCGCGGTCCTCCAGTGTGTGGCGCGCCTGGGTCAGCTCCTCGGGAAGACCAAGCCGCAGCCGATCGATGAGCTCGATCGTCTCGTCCTCGTTGACGATGACGTTCGCGCTCAGGGGCACGCGCCGCGCGCCCGTGACCAGGCCCTCGAGCTCGTCGACGATGTCGAGCGCGGTGAGGTCACTGCCGGGCTGCTCGCTCACGATCGCTGCTCCAGGCCGAACTTGCGTCGCATCGCATCGACGCTCGCCGGCGGGACCGCCTCGCTGACGTCGCCACCCAGGCGGCACACCTCCTTGATGATCGACGAGGACACGAAGACGTTGGAGAACGACGTCATCAGGAAGACGGTGTTCACCGACGGATTGAGGCGCCGGTTCATCAGCGCCATCTGGAACTCCGACTCGAAGTCGCTGAGCACGCGCAGACCGCGCACGATGGCGATCGCTCCCGCCGCCTGCGCGAAATCAACGGTGAGGCCGTCGAACGACGTCACCTCGACGTTGGCCTTGCCCTCGATCACCGTCCGCAACAGCTCGATGCGCTCCTGCACGGTGAACAGCGGTTCCTTCGACGGGTTGGCCAGCACCCCGACGATGACGCGGTCGAAGATTGGGATCGCGCGGTCGAGGATGTCGAGGTGACCGAACGTGACTGGGTCGAAGCTTCCCGGATACACGGCGGTACGCACGTTCAGTGGGGCTCCGGTGCGTCGCTGCTGATGCGTTGCAAGAAGCTGAGTGTGTTGATGCCGTGACGGACGTCGCGCACGAGCGCCAGCCCGCCGATGCGTGTGGGCAGGCGCCGTTCGTGGTGATGTTCGCACACAACCAGCGCCGGCGGGGACTGCCCCAGCTCCTCGAGGACGCGGTCCAACCCCGCGTCGCGATAGGGGGCGTCGACGAAGCAGACACCGGCCGTGGCCGCCGACTCGGGGGTGCGCCGCACCCATGCGAGCGCGTCGCCCCGCACAAGGGCGCAGCGCTCGCTGCAACCGAGGCGCCCCGCGGTCGCGGAGATCGCAGCCAGGGCGGCGCGGTCGCGGTCAACGAATGTGACCCGGGCCGCTCCCCGAGAGAGCGCCTCGAAGCCCAGCGTGCCGGCGCCCGCGTACAGGTCGATGCAGGATGCGCCGACAACACGATCGCCGAGAACGTTGAACAGGGCCTCGCGCACCATCGAGCGCGTGGGCCGCACACCGAGGCCACGCGGGGTGTCGATCAGACGGCCGCGCCAATCGCCCGCGGTGATGCGCGTCCGCGCCGGCGCCGCCACGCGGCTCAATCCAGGTCGAACACGCCGCGATAGGCCTGCATCGCCTCGCTCAGCGGCGCGTACTGCTTCAGGTCGGGGTCGCGATCGAGCCAGCGTCGCGCGGCTTCGCGGGCGCGCTGCTGCAGTGCGACGTCGAGCAGGTCGGCGGCCTGCATCTCGGGAAGACCGTGCTGACGCATGCCCACAACATCGCCCGGACCGCGCAGACGGAGGTCGAGGTCGGCGAGGTCGAAGCCGCTCTGCGTGTGCGCCACCGCCTCCAGGCGGCGGGAGCCGTCCTCATCGATCCCGCCCTCGAAGAGCAGGCAGTGGGAACGGTGCTCGCCGCGGCCGACGCGGCCACGAAACTGGTGCAGCTGCGCCAGACCGAAGCGCTCGGCGCCCTCGATCATCATGACGGTGGCGTTGGGAACGTCGACGCCCACCTCCACCACGCTGGTGGACACGAGCAGGTCGGCGTCACCCTCGACGAAGCGGGCCATGCGCGCCTCCTTCTCCCGGGAGGGCATGCGCCCATGCAAGAGCTCGACGCGGAGATCCGGGAACACGTCGCGCCGCAACCGCTCGTACTCCGCGGTTGCGCTCTTGACGCCAAGCTTGTCCGATTCCTCGATGAGCGGGCAGATGACGAAGGCCTGCCTGCCGGCCGCCACCTGAGCACGCACGAACTCATACGCGACGGCGCGCTCGGCCGGCGGCACAACGCGTGTGTCCACCGGCATGCGGCCGGGCGGCATCTCACGCAGCTCGCTGATGTCGACGTCGCCGTACACAGTCAGCGCCAGCGAGCGTGGGATCGGCGTCGCCGTCATGGCCAGGAAGTTGGGCATGGCGCCCGACTTCTGGCGCAGCTTCTGCCGCTGCGCCACACCGAAGCGATGCTGCTCGTCGACGACGGCGAGGCCCAGGTTCTCCATGGCGACGTCGTCCTCGATGAGCGCGTGCGTCCCCACGATCAGCGCGTCGTGACCGGACGCCAGCGCGTCGATCACCTCGCGCCGTGCGCGCGCGCCGGTGCTGCCCACCAGGAGCCGCGGCGGCAGCCCGTGCGGGGTGAGGAGGCGGTCGAGCGTCGCCGCGTGCTGGCGCGCCAGGATCTCCGTCGGCGCCATGACCGCGGCCTGCAGCCCGGCGCGGTGCGCCATCAGCGCCGCCATGGCTGCAACGACGGTCTTGCCGCTGCCCACATCTCCCTGCAACAGCCGGTTCATCGGGCCAGTTGCTGCCATATCGGTCAATATCTCGTGCGCCGCGACCCGCTGACCGTCGGTCAGCTTGAACGGCAACGAGGCGACGAACGCCCTCGCGACCTCGACGTCGTAGGGCACGACGACCCCACGGCCGCTCTGTCGCCGGCGCCGAGCGCGCTCGGCTGCGAGCTGCAGGAGGAACAGCTCTTCGAAGGCGATGCGCTCGCGGGCCACGTCTCCTTCCTGGGGCGTCGCGGGGAAGTGCACCTGGCGCAGCGCCGACGCCAGCGGCATCAGCCGCTCCTCGCCACGGACCTGGTCGGGGATCGCATCCGGAACGGCGCTCGCGAGAGTGAGCAGCGGCTCGACCCAGTCGCGCAGCTGCTTCGACGTCAGCCCCTCCGTGACCGAGTACACCGGCGCGACGGTGCCGACGTGGTGCTGCTCGTCGCGCGCGTACTCGTACTTCGGGTTGACGAACTCCAGGCCGCCGTTTGACCACTTCACCGGTCCGCTGACGATGATCTCGCTGCCCGTCTGCAGCGGTCGCGGGATGAACTTGAGGTTGAACCAGACGGCGGTGACGATGTCGCCCTCGTCCTCCAGCGACGCCTCGACGATGTTGATCCCCTTCTTCGGCGTGCGCCGCTTCATGGAGCTGCGCACCCTCACGCGCGCCGTCTGCGTGTCGCCCGGGCGCAGCTGCGCGAGTCCCACCAGCTCGCGGGTGTCGTCGTACCGCCGCGGCAGGTGGAACAGCAGGTCGCGCACCGTCGTGATGCCGAGCCGCTCCAGCCGCTCGAGCTGCTTGGGGCCGACACCCGTGATCCGGCTCACCGGTGTGTCGACACCGAAGCCGGGCGGCGCCGTGGTGGTCGCGGTCATGCCGCGATGATGAAAGGGCGACCTCCACGGGTGCCGCCGATGGGGCGGAGCCCGACGCCGCGAGTTCCGGGGAGCGGCGGCGGGGGGCCACCCTGAGGCGGCAGGACCCGTGGAGGTCGCGTCCCTTTCAGTCAGCCCCGAGCGCGGCGATCCCGACGCCGCCCGGCCCGGTGTAGGTGCCGACCACCGGTCCGACCTGTCCCGTGATGATGTCGACCCCGGCGCCGAGCTGCTTGAGCTGGGCTTGCAGGAGCGGCAGCAGCTCCGGGGCCCCGCAGTGGAACGCCGCCAGCGAGCGCACGGGCAGCCGTTCGCGGAGCAGCTCGACGATCTTCTCGAGCCCCTGGCGCCGGCTGCGCATGCGGGCCTGGGGCGCCACCTCGCCGTCGATCACGGTGAGCAGCGGCTTGACGCTGAGCAGCGAGCCGAGCAGCGCCTGGGCGCGCCCGATGCGGCCGCCGCGCTGCAGGTAGGTCAGTGTGTCGAGCAGCACGTAGATGGTCACGCGAGCGCGGCGCTCCGTGGCGCGCGCAGCCACGGTGGCGGCGTCCAGACCTGCGTTGACGTCGTCGAGCGCGGCGCGCACCAGCAGCTGGATCCCGGCGCTGGCGCTCTCCGTGTCGACCAGGTGGACGCGTTTCGCGTCGAGCTCCTGGGCCGCGATGTGCGCCGA
>JAFARE010000002.1 GCA_019245575.1 Candidatus Dormiibacterota bacterium | reverse complement strand
GACGTGGTGGTGGCGTACATGGAGGGCGGGGTCAACTGGCGCATTCCCACCAGCTGCGAGCTCAAGGACCGCGCCGCCCTCAACACGGGCGAGCTCCCCTACCCGGAGTTCGCCAGCGGCTTCACCAAGCCGCAGCTGATCGGGGCGGGTCAGGTGTTCGCCAACAACAACCCCTACGACCTCAACGACGACGGGGTGGTGAACGTCGAGGACTACGCCAACGACCCGCGTGTGCTTGCGGCTGTCGCGTCGCAGCCCAAGTCGCCGGCGGGTGGGCCGTTCGTGCACCACGTGTGCTCCGGCGCGGGTACGGCCAACGGCGCCGGCTATGCCCCCACCGACATCACGCCCGAGGACCTGATCGTCGCGTTCGGCCACTGCCAGATCACCAACCACGTGATCGGCACGGCGGGCTGCCCCCCCAACGGCAAGTTCGACAACGACGGCAACGGCTATCCCAACGACATCAACGGCTGGAACTTCAACCGCGACAACAACGACCCGCAGACCGAGCAGAGCGTCTACGAGCACTTCGACGGCGAGTCGTCGCAGCTGGTGGGGGAGGGGAACAACAGCTTCATGGGCATCGGCATGTGCCCCCTCTGCCGCTACATCCCCATCAAGGCCGGCGATGAAGCGATCGACCGGCCCGACCGCGTGGCCGAGGCGATCGTGTACGCGGCCAACGCAGGGGTGAACGTGCTCGACGTGACCGATGCGTCGCTGGGCCTGAACCAGACGGTGCAGGCGGCGATCAACTACGCGTGGTCGAAGGGCTCGGTGGTGGTGTGGGCCAGCAACGACTTCGAGTCAGCGGACCACACCGACGGCATGTACTACGCGCACGTGTGGCCCGGAAACTCGATCACCGGCGACCACTCGACGCGGACCGGCGCCACATGTCCCGGGCCTTACTGCGCGTGGGTGCTGAGCAACACCACGTTCCGCTCCCGGTCGTCACTGACCTCGTATGGACCGCACGCGCTGTTCTCGGTGCCCAACAACGATGGCTCGACCTCGACGGGCACGCCCACTGTCGCCGGCGTGGCGGCGCTGACGGTCTCGGAGCTGAAGTACGCCGCGGCGCGCGGCGAGATCGCCGTGCTGCCCGCGAGCGCGGACGAGGTGAAGCAGATCGTGCGAGCCGCGTCGAGCCCCATCAGCGCGCCGTGCCCGGCCGCGGAGCCGTGCTTCACCGGGCCGGCGGCGACGTCGTGGAACATCCAGTACGGCTACGGCAGGCCCAATCTCCTGACGGCGGCCACGCTCATCGACTCCAACCACATCCCGCCCACAGCGTCGATCGACTCGCCGGCGTGGTACCAGGAGGTCGACCCGACGCACCAACCCGCCGTGCGGGTGACCGCGGCTGTGGCGGCGCGCCGCGCGAGCAGCTACACGTGGCAGCTGCAGTACGGGCTCGGTCCGCAGCCGGCGGACAGCGCGTGGACCACATTCGCGAGTGGCGCGGGCACGTCGGCGGCGACGGTGTCGGGAGTCATCCCGGTGAGCCAGATCCCCGCGTCATTCTGGAACGCCGCGTACAGCGTCGACCCGAACACTCGGCTCTCGATCGAGCAGTACGACATCAGCGTGCGCGTGCAAGTTTTTGCCAACAATGACAAAAGCGACGCGTGGGCGATGGGTGAGGACCGGCGCGCCTTCCACCTGCACCACGACCCCACCCTCCTCACAGGCGTTCCGCTCAGCCTGGGCAGCTCCGGCGACGCATCGCCCACGATGGCGGACATCGAGGGACGCGGGTGGCTGGACACCATCCAGCCCACGTCCGACGGCACCGTGCACGCGTTCCGGCTCGACGGCACCGAGGCGCCGGGATTCCCGGTGCACACGGGGCCCGCACCGGGCATGACCAGCGCCGCCGGGCACAACGGCGGCGTCAACTACCTGCGCGACCCGGCTTGGTCGCGCGGCCTCGTGCCGCGTCCGCGTGACCCGATCTTCAGCACGGCGGCGGTGGGCGACCTGACCCACAGCGGCGCGCTTGACATCATCATCAGCACGGCGTCCGGCTACACCTACGCCTGGGACGGCACCGGCGCCCTGCTCAAGGGGTTCCCGGTGCTCGACGGAGCGCCCGCGGACTTCGGCCTGTCGGTGCCGCCGCCGGACACGCCGTACAGCTTCAGCCCGGAGAACTACACCGCTGCGTCGCCGGTGCTCGCTCACCTGGTGCCCGGCAGTGCCGAGCTCGACATCGTGCAGGCGGCCGGCGACAACCAGCTCCACGCCTGGCGGCCGAATGGCACGCCGGTGCCCGGCTGGCCCGTGAGCACGCTGCTTCCAGCCGGCACCGTGCCTTCAGGGTCGCAGCAGACGCACGACTCGAAGGTGGTGACCACGCCGGCGATCGTTGACATCAACGGCGATGGCATCCCTGACGTGGTCCTCGGCCTGGACGACACGATCCTCGGGCCCGGTCCGTCGGGCGCCGGCGTGCAGGCATTCCTAATGGCCTATGACGGCCGCGGCACTGCCGCGCCGGGTGGCGCGCTGCTCGCCGGCTACCCGGTGAAGATCCCCGGCCTGATCCAGGGCTACGGCGTGGCCCAGGACTTCGTGACCCAGGGCACGGAGTCGCCGGCCGTGTACACGGACCCGGTGAAGGGGCCGCAGGCCATCGTCAACGCGAACCTGTTCCTCCCGGTGCGGGTGGACCTCAAGTCCGCGTCGGTCTCCGGCGCCTTCGCGCCGACGACGATCCCCGCCGCCCCCGCGGGCGCAGCCTGCCCCAGCCCGGGGAGCGTCCCCCCGGTCTTCCCCGGGCCCTGCGCGCTGGTGCAGTTCACCACCTCGGCCACGCTGGGGAAGGTGCTGCCCAACTCGCCGGTGCCGCAGGCCTTCCAGATGGGCTCCTCGGCAGGCGATGTGTTCCTCGGCATCACGCAGACCCCCGGCTTCGGGATCCGCGTCGACAACGGCATCGGCGGCTGGGACCCGACCACCGGAGCCTCGCTGGCCACGTACAGCCACTACATCCAGGGGCTCGCCTTCTTCGGGGCGCCGGCCATCGCCGACCTGACCGGTGACGGCGTGCCAGACGTGATCGTGCCGGCCGACTCCGGGGCCGTGATGGCCTTCGACGGCGTCACCGGGCAGCCCGCGGCTGGCTTCCCCAAGTGGACCGGCGGCTGGACCGTGTTCACTCCCGCGGTGGGCGACGTGCTCGGCAACGGCGGGACCGAGGTGGCAGCAGCCACGCGCGAGGGCAACCTCTTCATCTGGACCACCTCCGGGGGCACCTGCAGCGGCAACAGCGAGGCCTGGCACTGGCACCAGAACGACCGCAACGACGGGCTGTACGGCGAGGACACGCGGCCGCCCTCCGCGATCACCGACCTGCGCGTCTCGCGCGTGGGATCCAACGATGTGCTGACCTTCACCGCCCCGGGCAACGACTGGCGCTGCGGCACCGCCGCGAAGTACGACCTGTTCACCTCGTCGAAGCCGATCACCCAGGCGACCCTGGCGCAGGCGACCCCGATCCCGGTGACCACTGCCCCGGCACCCGCCGGCACGCTGCAGACCATCACCATCCCCGCTTCGGCGAACAAGGGCTACCTGGCCCTGCGCGCCGAGGACGCTGCGGGCAACATCGGTCCGGTGCAGGTCCGCGGCGCAACGTCCGACACGACGGCCCACGCGCCCCAGATGCGTCCCGGCTCGGCCGCGGCGACGGCCGTGGGCCCCGGCCTGGCGTTGCTGGTCGTGGCCGTGCAGCGGAGGGCACGCCGCCGCCGCCGTCTCCTCTAACCGCGCCGGCCGCATTGCCCGTGCTGGGCTGAGGCGGCGGGGATACACTGCGCTGTGTGATTGCGGCGGCCATCAGCTGCGCCACCCGAGGACTCACCGGGGTCCCGGTGACCGTCGAGGCCGACCTCGCCAACGGACTGCCCAGCTTCACCATCGTGGGCCTGACCGACCGGGCCATCCAGGAGGCACGCGAGCGGGTTCGCGCCGCCGTCCGCAACGCCGGGGTCGACTTCCCCTCGCGGCGGCTGACGGTCAACCTGGCTCCCGCCGAGGTGCCCAAGGAGGGAACCTCCTTCGACCTCGCCATCGCCGTGGCCGTGATGCGAGCCGCGGACCCGGCGATCCGCCTCGACGGTGTGGCGTTCATCGGTGAGCTCGCGCTGGACGCGTCGCTGCGGCCGGTCACCGGCGTGCTCCCCATGGCGCGCTGCCTGCGCGCCCATGGAGTTCAGACCCTCGTGGTGCCGGAGGCCAACGCCGAGGAAGCGGCACTCGTTGCGGGCCTGACCGTGCTCGGCGCGCCCTCGTTGCAGCGGTGCGTCGAGCACCTCCGGGGAGACGCCCCGCTGCCTGCCGCGCCACCCACGAGCCGAGCGAACGGTCATGCCCGCGCCGGTCCTGACCTGGCTGCCGTGCGCGGTCAGGCCCGCGCCAAGCGCGCCCTCGAGATCGCGGCAGCCGGCGGCCACAACCTGCTGCTGACGGGACCGCCGGGCGCGGGGAAGACCATGCTTGCGCGGACCCTGCCCTCGCTCCTGCCCGAGCTGGCGATGGAGCAGGCCCTCGAGGTGGCGGCGATCTACTCGCTGCGAGGCGCGCTGCGCGAGCGCTCGGCCGCCAGCACGGATCCGCCCTTTCGGTCGCCGCACCACAGTATCTCCCGGGCGGGGCTGGTGGGAGGCGGCTCGGGGCTGGCGCAGCCTGGTGAGATCAGCCTGGCGCACCGGGGCGTGCTCTTCCTGGACGAGTTCTGCGAGTTTCCCCGGGCCCACCTGGAGGCGCTGCGGCAGCCGCTCGAGGAGCGCGCGGTCACCGTGGTTCGGTCGCGAGCCGCGGTCACGTACCCGGCCGACTTCATGCTGGTGGCCGCGTCGAATCCGTGCGCCTGCGGCTACCTGGGGGACCCGCGCGGCTGCAGCTGCGACGCGCGCCGGCTCGCCGCGTACCGCAGCCGGCTCAGCGGCCCGATCAAAGACCGCATCGACCTTGTGGTCAGCGTGCCGCGGCAGCGGTACGACGACATCTTCGACGGCGCCGACGAGGAGCCCTCCGAGGCCGTTCGCCGCCGCATCGAGGCGGCGCGCGAGCGCCAGGCCGCGCGGGGACGCCGCCTGAACGCGGCCCTCGGCGGCGTGCGGTTGATCGCGTCGTGCCGCCTGAGCCCGCCGGCGAGCCGGCTCCTGGCCCGGTCAGGCGAACGCCTTCACCTGAGCGCCCGGGCGTTCTTCCGCGTGCTCCGCGTCGCGCGCACCATCGCCGACCTCGCCGGGTGCGACGACGTCGGCGAGGACGCGCTCGCCGAGGCGCTGAGCCACCGCGCAGAGCTGGAGCTGTAGCCGCCGGTGGCCGCGCCACGGACGCTCCACCCGGGCGGCGCAGGCTGGCCGGACCGGCTGGCGCATCTCGAAGCGCCACCGGCTGAGCTCTGGATATGGGGATCGGCCCTGCCCCGCACGCCCGCGGTGGCCGTGGTGGGTTCGCGGCGGGCGACGCTCGCCGGCCTCGCCGTGGCGCGGCGTCTCGGCGGCGAGCTCGCCGACGCAGGCGTCCAGGTGGTCAGCGGAATGGCGCTCGGCATCGACGGCGCGGCCCACCAGGGATGCCTGGACGCCGGCGGGTCAACCGTGGCCGTGCTGGGCTGCGGCATCGACGTGTGCTACCCGGTCCGGCACCGCGAGCTGCGCGACCGAATCGTCGCGTCCGGTTGCGTGCTCACCGAGGAGGCGCCCGGCACGCAGCCGCTGAAAGGGCGCTTCCCCAAGCGCAATCGCCTCATCGCCGCGCTGGCGCAGGCTGTCGTTGTCGTGGAGGCCACCGCCCGGAGCGGTGCCCTGAGCACGGCGCGCTGGGCGGCCGACCTGGGCCGCGAGGTGCTGGCGGTGCCGGGCTCGATCACGGTGCCGCAGAGCCTGGGCGCCAACCTGCTGATCCGCGACGGCGCCCGCCCGTTCCTCGGCGTTGAGGACCTGTTCGAGGCCGTGCCCGAGCTGGGCGCGGGGCCGGAGGCCCCGTCCTGCGCAGCTTCAACGGCACGGTCACGCGCCGGTTTGAGCGCACCCCTGGCGGAGATACTCAGCGCCATGGGCGCCACCCCGGTCCACCCCGACACGCTGGGCGAGCATCTGCGGCTCGGCGCGGCCACGCTGGCTGCCCGCCTGGCCACACTGGAGCTCTCGGGGGAGGTACTGTCCCTGCCCGGCGGGCTCGTCGCGCGTACGTTTGCCGGGGCGCCGCCCACACCATTGAAGAATGCCTAGCCGCCTGATCATCGTCGAATCGCCCAGCAAGGCTCGGACGCTCTCCCGCTTCCTCGGCTCCGACTACACCGTGCTGGCCTCCATGGGCCACGTGCGCGATCTGCCCAAGTCGAAGATCGGGGTTGATGTCGACGCCGGCTTCACGCCGCAGTACGAGGTCATCAAGGGCAAGGAGAAGCAGATCCGCGACCTGCGCGCCGCCGCGCGAAAGGCGCAGGCGACGCTGCTCGCCGCGGACCCCGACCGCGAGGGCGAGGCGATCGCGTGGCACCTGGCAGAGGCGCTCAACCTGCGCAATCCGGACCGCATCGTCTTCCACGAGATCACCAAGTCGGCCGTCGACGCGGCCCTGGCGCACCCGCGCAAGATCGACCGCTCGCTGGTGGCGGCGCAGGAGGCGCGCCGCGTTATCGACCGCCTCGTCGGCTACCGGCTCTCGCCATTGCTGTGGCGCAAGGTGCGCGCCGGACTGAGTGCGGGACGGGTGCAGTCGGTGGCCGTGCGCCTGGTGGTGGACCGCGAAGCCGAGATCGAGGCGTTCGTCCCGGTCGAGTCCTGGACGGTCGACGCTGTTCTCGTCAAGGATGGCAGTAACCCGTTCAAGGCGCGCCTCATCGGCAGGCGCGAAGGCGACGCAGCCGGCCACGACAAGCTCGAGCTGGGCACGCAGGCCGAGGCGGACGAGGTCATCGCTGCGCTCGGCCTCGATGACACGGGCGCGGTCACCGAGCGCACGCCTCCGTTTGTGGTGCGCTCCATCGAGGTCAAGGAGTCGTCGCGCAACGCGCCACTGCCCTACACCACGAGCTCGATGCAGCAGGACGCGAGCACGCGGCTCCGCATGTCGCCGAAGCGCACCATGAGCATCGCGCAGGAGCTGTACGAGGGTGTGGAGCTGGGGCAGCAGGGCTCGACCGGCCTGATCACGTACATGCGCACCGACTCGACGCGCATCAGCGACATGGCGCGGGGCGACGCCGCCCGCTACATCACCGAGCAGTACGGCAAGGAATACGTGCGCACCGGGGCGGTGCGGCAGCGTGCCGCGCAGAACGTCCAGGACGCGCACGAGGCGATCCGTCCGACAGACGTGCGCCGCGCCCCCGACGACGTCGCGCAGCACCTTTCCCCGCCGCAGCAGCGCCTCTACGATCTGATCTGGCGGCGGTTTGTGGCCAGCCAGATGAGCGCTGCGCGCTACCAGACGACGCAGGCGCTGATCGACGCGGCCGCGGGCACTGATGCGGCGACCGCGTATGTGTTCCGCGCCAGCGGGTCGGTGGTGAAGTTCGACGGATTCCAGCGCGTGTGGAAGCGCGCCGACGACGACAGGGAGAAGGATGAGACCCTCCCCGAGCTGGCGGCCGACGACCGGCTGCGCTGCACGGAGCTGCTGCGCGAGCAGCACTTCACGCAGCCACCGCCGCGCTACACCGAGGCGTCGCTGATCAAGGAGCTGGAGGAGCGCGGCATCGGACGGCCGTCCACGTACGCGCCCACGCTGGAGACGGTCCAGGAGCGCAACTACGTGCGCCAGGAGGAGCGCCGCCTGTTCCCCACCGAGCTGGGCAAGACGGTCGACAGCGTGCTGCGCAGCAACTTCCCCGACATCGTCGACGTCGACTTCACCGCCCAGCTCGAGAAACGCCTCGACGGACTCGAGGAGGGGAAGAGCCAGTTCGAGCCCACCGTCCGCGAGTGGTACGAGCCCTTCGCCGCGACGGTCGCCAAGGCCGAGGAGTCGATGCAGCGCGTGCGCGTGCCGGCGCGCGAGACGGGGGAGGAGTGCCCGGAGTGCGAGATCGGCAAGCTCGTGGTGCGCGAGGGCAAGTACGGCGAGTTCGTCGGCTGTTCCCGGTACCCCGAGTGCACGTACATCAAGGATCGCCGTGCCGCGGAGGCCCAGCCGACAGGCGAGGCGTGCCCCCAGTGCGGCCGTCCGCTGGTCACGCGCAAAGGCCGGCGGGGACCGTTCGTCGGCTGCTCGGGCTATCCCGAGTGCACCTACATCAAGAGCGACCGGCCCGCAGCCGCCGCGTCCGAGGATGGGGCGGCCGAGGACCTCGGCGCGTGCCCCGAGTGCGGCAAGCCGCTGCGCCGCCGCAGCGGACGCCGAGGCCCGTTCATCGGATG
The DNA here is from genome assembly GCA_019245575.1 of Candidatus Dormiibacterota bacterium. Classification (GTDB taxonomy): domain Bacteria; phylum Chloroflexota; class Dormibacteria; order Aeolococcales; family Aeolococcaceae; genus JAFARE01. The sequence continues at coordinate 77,321 of JAFARE010000002.1, read as the reverse complement.
CAGCGGCTACCCCGGCTGCAAGTACATCCAGCCCGGAGCGGCGGGCGCCCGGCCGTCGGGTCCGGCGCCCGAGCCTACCGGCGAGACCTGCCCCGAGTGCGGCAAGCCGCTGGTGCGCCGCCAGGGGCGGTACGGGCCGTTCGTCAGCTGCTCGGGGTACCCGCAGTGCCGCTACCGGCCACCCAAGGGGGTGCCCGCCGCGTGACCAAGGCGCATGCGACGACGATCGTCGCGGTCAAACGCGGCGACCGGGTGGCGGTGGCCGGCGACGGCCAGGTGACCGTGGGCGACGTGGTCATGAAGCAGCGCGCCTCGAAGGTGCGCCGCCTGTACCACGACCAGGTGGTGTGCGGCTTCGCAGGCGCGGTGGCCGACGCCCTGACGCTGTTCGACAAGTTCGAGCAGCACCTGGAGAAGCACCAGGGCAACCTGCTCCGCGCCGCGGTCGGGCTGAGCAAGGAATGGCGCACCGACCGCTACCTGCGCCATCTGGAGGCGAACCTCATCGCCGCCAGCGCGGATCGCGTCCTGCTCCTGAGCGGCGACGGCGAGGTCATCGAGCCCGACGACAACGACGGCGTTGCAGCGATCGGCAGCGGCGGGCCGTACGCGCATGCGGCGGCGCGCGCGCTCCTCGAGAACACCGAGCTGGACGCGACGGAGATCGCGCGGCGCTCACTGGAGATCGCCGCCCGGCTCTGCATCTACACCAACGACAGCATCACCGTCGAGACGCTGAACGCGGCGCCCCTCGACGCCGCGGCGTGGCCGCGTTGATGGGCGAGCCGCAGGACCCTGCCGCCGTCGCCGCCGTCAGCGACACGCCGGCGCCTCCCACGGTCACCGCAGCACTCAACGGGTCGAGCAACGGGGTCGCCCCCGCGGAGCCGCAGCCGGCCGATGTCGTGCAGGAGGTGGAGCGGGAAGAGCTGCGTCCGGTCGACGTGGTGCGCCGCCTCGACGAGTACATCATCGGGCAGGACGACGCGAAGAAATCCGTGGCCATCGCGCTGCGCAACCGCGTGCGCCGGCTCCGCCTCCCCGACGAGATGCGCCAGGAGGTGCTGCCCAAGAACATCCTCATGATCGGCCCGACCGGCGTGGGCAAGACGGAGATCGCGCGCCGCGTCGCCCGGCTCACGGCGTCGCCCTTCATCAAGGTCGAGGCCACCAAGTTCACCGAGGTGGGCTACGTCGGCCGCGACGTCGAGTCGATCGTGCGCGACCTGCTGGAGCAGACCATCACCGAGGTGCACAACGACCGCATGGCCGAGGTGGAGCCGAGGGCGAAGGAGCAGGCGAACGCGCGCATCCTGGAGACGCTCCTCGAGGCTGAGGAGCGCGCGCAGCGCCAACCCAGCGAGGAGGCGGCGGCGCCCCAGGACGCCGACGACGCGGCGGCCAAGCGCCGCCGGCGCACGCGACGCAACCGGCTGCGCCGGCGGCTCGCCTCGGGCGTGCTCGACGAACGGCTCATCGACATAGAGGTGGAGGAGCCGTTCCAGCCCGCGTTCGAAGGCTTCGCCGGCACTGGCCTGGAAGAGGTCGGTGTCTCGCTCTCCGACTTCTTCTCCCAGATGGCGCCGGCGCGGAAGCGGCAGAAGCGCATGAGCGTCGCCGACGCGCGCACCGTGCTGATGCAGGAGGAGACGGACCGCCTCATCGACATGGACCGCGTGTACGACGACGCCATCCGTATCGTCGAGGACGACGGGATCGTGTTCATCGACGAGGTCGACAAGATCACGGGGCGCGCGACCGACCACGGCCCCGATGTGAGCGGCGAGGGAGTGCAGCGCGACCTGCTGCCCATCCTCGAAGGCTCGACGGTGCACACCCGGTACGGCCCGGTGCGCACCGACCACATCCTGTTCGTCGCCGCAGGCGCCTTCAATGTGGCGCGCCCGAGTGACCTCATCCCCGAGTTCCAGGGCCGGTTTCCCATCCGCGTGGAGCTGCAGGCGCTGAGCGAGCGCGACCTGGAGCGCATCCTCACCGAGCCGGGCAACGCGCTGACCAAGCAGTACACGGCGCTGCTCGGCACCGAGGGCGTCGAGCTCCACTTCGCGGCGGACGGCATCGCCGAGCTGGCGCGCCACGCGCACAGCGTCAACGAGGAGGACGAGAACATCGGCGCGCGCCGCCTCTTCACCCTGGTGGAGAAGGTGCTGGAGGACGTCTCGTATCGCGCCGAGGACTTCACCGGTCAGACCGTTGTCATCGACGCGGGCTACGTGTCGACGCGCCTGGCAGACCTCGTGCGCAACCAGGACGTGCGCCGCTTCGTGCTCTGACACTGCGTCGCCGGCAGCGGACCTGGGGGGCAGCGTGCTGCTTCGGTTGTCGCTGCGCGGACGGCTGACCGCCGTCCGCTGCCGCTACCGTCAGCCGCAGGGACCGCTGCGGCTTCCTTACGCCCTGCGCAGCACGCCGCCCCCCTTCCCCGGCCCGACGAGGGCGTCAGCCGCGCGAAGACGGCTGGTAGACTGCCCGTATCACACACGTCTGAGGAGCCGGCGGCTAGTGCCAGCAATGGTGTCGCTGAGCGCGTGACCTCAGGCGGAGGCTCAACGAAACGAACAGGAGGCACACGGCTCCATGCCGCGCGTAACACTCAGGCAGCTGCTCGAGGCCGGCGTCCACTTCGGGCACCAGACGAGCCGCTGGAACCCGCGGATGCGCCCGTACATCTTCACGGCGCGCAACGGCGTGCACATGATCGACCTGGAGCAGACCCAGGCCCAGCTGGACGCCGCGTGCGAGTACGTGCGCGACCTGGTGGCAGGCGGCCAGAAGGTGCTCTTCGTCGGCACCAAGAAGCAGGCGCAGGACGTCATCGAGGAGGTCTGCGCCCGGACCGGCCAGCACTACGTGACGCACCGCTGGATGGGCGGCATGCTGACCAACTTCAGCGTGATCCAGAAGCGGCTGCGCCGCCTGGCTGAGCTGCGTGCCATCCGCGAGCGCGGCGACTTCGAGCGCATGAGCCCGAAGGAGGCGAACGACATGCGCGACGACCTGGATCGTCTGGAGCGCAACTTCGCGGGCATGGCCGACATGAAGCGGCTCCCGGGCGCGCTCTTCATCATCGACTGCAAGAAGGAGCGCATCAGCGTCAGCGAGGCCAACAAGCTCAACATCCCGATTGTGGCCATTGTTGACACCAACTGTGACCCCGACGTGGTCCAGGTGATCATTCCGGGCAACGACGACGCCATCCGCAGCTGTCGCCTGATCGTGAGCACGATCGGAGAGGCGATCAGCGAGGGCCTGCAGCTGCTCAGCGAGCGCGAGCTGCGCGAGCAGGAGGAGCAGGCGCGCCGGGAGAAGGAGGAGGCGCACGCCAAGGCTGCTGCCGAGGCCGCCGCCCCGGAGCCTGAGCCGGTCGCGGCGTCGGCGGCACGCGCGGAGCAGAGCTGATGGCCGAGGTGACCGCGGCCATGGTGAAACGTCTGCGCGACGAGACGGGCGCCGGGATGATGGATGCGAAGCGCGCGCTGACGGAAACGGGGGCCGATTTCGAACGGGCGCGCGACTGGCTCCGTGCCAAGGGACTGGCGCGCGCCGCGGACAAGGCGGGTCGCGAGACGAAGGAAGGCCTCGTGGAGGCGTATGTCCACCACTCGGGCGGCATCGCCAAGCAGGGCGCGCTCGTCGAGCTGGACTGCGAGTCCGACTTCGTCGCCAAGACCGACGACTTCAAGCACCTGGCCCACGCGGTCGCGCTGCAGGTCGTCGGCGCGTCGCCGCGCTGGGTGCGCCGCGAGGAGGTTCCTGCGGAGATCGTCGAGCGCGAGAAGGGCGTGTACCGCGACCAGGTGGCGGGCAAGCCCGATCACATCGTCGACAAGATCCTCGAAGGCAAGCTCAACGACTTCTACTCGAAGGTCTGCCTGATGGAGCAACCCTGGATCAAGGACGACAAGAAGCGCGTGGGTGACCTGGTGACCGAGGCCGTGGCCAAGCTCGGCGAGAACATCACCGTGGCCCGGTTCGTGCGCTTCGCCGTGGGTGAAGCCGCAGCCGACGGCGACGGCGCCTCCACCGCAACGTGACCGTCGAGACCCACACTGTGGGCGTGGAGGTCGCCGGCCGGCCGCTCGACGGGCGCAAACCTGTGTTCAACCGCGTCGTGCTCAAGCTGGGCGGCGAAGCGCTGCTCGGCGAGTCGGCGATCGGCATCGACCACGAGGCGGCGGCGCACATCGCCCAGCAGCTGCGCAGCGTCCACGAGCGGGGTGTGCAGGTCGCGATCGTGGTGGGCGGGGGCAACATCGTGCGTGGCATCGAGGCCAGCGAGCACGGCATCGACCGCGTCACCGGCGACTACATGGGCATGCTGGCCACGGTCATCAACGCGCTCGCGCTGCGCGACGCCATCGAGCGCGAGGGCATGGAGTGCCGCGTGCAGAGCGCGATCGCGATGCAGCAGGTGGCCGAGCCGTTCATCCCCCGGCGCGCCATACGCCACCTCGAGAAGGACCGGGTCGTCATCCTGGCCGGCGGCCACGGCAGCCCGTTTTTCACCACCGACACAACTGCGGCGCTGCGGGCCGCGGAGATCGGCGCCGAGGCGCTGCTGAAGGCGACCAAGGTCGACGGCATCTACACCGCCGACCCGCACAAGGACGCGAGCGCGCAGCGGCTGGTGCACCTCAGCTACATGGAGGTGCTCAATCGCGGCCTCGCCATCATGGACAGCACCGCGCTCACGCTGTGCATGGACAACCGCATGCCCATCATCGTGTTCGACCTCTTCACAGAGGGAAATGTGGAACGCGTCATCCTGGGTGAGGCCATCGGCACGCGCGTCGACGCCGGCCCTGCCGGCGGCGCGCAGTGACAACCGACCGGGCCAAGGCCGAGGAGGCGCAGGCCGCGGTCAACCAGCGCATCGCGGATGCCCGGGGCCGCATGGACAAGAGCCTCGAGGCGCTGCACAAGGAGCTCGTGACCGTGCGCACCGGGCGCGCATCGCCGGCGCTGGTCGAACGCCTGCACGTCGACTACTACGGCACCCAGACGCCGCTGCAGAGCCTGGCCGGCATCAGCGCGCCGGACGCGACGCAGATCGTCATCTCGCCGTATGACCGGAATGCGATATCCGCCATCGAGAAGGCCATCCAGCGCAGCGAGCTCGGGCTCAACCCGAGCAATGACGGCCAGGTCATACGCATCGCGGTGCCCCAGCTGAACGAGGAGCGGCGTCGCGAGCTGGTGAAGGTGGTGCACCGCAAGGCGGAGGACGCCCGCGTCGCCGTCCGCAACATCCGCCGCGACGAGGTCGAGCACCTCCGGCGGGTGGAGAAGGAGGGGCACGTCAGCAAGGACGAGATCGAGGCCAAGCTGAGTGAGCTGCAGAAGCTGACCGACCAGTTCGTCGCCCGCGTCGACGAGGCCCAGAAGAAGAAGGAAGGCGAGATTTTGGAGGTCTAAGCAACCTCCGCCGGCGTATCCCCTTTTTCGGGACACCCGTTACTCTCAAACAGTGCTGCGTCCACCTCCACCTGCGGCGATCCCCGCTCCCGCGCGGCCGGATCTGCCCCGCCACATCGGGATCATCATGGACGGCAACGGCCGCTGGGCCCGGCGCCGCCACCTGCCCCGTGTGGCCGGGCACCGCGCCGGGGTGCGTGCCATCCGGCCCGTGATGGAGGCGTGCGACCGCGCCGGCGTGCACATCCTCACGCTCTATGCGTTCAGCACGGAGAACTGGTCGCGGCCGCGCCACGAGGTGGCCGCGCTGATGCAGCTCTTCGGCGAGACGATCGACAGCGAGGTCGACGAGCTGGATCGCGAGGGCGTGCAGATCCGCGTCCTGGGAGAACGCGAGCGCCTCAGCGACCGCCTGCGCGACAAGGTCGCGAGCGCCGAGGAGCGGACGTCGCGCAACACACGAGCCGTGCTGAACGTCGCCATCAACTACGGCGGCCGGGGCGAGATCGTGGCCGCGGTGCGCGAGCTCGCGTCCCGCGGCATGGACCTGACGCAGCTCGACGAATCGATGCTCAGCCGCGCGCTGTACACGGCCGGCCTGCCCGACCCGGACCTCATCATCCGCACCGCCGGCGAGATGCGCATCAGCAACTTCCTGCTCTGGCAGGCGGCGTACGCCGAGCTCTTCGTCACCGAGACGCTGTGGCCCGAGTTCGGCGAGACGGCGCTCACGGAGGCGCTGCGGAGCTTCTCCAGCCGGGAGCGCAAATTCGGCACGGTGCCCGAGGCGGTGCCGCAACCCCTGGTCGACGCCCTGCACGCCAGCCGCGCCGGATGAACCTGCTGCTCCGGGTCGTGTCCGGAGCGATCCTCCTGGGGATCCTGGCAGGCGTGCTCTGGGCGGGCACGCCGTATGTCGCCGCCGTGGTTGCGGTGGCGGCCCTCGTGGCCGCCTGGGAGCTCTCGGGCCTGCTCCGCCGCATGGGGGTCCAACCCGCCGCATGGCTCGCCTATCCGCTGACCCTCTGGCTCGCGCTCCGCTTCGCGTTCCCCGCGGCGTATCGGGCGGCCGATTGGCCCCTGGTCGCGGCCGTGACGGTCGGGCTGGTGGCGGCCGGGCTGATGCGCCGGAGCCTGCGCGCGTGGGCAGCCTCGGTCGTCTGCGCGCTGTACTCCGGATTCACCCTCGGCTTCTACGTGGCCCTGTACCGCTGGCACGAGGTCGACACGACCCATTTGGGCGTGCGCCTCGCCGTGCTGACGCTTGCGGCCGTCTTCGCCGGCGACACCGTCGCCTACGCGGCCGGAACCCTCGTGGGGCGGCACGGGTTCTTTCGCCGGATCTCACCGCGCAAGACGGTGGAGGGCGCGGTCACGGGCGCGGCGGCCAGCATCCTGGTCGGCGCCCTGGCCGGACCGGCCCTCATCTCGATGAGCGCTGCGGCCGGCGCCGGGCTCGGAGCACTGGTGGCGCTGTTCGCGCAGGGCGGCGACCTGGCGGAGTCCGCGCTCAAGCGCGAGGCGGGGGTCAAGGACTCGTCGCATCTCATTCCCGGGCACGGCGGGCTCCTCGACCGCATCGACAGCCTGGTGCTCGTCGGGCCCGTCGTCTACTGCTATCTGCGGCTGATCGCATTCACATGACGGCGATAATCGATTGATGGACGATCGGCGTCGCGTCGTGCTCCTGGGTGCCACCGGCTCCATCGGGCGCCAGGCGTGCGACGTCATTGCGCGGTTTCCGGAGCGGTTTCAGCTCGTGGGCGCGGTCGCAGGCAGCGACGCGCGCGCGCTAGAGGAGGTCGCCGATCGCTTCGGCGTGGCTCACGTCGCGCTGGTCAACCCGCGCGATGACGGCGCCCTGCCCAGCGGCTGGGGAAGGGGGATCGACGCCGCGTGTGAGGTGGCGGCGGTGGACTGCGACGTGGTGTGCGTGGCCATCACCGGCGCTGCCGCGCTGCAGCCGGCGCTGACCGCGCTGGACGCCGGGCGCCTGGTGGCCATCGCCACCAAGGAGGTGCTGGTGATGGCGGGGGACCTGGTGCGCGAGCGGGCGGCACGTTCGGGCGCGCGCATCATCCCGGTGGACAGCGAGCACAGCGCGCTGTGGCAGTGCCTTCGCGGCGAGTCCGTGGATGCGGTGGCCCGCATCGTGCTCACGGCCAGCGGCGGCCCCTTCCTCTCGCGCTCGCTGGAGACCTTCGCCGAGATCACGCCTGCCGAAGCGCTGGCGCATCCCACGTGGCGCATGGGGCCGAAGGTCACGATCGACTCCGCGACCATGATGAACAAGGGTCTCGAGGTCATCGAGGCGCACTTCCTGTTCGACGTCGACTACACGCGCGTCGACGTCGCCATCCACCCCGACAGTCTCGTGCACAGCTACGTCGAATTCTGTGACGGCGCCATCCTCGCCCAGATCGGAGTTCCAGACATGCGTGTCCCAATCTCGCTGGCGCTCAGCGATGGTGAGCGCCTGCCCGGCGTGGGGCCGTCGCTCGACCTGCGCGCAGCGCCGCCGCTCCGCCTGCTGCCCGTCGATCCGCGGCGGTTCCCGGCGGTCGCCCTGGCCCGGGCCGCGGGAGAGCGCGGCGGCGTGGCGCCCTGCGTGCTCAACGCGGCCAACGAGGTTGCGGTGGCGGCGTTCCTCGAGGGACGCTGCCGCTTCGACGCGATCGTGCCGCTGGTGGCGGAGGCCGTGGCCGCAGCGCCCGCGGCGGGGCCTGGGCTCGAGGCGATCCTGGAGGCGGACAGCTGGGCGCGCGAGCGGGTTCGGTCGCGCATGGCGCAGGAGGTGGCCGCCTCCTGATGCAGGGCTTCCTCATCGCCCTGGCGATCCTGCTGGTGATCTTCGCGGTGGTGGTCGTGCACGAATCGGGCCACTTCGTCGTGGGCAAGCTCTCCGGCATCCGCGTGGATGAGTTCTCCGTGGGCTTCGGCCCGAAATTGCTCTCGCGCCGTCGCGGGGAGACCATGTACTCGATCCGCGCGCTGCCCCTGGGCGGATTCGTGCGCATGGCGGGGATGCTCGGCCTGGCGGGCGAGGCCGATGCGGGCGAGCGCAACTTCTACCGGGCGAGCATTCCCAAGCGGTTCGCAACCATCGCCGCCGGCATCGTCTTCAACTTCGTGTTCGCGATCGTCTGCTTCACGATCGTCAATGCGGCGCAGCCGGGCAATCCGTGGTCGGTCGTGTCAGGCGGGCCGGCCGCGAGCGCCGGGGTGCCCAGCGGCGCGGCCATCGTCAGCGTGGACGGCAGGCAGATCCGGGACGACTCGATGGACAGCGTCACCGCTGACCTGCACGCGGCCACCTCGGCGAGCCAGGGGCGCGCGATGCAGGTCGTGTATCGCACCGCCTCCGGCGATATGCACACCGCGGTCGTGCATCCGGAGCTGGTCGTGCTCAACCCGGTGCAGGGATCCGCGCCGGTCGGCGAGCTGGTCATCACCGCGATCAACGGCGCGCCGGTGGGCACGGGGGACCCCGCTGCGCTGCTCAACGCGGCGGGCGCGCGCATCAGCGGTTACATCACCACCAGCAGCAGCGCCAAGCAATCCTTCACGGACGTGACGATCAGCAACGTGACGGATGGGATCAGCAACGTGACGACCCAGCCGGGCGCGTCATGGCTGATGGGTGTCGTGGCCGGCTTCCCGGGCGAGTCGCTGCCGGTGGCATTCGTCAACGGCGCCAGGGCGATTCCCGACTTCGTGCAGCAGACTGCGACCGGCATCTACCAGTTGATCACCGTCCCGTCGCTGGGTGGCGTCAACGGGCCCAACGGGCTCTCCGGCCCTGTCGGCATCGCGCAGGCCACCGCCACGGCCACGCAGAACGGCTTTCTCTCGGCGCACGGCCTGCTCTGGTGGATCGGCTTCATCAGCATGAACCTGGGTTTGATCAACGTCCTGCCCATTCCGTTCCTCGACGGCGGCAAGCTGCTGTTCCTGCTCATCGAGGCCATCCGGCGCAAGCGGCTCGAGCCGCGCCATGAGGCGATCATCTCCGCCGTGGGGCTGGCGCTGGTGATGCTGCTGCTCATCTATGTCACCATCGGTGACGTGAGCAGGCTGGCGAAACCGCAGTGAGCACCGACATCAGCGTGGCCAACCGCCGCCCCACGGTGCCGGTGAACGTCGGCGGCGTGGTGATCGGCGGCGCGGCGCCGATACCTGTGCAGACGATGACCAAGACGCAGACCGAGGACGTGTCCGCCACACTGGCGCAGATCGAGCGCGCCGCAAAGGCCGGGGCCGACATCATCCGCGTCACGTGCGACACGCGCGAGGCGGGCAACGCGATGCGCGAGATCGTGCGCGAGTCGCCGATACCGATCGTGGCGGACATCCACTACGACGCCCCGCTCGCACTGATGGCGCTGGAGGCCGGCGTGCAGTGCCTTCGCCTCAACCCGGGGAACATCACCGACCGCGACAAGGTCGCCGAGATCGCACGCGAGGCGAAGGCGCGCGACGTGCCGATGCGCATCGGCGTCAACGCCGGCAGCATCCCGCAGCGCAAGGAGTTGACGCGCGGGCGAGGCGCGACCATCGAGGAGACGGCGCAGCGCATGGTGGACGCCGCCATGGGCCACATCCGCATCCTCGAGGAGCTCGACTTCCGCAACATCAAGGTCTCGCTCAAGGCCAGCGACGTGCTCACGAACCTCGCGGCCAACAGAAAGTTCGCGGCGCTGGGCAACCGGTACCCGCTGCACCTGGGCCTCACCGAGGCCGGGCCGGTGGAGAGCGGCAGCGTGAAGTCGGCCATGGGCATCGGCATCCTGCTCGCCGAGGGCATCGGCGACACCATCCGCGTCTCGTTGGTGGGCGAACCCGAGGACGAGGTGCGCGTGGGCCGGCAGATCCTCGCCAATCTGCAGGAGAAGGGCTCCGGCCCGAACCTCGTCGCGTGCCCCACGTGCGGTCGCCTGGAGATCGACATGTTCCCCATGGTCAAGCGCGTGGAGGAGGCGCTCGCCGGCGTCAAACGCACGATCACGGTCTCAGTGATGGGCTGTGTGGTCAATGGCCCGGGCGAGGGCATGCATGCCGACATCGGCATCGCCGGCGGGCGGCAGAAGGGCATCCTGTACCGCGGCGGCAAGGTGATCGCGACGCTTCCCGAGGACCAGCTCATCGACACGCTGGTGGAGGAGCTGCATCGCATCGCCGATGAGGACGCGCGATTGCTCGCCGAAGGCAAGCCGCTGCCGAGTGGCGCGGGCGACGAGAGCCTCGCCCGTTTACCCGTGAGCGCCGGCTAGCACCCGGCAGCGTCTCGATCCTCTCCTACACTACGGCGCCATGAGCGCAGAGCAGAAGCGCGCGGATCCGAAGTCGATCACGCCGCAGTCCGAGGACTTCGACCGCTGGTACGTCGACACGGTGCTGCGCGCCGAGCTGGCCGACTACGCGCCGGTGCGCGGCTGCATGGTCATCCGCCCGTATGGGTTCGCGCTCTGGGAGAACGTGCAGCGCGCGCTCGACGACATGATCAAGCGCACCGGCCATTCGAACATGTACTTCCCCATGTTCATCCCGGAGTCCTTCTTCGCCAAAGAGGCAGACCACGTCGAGGGTTTCGCGCCCGAGGTCGCGTGGGTTACGCACGGCGGCGGCCGCGAGCTGGAGGAGCGGCTGGCAATCCGCCCGACCAGCGAGACGATCATCTGCACGCTGTACCGCGACTGGATCCATTCCTGGCGCGACCTCCCGGTGAAGATCAACCAGTGGGCCAACATGTGCCGCTGGGAGAAGCGCACGCGGCTCTTCCTCCGCACCACTGAGTTCCTGTGGCAGGAGGGGCACACGTTCCATGCGACGGACGAGGAGGCTGGCGGCGAGGTCAGCGAGATGCTCGGCTGCTATCGCGAGCTCGCGGAGGAGTGGCTTGCGATACCGGTGATTCCGGGACGCAAGACGGAATCGGAGAAGTTCGCCGGCGCGCGCTACACCGAGAGCATCGAAGCGATGATGGCGGACGGGTGGGCGTTGCAATCAGGCACGTCGCACCACCTGGCGCAGAACTTCACGCGCGCGTACGACATCACATACAGCGACAGGGCCAACACGCTGCAGCACCCCTTCCAGACGTCGTGGGGCCTGTCCACCCGCATCATCGGCGGCGTGATCATGGTGCACGGCGACGACCGCGGCCTGGTGCTGCCACCCCGCGTCGCGCCGGTGCAGGTCGTCGTCGTGCCCATCGTGCGCAGCAACGACCCCGAGGGGACCGCGCTTGTCGAGGACGCGGTGCGCCGCATCCAGGCGGAGGCGGGCTCATCCGTGCGCCTGCGTGTGGACGACCGCGAAGGCATGCGCCCGGGGGAGAAGTACGCCGAGTGGGAGCTGCGCGGCGTGCCGCTGCGCATCGTGGTCGGCGCCAAGGACCTGGCGGGCGGCCAGGTCACGCTGGTGCGCCGCCTCGACGGGGAACAGCGCACCACGCCGCTCGACGGCCTCGCCGCGCAGCTTCCGGGGTTGCTCGAGGAGACGCAGCACGCGCTGCGCGCCCGCGCGCAGCAGCGTCTCGAGGAGCGCAGCGTCGATGTCGCCAGCCTCGACGAGCTGGTCGCCGCGTTCGCGGAGCGGCCGGTGTTCGCAAGCGGCCCGTTCTGCAACGACCCAGCCTGCGAGGTGCGCATCAAGGCGGCGGTGCACGCCCTCACCGTCCGTGTGCTGCGCGCGGACCGCAGCGCCGATGGCGCACCGTGCCTTGCGTGCGGGAAACCGGCGGATCACGTCGCGCTCTTCGCCCGCGCGTACTAGGGGCCTTGCCGCGGCAGGACGCAACACATCCGCTTGCTCAAACACCCCTCCGCGCTCGGCCTCGCGCCTCGCCTCCGGCAATCGTGGCGCTCGGCCTCGCCGCTACGGGAACTCGCCGCTGGATGTGTGCGTCCTGCCGCTTCAAAACGTCTTTGTGAGCGCGGCCGGCGCTCCGCGGTCCACCGGCTGAGGACGTCCGGCGAACGGCGCGCCGGATTCAATCCGGCGGGCTGAACGTACACTCGGGGTGATGCCCATCGCGGAGCTGCTGACCAAGGCTCGCTACCTGAGCGACGAGGACCGCGGCGTGCTCGATCGCGCCTTCGAGGTGGCGGGCGAGGCGCACTCGGGTCAGTTCCGCCTGACCGGCGAGCCCTACGTGGAGCACCCGCTCGCGGTGGCGGGCATCCTGGCGGACCTTCGGCTCGACGCCGACACGCTGGCCGCCGCGATCCTCCACGACACCGTCGAGGACACGCACGTCACCCGCGACGACATCCGCGCCGGGTTCGGCGACCAGGTGGCCAAGCTGGTCGACGGCGTCACCAAGCTGGGCAAGATCCACGTGCGCACCGCCGAGGAGCACCAGGCCGAGAACATCCGCAAGATGCTGGTGGCCATGGCGGAGGACGTGCGCGTGGTCCTCATCAAGCTGGGCGACCGCCTGCACAACATGCGCACCATCTCCGCGCACACCGCGGACCGGCGGACGCGCATCAGCCGCGAGACACTCGACATCTACGCGCCGCTGGCCCATCGCCTCGGCATCTGGCAGATCAAGGGCGAGCTCGAGGACCTCGCGTTCGCGCAGCTCGACCCGGACAACTACCACCTGCTCGAGGCGAAGCTGGCCAGCCGCCAGGAGCAGCGCGCAGCGTTCGTGCGCGACGTGAGCGAGATCCTGGAGCGCGAGTTCGAGCCGCTGGGCATGAATGCGGAGATCTCGGGCCGCACCAAGCACCTGTTCAGCATCCAGGAGAAGATGCGGCGCAGCGGCAAGGACTTCGACGAGATCTACGACCTGATCGCGATCCGCATCCTCGTCGACACGATCAAGGACTGCTACGGCGCGCTGGGCGTGGTGCACTCACTGTGGAAGCCGATCCCGGGGCGGTTCAAGGATTACATCGCGATGCCCAAGGGCAACGGCTACCAATCGCTGCACACCACAGTGCTCTCCCACACGGGCGAGCCGATGGAGGTGCAGATCAGGACGCACGAGATGCACCAGCTGTCCGAGTACGGCGTGGCCGCGCACTGGCGCTACAAGGGCAGCGGCGATGGGCGGCGCGTCGACGAGCGGTTCACCTGGCTGCGCCTGCTCATGGACTGGCAGAAGGAGGTGCTCGACGCCGAGGCCTTCGTCGACAACGTGCGCGTCGACATCTTCCAGGACGAGGTCTTCGTGTTCACGCCGCGCGGCGACGTGCGCTCGCTGCCCCAGGGATCGACGCCGGTGGATTTCGCCTACCGAATCCACACCGACGTGGGACACCACTGCATCGGCGCGAAGGTGAACGGCCGCATGGTGCCGCTCGACCACCACCTGCAGAACGGCGACATCGTCGAGGTGCTGACCACGAAGGCGCCGCACGGTCCGTCCCGCGACTGGCTGAGCTTCGTGAAGACATCCAGCGCCCGCGAGAAGATCCGCCAGTGGTTCAAGCGCGAACGGCGCGAGGAGAACGTGCAGAAAGGCCGCGAGGCGCTGGACAAGGAGTTCCGCCGCCTGCGTCAGATCGCCCTCGCCGGAGTCAGGGATGACGAGCTGCTCGCGCTTGCACAGGACTTCCGCTTCAACAGCATCGACGACTTTCTGGCCGCGGTGGGATACGGCGACATCAGCGCGCGCGGCGCGGTGCTGCGCTTCAGCGACGGCGAGCAGGCGCATGCCGACCGCGACCTCGGCATCCCGCTCACGAGCGCGCCCTCACCCACGGGCACGGTGCGCGTGCACGGGCACACCGACATGCTCACCACGCTGGCGAGCTGCTGCAAGCCCGTCGCCGGTGAGGCGATCAGCGGCTACATCACACGGGGCAAGGGCGTGACCGTGCACCGCAGCGACTGCGTCAACATTCGCAACGCCATCGACGCCGACCGCCTCGTCGAGGTGGAGTGGGAGACGGGCGCGCGCCAGGTGTACCCGGTCAGCATCAAGATCGAAGCGTGGGATCGCACCGGCCTGCTGCGCGACATCGCGGGTGTCATCGCCGAGTCGAAGATCAATCTCAGCGGCGCCGACGTGCAGGTCTACGACGACCGCACCGCCGTCATCTCCACCGTGGTGGAGATCCAGAACCTCACGCAGCTGAGCCGCCTCCTGGAACGCCTGGAGTCAGTGCGCGACGTGCACACGGTGGCGCGCGACGGCGTCTGAGCCCGGGCTTCCGGGCAAACCGTAGACTCCGGCGACCATGGCGGGAATCGCTGCGCCCAGAGGGACTCACGACATCCTGCCGGCCGAGGCGCCGGCATGGCGCTGGCTGCTCGATACGCACAGCCGCGTCGTCGAGTCGTACGGATACCGGCCCATCGCCACGCCCGTCTTCGAGGCGACCGAGCTGTTCGCGCGCGGCGTCGGCGCGGAGACAGACGTGGTGGAGAAGCAGATGTTCACGTTCGAGGACCGTGGCGGCCGCTCGCTGGCGCTTCGCCCCGAGGGCACGGCCGGCGTGGTGCGGGCCGTCGTCGGCGCTCACCTGGAGCAGGAGCGGCGGCCGGTCCGTGTGCACTACCAGGGCCCGATGTTCCGCGCCGAGCGCCCCCAGGCGGGGCGGCAGCACCAGTTCACGCATCTCGGTGTCGAATGCATCGGCGAGCGCTCACCGCATCTCGACGCTGAGATCGTCGAGATGGCATGGCGCTTCTTTCAGGCACTCGGACTCGAGGGAGTGCAGCTGCAGGTCAACACATTGGGTGACGCTGAAGACAGGCGGCGGTATCGCGAAGCGCTGGTTGCTTACTACGCGCCGTTTCGCGAGCGCCTGTGCGACGACTGCAGGCGCCGGCTTGAGGTCAACCCGTTGCGCCTGCTCGACTGCAAGAAGGACGCGGACCTGGTGCCGGGCGCGCCCCTGATCTGGGAGCTGCTCGATGCCGGGAGCAAGGCCCATTTCACCGCCGTGCTCGCCTCGCTGGAAGCAGCGGAGGTCCCGGCCGCGGTCAACCACCGCATCGTGCGCGGCCTCGACTACTACGCCGACACCGTGTTCGAGCTGTGGCACGAGTCCCTGCACGGCGCGCAGAACGCGCTCGGCGGCGGCGGCCGTTACGACGGGCTCGCTGAGCTGCTCGGTTTCGCCACCACACCCGGCGTGGGGTACGCGCTCGGCGCCGAGCGCATTCTCATCGCCGCGGAGCAGCAGCAGCTGACGCCGCAGGACGCCGGTGACTGCGACATCGTCGTGTGCTCGGTGGAGGGGCCGCAGGCGGAGCGCGCCGCGGAGATAGCGCGCCTGCTGCGCGGGGATGCTCGCGTGGTGCTCGACGTCTCCGACCGCCGCCTCGACCGCAAGCTCCGCCAGTCCGACAAGCTGGGCGCACGCCTCGCCGTCATCGTGGGCGAGGAGGAGGAGCGCGCTGAGGAGGCGACGGTGCGCGACCTCGCGGCGCACACGCAGCAGCGCGTGCCCACGTCGCAGCTTGCCGATGCAGTGCGGCACGCGCTGGATGCGCAGCGATGAGCGTCACCCGCACGCACTGCGGCGCGCCGCGCCCGGCCGACGAGGGTGCGCACATCACGGTGTACGGCTGGGTGGACCGCCGCCGCGACCAGGGCGGCCTCATCTTCCTCGACCTCCGCGACCACACCGGCATCCTGCAGGTCGTCCTCGACGCTGCGCGCGCGCAGGAGGCACACGACGCCGCCCACGGCGTGCGCCTGGAGTACGTGCTGCGCGTCGAGGGCGAGCTGCGCCGCCGCGCCGCCGAGAACGTCAACCCGCGGCTGGGCACCGGCGAGGTGGAGCTGCACGCAACCGGATGCGCGGTGCTGTCGGCGGCGCGCACACCACCCTTCCCGGTGAACGAGGACACGGACGTGGAGGAGCAGCTGCGCCTGCGTCACCGCTACCTCGACCTGCGCCGGGAGCGCATGCAGCACAACCTGCGCGCACGCGCGCGATTCTCCACCGAGCTGCGCCGCGCCATGAGCGAGCAGGGCTTCGTCGAGATCGAGACGCCGCTGATGATTCGCTCCACGCCGGAGGGATCGCGGGACTACCTGGTGCCGAGCCGTCTGTTCCCCGGCAGCTTCTACGCGCTGCCGCAGTCGCCGCAGCTCTACAAGCAGCTCTGCATGGTGGCGGGCTTCGACCGCTACTTCCAGCTGGCGCACTGCATGCGCGACGAGGACCTGCGCGCCGACCGCCAGCCTGAGTTCACCCAGCTGGACATCGAGATGGCGTTCGTCGACGAGGAGGACGTGTTCGCCGCGCTGGAGCATGCCATCCCCAGCGCGTGGCACGCGTGCGAGTTTCGCGGCTCGCCGCTGCGCGTCCCGTTTCCACGGATCCCCTGGCGCGAAGCGATGGCGCGCTACGGCAGCGACAAGCCGGACACGCGCTTCGAGATGCTGCTCCACGACGTCACCGAGGTGGCGCGCAGCAGCGGCTTCCGCGTGTTCGCCGAAGCGGTGGCGCGCGGCGGTGTGGTCAAGGCAATCTGCGTGAAGGGCGGTGACGACCTCACGCGCAGCGAGATCGAGGGCCGGCTGACCGACGTCGTGCGCGCGGCCAAGGCGCGCGGCCTCGCGTATCTGTGGCGCCGCGCCGACGGCTGGCAGAGCGGGATCGCCAAGTTCTTCAGCGACGAGGAGTTGGAGCGCATCAGCGCCACGGTCGGCGCAGACATCGGTGACTGCGTGCTCATGGTCGCGGACACCGCCGAGGTCGCGACCACCGCATTGGGAGCGCTGCGCAATCACCTCGCTCGCGCGCGCCGGCTCTACGACGAGGCGCGCGTCGACTTCGTGTGGGTGACGGAGTTCCCCATGTTCGAGCGCAGCGAGGAGACGGGAGCGATCCAGCCCGCGCATCACCCATTCACCATGCTGCACGCCGACGACGTCGAGCTCCTCGAGTCGGATCCGCTGGCGGTGCGCTCGCGCGCATACGACATCGTGGTGAACGGCCGTGAGGTCGGCAGCGGCAGCATCCGCATCACAGACCCGGCGATCCAGCGACGAGTGCTCGCGGCACTCGGCATCGGCGACGCGGAGGCGCGCGAGAAGTTCGGATTCCTGCTGGAGGCGTTCGAGTACGGCGTGCCTCCGCACGGCGGGTGGGCGGGGGGCATCGACCGCATGCTCATGGAGGGCCTCGGCACCGAGAACATCCGCGATGTCATCGCGTTCCCCAAGAACCAGCAGGCGCAGGAGCCGCTCACCCAGGCGCCGGCGCCGGTCGACACGGCGCAGCTGCGCGAGCTCGGCCTCTCACTCTTGCCGCCGCGACAGTGACCCCGGCGGTCGCGCTGGGTGTCCTCTTCGTGCTCATCGGCGGCCAGGCGGCGCATGTGATATCGCGGCGCCTGCCCTACCTGGTGGCCCTGCCCCTCTCCGCCGCCGGCGTCCTCGGCGCCGAAGCGGTGGTGGCAGCGCTTCGGTTCGGCGGGCCGGCTGTCGGCGTGCTCCATCCGGTGGCGGACGTGATCGGCGTTGCGGTGTGCGAGGGCGCGGGCGCCGCGCTCACGGCGGGAAGACGGCGGGCCCCATAATCGGCGCGTCAGTCACAGGTTGGAGGTTCGCGATGAAGGTACCGTTGGGGCGCAAGGCGTTCATCGCCATCGGCGGCGTGGCCGGCGCGCTGGCGTTCTGGAGGGTCCGCTCCCGGCGCCGGCAGCGCGAGGAGCTGGAGTGGGAGGCCGAGGTCGTGGGCGCGATCGACGAGGGCCGCGGCGCCGCAGAGACGGCTGGATCCGCGTCCGGCTCGTCGAGCAGCGCCTAGCACCCAGGCCGCGGCCGGCTCGGGTTTTGCCATGACCGCAGCCGGGTATCCGCCTAGTGTCATGGGCCATGTGACCGAGCTGCGGCTGCCGGCGGAACGCGAGTACGCCGTGGTGGCCAAGCGCACCGCCGCGGCGGTGGGCAGCGTGGCCGGCTTCGACATGGACGCGGTCGATGACCTCACGATCGCCGTGTCCCAGGCCTTCGACAACGCGATCTCCTGTCTCGAGCGGTCCGGCTACCTCACGGGGCAGGTGCGCATGGCGTTCAAGCAGAGCCAGCGTGGTGTCGAGATCAACGTGCGCAGCACCGTGAACCGCGAGGCGGAGCTGGCGGCTCGCGTCCAGAGAGAGGCCATGCTGGTGCAGGCGGCGGCGGAGCAGCAGCGCGAGGAGGAGGCGGCGGCGGTCGACCTCGCCCTCCGATTGATGGGCCTGTTTGTCGATCGCAGCTCGTACCGCGTCGATGAGCGCACCGGCGGGCTGCAGGTCCGGCTGACCAAGTACCGGGTCGCGTGAGCTCGCCGCCGCGGCGCGGCGGAGCCACGGCGACTCGGGCCCGTACCCTCGCCAAGCCCGAGCCGACCGCGGAGCGCGAGGAGCTCCGCCGGCTGCTCCGCGAATACGCCCGCACCCGCGATCCGGCGATCCGTGAGCGGCTGGTCGCGCTCAACAGCGACCTGGTGCGCTTCATCGCCCGGCGCTTCGTCAACCGTGGCGAGCCGCTGGAGGACATCGAGCAGGTGGGCTTCGTGGGCCTCATCCAGGCGATCGAGCGCTTCGATCCCAGCCTGGAGAACGAGTTCTCCACCTTCGCCACGCCGACCATCGCGGGCGAGATCCGCCGCTACTTCCGCGACCGCTCCTGGGCCGTGCGCGTGCCCCGCCGCCTGCAGGAGAACCTGATGCGCGTCAACAGCGCCACGCAGACGCTGCAGTCCGAGCTGGGCAGGACGCCGACGGTCGCCGAGATCGGGGAGCGCATCGGGCTCGAGCCCGAGGAGGTGCTGGCCGCCCTGGAGGTCTCGCCGGCTCAGCACACGGTGTCGCTCGAGGCACCGTCGGCGGCGACGGCCGCGGAGGACAGCACCACCCTGGGCGAGCGCCTCGGCCAGGAGGACCTCAACCTGGAGCGGGTGGAGGCGCAGGAGGTGCTGGAGCGCGTGATGTCCCACCTCACCCCGCGCGAGCGGCGCATCCTGGCGCTGCGATTCGTCGAGCAGCTGCCCCAGACCGAGGTGGCCAAGCGCCTGGGCATCTCGCAGATGCACGTCTCGCGACTTCAGCGCGCGGCCATCGAGCATCTGCGCAGAGAGTTCGGCAATTCGGTGCCGCAATGACGCATTTCCGGTCGCTGCACCCGGCGTCCGGTAGAATCGCCGCGTAGCTTCCGGGCTCAATTCAGCATGCGCAGTCACGACATACGGGAGCGTTACCTGCGCTTCTTCGAGGAGCGCGGGCATCATCGCCTTCCCAGTTCCTCGCTCATCCCCCGCGACGATCCGTCGCTTCTCTTCACCGTGGCCGGAATGGTGCCGCTCAAGCCGTTCATCGCCGGGCGGCGCACCCCGCCTGCTCCGAACCTGACGTCGTGCCAGAAGTGCTTCCGCGGCGCGGGCCTGAAGTACGACGACATCGCGTCCGTGGGCGATGCGTACCACCACACGTTCTTCGAGATGCTGGGCAACTGGTCCATCGGGCAATACTTCAAGGAGCGCGCGATCGAGTACGCGTGGGAGCTGAGCACTGATGTGTTCGGGCTCGACCCGACGCGCATCTGGCCGAGCGTGTACCCCGACGACGAGGAGTCGGAGCGCATCTGGACCGAGCGCATCGGCGTGCCGCGTGAGCGCATTGCCCGTATGGAGGACAACTGGTGGGCAGCAGGGCCCACGGGGCCGTGCGGGTACGACAGCGAGCTGTACTGGGACTTCGGACTGCCCTGCTCGTGCGGGCGCAGCGACTGCACGCCGGCGGACGAATGCGGAGGCGACCGGTGGTGCGAGTACTGGAACCTCGTGTTCATGGAGTTCGACCAGCAGGAGGATGGCTCCCGCCCCCGGCTGCCCAAGCCCACCGTCGACACCGGCATGGGCCTCGAACGCATGACATCGGTCCTGCAGGGCGTGCGCAACGACTACGAGAACGACCTGTTCGTGCCATTGGTGGCCTCATTTCGCGAGCGCGCCAGGGCGGACACGTCAGCGCCCGAGCGGCTTCGCTCCATCCGTGTTCTGGCCGACCACCTTCGCGGCGCGTGCTTTCTCGTCGCGGACGGCGTGATTCCCTCCAACGAAGGGCGCGGCTATGTGCTGCGCCGCCTGGTGCGCCGCGCCGCGGTGCACGCGCGCGCGGTCTCGCTCGAGGGCGGGATGACGGAGTCGGTGCCCGTGCTGGTCGAGGAGATGGCGCCGGTCTATCCCGAGCTCCGCGAGCATCAGGGGTTGATAGAGCACAGCCTGCGCGAGGAGGAGGCGATGTTCCGCCGCACCCTGGACGCGGCGATGTCGCGCCTCGACTCGATGCTCGCCGGGGGCACGACGAACGTCAGCGGGATTGACGCGTTCCGGCTCTACGATACCTTCGGGCTCCCTGTCGAGTTAACGGTGGAGATGGCAGCCGAGCGCGGCGCGGTGGTGGATCTCGCCGGGTTCCGCAGTGCGATGGACCAGCAGCGCGCCCAGAGCCGCGCCGCGGTCGAGCGGACGGGCTTCGGCGCGGCCGCGGTTCCGGCCACACGGTTTGTCGGCTACGAGGAGCAGGAGGCCGACGCCTCGGTCCTGGCCGTCGAGGGCGGGGCGTCGCTGCACGAGGGTGACAGTGGCGGCGTCGTGCTCGACGTCTCGCCGTTCTATGCGGAGGCCGGCGGCCAGGTCGGTGACACCGGCCGGCTGTCGTGGGCGGGCGGCGAGGCAGACGTGCTGGACACCCAGCAGATCCCGGGCAGCGACTCGCGCGTGCATCGCGTGCGCGTGACGCGCGGTGACCTCATCGCGGGCACGCGCGTCAACGCGGAGGTGGACCGGGCGCGGCGCGCGCAGCTGGCGCGCCACCACAGCGCGACGCACCTGCTCAACCGCGCGCTGCGCGAGGTCCTGGGCGAGTCCATCCTGCAGCGCGGCTCGCTGGTGGCACCGGATCACACGACGTTCGACTTCTCGTTCTCTCGCGCGCTCACGCCGGACGAGCTGGCCGAGATCGAGCATCGCGTGAACGAGGGCATCCGGCGCAACCTCGAGCGCAGCGTCGAGGTCATGCCCCTCGCGGCGGCACGCGCCAGCGGCGCCATCGCGTTGATCGACGAGCAGTACGCGGAGGACGTCCGCGTGATCGACTTCGGCGGCTGGTCGCGTGAGCTCTGCGGTGGGACGCATGTACAGCGCAGCGGCGACATCGGCGCGGCGCTGATCGTCTCGGAGTCCAGCATCGGCCAGGGCGTCCGCCGCATCGACATGGTCGCCGGCGAGGCGGCCGAGCAGCGCTGGCATGCGTGGAGCGACGCGCTGCACACGACCGCCCGCGCACTCCGGGCGAAACCGGAGGAGGTGCCGGAGCGCGTCGCCGCGCTGCAGGAGCAGCTGCGCAGGGCCGCACGCGAGGCGGACCAGGCACGGCGCCGGGCGGCCACGGGCGGCGGCGTGAGCGGGGCGTCGGTGGAGGAGGTCGGGGGATTGCGGCTCGCCTCGGTGATGCTCGACGCGGAATCGGACGGCGACGGCGCGGTGGCGGCCGCCGACCTGCTCTACGCGGAACGGCTGCAGGGTGACGGCGTGGCCGTGGCCCTCGCCCCGACGACGCTCGCCGTGAAGGTGGGCGGCCGCGCGATCGACGCGGGCATCGACGCCGGAGCGCTGGTGCGCGCGGCGTCCGAGGTGACCGGTGCTCGTGGCGGTGGCCGGCGCGAGTTCGCCCGCGGCGGCATCAAGGATGCCGCGAAGCGGGGCGATGCGCTGGACGTCATCCGCGCCAGCCTCTCGCGCGTGGGGACTGCTTCGTGATGTCCAAGCGCAAGTTCTCGCTGATGCGCCGGCGTGACGAGTTTCATTCGCACTACACCGTGCTGGACATCGGCACCGAGTTCGTCAAGGCGCTGGTTGTGAAACGCGAGGGCGACAAGGGCATCGTGCTCGGCGTGGGCAAGGTCCGCCAGTCCACCGCGCACATGCAGGCGGGCGCGGTGGCGGACATCCAGTCAGTCATCGACAACTGCGACCGCGCGCTCACCGAGGCGGAGGACATGTGCGAGACCGTGCCCGGCCAGGCCGTCATCGGCATCGCCGGCGAGCAGGTACGCGGCTTCAGCACCACCATGACGATGCCGCGCCCGCAACCGCAGGCACGCATCACGCAGGCGGACCTCGCCACAGCGCTGCAGGCCGTGCAGCGTCGCGCGCTGCGCGAGGCGGTGCGGCAGATGTCGCAGGACCTGGGCGTCGCCGAGATCAACGTCAAGCTGGTGCACAGCACCATCACGCAGGTGCGCGTGGACGGCTACGCCGTCACCAATCCCGTGGACTTCCAGGGCCACGTGGTCGAGATCACCGTGTTCAACACCTTCGCGCCACTGACGCACATCGGCGCGCTGCAGACAATCGCGCAGGAGCTCGACCTGGAGCTGGTCGCGACCGTGGCGGAGCCGTATGCGCTCGCCCGCGGCTGCGCCACGGAGGAGATGCACGAGATGGGCGCGGTGTTCGTCGACATCGGCGGTGGAACCACGGACATCGCGGTGGTGCGCCGCGGCGGCATCGAATCGACCAGGATGTTCGCCTTGGGCGGACGCTCGTTCACCAAGCGTCTGGCGTCCGACCTGTCGATGAACCTCGAGGAGGCGGAGCGCTTCAAGGTGCTGCACGCCGACCATCGGCTCGCGCCCGAGCAGAATGCGCTGGCGCAGAAGAGCCTGACGCCCACCGCGGAGGTGCTGGCCCAGGGTGTCGCACTCAGCCTGGAGGAGCTTGCGGGCAACGATCCGCTGCCGCCGGCGCTGTACCTCGCGGGCGGCGGCGCTGCGCTGCCAGAGGTGTCGGAGCAGCTGCGCGCCGTCGACTGGCTGGGCACAGCGCAGTTCAGCAACGTGCCGTCGGTCAAGGTGCTGGGACCGGATGACGTGCAGGGCGTGTACGACACGACGGGGCTGCTCGTCGGCTGCCAGGA
This sequence comes from Candidatus Dormiibacterota bacterium, assembly GCA_019245575.1. GTDB lineage: Bacteria > Chloroflexota > Dormibacteria > Aeolococcales > Aeolococcaceae > JAFARE01. The sequence continues at coordinate 54,008 of JAFARE010000002.1, read as the reverse complement.
CGTCACGCCCATGGGCCTCGCCCACCACGCAATCGCGCTCGAAGACGATGCGGACGCGCCACTGGGAACGCTGATGCGCCGCGTCCTCAAGACAATGAAGGTGTAACGACATGCCCACGCTGGTCCAGGCACGGACAGACGACGAGATCGCGGACGTCATCGAGAAGGTGCGCGCGGCGCAGGACCCCGAGGTGGGCCTGGTGATGCCGCGCGGCAGCAGGGCGCTGCAGACGCCGCTCAACGCGCGCCTGCTGAGCCAGTTCAGCAAGCGTGAGGGGCGGCGCACCGCGATCGTGAGCGACGAGCCGCGCATACAGGAGCTGGCACGCGCCAACGGCTTCCCCGTGTACGCGTCGGTGGCCGCGTTCGAGCGCGGCATCGAGCTGGGTGCGCTCATGGCCGGCGCGGGCGCCGCATCGCGCACCGCGGGCACGCGCGCCTACGCGGGCGCCGCGGTGCAGGAGCCGCCGGCGCGGACGGCGACGGACTTCGGACCGCCGGCCGCGGGCGCCGCTGTCGCGACTCGGCCCGAAATGCGGCGGCCACTGCCGCCGGGCCCGCCCGCGCCGTCGCGTTGGCGCGACCGCCGGCGCCCGCTCTACTTCGCGGCCGGCGCGGCGGCCGTGATCGGACTTTTGCTCTTCTTCACGCTGGCGCCGTCGGCGAAGATCACGGTGACCGTTGCGGGCGCGCAGCTGTCGCGCAACGCGACGATCCAGGGCAGCACCGACGCAAGCACGGCGAACCAGGGCGACCACATCCTCACGGCCGTGCTCACCGCGCAGGCGGCCGGAAGCTTCCAGGCCACGCCGAGCGGCACGGCGACACTCCCTGCCACACCTGCTTCGGCAACGCTGACGTTCTCCTGGAACGGACCGGCGCCGCAGACGGTCTACATGCCGCAGGGGCAGGTCTTCCAGACCGCTGACCACGCCATATCGTTCGTGTCGACGCAGACGACGACACTCTGTCTCGGCCCCAACAATCAGCCGGCGAATCAGGGCGACTGCGGCTCGGTGGCGCCGAACAACCAGCTGGCAGTGCAGGACGGCACCGCCGAGGCAAAGGGCAATGTGCCTGCCAATTCGATCACCGCGTGGCCGCAGGACCCGTGCTCGCAGAGCAACTACGACTTCGGCCAGTGCCAGGGGCCGGGTCACGACTTTCATGTGACCAACACCAGCGCGGCCAGCGGCGGCGCCGACTCCAAGCAGGTCACGGTGGCGAGCTCCTCCGACGTCAACAGCTGGAACGCGCAGCTGACGCAGATCGAGCAGAACCTGACCAACCAGGTCAACAGCCAGATGCAGAGCATGGCGTCGGGCAAGACGTTCGCTGTCGATCCGGGTGGCGGCGGCAAGTCGATCCAGTTCAAGGTGAGCCCCAACCTGCCGAATCCCGGCGACCAGTTCGCCGCGTCGACGGTGAATGTCACCGCACAGGCGTCGGCTGCCGTGTACAACGCGGTCGACGTGCGCAACGACATCATCGCCGACCTCAACTCGCAGGTGGCGCAGGGTGACGAGCTGGCCCCGGGCAAGCTCAACATGCAGCCCTGCCAGGTGACGCAGGCGGCGACGGACGGCACGGTGATCCTGTCGTGCTCGGCGACGGACTTCGCGCAGCCGATCGTCAACCTCGGCGGCTTGAAGAGCCAGCTCGCGGGCAAGAACCCCGGCGACGCGCAGAAGATCATCGAGAGCAGCATCGACAAGGTGCAGTCGGTGAGCGTGTCGGAGTTTCCCTTCCGCCTGTTCTACCTGCCGTTCTTCTCCTCGCGCATCGAGATCGACGAGAACTTCATCGCCGCGTCGTGACGTCCCCTCGCCGGCCGGAGGGGCGCGGACGTGTGCTCGGGGTTGACGTCGGCGCCGTGCGCGTCGGGCTGGCGGTGAGCGACGAGACGCGAACCGTCGCGAGTCCGCTCGCCACGCTGGAACGAACCTCACGCGATCTTTGGGCGCGGCTGCGCGGCGAGGTGGCGACGCGCGACGTTCGCTGCGCCGTCGTCGGCTTGCCCCGCCGGCTCGACGGCAGCGAGGGTGACTCTGCGGCGGACGCGCGCCGTTTTGCCGATGCGCTGGGCGCCGAGCTCGGCGTCGAAGTCGACCTGTGGGACGAGCGGTTCACGACGGCCCAGGCGGAGCGCGAGATGATCAGTGCCGGCGTGCGGCGTGACAAGCGGCGCCGCAGCATCGACGCGGTGGCGGCCGCGCTGCTGCTGCAGAGCTGGCTCGACGCGCATCGCGACCGCGCTCCATGACGCTGCGTCTCTGCGTCGCGGGGGGACCGCAGGTGCGAACCTCGCCCAGCGCCACGGTGCACGAGGCGGCGATGCGCGCGTGCGGCATCGAGGGTTCGTATGAGCTGCGTGCTCTGCGCGATGATGAGCTGCCCCGTTTCATCGCGGAGCTGCGCGGCGGCCGCTACCGCGGCTGCAACGTCACCATGCCCTTCAAGCCGCATGTCGCCGCCGCGTGCGACGCGCTGGTGGGTGACGCAGCGATGTTGGACGCTGTCAACACGGTCAGCGTCGAGGCCGGCCGGCTGATGGGCGCAAACACCGATGTGGCCGGCTTCGTGGCCGGCCTGGACGACGCCGGGCTGCGCCCCGAGCCGGACGCGCGCGCGGTGGTGTTGGGCGCGGGTGGCGCCGCAGCCGCGGTGATCCTGGCCCTGCTGCGCGCGCCGGTCGCGGCGGTGACGGTGATCGCCCGGCGGCCGGATACAGCGCGCGACGTGGCGCGGCGCCTCCGCGGTCAGGGGGCCGCCGTGAGCGCCGCCCGCTGGGACCGGGCGGAGACCATGGCCGCGCTTGGCACCGCCGGGATCGTGGTCAACGCCACGCCTGCAGGACTGGACGAGATGCCCTTCGACGTGCGCGACCTGCCGCCCTCATGTACGGTCGCGGACGTGCGCTACCGCCCCCGGCCCGTCGACCTGGTCGTGGCCGCGGCGGAGGCGGGTCTCGCCGCCGTGGACGGCGCCGGCATGCTGGTGCGCCAGGCGGCGCTGAGCTTCGAGATCTGGACCGGCGTCGCACCGCCCCTCGATGTGATGCGGGCGGCGCTGGAGGCCGCGCTCACATGAACCCGGCGCTGGTGGTGGGGGCCGTCGCCGGTGGCGCCGTCGTGGGCCTCGGCTCCGGCTGGCTGGTCACCGTCCTCGAACGCGTCGAGCGCCTCCGCGAGGAGGAGGACGAAGAGCGGGCCGACTACGAACGCGACGTGGCAGCGGCGCGATCCGCCGCCGCGGAGCAGGGCGCGGAGCCGCCCGCGGCGCTGCCGTGGCAGGGAGAGCAGTACGGCTGGACGCGGCTCGAACGGTGGCTGTCCCCGGCCCTCGGCGCAGCCGGATTCGGCGCCTTTGCGGCGCACGAGCCGGCCGGCTGGGGGCTGGCCATCCATCTCCTCTGGGTGGCGGTGTTCGTGCACATCGTCACCTTCGACCTCAAGCACCGGCTCATCCTCAACCGCATCACATACCCGGCGGTCGCCGCGGCCCTCGCGCTGTCGCAGGTGTCGCCGGGGCTGACCATCGTCCGCGCGCTCATCGGCGCAGGCGGCGTCGCGCTGTTCTTCTTCCTGCAGAACGTGGTGTCGCGCGGCAGCATCGGCCTGGGCGACGCGAAGCTCGGCGCGCTGGTGGGCGCCGTGACCGGCGCAGGGCCGGATGCGGCGCACATCGGCGCCGTGTACGCCGTGATCTACGCGATCTTTCTCGGCGGCGGCGTCGCGATCCTGCTGCTGCTCGCGCGGCTGCGGCGGCTCAAGGATCCGATTCCGTATGGTCCGTTCCTCTGCGCCGGCGCGGCGATCATCCTGTACCAGGGACCATGACTCGAAACACACGACTGATGTCGGACGAGCGGCCCATCACCGAGTCGCGCCAGCACTGGTCGGTGATCGTGTTTCCCTGGATCACGCTCGGGCTGCTCGCGCTGGTGGCCGGCATCATCGTGCTGATCCTCATCCCCGGCCACATCGGCAGCAGCGACACAGGACGCGCCCGCGTCATCGCAGGCGTGGTCCTCGCGGTCGCGGTGGTGCTGTGGACCGGATATCACTACCTGCGCTGGCTGCTGCTCACGTACCTGCTGACCGACCGGCGCATCGTGGTGGAGAGCGGCGTGCTCTCGCGCACCACGGAGTCGATCGCGCTGGATCGCATCCAGAACACGACCATCAAGCGTCCGCTCGGCGACCGCCTCATCGGCGCAGGTGACATCGAGATCGAGTCGGCGGGCCGTGACGGCGTCGAGGTTCTGCATCGCATCCCTCACGCGCAGGCGTTCTACACAGCGCTCCAGGAGGCGATGGAAGCGCTCCGCGGCGGCCCCGCGGCGACCCGCCCGCTCTAGCCCCGCCTACAGCGGCCGGTCAGGCCAGGTCCGCCGCGCCAGCAGCTCGAGGCGCTGCTTCGCCTCGCACGCAGCGCCCGCGTCGCCGCCGAGCACGGCCTCGCGGTACGCCAGCGCGGCGTTGAGCGCGTCGCCCTCGCGCTCGAACATCCGGCCGACGAGGATCAGCTGCCGGCCGCCGACTCGCGGGTCTCTCACGAAATCGAAGCATCGACCCGCCTCTCGGACACCCGACGGACAGAAGGCGTTTCAGCTCTGCACCTCCGCGGGTCCTGCCGGCCAAGGGAACCCTCGCCGTCCTGCGCAGGATTCCACCCCAGGTCTCCGGAGGCGCCCGAGGACTCTCGTGGTCAAGCGGAGGCGCGTGACCTTCTGACCTGGGTCCCGGAATCCTGCTCCGGCCGGCGCTGCCCCCTTTGCCGTCACCCGCCAGGGGCAGAGCTGAACGGAGCAATCCGCCGTTCGCCCATAGAATCGGCGTCGATGCTTCGATTTTTGACAGCCGGAGAGTCGCACGGCCCGCAGCTGACCGTCATCGTCGACGGTGTTCCCGCGGGCCTCGCGCTCGACGCCGCGCGCGACATCACGCCTGACCTGCGGCGGCGGCAGGGCGGGCACGGGCGAGGCAAGCGGCAGCAGATCGAGCAGGACGCGGCAGCCGTCACGGGCGGTGTGCGAGGAGGTGTGACGCTCGGGTCGCCGGTGAGCATCACCATCGCCAACCGCGACTGGGAGAACTGGCGCGGCCCGATGCAGATCGAGGCGGAGGGCTTCACCGCCAAGCGAGTGACCCGTGTGCGGCCTGGGCACGCCGACCTCGCCGGCGTGCTGAAGTACGGCTTCGACGACGCGCGCAACGTGCTGGAGCGCGCCAGCGCGCGCGAGACTGCGGCGCGGGTCGCGGCGGGCGCGGTGGCGCGCGCGCTGCTGCGCTGCGTGGGCGTCGACGTGCATTCGTACGTGCAGCGCATCGGCGAGGTCGCGATCGAGACGGTCGTTGCGGGCGTCGACTGGGATGCCGTGGGGCGCTCGACGGTGCGCTGCCCCGACGAGAATGCCTCGCGGGCGATGGTGAATGCGATCGACGCTGCGCGTGAGGCGAAGGACACGCTGGGCGGCACTGCGTGTGTGATCGCCTCGGGTGTTCCGGCCGGTCTTGGCAGTTACGCGCAGTGGGACCTGCGGCTCGACGGGCGGATCGCCCAGGCCATATGCAGCATCCCGTCGGTGAAGGGCGTCGAGCTGGGCGCCGCCGTCTGTGCTGCGCGCTCACGGGGCTCGGCGGTGCACGACGAGCCACGCTACGAGGAAGGCGTGGGCTTCGCGCACCGCAGCAATCGCCAGGGCGGCGTCACCGGTGGCGTGAGCAACGGCGAGGACGTCTGGGCGCTGGTGCACTTCAAGCCCATCTCCACGCTGCTCGCGCCGCTGCGCAGCGTTGACATCGCGTCGGGCGAGGAGGTGAATGCCCATTACGAGCGCAGTGACATCTGCGTCGTGCCCGCCGGGGCAGTCGTGGCTGAGGCGATGCTCGCCTGGGTGCTCGCCGGCGCCGCGCTGGAGAAGTTCGGGGGAGACACGGTCACCGAGTTCATGGCCGCCGCCGAGGCGCATCGCCGGGCGGTGGCGCAGCTTCGGTGAGCGCCCCGGAGCGCATCGCGCTCGTCGGCCTGCCGGGCAGCGGCAAGAGCAGCGTCGCAACGGAGCTGGCGAGGCGGCTCGGCTGGAACTGCGTCGACACCGACGAGCAGGTCGCGCAGCGCGCGGGCCGAAGCGTTGCCGAGATCTTCGTCGCGGAGGGAGAACCGGCGTTTCGGCGATATGAGCGTCGCGCGCTGCTCCACGCGCTCGCCCAGGCGCAGCCCACCATCATCGCGTGCGGCGGGGGCCTCATCGCTGACGAGGCCAATCGCCGCGCGCTGCTCGAGGATGCCCGCGTGGTGCTGCTGGACGCGCCCGACGACGTGCTCCTGGGCCGCCTGCGCAACGGCTCGGTCCGTCCCCTGCTGGGGGACGACCCCGCGACTGCGCTGGCCCGGCTGCGCGCCGACCGACGCGAGGCCTACGAGACAGCCCAGGTCCGCGTTGTATCGGTGGGCTCGGTGAATCAGGTCGCCGAAACGGTGATGCAATCCCTGGAGGTGGACGCGCCGGCGCTCCCGCGCCGCTGGGAGGTGGACGCTGGCCCGGGCGTGCTCAGGTCGATCGCCGGCCACCTGCCCGAAAGCACGACGCGCGTCGCGCTGGTCGCCGACCGCGCCGTCGCCGATGCGGCCGACGCGGTCGCCGCGTCGCTCGAAAGCGCGGGCATGGCCGTGTTTCGCATCGACGTCGAGGGTGGCGAGCAGCTCAAGACGTGGGATGCGGCCGGCGACGTGCTGTCCCGGCTGGCGCAGGCCAGGCTCCGGCGCGGCGACTGCGTCGTGGCCCTTGGCGGCGGCACGGTGGGCGATCTCGCCGGCTTCGCGGCCGCCTCATATCTGCGCGGCATCGGCTGGATCAATGCGCCGACCACGCTCCTGGCCATGGTCGACAGCGCCGTCGGCGGCAAGACCGGCGTTAACCTGTCCCAGGGCAAGAACCTCGCCGGCGCGTTCTGGCAACCGCTGGCGATTGTCGCGGACACGGAGGTTCTGGACACGCTGCCCGGCCGCGCGTTCCGCTCGGCGCTCGCCGAGGTTGTGAAGTACGCGATGATCGGCTCGGATGATATGGCCGCGTTTGTCCACAACAACCTCGGTGCTCTGCTGGAGCGCAACCCCGACGTGATCGAGGAAGCGGTGCTGCGCTGCATAGCGGCCAAGACCGCAGTGGTCCTGCGTGATGAGCGCGAGGCGGGCCCGCGTCAGGCGCTCAACTACGGCCACACGGTGGCGCACGCGCTGGAGGCGATGGGCGGCTTCAGCGGTGACATCACGCACGGCGAGGCGGTGGCGTTGGGGATGCGCGTGGCCGGACGCCTGAGCGTGCGCGAGCTGGCCTGCCCCGCCGGCGATATCGCCGTGCAGGATGGGCTGCTCGACCGCTGCGGGTTCCCGCGCACGCACGGCTTCGATCCCGGCGCGCTACTGGACCGCATCGAGCACGACAAGAAGGCGACCGGATCAGGGGTGACGTGGGTGCTGCTGCGGCGCCGCGGCGAGCCGTCCACGGGCCATGCCGTTGACGAGACGTCGGTTCGCGCTGCCCTGGCGGAGGTGTTCGCCCCGTGAGCCGCGTGCTGCTGCTCAACGGCCCCAACCTAGGAACCCTGGGCCAGCGCGAGCCCGAGGTGTATGGCACCACGACGCTGGCGGAGATCGAAGCTGTGATGCAGCGCCGGGCCGGGGGCCTGGGGCTCGAGCTCCGCACCGCGCAGAGCAACCACGAGGGCGAGCTGGTCGACATCCTCGAGGCGGAGCGCGCGCAGGCCTACGGCTGCGTGATCAACCCCGGCGGCCTGGCGCACACGAGCGTGGTGCTCGCCGACGCCGTGCGTTCCTTCGGCCACCCGGTCATCGAGGTGCACCTCAGCAACATCCACGCGCGCGAGCCGTATCGCCGCGTGTCCCTGTGCGCCGAAGCGGCCACGGCGACGGTCTCCGGGCTGGGCGCGTGGGGCTACGTCCTCGCCCTCGACGCCCTGGCCCGTATCCTGACCGGTGTGAGTGTGCTAGAGGACGAGGCGTGATCAACGCAGGTGACCTGCGCCCGGGGAACACCGTCGAACGCGGCGGCGACCTGCTGCAGGTCGTGGACTTCGCCCATGTCAAGCAGGGCCGCGGCACCGCGTTCGTCCGCGCCAAGCTCAAGAACGTGACCACGGGCGCCGTCACCGAGGAGACGTTCCGTCCCGAGGAGAAGTTCGGCCGGGCGCGCATCGAGCGAAGCGAGGCCCAGTACCTGTATCGCGACGGCGAGAATTACGTCGTCATGGACTCGACCACGTACGACCAGTTTCCGCTCAGCCCGGACCTGCTGGGTGATGCCAGGGGATACCTCACGGAGAACGCGTCGCTGGTGCTGCTCCGCTACGACACGCGCGTGCTCGGCGTCGAGCTGCCCACCGCCGTGGAGCTCGAGGTCACGCAGACAGAGCCCGGCTTCAAGGGCGACACGGCCAACGCCGCCTTCAAACCGGCAACGCTGGAAACGGGTCTGACGGTCGACGTGCCGCTCTTCGTCAACCAGGGCGACCGCGTGCGGGTGGACACGCGCAGCGGGCGCTACATCGAGCGCGCCTGATGGACACAGCAACGCGGCCGCCACTGCAGCTCGGCGACGGTGGCGGCGGTCGCGCTCCGCTTGGCACCACGCGGGTCGCCAACGAGGTGGTGGCGCACATCGCCGCGCTGGCGGCGCTGCAGGTGAAGGACGTGCACGCGCTGTACCACCCGGGCGCCACGATTCCCATCGACCGTGTGCGCCGGCAGCCGTCGTCGCGCGGCGTGCGCGTCGAGCTGCACGACGACTCGCTGCGCATCGACCTCTGGATTGCGATGGAGGCTGGCGGCAACGTGCCTGCCGTGGGCGCCGAGGTGCAGCGGCGCGTGGCGGACGCCATCGACCGGATGCTCGACCTGCGCGCTTCCGAGGTGAACGTCTTCGTCAGCGAGATCGTCTTCACGTGACCACCGCGAGCCGGCCGGTCGGCCGACGCCGGCGCGGCCGCGAGCTCGCGCTGCGGGTGCTGTTCGAGGTCGAGGGCACGCAGAAGAACGCCGACTGGGCGCTGCAGTACCAGGGTGAGGACCTCGGCGCCACGCCCGATGTGAGCGCGTTCGCCCGTGAGATCGTCAACGGCTGTCTCACCCACGCAGACGACGTCGACACCGCCATCGCGGCGGCATCGGTGAACTGGGCGCTGGTGGACCTGGGCAAGGTCGAGCGCGCGCTCCTGCGCATGGGCTCGTACGAGCTCCTGTACGAGCTGGAGACTCCACTCGCCGTGGTGATCGACGAGTCCGTCGAGCTGGCCAAGGCGTATGCCGGCGACGAGGCCGCGCAGTTCATCAACGGCGTGCTCGGAGAGGTGGCACGGCGGCGGCCATGACCCCACGCGCGTTCAGCGTGAGTGAGATCACGGGGCTCGTGCGTGACACGCTCGCGGCCCGGCCCGAGCTCGAGGACGTCCTCGTCGAGGGCGAGCTCAGCAACATGCACTCGGTGGTTGCCGGCCACCTGTACTTCACATTGAAGGACGACCGCACCGCCATCAGCTGCGTGTGCTTTCGCGCGCAGGCGCAGCGCGTCCCCTTCCGTCCGGAGAACGGCATGACGGTCATCGTGCACGGCTCTGTGCAGGTGTACGAGCAGCAGGGCCGCTACCAGATCAACGTCGACCGCATGGAGCCCAGTGGCGTGGGCGCGCTGGCGCTGGCGGTGGAGCAGCTGAAGCGCAAGCTGGCCGCGGAGGGGCTCTTCGAGGCGAGCAGAAAGCGCCGGCTGCCGCTGCTGCCCCGGCGGGTGGTCGTCGTGACCTCGCGCACGGGCGCGGCGCTACGTGACGTGCACACCGTGATGACGCGGCGCGCGCCCGGCATCGACCTCGTGCTGTCTCCCGCGACGGTCCAGGGTGACGGTGCTGCCGAGACCATCGCCACAGCGCTGCGCCGCGCGGCGGCGGTGCGCGGCGCCGACGTCATCCTCCTGGTGCGCGGCGGCGGCAGCATCGAGGACCTGATGCCGTTCAACAGCGAGGTCGTGGCCCGTGCCATCCGCGCCGCGCCGCTGCCGGTCGTGAGCGGCATCGGCCATGAGACCGACACCACGGTCGCCGACCTCGCCGCCGACCGCCGCGCCGCCACGCCGTCAGCGGCGGCCGAGCTCGTCGTGCCCAGCGTGGCGGAGCTCCGCCGGGGCGTCGCCTCGCGCTCCCTGCGCATGAGCCAGGGCGTGCAGCAGCTGCTCGAGCGGCGCCGCACGACGGTCGAACTGCGCCGGGCGCGTCTCTCGCGGATGTCGCCGGCGGCGCGCATCGCCGGGCTACGCCAGGAGATCGACCGCCGCGGGGCGCGCCTCCGGCAGGGGCTCCTGCTCGAGCTGGCCGCGCAGCGGCGGCGCCTCGATGTGCTCGGTGGCCGCCTGCCGGCTGTCCGTGGGCGCATCACCGAATCGCGGCGCGCGACGCTGGCGACGCGCCGTGCCAAGCTCGACGCGCTGTCGCCCCTGCGCACGCTCGAGCGTGGGTACTCGATCACCCTCGACGCATCGGGCCGGGTGCTGACCGACGCCGCGGCGACCGCTGCGGGAGCGCGGATCCGCACCCTGCTGCATCGCGGCGCCGTGGGGAGCGTGGTGGACAGCGCAGAGCCGGCTGTCCCCGCAGAGGAGCGAACGGATGTACGATGAGCGCCGTGCGCGCAGCGATCCTCATGCAGCAGCCTGAGGTCGAGACCATGTCGTTCGAGGCGGCCGTGGCCGAGCTCGACTCGCTCATCGAGCGCCTCGAGGCGGGCAGCATCGCGCTGGACGACGCCATCGCCGCCTACGAGCGCGGCGCTGCACTGGCCCGGCACTGCGAAGCGCTGCTGGACCGGACCGAGCGGCGCGTCAACGCTCTGGTGGTCGGCGGCGACGGGTCTGTGCGCGAAGCCCCGCTGCAGATCGGCGAACCGGCGCCCGCCGAGGGGGGCCTGTTCGCCCCGGACGCCGGCCGCGCGGCCCGGCCGCGAGCGCGCCAGGTCGATCCCGACGACGTTCCTTTTTGAGCCGGGACATACACAAGTCTGTGTAATATGGCGAACGTGACGACGCTGCGCCCCGGGTCGCGGCGGCTCGATGCCGAGCTGGTGGCGCGTGACCTCGCGCCCAGCCGGGAGCGGGCGCAGGCGCTGATCGCGGCCGGCCTTGTGGAGGTCGACGGCGCTCGCGCGGGCAGCGCCGCGCACCGCGTGGGAACCGCTTCGGCGGTGCGCGTGCTGGGTCGCGACCACCCCTGGGCGAGCCGCGGCGGGGTGAAGCTGTCCGCCGCGCTCGACGCATTCGACGTCGCCTGCGCCGGCCGGGTCGCGCTCGACGCCGGCGCGTCCACCGGCGGGTTCACCGACGTGCTCCTGGCGCGCGGCGTCGCCCGCGTGTACGCCGTCGACGTGGGCAGGGGCCTGCTCCTGTCACGCCTCGCGCGCGACCCCAAGGTCGTGGTGATGGACGAGACCAATGCGCGCCACCTGCGCAGCCTGCCCGGCCCGGCACCGTCACTCATAACGCTCGACGTCTCCTTCATCTCGCTGCGCCTGGTGCTGCCGGCGATGGCCCGGCTGTCAGCACGGCCCGCGGATGTCATCGCCCTCTTCAAGCCCCAGTTCGAGCTGGGCCGAGACGCGGTCGGCCGCGGCGGGCTGGTGCGTGACGAGGCGCTGACCCGGCAGAGTCTGGACGGCTTCCTGGCCTGGGCGCGCGAGGAGCTCGGCGCCGAGGCACCCCGGCCGCCCGTGCCTGCCGCGCTGCGCGGCTCGAAGGGCAATCAGGAGTGGATGGCGCACCTGGTGCTGCCGCACGAGGGGAGCGCGTGACCGAGCAGCGCAGCATCGGCTTCCTGCTGCACCCGGGTGAGCAGCGGGTGATCGAGGCGGCGGTGGCGCGCGCACAGTCCTGCGGGTACGGCGTCTGGACGGCGCTGGAACGCCCCGAGGAGAGCATCGCGGACAACGGCGACAGCGCGGCGCTCCTGGTCACCGTCGGCGGCGACGGCACCTTCCTCTACGGCGCGCGGCTCGCCGCCCCGCGAGGCATCCCGGTGATCGGGGTGAACCGCGGACGCCTCGGGTTCCTCAATGACATCGAGGTCGACGACCTTGCCGACGCGATCTCCAGCTTCCACGCCGGCGACTTCCGCACCCAGCGGCGCTCGCTGGTGGATGTGCGCGCGTCCGACCCGGCGGGCGACGCTTCAGCGCTCGCGCTCAATGAGGTCGTCGTCCGCGCCCGCGGTGTGAGCGTGGCCCGGCTTCGCGTCGACGTGGACGAGGAGCTCCTCGGCGTGTTCGACGCCGACGGCGTCGTGGTGGCCACGGCCACGGGGTCCACGGCGTATGCGCTGAGCGCGGGCGGCCCGCCCATCGATCCGCGGCTCCACGTGCTCTGTGTCGTTCCCTTGGCGCCGCACGCCGTGATCAGCCGCCCGGTGGTCGTGCCGGACGCGGTCGTGGTGCGGGTGACCGTCGAGCGGGGGGAGGTGTTCGTCGCGACCGACGGACACTCCATCGCGCAGCTTGCCGACGGCGGCGACATCACCGTGCGCCCCGGTCCCGAGCTGGAGGTCGTGCGCTTCGCGCACTCGCCGTCATTTCAAGCCCGGCTGCGCGAGAAGTTCCGCTTCGGCGTGCCCCACAAGGACATCGAGTTGATGCCACCAGTGTCTGAAACGCGCCTCGAGCGCCGAAGCGTGACGGAGTCGCGCGATGCTTCGTGAGCTCCGCGTCGAGGGCCTGGCGGTGATCGCCGCTGCGAGGCTGGAGCCGGGAGATGGCTTCACCGCGCTCACCGGGGAGACCGGGGCGGGCAAGTCCGTGTGCGTCACCGCGCTGCGGGCCGCCCTCGGCGGCCGCGCCGATCCCGGCTCGGTGCGGCCGGGAGCATCCGCAGCGCGCGTCACCGCCGTCTTCGACCCGGTGCCAGCCGACGTTCGTGAGCGGCTGGCAGAGCTGGGGATCCCGGACGACGACCTCCTCACGCTCACGCGCGAGGTCGTGCCCGGTGGCCGCGGCTCCTGCCGCGTGAACGGCGCGCTCGTCTCCCTCAGCACGCTGCGCGAGCTCGGCGACGGGCTGGCGGATGTCACCCTGCAGGGCGCGAGCCAGCGCCTGCTGCGAGCCTCGTGGCAGCGTGACCTGCTCGACGTGGCAGGTGGCGGGGCGGGGCGCGCGCCTCGCGCGCGCACCGAGGCGGCCGTGCACCACTGGCGTGACGCCGAGGCCGCGCTGGAGGCGGCGCGGCGGGCTGCCAGCGCCGGCCGCGCCCAGGTGCAGCGGGCGCGCGACCTGGTGGCCGAGCTCAGGCCGCTCGAGCTGCGATCGGGCGAGGTTCCCGGGTTGGAGGCGGAGCGGGTGCGCCTCGCCAGCGCGGCGAAGCTGGCCGCCGCGGCGGAGGCCATCGCGGAAGCGGCCGGGGAGGAGGATTCGGGCGCCGCCGACCGGCTGGCCGGAAGCGCCATCAGCGCGGCAACCATGGCCGCGTTCGACCCGCCGCTGGCGGAGATCGCGGATACGGCAGCCGACCTCGTCGAGCGCCTGCGCGAGCTGGCCCTGGACGCGCGTCGCTACGGCGGCACCGTGGTGGTGGACCAGGAGCGGCTGGCTGGGGTGGAGGAACGCCTCGACGCGCTCGCCCGCGTGGCTCGCCGCCACGGGTCCATCGAGGAGGCGATCGCCGAACTGGAGCAGGCCGAGGCGCTGGTGGCTGCGGCCGACGGCGGCGACGACCTGGTGGCGCGTCATGAGGCGGATTGCGCCGCTGTGCGGCGGGAGGCGGCGGAAGCGGCGGCGGAGCTCAGCCGGCTGCGCGCCACCACGGCGCGGCGGCTGGAGCGGGAGGTCACCGCGCAGCTGCGTGAGCTGGCGCTGCCCCACGCCCGGTTCCGCATCGTCCTGAGCCGGTCTCTCGACCCCGGCGGTCTCGACCTCGGTGACGGGCGGGCCGTTCGCTGCGCCGAGCACGGCGCTGACGACGTCGAGTTCCGCCTGGTCACCAACCGGGACATGGTCCCGGTGGCCCTGGACCGGGGACCGTCGGGCGGCGAGCTGTCCCGCCTCGCCCTTGCGCTCTCGGCATCGGTGCAGGAGGCCGGCGCGCCACTCCTCGTGCTCGATGAGGTGGACGGCGGCCTGGGTGGCGAGACCGCGGCGCGGGTGGGGGACCTCCTGGCCGCCATCGGCGCGGGGCGCCAGGTGCTGGCCGTGACCCACCGCCCGGAGATCGCCGCCCGCGCCCGCACCCACCTGGTCGTGTCGAAGCGCGACGCGCCGGGCGGCGCACGGGCGGAGGTGGCGCCGGTGAGCGACGACGCCCGGCTGGCCGAGATCGCCCGGCTCATGTCGGGCCGCCAGACGGCCGCGGCGCTGCGTCGCGCCGACGAGCTGCTGGCCGAGGGCGGGACGGGTGGCGCTGCAACCGCCCTGGCCGTTCGTACGATGTAGGCGTGGAAACCCAGGAAGACGCGCCGGCGACGACGGACGTCCGGTTCCCCGTCGAGGTGACCGGATTCAGCGGCTCGCTCGAGGATCTTGTGCGCGCCGCCCAGCGGGGCGAGATCGACCTGACCGGCGTGTCCGTCAGCGCGATCACGGAGGCGTTCAAGCGGCGCATGGAGGGGCCGCCGCCCCGTCCCGAGATGGGCGACGTCGCCGATTTCCTCACCCTGGTGGCCCGGCTCGTCTCGCTCAAGGCCGGCGCCGTGCTGCCGGACCCCTCGGCGACGCTCGAGGCGGAGGAGGAGAGCCAGGGCGCCGACGTCGGGCAGCGCCTGGCGGAGTACCGCCTCTTCAAGGCGGCCGCCGAGGCGCTGCTCTCCGAGGCGTCGGACGAGGGCGCGCGCAGCTTCCTGGGCATGGTCGCGCCCGAGGTCATCCCGGTGGAGAGCATGCGGATCCCGCCGGAGCGTCTGGCGGCCGCCTTCCGTGCCGTGCTGGAGCGCCTCGCCGAGGCCGAGCCCCTGCCCGTCGGCGCCGTGACCTTCTCGGTGGAGGAGAAGGCCGACGAGCTCCGCCGGCGCCTCGCCGCGGGCCCGCTGGACTTCGAGGACCTCTTCCGCGGCATGACCAACCGCCTCGAGGCGGTCGCATGCTTCCTCGCCCTGCTGGAGCTGCTCCGGCTGGGCGAGGCAGCGGTGGATCAGCCGGAGGCCTTCGGCACGATCAGGGTGACGGCTCGTGGATGACGGCCCGGTGCTCGACGTGTTCGGCAGGGCCGTCGTGCCCGCCATGACCGCCGACGCGGAGGCCGAGGATCTCGCCCCCGCCCTGGAAGCGCTGTGCTTCGCTCTCAGCCGCTCGGTCACGCTGGCAGAGGCCGGCGAGATCCTGGGTCGAAGCCCGTCCTCTGTCGGCGCCGCTGCCGACGTGCTGGCGCGCGACCTGCGCGGGCGCGGCCTCATGCTGCAGCGCCACGGGGACGCGATCCAGCTCGTCACCCGGCCCGAGGTCGCCTGGGCCGTGCAGCGCGCCCTGAACCCGGAGCGTCCGAGCCGGCTCAGCCGCCCCGCTATGGAGACGCTGGCGATCATCGCCTACCGGCAGCCGGTCACCCGGGCCGCGATCGAGGCCATCCGCGGAGTCAACTGTGAGGCGGTGCTCGAACACCTCGAGAATCGCGGCCTGGTGGCCGAGGTCGGGCGGCAGGACACGCCCGGCCACCCGCGGCTGTTCGGCACGACGCTCCGCTTCCTCCAGATCGTCGGCCTGGAGCGGGTGGGCGATCTGCCCCCACTGGGCGACAGCGACGCGGCGGATGTGCTCGACGACGCGCTGGCCCGCGCCGGCGCCACGTGACCACCGGTCAGGGGGAGCGCCTCAACCGCTACCTGGCGCGGCGCGGCTTCGCGTCGCGGCGCAGCGCCGACGCGCTGATCGGCGCGGGCCGCGTCACCGTGAACGGCCGACCCGGCGCGATCGGCGCGGTGGTCGACCCGGAGGCCGACTCGGTCGCCGTCGACGGGCGGCTCGTGACCCCGGCTGCCGCGACCGTGACGCTGGCGCTGAACAAGCCCGCGGGGGTGGTGACCACGCGGCGCGACCCCCAGCGCAGGCCGACCGTCATGGACCTCGTTGCCGCGGTCCCCGGACTCGTCCCGGTGGGCAGGCTCGACACCGACAGCCGGGGTCTGCTGCTGCTGACGACCGACGGGGAGTTGGCGCACCGGCTGACCCACCCGCGGTACGGCGTGGTCAAACGCTACCGGGTCCGCGCCGACCGGCCGGTGAGCGACGCCGTGTTGGCCGCGCTGCGCCGCGGCGCCGAGCTCGATGACGGCTGGGCCCGCCCCCACGGGGTGCAACGCGCCGGGACGGAGCGAGAGCTCGATATCGTCATGGGCGAGGGCCGCAAGCGTGAGGTGCGGCGTCTCTGCGCCGCGGCCGGCCTCGGCATCGCCGACCTGGCGCGCGTGGCGGTCGGCCCCGTGGCCCTGGGCGACCTGCCCGAGGGGGCCTCGCGGCCGCTGACGTCCCGGGAGCAGCGCGAGCTTCGCCGGGCTGCCGGCCTGCAAACAGACCCCCAGGAGAACGGCCACCGGTCCGGCGCCCCTCCGGCGGAACGCGTGGTGACGATCGACGGGCCGGCCGGCAGCGGCAAGAGCACGCTGGGCGAGCGGCTCAGCGCCGAGCTGCGGCTGCCGTTCATCGACACCGGCCTGTTCTACCGAGCGGTGGCGGTCGCCGCGGCCTCCGCCGGGCTGCAGGCGGGTGACGCCGGCGGCATAGCCGCCCTGGCTCGCGGCCTCCGCATCGAGGTCATCCCAGCAGTGGACCCGCCACGCAACGAGGTGCGCATCGACGGAAGCCCCATCGCGGCGGCGGAGCTCCACGAGCCTCGCCACGCGGCGATGCTGGCGGCGGTGAGCGCCCAGCCACGAGTGCGGAGCCTGCTGCTCGAACCGCAGCGTGCGCTGGCGCGCCGCGGTGCGGTCGCCGTCGGCCGCGACTGCGGCACGGTCGTCTTCCCCGCAGCGCCGGTGAAGCTCTACCTGCAGGCCGGTGAGGACGTGCGCGTCGCCCGGCGTGCGCGGCAGCTGGCGCGGCGAGGGAGCAGTGGCCTCGGCGACATGAGCGTCGAGGTCGGAGCGCGTGACCGCGCCGACAGCTCCCGCGCCGCGGCGCCGCTCCGCCCGGCGCCTGACGCCTTCGTCATCGACACCGAGACGAACGGCATCGAGGAGATGGTGCGCATCGCGCTGGAGCGCTGTGCCGCCGCAGGCCTCGTGCCGCCGTGATCTACGCGTTCATGCGGGCCGCGGTGCGCGTGGCCACGGTCGTCGTGCTCGGCAAGCGCCTGCGCATCGAAGGACTTGAGCACGTGCCGCGCCGCGGTCCCGCGCTGCTGGTGGGCAACCACGTGGGCGCGATCGACCCGGTGATGCTGGGCATCCACATCCCGCGTCTCGACGTGTACTACATGGCCAAGAGCGAGCTGTTTCGCCGCCGCGTCACGGGGTGGCTGTTCCGTCACTGCCACACCTTCCCCGTGGTGCGTGACAGCCCCGACCGGACGGCGCTGCGCCAGGCGCTGGACGTGCTCCGCCGCGGCCACCTTCTGGTCGTCTATCCCGAGGGCACGCGGGCCGATCGCGCCGCCGGAGGGCGGGCGCACCCGGGCGCCGGATTCATCGCCCGCCACGCGCGGGTGCCGATCGTGCCCGTGGCCGCTGCCGGCAGCGATGGCGTGCTGCCCCGTGGAGCGATCATCCCGCGCCGGGCGCCGGTGCGCATCGTCATCGGAGAGCCGTTCGCAGTTCCCGACATCGATGATGCCGGCCGCCCGCTCGGCCACCAGGCGGCCACCGATCTCATGATGGCCCGCGTCCGAGCGCTGCTCCCCGGCGATGACCGGCGCCGGCAGTCCGGCGCTCCGCCGGCGGCGTGATCCTGGCGGCCGGGCGGTTCGACCAGCTGGTCGCCTTCGACCTCGAGGCGACGGGTCTTTCCCCCAAGACCGACCGCGTGCTGGAGATCGGCGCCGTGCGGTACGACGCCGCCATGCGCCGCACCGCACAGCTCGAGTTGGTGGTCGATCCTGGTATCCCCATCCCGCTGGCGATCCAGCGGCTGGTGGGGCTCACGGACGCGGACGTGCGGGGCGCCCCGAGCCCGCTGGAGGGGATCGCGCAGCTGGCTGACTTCTGCGAGGGCGCCGCGCTGGTGCTGCACGGCGGCGCGTTCGACCTGCAGTTCTGCCGCGCGCTCGTGCCGGAAGCGTTCGCCGGCCGGATGGTATTCGACACCCTCGAGCTGGCCCGCATCCTCCTGCCGAGCGCAGCCAGCCACGGCCTGCCCGCGCTGAGCCGCATGCGCGGACTGCGGCACGACCGCCCGCACCGCGCCCTGAGCGACGCGGAGACCACCGGCGAGCTCTTCCGGCTGCTCGTTTCCCTGGCTGAGGGCCTGCCGGCGGCGGTGCTCGCAGAGGTCCGGCGCGTGGCGCAGCAGGCGGAATGGCCTCTGGCCGCCTTCTTCGGCGGCATGGTGCGCGGGCGCGGGGCACCCGATCACGTCGCGGCGTACGGGGCTCCCATCGCGGAGCCGGTTGAGCCCTCCGCCGCGAGCGTGCGCGGCCTCGAGCGGCTGCCGCTGGAGCAAGCGGCCGCCAGGGTGCTCGCCGAGCCGATGGGCGGGGACGGCACGGTCCACGAATACCGCGAGCAGCAGGTGCAGATGGGCCGGGCCGTGGCCCAGGCGCTGGAGCGCCGCCGTCGCCTGCTCGTCGAGGCCGGCACCGGTGTCGGCAAGTCGAGGGGCTACCTGGTTCCACTCGCCCTCTGGGCCGCCCGCGGCGGCCAGCGCGCCGTGGTCGCGACGCACACGGTGAACCTGCAGGAGCAACTGGCCGACCGCGACCTGCCGGCCGTGGCAGCGCTCGTACCGGGAAGTCTGCCGGTTGCCTCGCTCAAGGGACGCAACCACTACGTGAGCCTGCGCCGCTGGCACCGGTTTCTCGGCCAGGCGGACGACGGCGCGAGCAAGGAGGGCCTTGACGCGATCCGGTTCAAGCTGAAGGTCCTGGTGTGGCTGGTTGAGACGCGCACCGGCGACCGCGCCGAGCTGCACCTCGCCGCCGAGGAACAGCAGCTGTGGAGCGTCATTGCGTCCGACACGGACGACTGCCTGGGCACGTACTGCGCCAACTGGGCAACGCGACGCTGCCACATGGTCGCCGCGCGAGCGGCCGCCGCTGATGCCGCCATAGTTGTCACAAACCATGCGCTGCTGCTGGCCGCGTCGGAACGGCAGGGACAGGTGCTGCCGTCATACCAGTCCCTCGTCGTGGACGAGGCGCACCATCTGGAGGCGACCGCGACCGAGCAGCTGGGCTCCTCAGCGCGGGGGGCCGGGCTGCAGCTCGTCATCGACCGCCTTCCGGTCCGACCCGAAACAGAGCTCGCCGAGGCGCTGAGCCGGTGCCGGGAGGCGGGGCAGCGCCTGTTCGGGGACGTGAAGGGATTCGTGGCCGAGCGCCTCGGCGGCGAGCATCCTGGAAACGGCCGTATCGGACTCAGCGATGCTGTGCGCCAGGACCCGCGGTTCGCCGCCGTGCTCCGCGTCGGCCGCCAGGCGGTGAGCGCGATGCTCGAGACGGCGGCCGCGCTCGACGGCGCGCGTGAGGCTGCGCCGGTGCAGCAGGATCTGCTGCCCCAGCCGGGCGCCGCCGCGGACGAGATGTCGCTCGCGGCGGCTGCGCTGCGCGGCGTCGCGGCCACCGTCGACCATGTCGTGTGCCGCCCGCGCCCTGGCTTCGTCAGCTGGCTCGAGCTGCGCGCGGAGCAGTCGGAGCTGCATGAAGCGCCGGTCAGCGTGGCCGAGCCGTTGCGTGAGCTCGTGTTCGACAGCACAGAGAGCAGCGTGCTCACGTCGGCGACGCTGACGGTGGGCGGGAGCTTCGACTTCATCCGCCACCGTGTGGGCATCGGCGATGCCGCCGAGGAGCTGGCGCTGTCGTCGCCCTTCGACTACCTCCACCAGGCGCTCTGCGTGGTGTGTGAGGGGGTGCCCAGCTACGACGACCCGCAGCACGAGCACGTGATCGCGCAGCTCGTGGAGCACATCGCGGAGGAGCTGGGTGGCAGGACCCTCGTGCTGTTCACGGGCTACGGGCCGCTGCGCCGCGTGCACGCGCTGCTGCACGACCGCATGGAGCAGCGGGGTGTCGCGCTGCTGGGACAGGGCATCGACGGGACGCGGCGCCAGATCCTGGCCAGCTTCCTCAGCGATCCGCGCACCGTCCTGCTGGGCACGAGCTCGTTCTGGGAGGGCATCGACGTCCCCGGTGACCGGCTGCAGTGCGTGCTCATCGACAAGCTGCCGTTTCCCGTGCCCACCGATCCCCTGGTGCGCGCTCGCACCGAGGGCCTGCGTGACCCGTTCACGCAGTACGTGCTGCCGCAGGCGGTGCTTCGCCTGCGTCAGGGATTCGGTCGCTTGATTCGCAGCAGCACCGACCGGGGCGCCGTCGTCCTGTGTGACGAGCGCCTTGCCACGCGCGACTACGGCGAGGTGTTCCTGCGAGCGCTGCCGCCGGCGGCTCGCGCCGGCGCGCCGTTCGAGGAGGTGCCGCAGCTGGTGGCGCGCTTCGTCAAGGACGGGGCGGTGCCCGATGCCGTGGCAGAATCGGCGCATGACGACTGGTGACGGCGGTGGTGTCCTCGCGGTTGTTGCCACACCGATCGGAAACCTCGAGGACATCACGCTGCGTGCGCTGCGCGTGCTGCGCGAGTGCGACGCAGTTGTGGCCGAGGACTCGCGCCGCACCCGAGCGCTGCTGAGCGCGCACGGCATCTCGGCGCGCACAGTCTCATTGCCTGCGTTCGACGAGATGCGCCGCGTGCCGGCACTGCTGGAGCGGCTCGACCGGGGCGAGACCCTCGCGCTGTGCACCGACGCGGGCACACCGGTCGTGAGTGATCCCGGCGCGGCCCTGGTTCGGGCTGCGCGCCAGCGCGGTCATCGGGTCGTCAGCGTGCCCGGCCCGTCGGCGGTGGTGGCGGCGCTCGCCGCCAGCGGCCTCGCAGGCAGCGGCTTCTCGTTTCTCGGGTTTCTGCCGCGCACGCCGTCGAAGCTGGTGCGCGTCCTGGAAGCGGCGCTGGCGCTGGGGAACACCGTCGCGTTCTACGAATCACCCCTGCGGCTCGCGCGAACACTGCGCATTGCCGCGCCGCTGCTGGGCGATCGCGAGGTCGTGATCGCGCGCGAGCTGACCAAGGTGCACGAGGAGTACCACAGCGGCACCGCGGGTGAGCTCGCCGTCGCATTGGCTGCGCGGCCACCCCGGGGCGAGTGCACGGTGCTGGTCGCTGCTTGAGCTCGACTGCGCTCATCGACTCGCACTGCCACCTCGTGCTGCTGCAGGAGCGGGGACTGCTGCAGCGGGCGCTCGAGGGTGCGCAGGCCGCCGGCGTCGAGGCCATCATCAGCGTCGGTGTGAACCTCGAGGACAGCGATCGCAATCGCGAGATCGCCGAGCAGCATTCTGCGGTGTACTTCACCGTCGGCTGGGACCCGCAGCAGCCGCGTTCGCCCGGCGCCGCTGAGCTGAACGCGCTCGCCGAGCTGCTCCGCCATCCGCGCGCCGTCGCGGTGGGCGAGGTGGGGCTGGATCTGTTCTTCCGTCCCGGCTATCACGAGACGCCGGTGGAGGTGCAGCGCGAATCCTTTCGCCTCATGCTCGAGCTCGCGCGCGACCAGGGCAAACCCGTGGTGGTGCACGACCGTGACGCGCATGCGGAGGTGCTCGGGAGCATCGCCGCCGTGCCCGGGTCTCGCGGTGTGATGCACTGCTTCACCGGCGACGCGGAACATGCGCGGCGCTCGGTGCAGGCAGGCTTCCCCGTGTCATTCGCGGGAATCGTCACGTTCAAGAACGCGGAGACGATCCGCGATGCGGCTCGTGCAGCCGGCGCCGGCGACTACCTGGTGGAGACGGATGCGCCATTCCTCGCGCCGGCTCCGCATCGCGGCACCGTCAACCTGCCGGAGCGGGTTGCCGTGACCGCGGCCGCGGTGGCCGCCCTGCGTGGTGAGGACGACGACGCCGTTCGCGCCGCCACCGCAGCGACCGCCCGCGCCGTGTTCGGCATCGGAGGCGATGCGGGTGGCGGCGTCTGAGCTCGCGGCCCCGGGCGCGCCGGACCTGGACCTGACCCGCCCGGCGACGGTGCGCGCCGTGGCGCGCCGCGCCGGCCTCCGCGTCAGCCGCCGCCTGGGGCAGCATTTCCTCGTCGACCAGGACGCGCTGGAGAGCATCGTGCGCGCGCTGCAGCCCTCAGGACGCGACACGGTCGTCGAGATCGGCTGCGGCGTCGGCACGCTCACCGGTGCGCTGGCCGCGCTGGCGGGGTCGGTGATCGCGCTCGATGTCGATCCCGCCTGCGTGCGCGCCACGCAGATGACGCAGCGCCGGCGCTCGAATGTGCACGTGGTGCGCGCCGACGCGCGCCAGCTTGATCCGGCCGAGTTTGGCATCAACAGCGCGTGGCTGGCGGCCGGCAACCTTCCCTATCGGATCACCGGGAGGCTGCTCGGACATCTGCTCGAGCTGCCGTCCCCGCCGGAGCGAGCCGCGTTCCTCGTGCAGCGTGAGGTCGCGGCGCGGCTGGCGGCGACCGCCGGCGACTGGAGCCTGGCCACGCTCGCGGTGCGCTCGCTGGCGACCGTGGAGCGGGTTCGCGACGTTCCCCCGGCGGCATTCGTGCCACCGCCCGCGGTTCACTCCGCCGTGATCCTCGTATGCCCAGGAGCGGCACTGGACCGACAGGAACGCGCCCGGCTCATCCACCTGGCGCGGCCGGTGTTCCAGCAGCGGCGCAAGACGATCCGCCACGGACTGACCCACGCTCTGGAGGGCGATGCCGCGGCGGCGAGCCGGGCTCTCGACGACGCGGCCATTGAACCCGGGCGGCGCCCGGGTACCCTTGATCTCGATGAATGGCAGCGTCTGGCCGGCGCGGTGAGCCGGATGACGGCCGCGAAAGGGGAGAGCGCGTGAGCGACTCGGAGGTCCCCGCGGCTCGCCCCGCGGCCACCAGCTCCCCGCAGGGCGCCCCGCAAGCCAAGGCGCACGGCAAGGTGCCCAAGGCGGTGGAGGTGCGCGCCCCGCTGCACGCGACCAGGCCGGCCGTTCCTCCGAATCCGCAGGACCGCGAGGGCTTCATCGCGGTGCTCCGCCGTGGCGATTTCCGCTACCTGTGGGCCGCCCAGGCAGCGTCGCAGCTGGCCGACAAGTTCCTCATGTTCACGCTGCTCATCTTCATGTACACGCTGAGCGGCCGCGCCTCGCTGCAGTCGGCGGTGCTCATCGCATACACGCTGCCCAGCGTCGTGCTCAGCGCGCCCGCCGGCGTGTACGCGGACCGGCATGACAAGCGCACGTTGATGGTGGCCTGCAACCTGGTGCGCGGCGCGCTGGTGCTGCTCATACCTCTGGCGCAGATCATCCCGGGACTGAAGGGCCAGGCATGGCCGCTGATCGTAATCACGCTGCTGTTCAGCTCTGCCGGCCAGGTGTTCGCGCCCGCGGAAGCTGCGAGCATCCCGTCACTGGTGTCGCGCAACCAGATCACCGAGGCGACGTCGCTGTTCATGACCACGGTCATCCTCACGCTCGTGCTGGGTGTTCCCGCGGCCACGCTGGCCATCGCCTTCCTGGGGAACTTCGCGCCGTTCTACATCGCCGCCGCGCTGTTCGGCATCGCCGGGCTGGCGGTGTGGCGCGTGGGCACCAACCTGCGCGCTGTGCGCGGGGAGACCACGCAGTCGCCGAACATCCTGCGCGAGCTGCGCGAAGGACTCACCATCCTGCGTGCCAGCGCGGCGCTGCGCCTCGGCCTGTACCAGCTGGCCCTCGCGCTGATCATCGTGTTCACCGTCTTCGCGCTCGGCCCGGCGTACATGGTCAAGGTGCTGTCGCGCTCCGACCAGGACACGTACATCGTGCTGGTTCCGGCGACGTTCGGCCTGGTGGCGACCGCGGCAGCGCTGGGCACGCGTCCCAACTTCCCGCGTGCGATCACGTTCGTGGCGGCCGTGCTCACCGCCGGCGTCGCCCTGACGATCATGGGCGTGGTGCCGGAGGTGCTGCGTCACGCGGGCGCGTTCGGGCTCATGACGCCGGTGGCGGTGCTGCTGGCGCTGATCTTCGGCTGCGCGTTGGGAGCGCTGCTCATCCCCGCGTTCACCGTCCTCCAGGAGCGCACGACGCCGGAATCGCGCGGCCGCATCTTCGGCGGCATCTTCACCGTGATCAACGCGGCGGTGGCGGTGCCGCTGCTGCTCGCCGGCGTGATCGCCGACCTCGTCGGCGTCGGCCGCGCGGTGGCCGCACTGGGTGTGATCCTGCTGCTCCTCGGCGTCGCGATCCGCACGCTCGGCTGGCGCCGGCTGGCGGTGCTGGACAGCGATCACCACCCCGTGGCGCTCCCCGTCGCCGAGTGACGCGCCCAGGCGCCTGACCGCTGTCGCCGTCGCGGCGCTGCAACGACGCCGTCGCAGGCGCATGGCTTTTCCCGGGTGCGCGAAGTGCTGATGCCAAGCTCTCGGCCGAGCGAGTTGACCCCAACAGGTGCAGTCGGAGGCAACATGCGAGCGGTCGTCACGTGTGAATGCTGCGGCAATCGTCAAGCCGTCGCGCGCCAGATCCAGCGCGCGGAGATCTTCTTCGTCGTATGTCACTCTTGCGAGAGCGTGCTGCGCGTGGAGGTGACCGACGAAGAGCTGCGCGCCGCGCAGGCAACGCCGCGGACGCGACCAGCGACGCGTGTGTAGCGTCGCGTAGCGTGGTCTGAAGCGCAGGGCACACACCCTCGCTTGCTCAGACACCCCTCCGCGCTCGGCCTCGCACGATAATCAGCCTTCGGCATTGTCGCGCTCGGCCTCACTGCTTCGGGAACTCGCCGCTACGGGTGTGTGCCCTGCGCTCAGCGACGCTACTCGCTACTCCACGTGTCGATGATGCCGCGCAGCCCGCTGCGATAGCTGGCGTAGCGCGGCGCGAAGCTCTTCGGCCGGCGGTGCGCGTCGATGCCGCTGGTGCGCAGCTCGCACGCTTGCATGTGCTCCTTGGCGATGATGATGCGGCTGAGCGGCGCCGAGATCGCGGGCAGGTGCAGCGGCAGCGGGTTGCCCACCAGGCGGGCGAAGTCGTCCATGAACGTGGCGAACGAGACTGGCTGGTTGTCGGCCGCGGCGAGCACGCGTCCTACGGGGCGCTGCGCCGCAGCGGCGAGCAGCGCGTCCGCGGCGTCGTGGCTGTGCAGAAAGCGCTGGCGCACACTCTTGGGTCCGGCCCAGTACGGACGTCCCAGGCGAAACGCGCGCCGGTACGCGCGCAGGCTGCGTGACGCCGGTCCGTAGAGGTAGCCCAGGCGCACGACGCACGCGGGCGTCGGCCCGTCGAGCACCGTGCGCTCCGCCTCCAGCGTCGCATCGATGATCGGCCGCAGCGTGGCGCCCGGCTCGAGCCCGGCCTCGTCCGCGCCCACGAAGAGGTAGCTGGCGTGCACCAGGAAGGCGGCCTGGCGCGCCGCCTTGATCCCTGCCGTCGTCTCCTGGAGCAGCCGCGCCGGCGGATACCGCTTCCATGCCTGCCCGTCGTGCAGCAGGCTGTTGGGCGCCTGCAGCGCGACGTTGATCACCACGCGCCCCACAGCATCCGCATCGTCGCCGCCGGTGTTGCGTTCCGTGACGATGAGCCCGAGCTCGCTGCGCGGTGCCGTGACGGTGATGCGCATGCGCGTCAGAACGGCCGGCGCAGCTGCGGTTCCTCCTCGCTGAGGCCCGCCATCCAGCGCTCGATGTCATCCGGGTGGCGGGGCAGCGCGGCAGTCAGGAGGCGGCATCCGTCGTCGGTCACCACCACGTCGTCCTCGATGCGGATGCCGATGCCCCGCAGGTGCTCGGGCACGGTGAGATCGTCCAACTGGAAGTACAGGCCCGGCTCGACCGTCAGCACCATGCCGGGCTGCAGGGTGCCGTGGCGATACTCCTCGTCCCGGGCATGCGAGCAGTCGTGCACGTCGAGGCCGAGCATGTGCGACGTGCCGTGCCGCGTGTAGCGGCGGTACAGCTGGCGCTCCGGGTCCAGCACCTCCTCGAGCGTGCCGCGCAGCAAACCCATGTCGATCAACGCCTGGGCGAGCACGCGCATTGCGGCACGGTGCGGGTCGAGGAAATCTGCGCCGGGACGCACCTCCGCGATCGCCGCCTCCTGCGCGCGCAGCACGATGTCGTACAGCTCGCGCTGCTGCGGCGTGAACCGTCCCGATACGGGAATCGTGCGCGTGACGTCAGCGGTGTAGAGCTGGTCTGTCTCGACGCCGGCATCGAGCAGGAGCAGCTCGCCCGGGCGAACCTCTCCGTCGTTGCGATGCCAGTGCAGGATGGTGGCGTGCGGCCCCGAGGCGGCGATCGTGTCGTAGCCGGTCTCGTTGCCGTCGACTCGCGCGCGAAGATGGAACACGCCGTCGATCACGCGCTCGCCGCGCTCCATGGCGTCGGGCATCGCGCGCACGGCGTCCTCGAAGCCGCGGATCGTGGCGGCCACGGCGCGCTCCATCTGGCGCACCTCGTACGCGTCCTTGATGAGCCGCAGCTCGCTCAGCGCCGTGCCGAGCGTCGCGTCGTCATCCGAACCCTGCAGGTGCTCGTCCACCGAGGAGTCGACGCCGTGCAGCGCCACCGCCGGCTCGGAAGCCAGCGCGGCGAGGTCCTCGTCGAGCCGGCTCAGCGGCGCGCATTCGATGCCGAGGTGTTCGGCGGTCTCAGCCAGGCCACGGCGCGGGCCCACCCAGAGCTCGCCGCGCAGCGCGTCCGTGAAGAACGCGGGGGTGGAGCGGTCGCCGCGCGGCTCGACATACAGCGTCGCCTCGTGACCCGTTTCGCCGGCGCGCATGAGCAGCACGCATCCCGGCTCGTCCTGTCCTGTCAGGTAGAAGAAGTCCGTGCCGGGGCGGAACCGGTACTCCGTGTCGTTGGAGCGGACCTTGGGCCGGCCCGAGGGCACGACGATGTGCTTGCCGGGGAAGGCCTGGGAGAGCCGCTCACGGCGCCGCTGCATGAAGTCCGCACCGGGGTGCCGGTCGGCGGGGACGCGCGGCGGGTCCGCCCAGCCCTGTGACATGAACTCGATGAGCGGCGGTGGCGGAGTCAGATCGTAGTTGCGCTGCCCCGGCGCCCTGTCTTCGACAGCGCTCTCGGGCAGCGTCTGCGCATCAGCGGCGTCGTCGGCATTCACCTGCACAGCCTACCGTGCGCCGCCAGACCCCGCGGTACAATCGGACGCCGTTCGAGGGGGTCCCGGGCGCATAGCTCAGTTGGTACGAGCGCTGCGTTGACATCGCAGAGGTCATTGGTTCGAATCCAATTGCGCCCACCACCCGCGCGCTCCAATTCGATGCATCCGCTGCGTGTACCCTTGCGGCCATGAGATGCGCCGCTTGCGGTGCTGAGAACCGGGCGGGACGGCGCTTCTGCGGCCAGTGCGGCAGCCCTCTCGAGCTTCGCTGCGCGGCATGCGGCGCCGCCAACGACCAGGGCGAGCGGTTCTGCGGTGACTGCGGCGCGTCGCTCACTGCCGTGCCGCCGGCCGCGAGCACCGCTGCGGCGTCGAGCCCCGCGACGCCCCAGGTCGCCGAGCCGGCGTCGGAGCGCCGTCATGTCACGGTGCTCTTCGCCGACCTGGTCGGCTTCACCCAGCTCTCCCAGCAGCGCGACGCCGAGGACGTCCGCGAGCTGCTGAGCCGGTACTTCGCGACGGCACGCACGGTCATCGCCCGCTATGGCGGCACGGTGGAGAAGTTCATCGGCGACGCCGTGATGGCCGTCTGGGGAGCGCGCACGGTGCAGGAGAGCGACGCCGAGCGCGCCGTCAGGGCCGGTCTCGACCTCGTCGATGCGGTCGCCGCCTTCGGCGAGGAGGCCGGCATCGCCGGGCTGCAGGCCCGCGCCGGCGTGCTCACGGGTGTGGCCGCGGTGAACCTGCAGGCGAGCGGCGAGGGCCTCGTGGCCGGCAACCTCGTCAACACCGCCTCGCGCATCCAGTCGGTGGCACAGCCGGGAACCGTGCTTGCCGGCGACGCGACGCGCGAGGCCACCGAGGCGGCCGTGGTCTACGAAGACGCCGGCACGCACGAGCTCAAGGGCATCAGCGAGCCGCTGCGCCTGTGGCGCGCGATGCGCGTCGTGGCGGGGCGCGGCGGTGTCATGCGGCCAACCGGACTCGAGCCGCCGTTCGTGGGCCGCGAGCGCGAGCTGCGCATGCTCAAGGAGTACCTGCACGGGACGGAGGAGGAGGGCAAGGCTCGCCTGCTCTCGATAGTGGGCGTGGGCGGCGTGGGCAAATCACGGCTCGCGTGGGAGTTCGAGAAGTACATCGACGGCCTCACCGATCCCATCTGGTGGCACCGCGGCCGGTGCCTCGCCTACGGCGAGGGCGTCGCGTACTGGGCGCTCAACGAGATGCTGCGCATGCGCGCGGGGATCGTGGAGAACGAGTCCAAGGAGTCGGCGCGCCAGAAGCTGAGCAGGTCGGTGGCGCAGTTCATCACCGACGAGGAGGAGCGGCGCTGGGTGGAGCCGCGGCTCGCACACCTCGTGGGACTCGAGGAGGGCGCCGCCAGCGACCCGCGCGACCTCTACGCGGCCTGGCGCTTCTTCTTCGAGAAGATGGCGGCGACCAACCTCACGATGCTCGTCTTCGAGGACCTGCAGTGGGCGGACAGCGGGCTGCTCGACTTCATCGAGTACCTGCTGGAATGGTCGCGCAACTCGCCGATCCTCGTGATCACGCTGGCTCGGCCGGAGGTCACCGAGCGACGCCCCGGCTGGGCGTCCGGCCGGCGCGGCGTGACCTCACTGTACCTCGAGCCCCTGTCACCCGACTCGATGGAGCAGCTGCTCGAGGGCATGGTGCCGGGGCTGCCCGCGGACCTGAGCGCGCGCATCCGGGAGCGCGCGGCCGGCATCCCGCTGTACGCGGTCGAGACCGTGCGCATGCTGCTGGACCGCGGCCTCCTGGTGGAGGAGGGCGGCAAATACCGCACCCAGGGCTCACTCGAGTCCCTCGAGGTACCGGAGAGCCTCCATGCGCTGATCGCCGCACGGCTGGACAGCCTGACCCCGATGGAGCGTCAGCTGCTGCAGGACGCATCCGTCATGGGGAAATCCTTTACAGCGCACTCGCTGATGTCAGTGTCGGGCGCGTCCGCGCAGGAGGTCGAGGCGGCGCTCACGAGGCTGGTCAACAAGGACCTGCTCGTGATCCAGTCGGACCCGCGCTCGCCGGAGCGCGGCCAGTACGTGTTCGTGCAGGACCTCGTGCGCGGTGTGGCGTACGGCACGCTGCCGCGTCGCGAACGCAAGCTGCGTCACCTGGCGATGGCCACGTACCTGGAGAGCTCGTGGTCCGAGGAGGAGGAGGTCGCCGAGGTCGTCGCCTCGCATCTCGTCGAGGCTGTGAACGCCGACCCCGAGGCGGTGGACGCCCCGGCCATCCGAGACCGCGCCTGCAAGGCCCTGGTGCGAGCCGGCGAGCACGCGGCATCGCTCGCGGCGGCATCGTCGGCGCAGCACTACTACGAGCAGGCCCTCGACCTTGCCGCCGAGTCCGAGCGCGGCGAGCTCCATCTGCGCGCCGGGGACATGGCCTGGCTGGAGGGACACGTCGAACCGGCGCGGGCGCATTTCGACCGCTCCCATGAGGCGTTTCTGCAGTCGGGCGACCAGCACGGCGCCGCCCGGGCGCTCAACAACCTGGCCATGGTCTTCGGCGGATCGGGGCGGCGAACCGAGGCATATGAGACGAGCATGGCGGCGCTCGAGCTGATGGACAAGCTGCCCGAGGACGCGCCCGGCCGTGAGGCGGACCGCGCGCGCATCCTGTCCCGCGCCGGCCGCAACCTCTATTTCGACGGCGACTACGAACGGGCGATGGAGCTCAACGAGTCCGCGCTCGCCATCGCCGAGGTCGAAGGACTGCGCGACGTGTTCGGCACCGGTCTCGACACCAAGGCGTGCATCCTTGCGGCCCGCGGGCGGCTCGACGAGGCGGAGATCCTGGCTCGCGCCGCGGTGCGCTGGGCGGAGGACAACGACCTGTCGACGGTGGCTGCCGCAACCTACGGCAACACCGGCGCCACGCTGGAGGAGAAGGAGAACCTCGAGGAGGCGCTCACCCTGTACGAGGCCGGGGAGGCGCTGGCGCGCCGCCTCGGCGACCGGCGCCGCATCGTGGAGACGACACTGGCGCGGCTGCCCGACCTGGCCGAGCTGGGGCGGTGGGACGAGTGCGACGCCATCTTCGAGCGCTTCATCGAAAGCGACGCAGCCGAGGTGCAGGACTACCTGGCCGCTCCCGCTGGCGCGCTGAACATGACGTGGCCGATGGTGTGGCGCGGCGACCTGGCGGGGGCGCGCCGCCTGCTCGACGAGAACGGACCCCGTCTGGCGGGCGCGCACACGGAGATGCGCGGCGACCACCTGGCGGCGCAGGCCGTGCTCGCCAATGCGGAAGGCCGCTACCAGGACGCGCTGGACGCCGCGGAGCCGGCCCTGCGCATGTGCCTCGAGCACAACTTCCCGATCCCCGCGCGCCGCGCGCTCGTGCAGGCCGTGGACGCGGCCTTCGCGCTGGGCCGCGAGGACACGGTGCGCGATCTCGTCAGCCTCGTGCGCACGCACTACCGGCCCGGGCGCCAGCCGGGCGTCGACGCGCACATCCAGCGCTGGGAGGCGCGGCTGGCGGAGCGCGGCGGTGATGATGCCGTAGTTGTCAACAACTTCAAGCGCGCCGCGGCGGCGTTTGGCGAGCTGCACCGCCCCTTCTGGCTGGCGGTCACGCGCCTCGAGCTGGCGGAGTGGCTGGCCGCCCACGGACGTCACGCGGAGGCCGCCGCCGTGCTGGACGACGCCGAGGCCGCGTTTCAGCAGCTCGGTGCCCAGCCATGGCTGCAGCGCGCTTCCACTGCGCGGACACGATCAGCGGCCGGCACGACAGCGCCGGGTCCGCTGCACGCGGCGCTGCCCGCCTGAGTCGCGTGCGGAGGGGGAGACGGTGACGGCGCAGGTCACGGTGGAGGATCGCGAGCGGCGCCGCGGCCCGCTGGCACGGCTTCGCCGGCGCAGGACGGGCCCGGCGCGCGCCGGCTACCGGACGCTGTTCCGCATCCGCGACTACCGGTTGCTCTTCAGCGGCCTGACGATCTCGATGAGCGGGTCCTGGGCGTACAACGTCGGACTGGTCGTCTTCGTCTTCAACGCGACGCACTCGCCGGGCTGGGTGGCCGCGGCGTCGATGACACGGTTTCTCACGGCGCTGATTGCGAGCCCCTTTGCGGGATTGATCGCCGACCGCATGGAGCGCGTCAGGCTCATGATCACGCTCGACCTGCTCGCGCTCGTCTGGCAGACGCTCCTCGCAGTCACCGCGGCGCTCAACGGTCCGATCGCGCTCGCCATCGGTTTTGCGGCGCTCACCTCGCTGAGCACAGCGTCATACGGTCCCGCAGCGCGCGCGGCGACGCCCGCGGTGGTGGGGGAGGACCACCTGGCTGCGGCCAACAGCATCGACTCGGCCGTGGAGAACCTGTCGATCATCGTGGGGCCGGCGATCGGCGCCATTCTGCTGGCGGTGTCGGCGGCCACGGTCGTCTTCGCCGTCAACGCCGCGACGTTTGCGCTCTCCGCCGTGCTGGTGAGCCGCATGCGAACGCGCAACCAGCCCGGCGACATCACCGAGGGCGGCACGGCCGGACCGTTCCGGCAGATGGCCGCCGGCTTTCGCGCCTTCGTCAGCTCTCCCACCGTGATGCTGCTCGCCGGCTTCAGCATCCTCGCGAGCTTCGTGTACGGCACGGACACCGTGCTGTTCGTCGTGGTCAGCAAGAACCTGCTCGGCACCGGCGCCACCGGCTACGGATATCTGCTCGCGGCGCTGGGAGTGGGCGGCATCCTCATGGCGGGCTTCATGAACCGGGTGGCGCAGTCACGCCGGCTTGGCGCGATCATCGTCGCCGGCATGGCGGTGTACTGCCTGCCGACGGCAGCGCTGCCGCTGGTGCACGCCCCGGCGGTGGCCGCGGTGCTGGAGGTGGTGCGCGGCGCAGGCACCATCGTTGTCGATGTGCTCGCGATCACGGCACTGCAGCGCCTCGTCCCCTCTGACGTCGTCGCCCGCGTGTTCGGCGTTTTCTTCGCGCTCGTCCTGGCCGCCATCTCGCTGGGAGCGCTGCTCATGCCCATCCTGCTCGGCGCGATCGGCGTCACGACCACGCTGCTGGTCATGGGCTTCGCGATCCCGGCGCTTGCGGTGCTCGCATATCCGTGGATCCGCGCACTCGACTCGCGCGCCGTCGCCGACCTCGCCGCCATCGAGCCGCGCGTGCGCATGCTCGAGGGCCTCGACATCTTCGCCGGCGCAACGCGTGCGGCCCTGGAGCGGCTCGCCCGCGCCGCCAGGAGCGAAAGCGTTGCTGCGGGGACGCTCATCATCCGCGAGGGAGATGTGGCGGACGACTTCTTCGTGCTCACCGCCGGTGAGGTCGACATCCTGGCGCGAGGCGAAGGCGACGCGGAGCGCACGCTCGGCGTGCTGCACCCACCAGATTACTTCGGTGAGATCGGCCTCCTGGGGCACAGGCCGCGCACGGCAACGGTGCGCGCCGCGACCGAGTGCGTGCTCTACCGGATCCCTGGCGGCGAGTTCGTCGACGCGCTCACCGTTGCGACGCTCAGCCCGTCGGCGCTGGGCAGCGCGCAGCTGCGCCTGGCGCGCACCCACCCGTCGCAGTCGCTCACGCTGGAGTCCGCTCCGCCACCTCAATGACCTCGCCTTCGACGGCGGCGCTGACCGGCGGATCGTGGCCGCGCCATGCAGCGACGATGCCGTCGAGCTGCTCGTCCGAGCGCGAGGGGTCGTGGTGGAACAGCACGACGTGACGCGCGCCGGCCTCGCGCCCCAGCCCGATCGCGTAGTCGATGGTGGAATGCCCGAAGTGAGCCCGGGCGGGGAATTCCTCGCGCGTGTACTGCGAGTCGTGCAGCAGGATGTCGGCGCCCTCGACCAGTCGCAGCGCGTTGTCGTGGTACGGCCCGAATCCATCGCGGCCCTCGCCCAGCGCGATCGGCGCATGGTCGGGCATGTACGCAAGCGCCGTGTGACCGTCCGAGACGCGATAGCCGTACGTTGTGCCGCCCTTGTGCGGAATCTCCAGGGCCAGCACCGCGAAGCCCTCGATGTCGTGTGACCCTTCGTCGAGGTGCAGGAAGCGCCAGTCACCGCGCATCTCGCGAGGACGTATCGGGAAATGCGGCGGCGACATCGCGCGAGCCATGATCTCCTCCGGGTCGCCGCCCGGCTGCGCGGGGATGTACATCGAGGTCTGCGCGCCGGGGTTGTCGACGGCGCCGCTGAACGGCAGGCCGTGCGTGTGGTCCCAGTGCAGGTGGGTCAGCAGCAGCGCGCCGCGAAAGGGCTGGCCCTCGAGCACCGCTCCCAGCCGCCGCAGCCCGGTCCCCGCGTCGAGCACGAGCCGGCATTCACCGTCGTCTGAGAAGACGGCTACGCACGACGTCTGTCCGCCGTACCGCGTGAAGGGCACACCCGGCGCGGGCGTGGATCCGCGCGTGCCGCAGAAGACGATGCGCATGCCGGCGCTTCCCTCGTGATGCCGTCGCAGGGTGAGAGATTAGCGGCTGCGCGGGGCCTACGCGATCGCGGATTGTCAGCGCATCAGGTCGCTGATCAGCCGAAGGTACTGGCCCAGGTGCCGTGAGCCCAGGAACTGCGTGCGGATGCGCTCGTGCGCGGCGGCGCCCATCCGCTCCGCCGCGTCGGGGTCGCCGAGCAGCTTGAGGACCGCGTCGCCGAACCCGGCGAGATCGCGAGGATCGACGAGCAACCCCGTCTCTCCGTCCTCGATCTGGTCGCGGATGCCGCCGAGCGCGCTGGCAACCACTGGGCGCGTCTTCCACATCGCCTCGGCCACCGTGAGCCCGAAGCCCTCCGCCAGGCTCTTCTGCACCACCACTGCTGCTCTGCGCTGCAGCGCGTTGACCAGGACGGCGTTCTCCTCGAGGTCGTCCATGGGCAGCGTGACCAGGTGCACGCGCGCGGCCGCATCGGCGGGCAGCGCGTGCCATGCCGTCTGCACCTCGCTGCACGCGCGCAGTCCCTCGGGGTCATCGGCGACGTGCGTGACGGACGGCCCGGCCAGCACGAGGTGCGCATCGCTGCGCGGAAGGACGTGCTCCGTGAATCCGCTCAGCACCCCCAAGGGGTCCTTGAGCCGGTCCCAGCGGCTCACCTGCACCACGATCGGCGTTTGCGCGTCGAGCCGGCCGGACTCCGTGATCTCGGCTTGGTGCGCCACAGTCCCGGCCGTTCCGTCCATGCGAGTGAACGAGGGCTCCGAGCTCGCGCCGTTGTCCTCGATGCCGGCCGCGCTGAGGATGGCGGACACCGCGTCCGGCTTGATCTCGTAGTTCTTCACCGCGAAGGGATCGATCGACGGCGGGATGATCGCCAGGCGCACGTCCTCGAGCCCTTCCCACACGAAGCCGCGGGTGGAGAAGATGCACGCGTCGGCGCCGCGCACGTACGGCAAGAGGAATGACCAGGCTGAGCGGACGACTTCGTCCGGGGTGTCGACGCCGACATGGCAGCGCCACAGGACGACATTGCCGCGCGCCTGCAGCAGCGGCACGAGCCCGGCGGTCTGGGGGTCGTGCAGCGTGACGATGTCGTGCGGCTGGAGGCGCTCGATCAGCCGCGCGGCGTTGACCTCGAGCACCGCTTCGTAGTGGGTCCTGGCAGCGGCGTCGAGCTCGCCTCCGTCGCCGGGCGACCCGTGCAGGCGGTTGTGCAACCGCTTGGTGATGGCGAAGAAATCCTCGTCACCCTGGATCACGCTCCAGCGCGCGTCGACTCCGGCACCGCGCGCGTACGGCACGAGGGACTGCAGCATCTCCGCCACGCCGCCGCCGGTGGCCGTCGAGTTGACGTTCCACACGATGCGGCCGGAGAACGTCTCGCGAGCAACGCGCGCGTCCGCTCGCAGCGCATCCGCCTCCTCATCGGTGAGCACCTCGGCGAAGCGCTCCAGGGGAAGGGTGCCGAGCTCGACGTCGACAATCGGAGGCAGATCCACCCCCTCCGCGCCCGCGACCTCGCCGGGCTCGCCGGCGACCGCGTCCGTCACTGCGTCGCCATGTTCACGAGCGTCCCATTCGCAAGCGCGATGCCGAACCACACCCAGTTCTGCGCATAGTAATTGTCGGATTGTGCCCAATACGCGCTGCTTCCGGCCGTGGTCAGGCTGGACATCAGATGCGCGGCGACAGCGCCGGTGGCAGCCGGATCGGTGATGAAGGCGCCGATGTCCCCGCCTGCGACGGTGACGTCGTCGTAGTTCGCCCGCACGGATCCGTCGTGGCCGTAGATCGGGCTCAGCGTCCCGTGCTGCTGCCACTGGCTGCGCAGAAACTGCTGCGTCGTCAGGTAGGCGCGCGCTGCTGAAGATCCGGACCACTGCAGGTCGAGCGCCACTCGCCACATGACACGAAACGCGTCGTAGCCGTAGTCGTCCCCATCGCTCTTCTCGGTGAAGGAGCCGGCGCGTCCGCCGGAGCTGAGCACGCACCAGTTGGGCGGCAGGCCGGCGCTCTGCGGCGCCTGCAGCGCCGCCTGCGAGCACGCGTTGAGCGCCGAGTACGAGCTGCCCACCAGCGACAGCCAGGGATGGGCGCTGTCGGCCTGGGCGAAGACGCGGTAGGCGTAGGGCGCGAAGTACGACGGGTTCAGCACGAGCCCGGCGGCGTTGGATCCGGCCCAGTTGCCGGCAACCAGGTAGGGCGTGCCGTTGAGCGATGCGACGTCGTTCTGCCATATCCCATCGAGCACGCGACGCGCCCAGTCGGTGTATGACGAGTCGCTCCAGCGGTGGGCGGCGAAGAGGAGGGCCAGCGCGATGTCCTCGTCGGCGTCACTGGCGCTGTCATGGCTGAGCAATGAGCCCGCGGTCGCACCCCAGTGCCAGCCAAAACGGTGCGCACCCGGGTCCCAGAGGTGATCGCGCGTCCACTGCCACACGGAGTCGAAGGTGCTGCGGTCGGACATCCACGCCGCTCGCAGCATCGCGTACGACTGCCCCTCCGACGTGGTGTCGTTGTTGCTTCGCGGGTCGACCACGCGTCCGCCCTGGATGAATGCGCCGGCATAGCTGCGCCACGTGGCCTTGAGCGCGTCGGTTGCGGCGCTGTCGGTGGGCGCGCCGGTTCTGGCCGGCGCGCGCGCGCTGCTCACGACGGGCGCGTGAGCAGTCGCACCGCAGCCGGAGACGGCGGCGGCTGCAGCCGCAAGCATGAAAGCGGAACGAGCATTCATTGAAACGGAGCATCGCGGCAGGCCGGCGAGCGCTTCAACTGAACCCCAACCTGACAGCGAGCCTGACAGATTATATGACTGGGGTACTTAAGGCTGGCTCGCGGCAGGACGGATGTCGCGCCCCGCGGTTGCGCTGCGCCGATCGCCGCGCACCGCACGCGTTCCGCACCGGTTGCGCACAGCGATCAGCGTCGCGCGTGAACTGCACGGCCCCACTTGTCCACACAACGCACATGGGCGCTGTTGTGCGCTCGACGAACACGCCGCCAGCGCAACACCGGCGCGAGTTGTGCAGAAGTGTGTTTGCGATTAAGAAAGTGTTGACATCCACGCGCGGCGGCGGCGTACACTGCGCGTTGCGATGGAGGGAGCAGGGGCGGACCGAGGGAGCAACGACAGCAGAGTGCAGCGTGTGTGTGCGCGCCGCGGGTGCGGCGCAACGGTGAAGAAGCCGACAGCGAAGTACTGCAGCATTCGCTGCTGCAACGTCGACCCGGAGCGCCTCGCGCGCTTGCGCCTTCAGACACGGCGCGCCAGCGCGCGGCCGCTCACGCTCGCGCATCAGCTCACATTCGCGCTGCAAGCGCCACAGTACGACCCCGAAGCCCAGCTGGCAGAACTCTGCCGGCACCGTGAAGACGTCCCAGCGGGCATGTCCCGCCTCGCCAGCTGACCCGCCGCACCTCTGCATCCCCGCCCGCTGGGACGGTTTCCCTCTCCTAGAATCCGCTTCCACATGCCCGACGAGGTCGTCGACGAAGCAGCTGAGGCCGGACTGCCGCTGGAGGCGCCGGAGGAGCCGTCGCTCGAGATCCTGCGCCACAGCGCGGCGCATCTGCTCGCGGCCGCGGTCACGCAGCTGTTTCCTGGCGCGCAGTACGACGTCGGGCCCCCAATCGAGGACGGCTTCTTCTACAACTTCCGGCTTCCTGACGGGCGCCACTTCAGCGACGAGGACCTCGCGGCGCTGCAGGCTCGCACGGCGGAGCTCGCCGCGCAGCACATCCCGTTCACGCGCGAGGTGATGCCGCGCGACGACGCGCGAGCGCTGTTCGCCGGGATGGGCCAGGATTTCAAGGTCGACATCATCGACCGGCTCGGCGAGAGCGTCGACGCGGTGGGCGTGTATCGCACAGGCGACTTCGTGGACCTCTGCCGCGGACCACACGTGCCGGACAGCGGCTGGCTCCAGGCGGTGAAGCTGCTGCGCGTCGCCGGGGTGTACTGGCGCGGCGACGAGCGCAACGAGCAGCTGCAGCGCGTGTACGGTACCGCATGGTTCTCTGAGCAGGACCTCGACGCCTACCTGGAGCGCCTTGCGGAGGCGGAGCGGCGTGACCATCGGCGCCTCGGCCGGGAGCTGCAGCTCTTCGACTTCGACGCGACGGCGCCAGGGATGCCCTACTGGCTGCCCAACGGCGTGATCGTGCTCAACGAGCTGCTCGCCTTCTGGCGCGACGAGCATCAGCGCCGCGGTTACCAGGAGATCATGTCGCCGCTGATCAACGAGAAGCGTCTCTGGGAGATCTCGGGCCACTGGGACCACTACCGCACCGAGATGTTCGTGATGCCGGTCGACGAGCAGACGGCGTACGGCGTCAAGCCGATGAATTGCCCGAACGCGATGGTGGTCTACAACATGCGGCGGCACAGCTACCGGGAGCTGCCGCTCCGCCTTTCCGACTGCGACATCCTGCACCGCTTCGAGCGCTCGGGGACGCTGCACGGCCTGCTGCGCGCGCGCAAGTTCCAGCAGGACGACGCGCACATCTTCGTCACGGAGGAGCAGATCGAGGCGGAGTACGACCGCATCTTCGAGATCACGCACCGCTTCTATTCGCTGTTCGACCTGCGCTACGCATTTCGCCTGGGGACCCGGCCCGACGACTTCATCGGCGACGTGGAGACGTGGGACCGCGCCGAAGCCGCGTTGCTGCGCATCCTCGAGCGGCACGCCGGGGCGGGGGGCTTCGGGGTCGACGCCGGTGAGGGCGCCTTCTACGGACCGAAGATCGACATCATGATGGAGGACGCCATCGGGCGCTCCTGGCAGATGGGCACCATCCAGCTCGACTTCCAGCTGCCGCGCCGCTTCGGCTGCACCTACGTGGACACAGACGGGGCGGAGCGCACGCCCGCCGTCATCCACCGCGTCATCTACGGGTCGCTCGAGCGCTTCGTCGGCGTGCTCATCGAGCACTTCGCGGGACATCTGCCCCTGTGGCTCGCGCCGGTGCAGTGCGAGCTGGTGCCCGTGCAGGATGACGCCCCCGAGGTGATGGCGTACATCGAGTCGCTGCAGCAGCGTCTCAACGCTGCCGGCCTTCGCGCCGTGGTCAACGACCACCACGGGGAGCGGATGCAGGCGCGCGTGCGCGACGCGGAGCTGCGCAAGGTGCCCTATGTGGTCGTGGTGGGCCGGCGGGATGTGGAGCGCGGCGACGACGTCGTGCGCGTGCGTGACACGCGCCACGGCGCGCAGGTCGATCTCGCCGTGGATTCGCTGGCCGCGCAGCTGATTGACGAGGTCCGCGCTCGGCGGCCCTCGTGAGCCGCGCGCCGCGCCGCTCCACGGCGCTGGACCTTCCCAAGCCCGCTCCGCTCCGCGGCGAGGCCAAGTTGCAGGCGGCGCTGGAGGCGTTTGCGGTCCCCGTGAGCGGGCGCGTGGCGCTGGACGTGGGCGCTGCCGCAGGGGGATTCACCCGGGTGCTGCTCCGGGCGGGCGCGGCTCGCGTGTACGCGGTGGACGCGGGCCATGGCCAGCTGCTCGGCTCGCTGCGCCAGGATCCGCGTGTGGTGAACCTCGAGGCCACCAACCTGGGCAGCCTCGACCGCGTGCTCGTCCCCGACGCCGTCGAGGTCGTCACCGTCGACGTCTCGTACCTGTCGCTGACGGACGCGGTGCCCCAGCTCCGTGGGGTGACGCTCGCGTCTGGCGCGGACCTGCTCGCCCTGGTCAAGCCCATGTTCGAGCTGCACCTTGGACGGGCTCCGGTCGACGCGGAGTCAGTGCAGGCTGCCGCCGGGCGCGCGGCAGCCGGCGTCGCCGCGGCGGGCTGGCGAGTGCTCGGCATCGTCCCGTCGCCGGTGACGGGCGCGCGGGGGGCGCCGGAGATGCTGCTGCACGCCCGTTTGGCGGATTGACGACGCCGGGTTTGGCGTCCGGCGGCGCGTGATATGCTCGGCCACCGGACGCCGACGAGGCGCCGCAAAGAAGATGCGTGCCGTACGCATCTCACCTCCCGGGTTCGCCTTGGAGGTCCAGACCGGCCGACTCCTGGATAGCGGAAAGCTATCCATTTTTTTATCCGGAGGTTTCGCCCCATCGCATTTCGAGAGCTGAGGATCAACGACCAGATCCGCGTTGCAACCGTCCGCTTGTTCGACGACACAACGGGTGAGCAGCTGGGCATCGTCTCCATCGACAAGGCCCGGGAGCTCGCCACCCAGAGGGAGCTGGATCTGGTCGAGGTGGCTCCTCAAGCTCAACCCCCGGTCTGCCGCCTGATGGACTACGGGCGGTACAAGTTCGAGGCTCTGAAAAAGGAGAAGGAGAGCAGGCGGGAACACAACACCATCAACGTCAAGGAGATGAAGCTGCGTCCCAAGATCTCCGAGCACGACTTCCAGACGAAGTTCGGGTCGGTGCGCAACTTCCTCCGCGAGGGCGACAAGGTCAAGCTGACGATCATGTTCCGTGGGCGCGAGATGGTGCACCAGGAATACGGCCGGCGGCTCCTCGACCGGATGGCCGATGAGTTGAAGGAAGTCGCGATCATCGAGCGCAATCCGCTGGTCGAAGGGCGAAACATGATCATGATCCTCAGCCCCCTGGCCAAGAAGCATCCGCGCAGTGAGCAGCGGGAGGGCGACCGGCAGACCCGGGAGCAGCCAGCCACCGCGCAGGTGTCCGGGAATGAGACGACACAGGGAAACGAAGATGCCAAAGATCCGAACGCATAGGGGAGCGAAGAAGCGCTTCCGCATCACCTCGACGGGAAAGGTGATGCGGCGCAAGGCGTTTCGCTCGCATCTGCTGGAGAAGAAGAGCAGCAAGCGCAAGCGGCAGTACCGGAAGCAGCACGAGGTGGCAACCGCCGGCCGCAAGACGGTCGTGCGGCTGGCGCCATACCTGTAGGGGAGAGGCGATGGCCAGAGTGAAGCGTGGAGTCACCGCCCGGGCACGGCACAAGAAGGTGCTCGAGATGGCGGAGGGCATGCAGGGCACGAGGCGCCGGCTCTTCAAGTCGGCCAACGAGGCGGTGATGCACTCGCTGGCGTACGCGTACCGCGACCGCAAGCAGCGGAAGGGCGACATGCGCGCGCTCTGGATCACGCGCATCAACGCCGCCGCGCGCCAGAACGGCCTCGCGTACAACCGCTTCATGCACGGTCTCAAGGAAGCGGGCGTGGAGATCGACCGCAAGATGCTCGCCGACCTGGCTGTGGAGGATGCCGCGGCGTTCAAGCAGCTGGTTGAGGTGGCCCGGGGTACTGCGGCCGGCGAGTGACGGCGGAACCGGGGCGGGATACCGGCGCCGACGGCCAGGACGCCCACCGCGTCGCCGCTGAAGCGCTCGACGCCGTGCGCGCCGCGGCCGACGCGGCGCAGCTCGAGGCGGTTCGCGCGCTCTACCTTGGACGCGGCGACGGCCGCCTGACGGTTTTCCGGCGTGGGCTGGGCAAGCTGGCCGACGCCGACGCGCGTCGCGCGCTGGGCCAGACCGTGAACACGCTCACCGAACGCGTGAGCGACGCCATCGACGAGCGCCGTGCCGAGCTCGAAGTTGCCGCGCGTGCGCAGCAGGACGCCACCGAAGCGCTCGACCTCACGTGGCCGCCCCGGCCGCTGCGACGGGGCCGCCTCAACCCGGTGACGCTCGCGGCGCGAGAGATCCGCCGCATCTTCGGGCAGATCGGATACATCGCCGTGGCCGGGCCGGAGGTCGAGTACGACCGCTACAACTTCACGCTGGTCAACCAGCCACCCGGCCATCCCGCGCGCGACGCGCACGACACCTTCTACGTCGACGACTCGCGCCTGCTGCGGACGCACACCTCACCCGTGCAGATCCGCAGCATGCTGGTGCGCGGCGCGCCGCAGCGAGTCATCGTTCCGGGCAAGGCCTATCGCCGCGACTACGACGCCTCCCACCTGCCCATGTTCCACCAGGTGGAAGGACTGTGCATCGACGAGGGCATCGCGGTCTCGGATCTCAAGGGCACGCTGGAGTTCTTCGTGCGCTCCTTCTTCGCAGCCGACGCGCGGGTGCGCTGGCGGCCCCACAACTTCCCGTTCACCGAGCCGTCACTCGAGCTGGAGCTCGCCTGCGTGTCCTGCGACGGCAGCGGCTGCACGCTGTGCAAGCACAGCGGCTGGTTGGAGCTGCTCGGCTGCGGCATGGTCCACCCCGCTGTGCTGCGCAACGGCGGCATCGACCCCGAGCGCTACTCGGGGTTCGCCTTCGGCATGGGCATCGAGCGCGCCGCGATGCTGGCCTACGACATCAGCGACATGCGCCTGCTGTACGAGAACGACGTGCGCTTCCTGCGGCCCGTGTCGTGAGCGACCCGGCGCGATGAAGGCCTCCCTTCGCTGGCTGCGCGACTACGCGCCGCTGGACGCGCCGGTGGACATGATCGTGCGCACGCTGACGGAAACCGGCTCCGAGGTCGGGGCGGTGGCGGAAGCGGCGGCCGGCATCATCGTCGCCCGCGTGCTGCAGCTCGAGCCGATGCCCGGCTCGAGTCACGGCCTGCTGCTGGCGGACCTCGACATCGGACCGCAGCCGCCGCGAGCGCTCGTCGACCTGGGCGTCGCCACATCGCCGCTGCGCGTCGTGACCGGCGCTCCGAACCTTCGCGCCGGCGACCTCGTGCCCTACGCGCCGCCGGGAACGCGCCCGCCCGCCATGGAGGAGGCGCTGGGAGTGCGCACCTACCGCGGCAAGTTCCAGTCCCCGGGCATGCTCTGCTCGGCCGCGGAGCTCGGTGTCGGCGACGACGCTGCCGGCATCCTGGTGCTGGATCACGGAGTACCCGGCCAGCCGCTTCGCGAAGCGCTCGACATGGACGTCGTCCTCGACGTCGAGGTGACGACCAACCGCCCCGACTGCCTCTGCCATCTGGGGCTGGCGCGTGAGCTCGCGGCGGCGCTGGGGGAGACGCTCCTCGAGCCCGACACGGCCATCCCGGAGGAGCGCGCATCGGCCGTGGCCGCCGAGCAGCGCGTGCGCGTCCGCGTCGACGACGTGGCGGGATGCCGCCGCTTCGCAGCGCGCGTCATCGAGAACGTGACCATGGGGCCGTCTCCTTCGTGGTTGCAGGAGCGGCTGCGCGCGGTCGGTCTGCGTCCCATCAACAACGTGGTCGACGTCACCAACTTCGTCGCCCATGAGCTCGGCCAGCCGATGCACGCGTTCGACCTCGACCGCGTGGTCGCCGCAGCGCCGGACGCGGGCAGCGCCGACATCGTTGTGCGACGAGCCCACGACGGCGAGGAGCTCACGACGCTGGACGGTGTGCGGCGCACGCTGTCCGCAGCCGACATCGTCGTGTGCGCGGGGGACCGCGTCATCAGCCTCGCGGGCGTGATGGGCGGCAGCGACACGGCGGTGGATGCAGGCAGCCGCAACGTGCTGCTGGAAGCGGCCAGCTGGGACGGCGTTGCGGTGCGCGCGACCTCCGGCCGCCTCAACCTGCGCACCGACGCGTCCACGCTCTTCGAGAAGGGCTTGAGCGACACCATTCCACCGGTCGCGCTGGACCGCGGCGCCCGGCTCATCGCCGAGGGCGCCGGAGGTCATGTGCTGCGCGGGCTGGTCGACGCATGGCCCGCCCCGCTGCCCGAGATCGCGCCCATCAGCGTCACCGCTGCGCAGATGAGCAACGTGCTCGGCTACGCCGTCGACGCCACCGAGGCGGCGACGATCCTGGCCCATCTCGGGTTCGCCGTGGAGCAGGAGGGCGCGTCACTCACCGCGGTGCCGCCCCACTTCCGCCGCGACGTGACGATCCGCGAGGACGTCATCGAAGAGGTGGGCCGGATGCTCGGCTATCAGCGCGTGCCGAGCACCCTGCCGGGACGGCGCACGGCGCTGCGGGACCCGGCGCCGCCGGCCGCCCCGGAGGACGAGGTTCGTGAAGCATGTCTCGGCGCCGGTTTCGACGAGGCGATCACGTACTCATTCACCTCCACGGATGTGGCGCGGCTCATACCCGGCGCAGCGGTCGCGCGCACACCACTCGCGCTGCGCAATCCACTGACCGAGGAGTGGACGGTGATGCGCGTGAGCCAGCTGCCCGGCCTGTGCGTTGCGCTGGCGCTCAACCTCAATCGCGGCGTCAGCGAGCCCGCGCTGTTCGAGCTGGGACGCGTGTTCTGGGACGGTGAGCGGGCGACGCTGGCCGAGGGCTCGGTCGGCGACGCTGTCGACCACGAGGCGGTGCCGCTGCCGCTGGAGCCGCTGCTGCTCAGCGTGGCGGCCCAGAGCCCGGGCGCGGCGCACCACGCCGGGCGCACGCTGCGTCATCTGCAGTCGCTGCTGGTGCGGGTTGCCGAGGATGTCGCCGGCGCCCGGCTCACCGCCGAGCCGGCTGAGCTGCACGGAATGAGG
Organism: Candidatus Dormiibacterota bacterium; assembly: GCA_019245575.1. Taxonomy (GTDB): domain Bacteria; phylum Chloroflexota; class Dormibacteria; order Aeolococcales; family Aeolococcaceae; genus JAFARE01. Next base: position 9,980 of record JAFARE010000002.1, on the reverse strand, counting down.
CGGGCCCGCAGCGCGAGGTTGCTGAGCGGCGGACGTGAGGTGGGCATGATCGGCGAGGTCGAACCCGAGACCGCGGAGCGGCTGGGCCTGCGCGGGCGCGTGCTGGTCGGCGAGCTCAACCTCGACGGGCTCGCGCCGCGCGCGCGCCAGGTGCCCCGCTTCCAGGCGCCCGCGCGCTTCCCCGCCGTGGTGCAGGATGTTGCAGTCACAGTTGACGGCAACCAACCGGCCGGACCCGCGCTCGACGCTGTCCGCGAGGCTGCTGGACCCAGCCTCGAGACCGCTGAGCTCTATGACGAGTACCGCGGGCCGCACCTGGGCGCCGGACGCAAGGGGTGGACGTTCCGCCTCACGTACCGCGCCGCCGACCGAACGCTGACCTCCGACGAGGTGCAGCAGGTGCAGCAGCGCATCGTCGACGCGCTGACGCGGCACTGCGGCGCGGAGCTGCGGCAGTAGCGATTGCTGGAGCGGGAGTTCTTCGCACGGGCCACCGTCGACGTGGCGCGCGACCTCGTGGGATGCGTGCTCGAGGTGGACGCGGGAACGTCCGCTCACGTATCGGCGCGGGTGGTCGAGGTCGAGGCATACCTGGGGCTGGGTGACCCGGCCTCCCATGCATATCGCGGGCCGACGCCGCGGGCGGCCATCATGTTCGGTGAACCCGGCCATCTGTACGTCTACTTCTCGTACGGCGTGCACCACTGCGCCAACCTGGTGACCGAGTCACGCGGGACCGCCGGGGCGGTGCTGCTGCGCGCGGCATCGGTCGAGGCCGGCGAGGACACGGTGCGTCTGCGCCGAGGTGGCGCGGTGCCGCGTGAGGCGCTGCTCCGCGGGCCGGGCAACCTCTGCCGCGGACTGGGAATCTCCCTGCTCGACAACGGCCTGGATGTCTGCAGTGGCGATGCGCGCCTGTCGGTCAGCCCACCTGCGTCGCGGCCGCGGATCACCGTGTCGCGGCGGGTCGGCATCACGGCGGCAGCCGATCGCGCGCTGCGCTTCGCCTGGGATGGCCACGCGGCCGTGTCAGCGCCGCGGCCGGGGCGGGAGCAGGCGCGAAGGCTCGTGGGCACAAAGAAAGGGACCGGCTGAGCCGGTCCCCAAATTCATTTGCCGGTTGTACGGCAGCCCGGTAGACATTCCCGGGCCTATCTGTGTGCGAGGCAAATCCCTTGCCTCAGCGGAATTCGCCCAGGCTCCTGACGGACCTGGGCTTCAGCCCTCCGCTCGGCCGCGCCGGAGTTGCTGCCAGACGGTCCTCACTGAGAGCTCACCTCCGTCTGAAGGTCGATTCCTTGACTCGATGATAGCGCCGCGCGGCGGCTGTTCCAAGGCTCATCCGCACCGCCTGGGCTCACTAGACTGAACGCGAATTTGAGCTAGTATGCGAACAGTCGTTCGCCCGAGGAGAGCCGGAGAAGCATGTCCGGGCACAGCAAATGGGCTGGCATCAAGCACAAGAAGGCTGTCGTCGACGCGCGCCGCGGCCAGGTGTTCACCAAGGTGGCCCGCGAGCTGTCGGTTTCCGCCCGCGAGGGTGGTCCCGACCCGGACGGCAACTTCCGCCTGCGCCTTGCGATCCAGAAGGCCCGCGAGGTGAACATGCCCGCCGACAACATCGAGCGGGCCATCCAGCGCGGCGCCGGCGGCAAGGAGGGGGTGCAGCTGGAGGAGGTGCGCTACGAGGGCTACGGCCCGCACGGCGTGGCCGTGATGGTCGACACGGTCACCGACAACCGCAACCGCACCGTTGCCGCCATCCGCAACGTGTTCACCCGCTCCGGCGGCTCGCTGGGCGAGTCGAACAGCGTCGCCTGGATGTTCAGCCAGCAGGGCGTGCTCCGCGTGCAGGGCGCCGGCCGGGATCCCGAGGAGCTCGCGCTCGAGCTGCTCGACGTGGTCGACGTCGGCGACGACGGCGACGTGTCCGTCGACGGCGGCGAGGTGCAGGTGACGGTGGATCCCACGCGTTTCGAGGCGACGCGGCGCGCGCTCGAGGAGCGCGGCTATTCCCTCGACAGCGCCGAGGTCACGATGAACCCGAGCACATCGGTGCCGCTGGACGCGCGCCAGGCGCCGGCGGTGTTGCGGTTGCTCGATGCGCTCGAAGACCACGACGACGTCCAGCAGGTCTACGCCAACGCCGAAATACCGGACGAAGTCCTTGAGACGGTCGGCTAACGCCACCGAAGCCACCGGTGGCCAGGGGCAGGGGATGCATGTGCCCGCTTGCTCAGACACCCCTCCGCGCTCGGCCTCGCCGCTACGGGAACTCGCCGCGGACACATGCATCCCCCGCCCTGCACGGCGGTTCGGCGTCGCATGCGCGTTCTAGGCATCGATCCGGGCCTTGGACGCACCGGCATAGCCCTGGTGGACGGCGCGCCCGGCCGGTTGCATCTCGTCACCGCAACACGGCTTGACACTGTTCCCCAGACCAGCGAGGCGGTGCGGCTGGCGAATCTCTTCGAGCTCGTCGTCGGTGCGATCAGCGACATGCGGCCGGATGTCGCGGCGCTGGAGCAGCTGTTCCTCTCGAGCAACCGGCGCACCGCAATGCGCGTGAGCGAAGCGCGCGGCGTCATCCTCTGCGCGCTGGGCCGGAGCCGGGTGCCGATCGCCGAGTACACGCCGACGCAGGTGAAGGAGGCGGTGTGCGGCTATGGCGGGGCGCGCAAGCAGCAGGTCACGCGCATGACGCAGCAGCTGCTCGGCGCGCCGGCGGTGCAGGAGACGCGCGACGATGTGGCCGACGCGTGCGCCGTCGCCATCTGTCACCACCACCGCGCCGCGCTGCGCACGCATCTGGTGGGCCGGCCGGTCAAGATGTCGAGCCGCCTCGAGATGGCGGTGGCTCGCGCCCGGGCGCGGCTCGGATCCGGCGGTCGATGATCGGGCTGCTGCGCGGGCGCATCGTCGAGACCGCCGCGGACAGCGTGGTGCTCGACACCGGCGGGGTCGGGTATGTCGTGTTCTGTCATCTGCGCACCCTCGCTGCGCTGCACGAGCAGCGGCGCGACGAGGTATCGCTGCACGTGCACACCAGCGTGAGCGACGACGCGATCCGGCTGTACGGCTTCACGTCGCGCGACGAGCTCCGCTTCTTCCAGCTGCTCATCGGCGTCGAGCGCATCGGCCCAAAAGCCGCGCTGGGCATCCTCGCCCGGGCGGAGATGCACACGATGGTCCGCGCGATCAGGAGCGGCGACGCGAAGCTCGTTGCCACGGTTCCCGGCGTCGGACCGAAGACCGCGGAACGCGTTGTGCTCGAGCTGCGCGGCAAGCTCGATGCGCTGACGCTGCCCGAGGAGCCGGCTCCCGCCGCATCGCGTGAGTCGGATGCGATCAGCGCCGCGGTTGCCGGTCTGGTGGGGCTCGGCTTTCGTGAGCCGGAGGCGCGAAGCGCGATCAGCGCGGTGGCCGGCGACAGCGACGACGGCGACGTCACGGCGCTCGTGGGCCGCGCGCTGCGCAGACTCGACACCGCGGGCGCGCGATGAGCGACGAACGCGTGGTCGCCGCGAGCGTGCTCGAGGAGGAGCAGGCGAGCGACGTCGCGCTGCGTCCCCGCCGTCTGGCTGAGTTCGTGGGCCAGCGCGCGGTGCACGAACAGGTGCGCATCCTGGTCGAGGCGGCCACGCAGCGTGGCGAGCCGCTTGACCACATCCTGCTGCACGGCCCGCCGGGCTTGGGCAAGACGACGCTGGCGCAGATCATCGCCAACGAGATGGGAGTCAACGCGCGGCTCACCAGCGGCCCCGCGCTGGAGCACCAGGGCGTGCTCGCGTCGATACTGACCAGCCTCGACGACCGGGACGTCTTCTTCATCGACGAGGTGCACCGGCTCAACCGCGCGGTGGAGGAGGCACTGTACCCGGCGATGGAGGACCTCGCGTTCGACTTCGTCGCCGGCAAGGGTGCCGGCGCCCAGACATTGCGCCTTTCGCTGAACCGGTTCACGGTGATCGGCGCGACGACACGCGCAGGCGCGCTGGGCGGACCCCTGCGGGACCGCTTCGGCGTGACCTTCCGTCTCGACTTCTACGAGGTCGACGAGCTGGTGGCGATCGTGAACCGGTCGGCGAGCCTTCTCAATGTCGCCGTCGACGCCGGCGGCGCGCAGCTGCTGGCACGGCGTGCGCGCGGCACTCCACGCATCGCCAACCGTCTGCTGCGCCGAGCGCGCGACTACGCGCAGGTGCGCGCCTCCGGTCACATCAATGCAGAGGTCGCGGCAGCAGCGCTCGAGGTGCTCGGCATCGATGACATCGGCCTCGACGAGCTCGACCGACGCGTGCTCGGCGTGCTCACCGGCTCGCTGCGCGGCCACCCGGTCGGCGTGCAGACGATCGCCGTGAGCGTGCAGGAGGACCCCGAGACGATCGAGGACATCGTCGAGCCATTCCTCATCCGCATCGGATTTCTTGCGCGAACCCCGCGCGGACGCCTGGCCACAGCGGCGGCGTACCGGCACCTGGGGCTGTCCGTCCCCGCGACTGCGCCCGGGAATGTCGACGCGCAGCCGGGCCTGTTCGAGCGCTGATCACTCCGCGCGCGCCGGCATGCTGACGGCAGAGTTCGACTACGCGCTTCCTCCGGAGCGGATCGCGCAGGAGCCGCTGGCGCAGCGCGACTCATCTCGCATGCTCGTCGTGGACGGCGATGGGTCGCTGCACGATCGCCGGTTCGTCGACCTGCCGGAGCTGCTTCGGCCCGGTGACCTGCTCGTGGTCAACGACACGCGCGTGCGCCACGCACGCCTGCGGGGAGAGACGGAACGCGGCCGCGAAGTTGAGGTGCTCGTGGTCGAGCGCCGCGCGGACGGCTCGTACCTCTGCCTCACGCGGCCGGCGAAGCACGTGCAGCCGGGTGCGTGCGTGCGCATCGGCGACGAGCTCGAGGCAAGCGTCATCGCCGTCGCCGGCGAGCACGCCGGGGCGCGGCTCGTGCGCTTTCACGCGCGGGACGTGGAGGCCGCGATCGAACGCGCCGGCGCCGCGCCGCTGCCGCCGTACATCCACCGCCACCTGAACGACCCTGAGCGGTACCAGACGCTCTACGCTCGCGGCGCTCCCTCGTCAGCCGCGGCCCCCACCGCCGGCTTGCACTTCACCCCTGCGGTTCGCGAACGGCTGCAGGGAGCGGGCATTCACTGGTCCACCGTGCAGCTGCAGGTGGGCCTGGCGACCTTCACCCCGATCCGCGCGCAGAGCATCGAGAGCCATCGCATGCACCAGGAGTCGTTCACGCTGGAGCCTGAGACCGCCACCGCCATTGAGGCGGCGCGCCGCCGAGGCGGGCGCGTCATCGCGGTCGGCACCACGGTCATGCGCGTGCTGGAAACGTGCGCTGACGGTGGCGATCGCGTTTCCCCACAGGACGGCGTGACCTCGCTGTACATCCGGCCCGGCCACACGTTTCAGGTGGCGGACGGACTCCTCACCAACTTCCATCAACCGCGCTCCTCGCTCCTGGTACTCCTCGCCGCGTTCATCGGCGAGGACGCGTGGCGCGCGGCCTACGCGCACGCGCTGGATGATGGATACCGCTTCCTCTCATTCGGTGATTGCATGCTGTGCTGGCGGCGCACGTGAGCTGCCTCATCGTCGAGGCGACCGACGGCTACGCACGCACCGGCTGCGTGACCACCCGGCGTGGGACGTTCCGCATCCCCGCGTTCATGCCGGTCGGCACGCACGGCGGCGTGCGCGCGCTGCATCCTGACGAGGTTCGCGAGTGCGGCGCGGAGATCGTGCTCAGCAACGCGTACCACCTGGCGCTGCGCCCCGGCCTGGACGTGGTCGAGCGCGCCGGCGGCATCCATGGCTTCATGGGCTGGGACGGCCCGATCCTCACGGACAGCGGCGGCTACCAGCTGGTGAGCCTCGCGGGCGCGGCGCGGATCGACAACGGCGGCGCTGTGTTCGTGTCGCCGTACGACGGCACGCGTCTGCGTGTCACGCCGGAGGAGGCCGTCAGCATCCAGTCACGTCTCGGCGCCGACGTGATCATGTGCCTCGACCAGCCGGTCGCATTCGGCGCCGGCGCCGGCGCGGCAGCCGCGGCGACGGCGCGCACCCACCGCTGGGCGCAGCGGTGCGTCGCGGCGCATCCAGGAGACGGCGCGCTGCTGTTCGGGATTGCGCAGGGCGGCTTCGATGAGGGAACGCGGCGCGAGTCGGCGGCGTTCATCGCGGCACTGGGCTTCGACGGGAACGCGGTCGGCGGGCTCTCGGTCGGCGAACCCATCGCGGTGATGGAGGCCATGGCCCGCGCATCGACGGAGGAGCTCCCCGAGGACCGGCCGCGCTACTTCATGGGCCTGGGCACCGACGAGGAGCTGCTCACGATGGTGGGCATGGGCATCGACATGTTCGACTGCGTCGTGCCGACGCGGCTGGCGCGCAACGGCACCGCGCTCACGGCGGATGGGCGGCTGTCGCTGCGCAACAGCGTGTTCCGTGACGACCTGCGGCCCATCGACGACGCGTGCGCGTGCCAGGCGTGCGCGCGCTTCTCGCGCGCGTACCTGAGACATCTGTTCACCGCGGGCGAGATCCTCGCGCACCGGCTCGTCAGCATCCACAACATCACGCACCTCAGCCGCCTGATGCGGGCGGCCGCCGCCGCCATCCGCGAGCAGCGCTTCGAGGCCTTCCGGCGGGAGGTGAGCGACCGGCTGCGGGGGCGGGAGCCCGCCGGGCCGCGGCTAAACTGAGCGCGTGTTCCGCATCACCCGGTTCCGGCTGGCCATCGTCATCTTCGTCGTCGTCGCGGCCCTGTTCGTCGACGGGTACAGCCTCATCTACCGATACCTGGTGGTGCACCAGCCCCTGGGAACGCAGCTGACAACGGCGCCGAACATCTTCGGCCGCCAGGTCTATCTCCACAAAGGCCTCGACCTGCAGGGCGGCACGGAGCTCGTGATCGCCGTGTGCCGAGGCTTCAACGATCCGCCGGGCGCGGGCTGCCGCAACGGGCCGCCGAACGGCGCTAGCGTGACCGATGCGCAGCAGGCGACGCTGCCGATCCTCGAGCAGCGCGTGAACTCGCTGGGCGTGTCGGAAGCGGTGGTGCAGGCGCAGGGCTCTGATCAGATCCTCGTGCAGCTCCCCAGTGTGGGCCTGCAGCAGGCGGTCGCCACCGTGGGCACGACGGCGAAGCTGCACTTCGCGACGCCCGTGCAGGGGTCGCCGAACCCCAGCGACCCGACCTTCCTCGCCGACCAGCAACGGCTGTTCGACACGACGCAGTTTGCCGACACGCTGCTGTATCCGACCGGCTATCACTGGAAGATCGACCCCAACATTGACGCCAGCGATGTGACCTCCGCTGATGTGGGCACCGACCAGAGCGGGCAGATCGCGGTCAACATCAACTTCAACGGGCATGGCGCCGCCGAGTGGTCGAAGATCACGAGCGCCGCCTACTCCGCGTACAGCAGCAGCCCGAGCAACCCGCCGCCGCAGGCGCAGATCGCCATCTTCCTGGACAACCAGGTGCTCACCGCACCCGTGGTGACGGGCGGCGGGCAGAGCAACATGACGCAGATCACGGGCAACTTCACGTCCGCGTATGCGACGCAGCTCTCGTCGCAGATCAGCGCCGGCGCGCTGCCCGCAGAGATCGGCACGGTGCAGGCCACCGAGGTCAGTGCGACCCTGGGGTCCTCGACCGTGCAGTCCAGCATCATCGCCGGCGCCGTCGGGCTCCTGATCGTCGTGCTGTTCATGATCGGCTACTACCGGTTCCCGGGACTGCTGGCCACGGCGGCGCTCCTGATCTACGCGGCGATCGTCTACGCCCTGTTCAAGCTGATCCCGGTGACCCTCAGCCTGGCCGGCCTCGCGGGCTTCGTGCTCAGCGTGGGCATGGCCGTGGACGCGAACGTCCTGATATTCGAACGAACACGCGATGAGCTGCGCCACGGGCGCGGCGTCGCACTGGCGGTGGAGACCGGGTTCCGGCGCGCATTTCCTGCCATTCGCGACAGCAACATCTCGACGATCATCGCCTGCGTCGTCCTAGCGGTCCTGGGCAGCAGCGTGGTGCGCGGCTTCGCCATCACGCTGATGATCGGCGTGATCGTGTCCTTCTTCACGGCGATCACGATCACACGCTCCCTCTTCGCCTGGGTCCTGCGCTGGCGAATCGGCCGCAATCCCAGCCTCTACACCGAGATCCACGAGGAGTACGAGAGCAATCCGCCGCGCGGACGCTTCGACATCGTGCGCGCGCGCAACTGGTACTTCGCCGGGTCGCTGGCGATCATCATCCCGGGCATCGTCGCCATCATCGTGTGGGGCTTCAACCTGGGCATCGACTTCCGCGGCGGCAACCGGATCGACGTCCACATGCAGAACCCAACCAGTCAGACGGCGGTGCTCGCCGCGGTGAACAAGGTGGCCTCGGACCTGCGGCCGCAGGTGGAGGCCGAGAGCGGCAACCGCTTCGCCATCTCCACGCTGCCGTCCGACATCGGACGCATCCAGCAGTCGGGCACGCAGACGCCGGCGATCGTCGAGTGCTCCACAGCGACCTCGTGCACCGTGGCGGGCGATCAAACGTTGAGCGTCGCGACCAAGAACGGTCAGCCCGACGTGCAGGTGCAGCAGGTGGGTCCGACGATCGCCGCCAGCCTGGTGACGACGGCCGTCATCCTCATCATCGTCAGCGCGGCGCTGATCGCCATCTACCTCGCCTTCGCGTTCCGAAGGCAGCGCATGATCTCGCCGTGGCGCTTCTCGGCGTGCACCTTCCTCAAGCTGCTGCACGACGTGTTCGTGCTGGCGGGCATCTGGGCAATCCTGGGCCACTTCAGCAACCTCGGACAGGTCGACGAGCTCTTCGTCACCGCGGTGCTGACGTCGGTGGCGTTCTCCATCCACGACACGATCGTCGTCTTCGACCGCGTGCGCGAGAACCTGCGCGTGGGGCCGCGCCTCACGTTCGACCAGGTGGTCAACCTCTCGACCGTGCAGACGATGACCCGCTCGCTGAACACGTCGCTCACCGTCATCTTCGTGCTGCTCGCGCTCGTGATCTTCGGCGGCGACAGCATCCGCGGCTTCGTGCTCGCGCTGCTCATCGGCATCGCCACCGGCACCTACAGCTCCATCTTCAACGCGTCGACGCTGCTCGTGGCGTGGCAGAAGGTGAGCGGCACCGGCACACCGCCGCCGGGAGCCCGCCGGGTGCAGGCTCGCGCAGCGTAAGGTTCTCTTCGAAGGAGATTCAGAGCCTCCGCTGCGGACGACCGGCGCGTACACATGAACAACGAGACAGCAGCTGACATCGGCGACCTGCTGCGCCCTTCGCTGGAGCATCTCGGCTTCGAGCTGCTCGACGTGCAGTGGTCGGGGCTGGGCAAGGGGGCGGTGCTGAAGCTGGTGATCGACCGGCCCGGTGGGGTTACCCTCGACGATTGCGAGCGGGCGTCGAACACTGCGTCCGCCGTGCTGGATTCATACGATCCGATCGATTCGACGTACCGGCTCGAGGTGTCATCACCCGGCGCCGAGCGCCCGCTGCGGAGCCGCGACGAATGGCGCGCTGCGCTGGGGCGCCGCGTGAACGTGCGAGTGCGCCACGACGACTCCGAGACGGTGCTCGAGGGACGGCTCGTCGGCGTGAGTGACATGCACGCAGAGCTGGAGATCCGCGACCGCCGCAGCACGCGCACACAAGAGGTCGCTCTCCCCGATGTGATCGCTGCGCGCATCGTGGTGGACATCTGAGATGTCACCCGACAACGCAATCGACCCGCTCGTCGCGCTGCACGACCTCGCCGTCGGCGCGGAGCTGGACGAGTCCGATATCACGCGTGCGGTGGAGGAGGCCGTTGTCGCGGCGTACCGGCGCACCGTTGAGGACGACCCGGCGATCGTCGCTCACGTGGACCTCGCCGGCGGGCGCTGGCAGGTGTACCGCAACACAGCGGAAGGCGAGGTCCCGGTGGAGGTGAGCCTCGACTTCCC
>JAFARE010000037.1 GCA_019245575.1 Candidatus Dormiibacterota bacterium | reverse complement strand
TTCCGGCCAGCTCCCCGCGGCAGGTTCCGGTGCAACCCCAGCGCAGAAGCCGCAGTCGCAGTCGACCAGCACCTGGGAGAAGGAGCCGGTCATCGAGCTGATGGACGTGCACAAGGCGTTCGGCTCGCTGAAGGTGCTCGACGGCGTGACCTGCCGAATCCCTCGCGGCGAGATCACGGTGCTCATGGGCCCCTCGGGAACCGGCAAGAGCGTCACGCTGCGGCACATCGTCGGCCTGCTGCCCCCGGACCGCGGCGACGTCTACGTCGACAACAAGGACGTGCCCAGCCTGAACGAGCGCGAGCTGCTGGCCCTGCGGCGCAACATCGGCATGCTCTTCCAGGACGGGGCGCTGTTCTCGTCGATGAACCTGTACGACAACGTCGCCTTCCCCCTCCGCCAGCACACGCGCAAGAGCGAGGGCGAGATCCGCGAGATCGTGATGGAGCACCTCATGGAGGTCGGCCTCGCCGGGGCGGAGAAGCGGATGCCCAACGAGCTGAGCGGCGGCATGCGCAAGCGCGCCGGCTTCGCCCGGGCCCTGGTGATGGAGCCGAGCATCCTCCTGTTCGACGAGCCGGACTCAGGCCTGGACCCGGTGCGCACCACGCTTCTCTGCGACCTGATCCGCGAGATCAGCCAGAAGTACAACGCCACTTCAATAGTGGTCAGCCACGACGTCGGCGCCGTGCGCCGCTTCGCGGACAACATCGGCATCCTGTACAAGGGCAAAATGCGTCACTTCGGCACGAAGCACGAGATCGAGGTGTCGGACGATGAGTTCGTGCACCAGTTCTTCAACGCCTCGTCCGAAGGTCCGCTGGGCATGGACTGAAAAAGACAGGGAAGACAAGGAAGGTATGAAGCTCACACGGTCACTCATCGTCGGAGTGATCGTCGCCGTGCTCGTCATCGGCGGCGTGGGGTTCGCGCTGTCGACACCCCACCTCACCGGGGCGTCGGCGCACGTCATGAAGATCGTCTTCCCCAGCGCCGACGGCCTCGTCTCGGGCAGCGACGTGCTCGAGGCCGGCTCGAAGGTCGGCTACATCAGCGACATCGAGCCCACCCAGAGCAACACGGCGCTGGTGACCCTCCAGATCAGCGACGACCACTGGCCGCTGCACCAGGGGCTCACCGCGGACATCCGGCCCAAGTCGCTGCTGGGTGAGAAGTACGTGGACCTCCACGACGGCGCGCAGAACGCGCCCTCCTACAACGCGAGCGCCGTGCTGGTCGCCTCCAAGAACGCCGACCCGGTCGAGCTCGACCAGTTCATCAACAGCCTCGACCCGCCGACCCGCACCGCGATCCGCGTACTGCTCGACGACCTCGGGGCGGGTGTTGCGGGCGAGGGCTACGACCTCAACTCCGCCATCGCGGCCGGCCGCGCCGACCTCGCGCATCTCGCGGTCACCGGCAAGACGCTCAACAACCGCGACCCGGACCTCGACCGCATCCTGGTCGGGCTCGACGGCGTGCTGAGCAAGATCACCACCAACGACCAGCTGAACCAGCTCAGCCAGCTGATCGATAACGGTCAGAAGACGCTGAACGACATCGAGTCGGTGCAGCTGCAGTTCAGCCGGTCGTTTACCGACGCGAACGTCGCGCTCGCGGACCTCAACACCGCGTTCGACGGCGCGGTGCCGTCGCTGCGGCAGACGCTGCAGCTGGCGCCGGCGCTGATCAGCAACCTGCAGAGCGAGACGTCCCTGCTGGCGTCGCTCGCCCAGGGTCAGCTGACGTCGTCGGACCTGCGCCCCGACCTCTGCACTGGAACGACCAACGTGCCCATCCCCAGCAGCATCCCCACGTGCTCGCCGATGTGGATGCTCATCAAGGGCCTGGCCCAGGGGCCGACGGTGTCCGGCGGCGCGCTGGAGCTGCCCACGAACAATCCGATCTTCCGCATCTGCCTGGGCGGCTTCCCGTCCATCAGCCAGCTGAACATCAACGGCGCGTGCGTCAACAACAAGGCGTCACAGGCGTCGTACCAGAACTCGTTGAACGGCGACGGCGGTCTCTTCGCTGCGTTCCTGGGCTCCTGACATGCGCAGCCGCTGGAATCTCCCGATCTACCTGGTCTACCTGGCCATCTCGCTGGGCGTGATCGGGTTCATCGTCGCGCAGATGGGGCTTCGGCCACCGTGGTCGCACCAGTACAGCATCACCGCGACGTTCACCGACGCCGCCGACATCCTCAACAACAACGAGGTCTACATGAACGGCACGAAGGTCGGTCATGTGGGCGCGGTGTCGGTGGTGAACGGCCAGGCCCAGGTGCGTCTCGTCATCGACGACGGACAGGCGCTGCCGCTCCACCAGGACGCGACCGCCGAGGTGCGCAAGAAGAACCTCCTGGGTGAGACGTACATCGACCTGCAGCGCGGCAGCTCCGCGGCCCAGATCCCTGACGGCGGCGCCATCCCGGTGAACCACACGATCCCCATCACCGAGATCGACCAGGTGCTCGCCATCTTCGACCCCGAGACCGTGCAGCGCGTGCAGCTGCTGATCAACGCGTTGGGTGACGCGACCTCCAACAACGGGCGCAACATGAACGCCGAGGCCACGTCGACCGACCAGCTGCTCACCTCGCTGCAGAACCCCGCGGTGGAGCTGTCGGTGCGCCAGCAGCAGGTGCAGGACATCGTCCTCGAGCTGCAGCGCTTCTACACCGTGCTCGCCAACCAGCGCGGCCAGATCCGCGACGAGTTCGGCACGTGGAACCAGGTGATGGCCCAGATGGCGGCGCAGGAGTCGAGCATCGGCGGCACGCTGCAGCAGGCCGACACGCTGCTGCAGAACCTCGACACGCTGGTCACGGGCGAGGGCGGCAACATCCGCACCATCCTGAGCTCGCTGCCCGCGTCGCTGAACGCGACCAACAGCTTCCTCAGCGGCACCAACCAGATCATCGGAGACATCGCGCCGTACCGCCAGTACATCTCGGACGTGTTCCCGGCGCTGCAGTCGTCCTTCGCCGACACGGACGCGAACGGCCAGCACTTCTGGTCGGTGTTCTCCGTGACCTGCCAGGCAAACGGCGGCGGCCTGCCCTCGCAGACGTGCTCGCAGAGCAGCAGCGGCCCGCAGCCGTCCAGCTACTCGCAGGGTGGGTCGGGCAGCGTGTGGTCCGCGTACTCCGCGGGAGGTGGTGGGCAGTGAAGCGCTCGCGCACCTTCCTCAACGGCATCATCATCGGCGCCTTCACGCTGCTGTGCCTGTCGGGCATGGAGTACCTGGCGTTCAACATCGGCCAGGGCGTGCCCTTCGTGTCCAACTACACGGTGCACGCGGTGTTCAGTGATGCTGACGGCGTTCCGACCGCCGCCGACGTCCGCGTGAGCGGCGTCGACGTGGGCAAGGTCGTCGACGTCAATCACGATCCGTCATACCCGGGCGAGACCGTGGCGACCATGCAGATCACAGACACGCACGCCGTGCCCGTGTACTCCAACGGCTACGCCAAGGTGAAGCCGAAGACGCTCCTGGGCGAGAAGTTCATCGACCTGACGGTGGGCAACGGCAGCACGGCCGAGGCGATCCCGTCCGGTGGCTTCCTGGGCCCGGCGCAGACCGGCAAGGACGTCTCCAATGACGAGATCTTCAATGCCTTCACAGCGCAGGCGCGCTCGGAGCAGCAGCAGGTGCTGCAGGAGCTGGACGCGGCGACGTTCTCCCGCGCCGGCGACATCCAGTCGATCCTGCCGCAGCTGACGCAGGTCGTCGCCAACCTGCAGCCGGTCGCGCGCGTGTACGAGAAGGACCAGCCGCAGGTCGACGACATCTTCGTGCAGCTCAACACGATCATGCAGACGATGGCCGACGAGCACACGCAGCTCGCCGGCGTGCTGAGCAACGGCAACGTCGCGCTGAACGCCATCGTCCAGAAGGACCAGGCGCTGATCGGCACCCTGCAGGAGATGGGCAACGTGTCCGCGGAGTTCAACAACGCGATGGCGCCGACGGTGGCGCAGCAGCGTCAGGCCATCCAGGAGCTGAAGCCCGCCCTGGACGCGCAGAACAACCTGCTCAACCTGATCGTCGGGCCGCAGTCGACATGCGGCGGCCACTCGTGCGGCATCGACGAGGTCTTCACCGGCACGCTGCTGGGCAACATCAACTACCCCAACGACCAGCTGACCGTCTCGTCAGGCGCGGGTGAGCTCGTCACCGACGAATGGGATTCGATGTTCAGCCAGCCGGCAGCGCCGAAGGCGCTGAACGTCGTCCTCTCGTTCCACTGCGACGCCATCACGCAGACCATCTCCGGCGCCGGGCTGCAGAACCTGATCCAGCAGATCCAGTCGATCTACCAGACGATCAACCAGCAGCTGCAGGCGCTGCACCTGCCGCTGATCCCCGTGCCCAACATCCCGCTGCCCAACCCGTGCTCGCCGGCACTGCCGCTGTCACTGCCATGACGATGACCCGCCGCGTCACCGCCGCGCTCGCCTCCTCGCGAGGCCTGTTCCTCTGCGCCGTGCTGGCCGGGTCGCTGAGCGGGTTCGCGTTCCTCGGCATCGGCAGCCCGGACCACATCGCCACCGCGCAGTTCCGCGACGCCGACGGCCTGGTGGTGGGCAACGAGGTGCGCATCGCGGGCGTGCAGGCGGGCGAGGTGAAGACGGTGGAGGCACACGTCGCCCCCAGCGGAGAGCAGTACGCGCAGGTGCAGTTCAGCATCGATCCAAGTCACTGGCCGCTGCACCAGGGCACCTTCGTTGCGGTGAAGCCCAAGGGCGTGCTGAGCAACGTGTTCCTCGAGGTGGATCCCGGCTCCGCCGCTAACCCTGCGCTGAGTGACCACCCCTTCTTCCCGGTGGATGTGACGCAGAGCCCGGTCGGCCTCGACGAGCTGAACAACGTGTTCACGCCCGACGTGCGCAGCGCGATCCTCACGCAGCTGCAGGAAGGCGTGCTCGCCTTCGGCAACGGCGGCGCGTCCAACCTCAACAGCACGATCCAGCGCGCCAACCCGCTCACGCTCGACTCGATCCCTCTCACCGACGTGCTGGCCACGCGCTCGCCGCAGCTCGACCGGCTCAACGCCGAGTTCGACACGGTCAGCGCCAAGCTGGCGCACGAGGACTCGAACCTGCGCCCGCTGATCGTCAACCTCGACACCACCCTCGCCGCACTGGCGCAGCGCGAGGTCGAGCTGCAGGGCACGCTGGTCCACGCGGCCAACACCTTCGGCACGCTGGACCAGGCGCTGCGCGACCCGTCGACGCAGTCCGACCTGGAGCGCATCTTCAAGGTGGGGCCGCAGTCACTGACGTGCGCCATCGCCGCGGCCAACTCGCTCAGCCCGCTGATCGCGGCGGTGAACCCGTACATCTCGTACAACGCGCCGCAGAGCCTCGACTGGCTCCTGGGTGAGTTCGTCACCGCGACCGGCTTCAACAGCACCCAGACCGGCGTCGACGCGCTGCGCATCGACCCGACGCTGCCGCCCAACGGCTACACGTCCTCGCCGTCCGGCGGCCTCACCGCCAACCACCACGGCTACCACAACTTCGGCGGGTACTACGAGGAGCAGCCACCGATGCCGCTGAGCTCCGCGCCGGCGATCAGCGGCTGCCCGTCAACGGGAGCAGGCGGATGAGCGGCACCGGGCGCGGTCCGCGCGTCAACCCGCTCGTGGCCGGCTTCTTCGCCGGCGTGTTCATCGCGGTGGTGGTCGGCCTGATGGCCACGATCAACCTGCAGTACGGCGCGCCGTGGGCCGACACCAAGACGCTGACTGCCCAGGTGAGCGACGCGGACAGCATGGCGGTGGGCAGCGACGTGCGCATCGCGGGACGCCTCGTCGGCCAGGTCGTGTCCATCAAGGCGGCCGGCGACCACACCAACATCACCTTCCACGTCGACGGCAACGACTGGCCGCTGCCCAAGGACACGACCGCGCAGGTGCGCCTGGCGACGCTGCTGGGCCAGAAGTACATCCAGCTCAACCCCGGCCATTCGTCGCAGATGCTGACCGACAACTCGGTGATCGGCCTGCAGTCGACCAAGCCCGTCGTCGACTTCGACCAGATCCTCAACACCTTCGACAAGCCGACTCGCGACGCGCTGACCGAGCTGATCCGCACCGCCGCGGCCGGCGTGCAGGGCCAGGAGGGCACGGTGCAGCAGCTGCTGCCCGACCTCAGCTACCTGTCCGTGCACAGCACCACGCCGACCGGCGAGCTGGTTAAGCGCGATCCCGAGTTCAACAACATCCTCGTCAACCTCGGCGTCACCGCCGACCAGCTGAACGCCAGCCGCAACGACCTGGCGGGCGTCATCGACAGCCTCAACACCGTCAACGCGGCGCTGGCCTCGGAGGACGGCAAGGCGCTCAAGGCATTCATCGTCAACACCGACACGCTGAACATCACGACCAACGCCGTGTTGGACAACGGCAGCGCCGCGACACTGGACAACGCGCTGAAGCAGATCCCGCCGTTCGTCACCAACCTCAACACGCTGCTGGCGCACCTCATCCCGCAGACCAAGTCGTTCAACACGGTGCCCGCGGGAATCGAGCCGAGTGACATCAAGAACGGCACCGGCGGCGTTCCCGCGAAGTCCGCGCTGGACCTGATCTACGAGATCGGCAGCGCGACGTCGCAGGGCGACGCGGGCACGAGCGTGAACGGGATCTACCAGGGCAACTTCTTCCTGCGTCAGAACGTCGCCGGCGTGGACCCGTGCGGCCTGCTGTCGCAGATCTGCGGGCTCTCCAGCAGCGGCATCAGCATCCCGGGCCTGCCGACCGGGAGCACGTCCGGCGGCACCACGTGTCTCCCCGGCACGACAATCTGCATCCCCTCGCTCCCGGGTGGCGGCATCACGCTCCCCGGCCTGGGGCAGCTGCCGCCGCTCCCGCGTCCCTCCATCTGCATCCCCGGCCTGTCGTGCCAGCAGATCCCGCAGCCGCCCGCGTGCCTGCCGCCGCTCTGCGGCTCGCTGCCGGTGCCGGTGCCGACCCCGTGCATCCCGCTGCCGGGCGTGACGTGCCCAGCGCCCACCCTCCCTGGCGCGCCAACGTTCTCGGTGCCGTCGCTGCCATCGCTGCCCACGCCGATCCCCATCCCGGGCATCAGCGCCATCGTGTCGCCGCACACCGGCACCACCGCGAGTGACACCGTGACCACGGGCTCGGGCGCCGCCGCCTTCCCGGAGAGGTATCGCTGATGCACCGGCCGCGCGCGAACCCGTTCTACAGCGGACTGATCACCGCGCTGGTGCTGTTCGTCGTCATGTGCGGCGTGTTCATCAGCGGCATCCCCGCCGGGCCGCAGATCTCGCTGCCGTGGAACCCCGTGATGACGCTGCACGTGCAGCTGGCCAACGCCGACGCGCTGGCGCCGCACGCGAGCGTGGAGATCGGCGGCGTCAAGGTGGGCGAGGTGCAGAGCGTCGCCGGCCAGGGCGACATCTCGGTGGCCACGCTGCAGATCCAGGAGAGGTACTCCGACGTGCATCGCGACGCCACCGTGTATCTCCGCGCGCACGGGCTGTTCGGGCCCAAGTACATCGCGATCGTGCCCGGCACGACGTCTGCGCCGGCGCTGCACGACGGCGACACGATCACGGTGAACCAGACGGTGCAGCCGGTGGACCTGGACGCGATCCTGCAGGACCTGCAGGCGCCGGAGCAGCAGAACCTGCGCACCTTCATCGTCGAGCTGGGCCAGGCCGCGGCCGGCAAGGGCGACGAGGTCAACCACCTGTTCGCCGCTGCGAACAACCTCACCCACTCGCTCGACACGCCGGTGAAGGCGATCGACCAGGTCGCTCCGCAGCTCAGCGACATGCTGGTGAAGGACGAGGCCTTCAACGCGTACTTCGCGCAGACCCCGCTCGACCAGCTGGTGGCGAACAGCGAGACCACCATCCAGGCGTTCGCATCCAACGCCAGCCATCTCGAGTCGCTGCTGATCCACGCCGACAGCACGCTGGGTCAGCTGGAGACCGCGCTCGGCGGCCAGGCGGGCAACATCCAGACGATCGTCCAGGACCTGGGCAAGCCGGGCGGCACCATCGACCGCCTCAACACCTTCACGTACCTGCTGAGCCTGTTCGGCGCCAACCTCACCGGCCACGAGCCGGGCAACCCGGCGGACCAGGACGTGACGGCCGGCATCATCGGCGCGATCAAGAACGTTGCGTCGGCCTTCTACTACTCGGACCCGTGCGCCGCGGGCGCCTCGCTGCCGTCGCAGCTCTCGCCGCTGAGCCCGGTGACCGGACCCGTGACGAGCAACGCTCCGTCGGGCGGCAACCACTGCGCCGCGTCGTCGATGTACCTCGACGGGCGCCAGCACTTCCTCCACGTGCGCACGTTCAACTTCGCGCCCACGATCCCCAACCTGCCGCCGATCCCCGGCCTGCCGCAGATCTGCATCCCGATCCTGCTGCCACCGCTGCCGATCCAGCTCCCCGTCCCGGTGCAGCTGCCGCAGCAGCCGATCTGCATCTCGACCGGCATCGCCGACCGCTCGTCTCCTGGCCCGGCCCTGAATGCCGGCGACGAGCTCAACGGCTTCGGTTCCTTCCTCGCCTCGTAGAGCCTCAAGCAGCCCTGCCTGCGGCATGATCCTGGCGTGACGCGCTGGCGCGACCTCGTGCTGCGGCTGGCCACACCCATCTCGCGCCGGCCGCTGACGGTTGCCGTCGTGGCCCTGCTCATCGGGGCGCTCGGCGCGCTGGGTCTGCTGCGCTTCGGCATCGACGCGGGACAGTCGCTGCTCGTCGGCAGCAGCTCCAGTGCCGGACAGACGTACGCGAGCTTCGCGCAGCAGTTCGGCTCCGACCCGATCGTGCTCGTGTTCACCGCGCACAACCCCACCGCGCCGTACCTCGAGCACAACCTGGAGCGCCTCGGCGCGCTGGAGATCGACCTGGCGCATGACCAGCGGGTCGCGTCCGTGCTGGGGCCGGGGACGATCGCCGGGTCACTGCGTCAGGCGGCGGTGTCGGAGGTGAGCAAGGTGCTCGCCGAGTACCCGTACTTCATCGCCGAGACGGACGTGCTCTTCAACAGCTCCGGGTTGAGCCAGCAGCAGCTGCAGCAGCGATTGCAGAGCGACATCAGCAACGCCACGACGCTGCTCGAGGGGTACGTCGTCAAGGCCGCCAGCGACGCGCACAACGCGCGCGCGGCATACGTGCAGAAGAACGGCGACAAGGTGCTCGACTCGCGAGAGCGCGCCGCCGACGCCGCCGCCGCGGCGGACCCGGTGCCGCCGCTGTGGGCCGAATACCTCGCCGGTCCGGGAAACTCGCCGAACAACACGGCCGCCGCGCAGTTCTTCGCGCGCGTCGCGGCGTCGTACGGTGACTGCAGCGACCAGATCGCGACGCTGCTGCAGATCCAGCCGAGCTGCCAGGTGTTCTTCGAGCGGACTCTGCTCGACCTGCCCAACTGCCCCGTCATCGGCGCGGGGCAGTTCTGCGGTCCCAAGCCACAGTGGGCGGCGATCCTGCCACCGCCGACCCCGGGTGGCGACTCGTATCAGATCGTCACCATCCGGCTGAAGCCGCAGTACGTCGGCGACCAGAACGCGCTTGCATCGCTGCGCGACAAGCTCAACAGCGAGCTGGCCCACGGCGTGGCCGCTGATTCGTACACGCAGTCGCTGTCGCCGGCGTCGCGCGCCAACCTGCAGGCGCTGGGACCGCTGGCGCCGACGGAGTGCGGCGGCGCCACGCCGCAGCAGGATGCGGCGTGCAACAGCGCCTTCAAGGATGCGCACCTCGTGTCGGTCATGGCCGGCGCACCGCTGCTGGGCCACGGCGTGGTCAACTCGATGACCGCGCTGCTCATCATCCTCTTCCCGGTCGCGCTGCTCGTGATGCTGCTGCTCCTCGTGGGGACATTCCGCGTGCGCGGACGCGTCTGGCCGCTCCTCGCGGCGCTGGCGGCCACGGTCCTCACGATCGGCCTCTCGCTTTTGACAGGAACGTCCATAACTCCTGCAGTGCTTGCGGGGGTGCCGGTGCTTGTGGGGCTGGGCGTGGACTACGCCGTCCAGCTGGTGGCGCGCTACGCGGAGGAGCGAGGCCGTGGAGTGGCGGCATCGGAGGCGCTGGGGCTGGTGCTGAGCAACACGGCGGGGGCAACGCTGATCGCCGCGGTGTCGACGCTGGTGGGTCTGGCCGCGCTCGCGGTGGTGGGCGGCATCGACTGGGGGCCGCTCGTCGCGGTGCCGCTGGTGGCCGAGTTCGCGCTGGTTCTCTGCGGCGGCGTCGTGCTGGCGTGGCTCGGCGGGCTCTTCGTCGCGCTGCCGCTGGCGGTGTGGTCCGACGGGCGCACGCCCATCCCCGCCGGTGCTGAGGAGTCGACACCGAACGCGAGGGATCAGCGCCGGCTGAGCCGCACGCTCGCGATCGCCGACAACTGGCGCGGTGTCGTGGCGCTGGCCGGCGTCCTCGCGCTCGGCGGCTGGGCGCTGCTGCATGTGGTTCCGGTGCAGACCGACGTGCAGGCATTGGTGTCACCGTCGCTGCAGGAGCTCAAGGACATCAACGTGGTGCAGGCCGAGACGGGCTACACGAACGAGATCGACGTGTACCTGCACGGCAACGTCGCCACCGGCCCGATCAACTCGCAGACGGGCAACCCGCTCAACGTCGAATGGCAGTGCAGCCTCGCGTCGGTGATCCGCACCGAGCACGCCGACACGGTCGCGCAGGCCACGTCGATCGGTGACTACGTCATCGCATCCGGGTCGGGATCCTCGGGCAGCTCTGCCGCGCAGTGCGCCCCGTCGTCCGGCACGCCGGCGCCGTCGCCGTCCCCGAGCCCGTCGCCGTCAGCCTCGGCATCGCCGTCGGGCTCGCCCTCAACCGGCGCCTCGGGTCCGGCGAGCGCGTCGCCAACCGCCGCCCGCAGCATCGCGCCGCCCGCCGAGCTGGCCGACGACGTGGTCGCCCGCGAGGCCGCCGCGACCACGACGCCGTCGCCGGCAGGGAGCTCCGGTGCCGGCACCCCCATCCCCACCCCGGTGACCACGCCGTCGGCGTCCGCAGCACCATCGCCCTCGACCTCCACCGCCACGCAGACGCGTTTCCTCTGCGACCTGCGGCTGTTCCCGCTCCTGTCGCGCACGCTGGTGATGAACATCGGCCCGGACACGCTGCCGTGCCCCGCCGTGGACGAGTACCAGCAGCGGTTCCTCGCCAAGGACACGACGCCGATATCGCCGGACGCGGGGCGCATCGCGATCGGCGTGCACACGAACTCGGTGGCCGACCAGGCCAAGCTCGTCGACGCCCTCCGCGGCGACGTGGCCGGGGCACCCAACGGGATGACCGCGGCGCCCACCGGGCTCGCCGTGCTCGCCACGACCGCGTACGACAACCTGGTCAACCGCTCGTACGTGCTGAACCTCGTGCCGCTGCTTCTCGTTGCCCTCGCCCTGTTCGTCATCTACCGCAGCCCGCGCCGGGCGCTCCTGCCGCTCCTGCCCACGGCGCTGGCCGCAGGATGGGCGCCGCTCGTCGTGCTGCTCCTGGGCAGGATCCCGGGTGGCGTCGGAGACACGCTGGGATCGCTCAACCCGCTCACGGTGGTGCTGGGCGCGCTCGTGGTCGCGCTGGGGACGGAGTTCGGCGTGGTGCTGCTGGGCCGCTTCTACGAGGAGCGCCGGCGTGGGCTCGACCCTGACGCCGCCGCCGGCGCCGCGGTGGCCGGCGTGGGCCGCGCGATCCGCGTGTCCGCCCTCACCCTGGGCGCCGGGTTCGCCGTGCTCGCGGTCAGCGGGCTGTTCCCCAACTCGCTGCCCCTGGTGGCCGATTTCGGGCTCGCCGTCGTGATCGACCTGGCCCTCGCCGTGGCTGCGGTGTTCTACGTGATGCTGCCGGTTGCGGTCGCCCTGGAGCGCAGCTCCCCGATGGCCGCCACCGCGGCGGCGCCTGCTTCCGCCGCGCAGCCGCAGCCGGCGCGCGCAGCCCGCGCAAGGCGACCACGGGGGGCGGATTCCGAGCCCGCGCCGGTGGCCACGGAGGCCGCCCCGGCAGTGCCCGTGGAGCCGGCACCGGAAGCGACCACCGAGCCCGCGCCCACCGGCGCGCCCGTGGCGAGCCCGCGCCGGCTGCCCGGGGTGTCCGGCCGGCGCCGGCCCCAGCGCGCCGAGGCGGCGGAGACGCAGCCGGAGCCCGAGGCGGCCCCGCCGCCGCCGCGCCGGCCAGGGGTCTCGGGCCGCAAGCGCCGCCGCCGCTGAGCTCGCCGGCTGCGGTGGTCCTGCTCGACGTCGTGGCGCGGCCCCGGCGGGCGATCGCCGGCCTGTCCGAGACGGCTCGGCTCGGCGGCGGAGCGACCGCCGTGGCCATTGGAGGTCTCGCGTCGCTGGGGATCGCGGTCGCGGCGAACGCGATCGCGGGCGGGTCCGGCTCCGGCCTCATCGTGGCCCTGCTGCTGCCCGCGCTCTTCTTCCTGTACTGGGCGCTGCAGGCGTGGCTGGTGGACGCCGCTGCGGCAACGCTCGGGCGCAGGGGCCGTCGCGGGCCGTTTCTGGCCGTGAGCGGCTACACGTTCCCCACGTGGATCGCGTACGCGCTGCTGTCGCTTGTCGAAGCTCTTGCCCTGCGGTTCGGTGGGGCCGGCGGCGGGTCGCTCAGCTCCGGCCTCGCGTGGCTGACGCTGCCGGTGCTGGGCTGGTTCCTCGCGCTCAACGTCATCGCCGTGCAGGAGGTGTACGACGTCCCCGCGCTCAACGCGTTCGCCTTCGCGCTGCTGCCCATCGCGGTCTTGACGACGGCCCTCGTGATCGTGCTGTTCGCACTGGGAGCGCTGCACGCCGCGCACGTGATATGACGCGCGCCGCGGTGATCGGCGTCGCCGCGCTGGCGCTGACGGGATGCAGCGCGGGCGCACCGTCGAGCGCGGCAGCGTCGCAGCCGGCGCAGGGCGGATGTGTCTCGCAGTCGCAGGCGGAGTCGATATGGACATCCGTCGACCAGCGGCTGAACGCGATCGTGCTCGACCCGAAACACGCGGGTCTGACCACCGTTGCCACGGGCAGCGCGCTCGGGCTCATCCAGCAGTACGTGCAGACGACGCTGGTGCAACCCCATCTCACCGAGCGCGAGGTCGACCACCTCGATCAGCTGATCATCCTCAGCGCGGGGTGCGGGGATGCGCCGCTGCACGTGCACGTGACAATGACGGTGGTGCGCGACGACTACCTCAAGCCCGACGGCAGCGTCGACCACAGCGATCCGACCGTCGGAACATCACTGCGATTGGACGAAGCCTTCGTGCGCGCCGGCTCCTCGTGGAAGGAGAGTGACTTCCAATCGTTGCAGCAGGAGGCGCAGCAGACGCCGAGACTCGTGGTCTTGGCGCCGGGGGACACACACGTCCGCTTGCTCAAACACCCCTCCGCGCTCGGCCTCGCGCAGTAGCGAGCCTTCGGCATCGTGGCGCTCGGCCTCGCTGCTACGGGAACTCGCCGCGAACGTGTGTGTCCCCCCGCTCAAGTGCCAACGCTCCGGTCCGCTGCGCCTCCTGAAGGCTGCTATACTCTGCTAAGGTCAATCTGACCTAAACCATGGAAGCGCCAGACGTGCCAATGGAGTTCGCCAGCGCGTGACGGTCGCGATCACACCCCAGACGACGACCCGGCAGGAGCTGGTTGATCGCGTCGCGCGGCTGCGGCGCGAGCGCAACGCGGTGATCCTCGCGCACAACTATCAGCTGCCCGAGGTGCAGGACGTGGCCGACTACGTCGGCGACTCGCTGGGTCTGTCGCAGCAGGCGGCGAGCACGAGCGCCGACGTCATCGTGTTCTGCGGCGTGCACTTCATGGCCGAGACCGCGGCGATCCTCTCGCCGGACAAGACGGTGCTGCTGCCGGATCTCGACGCGGGTTGCTCGCTGGCCGCGACGATCACCGCTGAGCAGCTGCGCGAGTGGAAGCGTCAGCACCCCGGCGCGGTCGTTGTCTCGTACGTCAACACGACCGCCGAGGTGAAGGCGGAGTCCGACTACTGCTGCACGTCGTCCAATGCTGAGGCCGTGATCCGCAGCATCCCCGAGGATCGCGAGATCCTCTTCTGCCCCGACATGTTCCTGGGTGCGCACCTCGAAAGGGTGACCGGCCGCCGCATGCACGTGTGGATGGGCGAGTGCCATGTGCATGCCGGCATCGAGCCGCAACAGCTCGATGCGGAGCGGCGGCTCCATCCCGATGCGGAGCTGCTGATCCACCCGGAGTGCGGCTGCACGTCGTCGACGATGTACCGCATGTCCTCGGGTGACATCGGCGGCCCGGCCACCGTGGTCACGTCAACCGAGGGGATGGTGCGGCGCGCCGCAGCGTCGCCGGCGTCGACGTTCATCGTCGCCACCGAGGTCGGGATCATCCATCGCATGCAGCAGCTCGCGCCGCAGAAGCGCTTCCTGCCGGCGTCCGATGCCGCCGTCTGCGGGTACATGAAGATGATCACGCTGGAGAAGGTCGCGGCATCGCTGGAACGCATGCAGCCGCGCGTCACGGTCGATCCCGCGGTCGCGGCGCGCGCTCGGCGCGCGATCGACCGCATGATGGCCGTCAGCCGCGGCGAGGTGGCCGCCGCCTAAGCTCCACTCCCCGTGAGCGGGAGCGAGCCGCTGCTGCTGGCCGTGGACCAGGGCACATCGGGAACCACGTGCCTCGCGGTGTCGGCCCAGGGTGCGGTGCGGGCCCGGACGCACCGCGACGTCGCGGTCGCCTATCCGCGCGACGGATGGGCGGAGCAGGACGCGAACGAGCTGTGGCGCTCCGTGCAGGACGCGGTCGCGGAGCTCGCCGGGGGACTCGACGCGGCGCCGGTTGCGCTCGGCCTGACCAACCAGCGCGAGACACTGGTGGTGTTCAACCGGCGGACGCTGGAGCCGGTCGCGCCGGCGATCGTGTGGCAGTGCCGGCGCAGCGCCGCGATCTGCGAGGAGCACCGCAGCGCGGGCGACGAGGACGTGGTGCGGAGCCGCACCGGCCTGCTCCTCGACCCGTACTTCAGCGCCACCAAGCTCGAGTGGTTGCTTCGTGAGCGCCCCGAGCTGCGCGTGCCGGCCGCGCGCGGCGAGCTCTGCGCCGGCACCGTCGACACGTGGCTGATCGCGCGCATGACCGAGGGCCGCGCGCTGGTGACCGACGCGAGCAACGCCAGCCGCACGCTGCTCTTCGACCTCCAGAAGGGGATGTTCGACCCCGAGCTGTGCGCGATGTTCGGCGTGCCACCCGTGATGCTGCCCGAGGTGTCAGGCAGCGCGGCGCGCATCGCGGAGACGAGCCCCGCCGCCCTCGCCGGACTGCGCATCCCGGTGAGCGGCGTCGCGGGGGACCAGCAGGCGGCGCTCTTCGGCCAGGCGTGCGTGCGTCCCGGCATGAGCAAGAACACGTACGGCACGGGGTCGTTCCTGCTGGTCAACGTCGGCGAGGCGATGCCGCCGCCCGCGCACGGCATCCTGACCACCGTCGCGTGGCGCGTCGGAGGCCGGGACAGCCTCGCGCTGGAGGGCAGCATCTTCGTCACCGGCGCCGCGCTGCGCTGGCTGCGGGACGGGCTGGGGCTGCTCGACGACGTGAGCCAGGCGGGAGCCGTCTTCGAGTCCGTGCCCGACGCCGCCGGCTGTCACTTCATCCCGGCGCTGTCCGGGCTTGGCGCCCCCTGGTGGGACCCGGCGGCGCGCGGGGCGTTCCTCGGGCTCAGCGCGGGGACCACGCGGGCGCACCTGGTCCGCGCGGCGGTGGAGGCGATGGCCTACCGGACGCGCGACGTGGTGGAGGCGATGGAGGCGGCCTCGGGCACCGTGTTCAGCGAGCTGCGCGTCGACGGCGGCGCCAGCGTGATGGACGGCCTCTGCCAGTTCCAGGCGGATCTGCTCGGCATTCCCGTGGCCCGGGCGGCCACAGCAGAGACGACTGCAGTGGGCGCGGCGATGCTGGCCGCCGTGGGGGAGAGCCTGACTGATGGCCCCGACGCCGTCGCCGCCGCCTGGCGTCCCGGAGCCAGGTTCGAACCAGGCCACCCTGGGACGAGACCGTCAGAGAATTACGCCGCATGGCTCGATGCCCTCTCGCGCGTGCGCAGCGCTCCGCCGGACGCGCGGTGAGCGCCCGGCACATCGCCGGTGCGCGGGCAAAAGAAAAGACCGGAGGGCGAGCCCTCCGGCCTTTCAGGAAGGGAATGAGTTTCAGCGTGATGCACGGCAAACCGGCCGCGCCATTCGACTGTAGCGAGCGCAATCGGGGAACGCAGTAAAGGACCCATGAATTCTTGTAAATAGATGTTAACCACCGCCCCCGAACCTCCTGACGCGCCCCAGGTCCCTCCGGATGAGCCGGAACGGCCGCTTATTCGCGCCGGCCTGCGCGGCCTTCTCGACCTCGACCGCTTCGACGTCATCGCGGTCGTCGCGCTGGTGCTGGTGGCGTTCGGCCTGCGCATCGCGAGCCCCATCTTTCCCGACTTCCTGAGCGGCACCGGTGGCATCCACGCGCTGGCGCTCGGCTACCCGTACAACAGCGACCCGAACGCGTGCCAGCAGGTGCCGGTCGGCCCGGGCGGCAGCTACGTCAAGGAGTGCGGCTACGTCTTCGACGAGGTGTACTTCCCGGTGGACGCGGCGAAGGACCTGCACCAACCGGCGATCTCCTACTTCGACCCCGAGCCGCCGCTGGCGAAGCTCCTCATGGCGCCACCGATCTCCTGGTGGGGCTTCGACACATGGACATGGCGCGCCAGCACGCTGCTGTTCGGGAGCCTCCTTGTCGGCCTCGTCTACCTGATCGCCCGGCGGCTGCGGCGCGACCGGTTCTTCGCGGTGTGCGCAGCCGGCTTCATGTGCCTGGACGGCCTCGCGTTCGTCGAGTCGCGCACCGGAGTCATCGACATCATCGCGATCTTCTTCGTCGCGCTCTTCTACTACCTGTTCCTGCTGCACTGGCAGGCGCGCACCCGCAAGCAGTGGCGGGTGACGCTGTTCGTCATGGCCGCCGTCGCCGGGCTCGCCTTCGGCGCCAAGCTCACCGCGCTGGCGCCGCTCGTGGTTGGAGCGGCGCTGATACTGGGTCGCGGTCTGTCCCCCTATCTGGCCGCGGGAATCCCCTGGTTGCGGCGCATCGCCGGACCGCGCCGCGAAGAGACGGTGTTGTGGCGCAATGCGGCGGGCAGGGCCGCGGTCCTCTACTACGTCGTTGCGGGGATCGTCGCCGCGAGCGTGTTCCTAGCCTGCTATTCGCGATACCTGACCGTCGAACACACCGACGTGTACTTCTTCACGTCGTGCTCGCAGGGATCCACGGGGCTCGTCGGCCAGCCGACGACGCTGCCCGTGCCCCAGATCGCGGGGACATCGCTGCCCAATCCCGCGCAGGCGATCGTCAACGTGATCACGATCAACCGCGCGTCGATCCAGTACCACGCGCTGGAATGCCACAGCCATCCCTACTCGTCGCACTGGTACACGTGGCCGGCGGTGATCCACCCCGTGCTCTTCTACTACGACCAGAAGGGCGGCGGGCCGGTGTCGGCGGTCACCAACATGGGCAACCTCGCGACGTGGTGGCTGGCCATGCCCGCGTTGCTCTTCTGCGTGTGGCGCATGACCCGCGGGCCCAACTGCTGGCGCGCCGGCGTGGGCGGGCTGCTCGTCATCTCGCTGGTGGGGATGATCCTGCTGTTCTATGCGGCGCAGCGATACCACGACCCCAACAACGTGAACACGTCCTTCACCGCCGCGCAGTTCCTGCAGCGGTTCCATCGCGCCGCCACGGCGTCGGACGAGATCGCGCGCGTATCGCCCGGACCCTTGTTCGACATCGCCCTTGCCGGTGTGGTGCTGTCATGCGCGGCCGCGACGGTCAGCGCCGTGGTGTCACGCCGCTTCGTGCCCGCGTTCATCGTGCTCGGCTACGTGACGGCGTGGATGATGTGGGTGCCGGGCAATGAGCGCCGCGTGCTCTTCTTCTACCACGCGCTGGGGATGTCGATCTTCGCATTCCTGGGCCTTGCCTACGCGCTCACCGCCATCCGCTCCGTGTCATTCCTCGTGGGCCGCTTCCGCATTTCACTGGCGCCGGTCGCCTACGGCGCCGTCGCCGTCACGGTGGCGGCATTCGTCTTCTTCTATCCCCAGTGGACGGCGATGCCCATCAGCTACGCCGACCACGAGATGCGCATCTGGATCGACACCTTGTGAGCGGCGCGCTGCTCGCGCTCGACGCGGTGCTGGCGCTGGGGGCAGGCGCCGCCGTCGCCGGCCTGGCGGGCGACGCGCTGCGCCCCCTGGAGCGCGTGCTCATCGCGGTCGTCTGCGGCGTGGTCATCGGCAGCGGAGCGTCGTACGGTCTCGCGCTCATCGGCGGCCTGAGCGCCGGAACGGTGCTGGGCGGTCCCGCAGCGGTGGCCGCGCTGGCGCTGCTCATCGGCCGCGGGCGCGTGCGCCGCGTGTGGAGCGACGCGTGGACGGAGACGCGAGCTGCGTGGGCCCAGCGTCCACCCGTCGGTCTGATCGCCTTCACCGTCATCGTGGCCGCGCTGTTCGCGGCGCTCTTCGCGCACACGGTCTTCGACGACGGGGGCGCGCTGGCGGCGGGCTACCCCAACGTGTGGGCCGACTGGTCGCAGCACCTCAGCGTCGAAGCGAGCTTCGCCGTGGCCGGCAACATCCCGCCGCAGAACCCACTCTTCAGCGGCACGCCGCTGCTGTACCCGTTCCTGCCCGACTTCCAGTCGGCGACGCTGGTGGTGCTGGGCATGTCGCCGGGAGCGGCGCTGGCCGTGCCCGGAGCGATCCTCGCCGTGACCATCTCGCTGCTGGTGGTCTCCCTGGGCATGCGTCTCGGCGCGCGCGCGGGCGCGGGCATGATCGCCGTTGCCATCTGCTTCCTCGGCGGCGGCCTCGGGTTCATCGGAGTGTTCGCCGACGCCTGCGCGCAGTCGCACACGCTCACCGCCGCGCAGTGCACCTTCCAGCACGTGGTCGGCAACCCCGGTGACGGCGTGCGCGTGATCGGCACGACGCTGCACAACGTCCCCGGCATCATCGCCGCGCAACCGCGGCCATACGACGGCGACCTGACGTCGAACCCGCCGATGCCGAACCTGCAGTGGTACACGCCGCTCTTCGCCTGGTGGCTGCCGCAGCGCACGATCCTGTACGGCTTCGCTGCCGCTGCGTCGACCCTCATCCTCGTGCAGGCCGCGCTGCGCGACGGTGCGCGCTCGTGGCCCGCGCTCGCTGTCGCCGGCGTGCTGGTGGGGCTGCTGCCGCTGGTGCACGTGCAGACGCTGATCGCGCTGGTGATCATCCTTGCCGTCGTCGCCGTGCGTCACCGCTCGCGGCAGTGGCTGGTGCTCGCGGCGGCAGCGCTGCCCCTCGCCATTCCACGTCTCGCGCAGCTCATCGCGGCGCCGCACGGTTCAGCCGCCTTCGGCAACACGTATCCCTGGCTGGAGCCCGGCTGGCTCGCGGGAGCGGCGGCCAACACGCCGGCAAGCGCGCCGGTGCAGCTCGCCCGGGCGCTTGGCCAGGTGGTGTCGCCCGGCTGGTGGGGCTTCTGGTTCGTCAACCTGGGCGTCGCCGTGCCGCTGAGCGCAATCCTGCTGCTCCTGCTGGCCGCGCGGCTCGGCCCCGCGCGCGTGGCGCGAGCCGCGAGGCGCGCGACCGCGTTCCTCCCGCCGCCGCTCATCGAGATCTTCCTCGCCGCAACGCTGGTCTTTGCCGCCTGCAACTTCATCGTGTTCCAGAGCTGGGACTGGGACAACACGAAGCTCTTCGTGTACTGGTACCTCGTCGTGGCAATTCTTGTCGGCGTGATCGCCACGCACGCATGGGGACGCCGCTGGATGCGCGCGCTCGCGGCACTCGTGCCGGCGAGCATGCTCATCACCGGCGTGGTCGTGATGCTGCGGCTGCTCCCCTGGACGCCGCCGGAGTTCGCGGTGACCGGCCCGTACACGATCGCATCGGCCGACGAGCGCGCGATGGCGGCGCGGGTGTCGGCCATGACGGCGCCGGGCTCCGTCGTCCTCACACTCGGACGCCCCAACGATCCCGTCCTGGCGATCACAGGGCGCAACGGCGTGATGGGGTACTACGGCTGGCTCTGGAGCTACGGCATCGATTTCGGCACTCGTCCGGACGACGAGCGCGCGATCTACGCGGGCTGCAGCGCCGGCGTCGCGTGCAACGTGCCGGGCCTGCTGCACCGCTACAGCATCGACTACGTCGAGGTCGACGACAGGGTGAACGACCCTGGCGCGATCACGACGCATGTGAACCAGACGTGGTGGGCCTCGCAGGGCTACCCGGTTGTGGCGACCAGCGCGCACATCGTCGTCTACGACGTCCGCAACGCGTGACGGCGTCGCGCACGCGCGTCTTCGCGACCCAGGTCCTGCTGCCTCTGGCCGCGTCGCGTGCCATCTGGCTCGCCGTGTTCGCCGCCACGGTCGCGACCGGCGCCGGGGAATCGCTCCTGCCCGGGATTCGCGGCGCACTGGTGCACTGGGACGCAATCGCGTACATGGACATCGCGCGCGGCGGGTACCCGCCGCACCTGAGCTATCTCGACGCCTTCCTGCCCGGCTACCCGCTGCTCGTGCGCGGGCTGACGTTCGTTGTGCGCGACGACGTGCTCGCGGCATGGCTCGTCAGCCTGGCCAGCGAAGGCGTCGCGCTCTGGTACGTGGCGCGACTCGTGCAGGCGGAGCGAGACCGCGGCAGCGCGCACCTCGCCGTCTGGCTGCTGGCTCTGGCGCCGACCGCGCTGTTCCTGGTGGCGCCGTTCAGCGAGAGCCCATTCATCGCCGCCACCGCTGCGTCGCTGTACCACGCGCGCGCCGGCCGGCCGCGCGCGGCCGTGGTGGCCGCGGCGCTCGCCTGCGCGTTGCGGCTCACGGGGCTGGCGCTCTTGCCGGCGCTGGCCCTCGAGCAGCTGGCGCGGGCTCGATGGCGTCCCCGCGCGCAGCTCGGCCTGCTGCTCGCGGTGCCCTTGCCGCTGGTCGCGTACTGTGCCTACATGCAGGCGCACACCGGCGACGCCCTGGCGCTCTTCCGCGCGGAGCAGCTGCCGTCATTCGGACAGTCGATCGCCGCGCCGTGGGACGGCTTTGCCGCGACGTGGCAGACCATGGTCACTGCGAGCAGCGGCGAGGTGCGCTCCATCTTCGCTCGCGAGGTCGCATTCGGACTGCTCGGCCTCGTGGCCGCGGCGGGGATGTGGGCGTCGCGGCGCGTGCCGCGCTCACTGGCGCTGTATGTCAGCGTCGCGTGGCTGATGACCGCGTCACTGTCGTTCTGGCGCTCCGAGCCACGGTACATCCTCGCGCTGTTCCCCGCGGTGATTCTCGTTGCAGACCTCACTGCGCGCTTCCGCGGAGCCCGTCCCGCGCTGGTGGTTGCGAGCGGCGCGCTGATGTGCGCGGGCATGTACGTGTTCGCGCAGGGGCGGTGGCTGGGGTGATCGTCGACGCGCACGTTCACGTCCTGCCCCCGCGCATGCGCGAGCAGCGCGCGGCCATCGCGGGCGCGGACCCGTGGTTCGCCGTGTGCCACGACGGCGACAAGGTCATCGCCACCGTGGACGAGCTTCTCGCGATGATGGACGCGCAGGCTGTCGACCGTGCGGTGTGCTTCTCCTGGCCCTTCGCCGGCGAGGAGCTGTGCCGCGAGGCCAACGAACACCTCGCGGAGATGCAGCGCGCGCACCCGGAACGGATCGTCGCCTGCGCCATCGTCAACCCCGCCGCGCCGTCCGCCGCCGATGACCTGCGCCGCTGCGCGGAAGCGGGGCTGCGCGGAGTCGGCGAGCTGAACTGCGACGCGCAGGGCTTCAGCCTCGACGATCCGCGCATCGACGAGGCGGTTGCGGCGAGCGTGGAGCTCGGCCTTCCCTGGACGCTGCACTGCAGCGAGCCGCTCGGGCACGAGTACCCGGGCAAGGGCGCCACCACGCCCGACAAGGTGGTGCGCTTCGCGGAGCGGCACCCGCAGCTCGAGCTGGTCTGCGCGCACCTGGGCGGGGGCCTGCCCCTCTACGCGCACATGCCGGAGGTCGCGCGCCTGTGCCGCCGCCTGTGGTTCGACACCGCCGCCGGGCCCTTCCTCTACGCGCCGTCGGCCTATCGCGCCGTGGTCGACCTGTGCGGCGCCGGCCGCCTGCTCTTCGGCAGCGACTACCCGCTGCTGGAACCGGCCCGCTATCGGGCCGCGTTCGCGGGTGCCGGGCTCGACGGCGACGAGCTGGACGCCGTCATGGGCGGTGCCGCCACGGCGCTCTTCGGGCTGTAGCGACCGTCCTCCATCAACCGTTACACCTCCGTATCGGTGCGATCGGTGGTTTCGTGCCAGCGGGCGGACACACTGCCCGGTGGGCGGAGAAACCGGCGCCCGCCAGCCGGTCCTCTGCCCATCTTTTTGTGATCAGGGCTGGGGCCGCCGCCGCTGCGGCCCCGCCCGCGGTCGCGCCCCGAGAGGTTCCGAGAGGGGGCCGCGCGCCGGGAGCGCCGGGCCGCGTGAGTTTCGCAAACTAGCTGCTCGTGTTCTCGCCGCGCACCCTCGAGATCGTGATGGTGTCCTTCGAGGGGCCGGATCAGTACAGCCAGGCGGGCGGGCTCGGCGTCCGCGCCCGGGAGCTGTGCCGGGCCCTCGCCGCGCGCGGGTTCACGACGACGCTGGTGTTCGTCGGCGACCCCAGCAAGCCGATGACCGAGGAGGACGCCGGCGTGCGCCTGGTGCGCTGGTGCCAGGACCTGAGCCGGCGCACCCTCGCCGGTGTGTACGAGGGGGAGTGGGAGAAGCTCGCCGAGCTGTCGCGCACGCTGCCGCCGTACCTGGTGGAGCATGTGTTCAAGCCGGCGGCGAGCGCGGGGCGGGTGGTGGCGGTTCTGTGCGAGGAGTGGCACACGGCGCGTTTCTGCCACGTGCTCAGCGACATGCTGCACCGCGAGGGCCTGCGCGACCGCGCGGTGCTGCTCTGGAACGCGAACAATGACTTCGGGTTCGGCGGCATCGACTGGGGCGCGCTCAACTTCGTCTCCTCGGTGACGACGGTGAGCAAGTACATGAAGCACCTGATGTGGCAGTACGGCGTCAACCCGGTTGTGATCCCCAACGGCATCCCCGAGTCGGCGCTGGGCAAGCTCGACAAGCGGGCGGTGGGCGCCATCCGCGCGGCCGCGGGCACACCCTGCCTCACCTTCAAGATCGGGCGCTTCAGCCCGGACAAGCGCTGGCACCAGGCGCTCGGCGCCGTCGCCGAGCTGCGCTCGGAGGGCCTGCCCGCGCGGCTGCTGATGCGCGGCGGCATCGAGCCCTTCGGCGCGCAGGTGCTGTCGTTCGCGCGCTCCATCGGCCTCACGGTGGTGGACTGGTACGAGCCCATCGAGGACGCGTCGGGGGTGGTCGCGGCGCTGGCCGGGACGAACGGCGCGGAGGTGGTCAACCTGGGCAGGTTCCTCCCCGACGCCGTCATCGCCGAGATCAACGCCGCAGCCACCGCGGTGCTGGCCAACTCGCGGCACGAGCCCTTCGGCCTGGTGGGCCTGGAGGCGATGGCTGCCGGCGGCATCGCGATGGTCGGAGCCACGGGCGAGGAGTACGCGCGGCCGTACGGCAATGCCGTGGTCATCGAGACGGACGACCCTGCCGAGGTGGCCAGCGCGCTGCGCGGGCTGGTGGAGCAGCCTGCGCTGGCCCGCCGCCTGCGCGAGGCAGCCCGCCGTGACGCCGCTGACTTCGCCTGGCCGCTGGTGATCGACGGGCTCCTCGAGCGGTTGCGCTTCATGTGCATGCACCAGCGGGTGGTGACCCCGCCTGACGGCGCCGTGCGTATTCGTCGTCACTGACACTTACGTATCCGCGCTGGATTCGGCTGCTAGGCTCGCTCGATGGACGTCGCGACGCTGCTGCACACCCGCGCGGCCGACCTGCACCTGGAGCCGGGCGAGGCCGAGCGCCTTGCCTCTGAGCTCGACGAGCGTGTGGTGCAGGCGGTGCTCACGGCCCTGGTGCGCTACGAGGACGCGCTCCTCGAGCTGTCGCGGTGAGCCGTCCGTTGAGCGCTGCCGAGCTGCGCTTAGTCAGCCTGGTCGCGGCACGACGGTTCGCCGGGACGCAGCCGGACGACAGCGGCCTCGCCGGGGTGCCGGAAGCCGCGGCTGACGCCGCCCCTTTTGCTCGCGCCGCCGCCGTCGCCGCCGCCGTGCTCCGGCCGGGTGCATCCGCCGCGGTGAGGCCGGCGGCGCTGCTCGCCGTGTGCGCCCAGCTGGGGCTGGACGGTTTCGAGCTGCTGGCGCCGCAGGGCGCCACCGCCGGCATGGTCGCCGGGCTGGCCGCGGGCACGGTCAGCACCGCTGCCTTCTCCAGGTGGCTCGAGGACCGCGCCGTCGCAATCGGCGCTCTGCCGTGACCAGCGGGTTTTCCGCGGCAATGACCCCGCATATGATTCGTGGCAAGCGAGAGCGGCGCGGAGCTGGAGGACCCCGGTGAAGGCGGTAGTCATGGCCGGAGGCGAAGGCTCGCGCCTGCGCCCGCTGACCAGCCGGCACCCCAAGCCGCTGGTCCCGGTGGTGGGGACGCCGGTCATCGAGCACATCCTCAGGCTGCTGCGCGAGCACGACATCAAGCAGGTGGTCATCACCCTCGCGTACCTCGGCGCCGACATCCGCAACCACCTGGGTGACGGCAGCGAGCTCGACATGGAGATCGAGTACGTCGTCGAGGACCGTCCCCTGGGCACCGCCGGCAGCGTGCGCAACGCGGCGCACCTGCTGGACGACACCTTCCTAGTCATCAGCGGCGACGCGCTGACCGACCTCGACGTGACCTCGGTGGTGCGCGAGCACCGCGAGCGCGGCGCGCAGGCCAGCATCGTGCTCCGCTCCGTGCCCAATCCCCTGGAGTACGGCGTCGTGGTCACCGACGGTGACGGCAACGTCAAGCGCTTCCTGGAGAAGCCCTCGTGGGGCGAGGTGTTCAGCGACCAGGCGAACACCGGCATCTACGTGGTGGAGCCCGGCGTGCTCGAGCACATCAAGCCGGACACGGTGTCCGACTGGTCGCAGGACGTGTTCCCCGCCATGCTGCGCCGCCGCCAGCCGCTCATCGGCGTGCCGGTGGACGCGTACTGGTGCGACATCGGCTCCATCCACTCGTACATGCAGGCCAACTGGGACGCGCTCGACGGCAGGGTGCGCTGCCACATCCCCGGCCGGCGCGAGGGCGAGGCCTGGATCGGCGAGGGCGTCGAGTTCGGGCTCAACGTGCAGATCGAAGGGCCCGCCTTCATCGGCGACGAGGTCAAGCTCAAGGCGGGGGCGTTCATCAACGACCGCGCCGTCATCGACCGGTTCACCATCGTCGACGACTACGCCAAGGTCAGCAACAGCATCGTGTGGCCGCACTCATACGTCGGCGAGCACTGCCGGCTGCGCCAGGCGATCGTGTGCCGCAACGTCACGGTCAAGAACAGCACGCTGCTGGAGGAGAACAGCGTCATCGGCGACGACTGCCTCGTGGGTCGCGGCTCGCGCATCCGCGCCGGCGTGAAGATCTGGCCCAACAAGGAGATCGAGCCGGGGTCGACGGTCAACGAGTCGGTGGTGTGGGCGGGTGAGTGGCGCCGCGGCCTCTTCTCGTCGTACGGCATGGGCGGGCTGATCAACGTCGAGCTGACGCCGGAGTTCTGCGCCCGGCTGGGCGCGGCGTTCGGCGCGACGCTGCCCAAGGGCGCGCGCGTCGCCGTCGGCCGTGATCACGCGCGCTCTTCGCGCATGATCAAGCGCGCCATCGTGAGCGGCATCGTCAGCACCGGCGGCGTGGTGCGCGACGTGCGCGAGCTGCCCGTGCCGGTGACGCAGTTCGCGACCCGCGACGGGCGCTGTGACGCGGGCATCCAGGTGATCGTGTCGCCGCTCGACCAGCGCAGCGCCGACATCCGCTTCCTCGACAGCGACGGGCTGCAGATCGACAAGCGCGCCGAGCGCAAGCTGGAGAACCTCCTGTTCCGCGAGGACTTCCGCCGCTCGGCGTTCTACGAGATGGGCGACATCGAGTACGTCGACCCGGTGCGCAGCTACCAGCAGCACCTGCTGGCCAGCATCAACGCCGACGCGATCCGCGCCGCCAACTTCCGGCTGCTCGTCGACTACGACTACAGCGAGGCGTCGTCCGTGCTGCCCGGCGTGCTCAACGACCTCGGTGTCACGACGATCCCGCTCAACGCGGGTTTGCGCGAGGGGCCGCACCACCGCGGGGTACCCGAGGAGACATCGCTCATCAGCCGCACCGTTCAGGCGGACGTCGGCTGCATGCTCAGTCCCACCGGTGAGCGCCTGACGCTCATCGACGACACCGGGGTCACCCTGACGCCGTACGAGACGTTCGGCATCCTGGCCGCATGGTTCCTGCGCTCCCGCCCCGGCATCGTGCTGGCGCCCGCCGCCGCGCCCGGTTGGATCAGCCAGCTGGTACGCGACAACGGCGGCACGTTCACGTCGACGCCGTCGGAGCCGGCGATGGTGCTGCGCGCGTCGGCGGTGCCGGGCACGTGCCTCGCCACCGACGGCGACGGCGGCTTCATCTGGCCCTACTACTTCGGCGCGTACGACGCCATGTACACCATCGTCAAGCTGCTCGAGCTGCGCGCGTCGGTCGGCATCCCGCTGAGCGAGGCGCGCGCGCAGCTGCCGTCGGCCGCGTACGTCACCGCCACCGAGTTCTGCCCCTGGGAGGCGAAGGGCCGCGTGATGCGCATGCTGCTCGACGCGCATCGCGACTCGTCGGTCGACCTGGTCGACGGCATCAAGATCTTCGTCGACGACGGCTTCGTGCTGGTGCGTCCTGATCCCGACGAGCCCGCGTACCACATCGTCGCCAGCGTCGCCAATGAGGAGGACGGCCGCACGCTCGTCAGCGAGTACGCGCGGCGCGTGCGTGAGGCGCAGCACACCAACGGCGCGCGTCCCTCGGCCGAGCTCGTGGCCGAGCGGGAGACTCCTCCCGCCTGACGTCAGCGGCGGAACCGCCTTCGCAGCTCCTCCAGGTCGCGGCTCACCTGGTGACCGATGAGCCGGCCCAGGATGGGTTCGGCGAAGTGGAACAGCCCTGGCGCCTCGGCATCGCCCCAGCCCTCGAGAAGCGTGCCGCGCCGCGCCGGTGACAGCGTGAACCCCGCGACGAAATGGAACCTGCCGCCGACCGACTCGCAGGCGAACGTGTGCGGCCGCGCGAACACCGTGCAACGGGTGTGCTGATGGAAGTGGATGCCGAGAAAGGACGCCTCCACGGTCACCTCCGTGCCCTCGCCGATCTCGCCGTCGCTGAATCCGCGGATGCGCCGCACCGGCCCGACGTACTGAGCGATGTTCGGCGGCGCCACGAGGTAGTCGAACAGCGGCTCGATGTCGGCGTCGAACACGAGCTTGCGGCGGACGGAGACCACGGCGAGCGCTCTGGGAGGCGCGCCTCAGGCGCTGACGGCCTGACGCTCCGCGCCGTCCGCGGCTGCGCCGTCTCTCGTCTCGAGGACGACCCGCACCCCCTGGCGCGGCACCAACGTGACGGCGCGGCGCGTGGTGTCTTCGAATGAAGGTTGCGCCGCCCGCAGCTGCAGGGAGCTGAGGATGGTGCTGAGCACGACTCGCATCTCGAACTGGGCGAAGCTCGCGCCCAGGCAGCGGCGCACACCGCCGCCGAACGGCAGCCAGCCGTACGCGTCGGGCGCGCCCTCGAGGAACCGCTCCGGGTGGAAGCGGTCCGGCTCCGGGTACACGTCGGCGCGCCGCTGTGTGAGATAGATGCATGGCGCAACCACCGCACCGGCGGGAATCTCGTGCCCCAGCACGGAGAACGGCGCGCGCAGCTGACGGGCGACGATGGGCACCACGGGCCGGATGCGCAGCGTCTCCTTGCTGACTGCGTCGAGGTATGCGGTGTCACCGCTCCGAGCCGCCGTCACCGTCCGGTCGAGCGTTTCAGGGTGATGCAGCAGCAGGTCGAACGCCCAGGCGAGCGCTGTCGCGGTGGTCTCGTGCCCGGCGATGAGGAGCGTCAGCAGCTCGTCGCGCAGCTCGACGTCGGTGAGCGCCGCGCCGTTGTCGTCGCGCGACGCGAGCAGCATGGACAGCACGTCGTCGTGGCCCTCAACGCCCTGCGCGCGGCGGCGCTCGATCTGCCGTTGCAGCGCCGCATCGACGGCCGACTTGGCGGCGACGAAGCGCGCCCACGGTGTCACGCCCCCGATGCCGATGCGCGCGAACGCCAGCAGCGCCACGCGTGCGGCGCCGCTGCCCATCGCCAGCATCTGCTGCAGCAGCGTTCGCATCTCGTCGCGCGGTCCGGCGTCGTCGAAGCCGAAGACCGCGCGGAGGATCACCTCCAGGGTGATCGCCTGCATCTCCGGGAGGAGCGCGAACTCGGCGTCCAGCGGCCAGCGCGCGATCCGGTCGGCCGTGACGTCGCGCATCACGCGCTCGTACGCGCGCATGCGCTCGCCGTGGAACGGCGGCAGCATCAGCTTGCGCTGGCGCAGATGCTCACGGCCGTCGAGCAGCAGCAGCGAGTGCTCGCCGAGCAGCGCGCCCAGCGCGACGTTGGCCCTGCCGGCGCGCAGAAGGTCGGGATCACCGCCGAACACCGCGCGGACGCCCTCGGGATCGGCGACGAAGACAATGCGCTGCGACACGCCCAGCCCGGTGAAGCGCAGCGTGAAGACGTCACCGTAGCGCTCACGGCACGCCTCCATCAGACCGAGTGGCCGCGTGATCCAGAGCAGCGTCTGCAGCGGAGCGGGAAGCGGCGGTCCCTGCGGCAGCGCCATGCCGCGCCGCCTAGACGCCGGTGGCGCCGAGCCGGTCGCGGTCCTCGACGATCTCGTAGATGTTGCCGTCCGGGGCGCGGAACTGGAACCAGCGGTTGGCGCGCATCGCGGCCTTGCCCTCGTGCAGGATCTCCACACCGGCCGCGCTCAGCTCGGAGCGCGCGTCGTCGAGGTCGGGCACAAGAAAGCCGATCACGGGACCGGTGCTGAGATGCGCGCTCGCCTTACGATCGGCGGAGAACACCTCCACCACGTCCGCATTGGGCAGAGCAAACACGTGCACGCCGTCCTCGGTGGCCATGGGCGTGAAGCCCAACACGTTCTCGAAGAACGAGGCGGTCTCCTGGAAGCGGTCGGTGCGCGTGCCCAGCCAGACGAGTCCCAGTACCTTCATCGGCGCCTCCTGTCGGTGTCGGAGGGGCTAGCTTAGCGGGGACGGGCGGGTTCCCCGGCGGCTAGCTGCGCCCGGCGGGCAGGACGGTCGCGGCAATGACCATGAAGAACACGGCGGTCGCCGCGATCACCAGCAGGTGAAATGCTTCGTGATAGCCGAAGACGCGCGGCCAGAGGCGCGGCCGGCGCAACGCGTACATGACCGCGCCCAGCGAATAGAGCGCGCCACCGCCGAGCAGCATCACCAACCCGAGCGCTCCGAGGCGGGTGTAGAGCACCGGGATGATGAGGATCGCGAGCCAGCCCACGCCCACGTACACGGCGGCCATCACGGGTCTGGGCAGCTCGACAGGCGCCGCGACAAGGCTTGCGCCACAGAGCGCAGCCAGCCAGATGCCGGTCAGCACCGCCACGCGCAACCAGCCGTCGAGCATGTTGGCTGCGATCGGCGTGTACGTGGCCGCGATCACCACAAAGATGTTTGCGTGGTCGAGGCGGCGCCACACGGCGCGCCAGGGAGGCGACCACGGCACGCGGTGGTACAGCGCGCTCACCGTGAACAACAGCGTGACCGCCGCGCCGTAGACGAGGAGCGACATCTGCTTGCCCGGACTTCCCCGCGTGAGCAGCACCAGCGCGATTGCGCCCGTCAGCGCGGGGACGACTGCGACAGCGTGTGACCAGCCCCTGAGGAGCGGACGCTGCTCCACTTCCATGACCGCATGATGCGCCAACCGGACGGCACGCGTGCGGCGACGCGCCGGACGTTAATCGGACGTTGAGAATCAGGCAGCTTCGACGATTTCCTCGGCGCTCAGCGGGCGGCGCAGCCAGCGCGGCGCCCACCAGTTGACCCTGCCGAGCAGGCGCATGAGAGCGGGCACGACAAGCGCGCGCACCAGGGTCGCGTCGACGATCACGGCAACCGCCATGCCGAGACCGATCGCCTTGATGGTGACCACGCTCGCCAGCGCGAAGGCGAGGAAGACACACGCCATGATGGCCGCCGCGCCCGTGACCAGACGGCCGCTGCGCTCCAGTCCCGCAGCCACCGCCGTCCGATTGTCTGCCGAGACGCGGTAGGACTCCTGCATGCGCGTGAGCAGGAACACCTCGTAGTCCATCGACAGGCCGAACACGATACAGAAGAGCAGCACGGGAATCGTCGGGTCGAGCGCGCCGGGCGTGAACCCGAGCAGGCCCGACAGGTGTCCCTGCTGGAACACCCAGACCAGCGCGCCGAATGCGGCGCTCAGCGAGAGCGCGTTCATCAGCACGGCCTTGAGTGGCAGCACCAGCGAGCGCAATAGGAGGAGCAGCACCAGGAACGTCGTGATCACCACGAACGCGATCGCGGCGGGCGTGTGCCGCAGCATGTAGTCGACGAAGTCGATGTCGAACGCGGTGTTGCCCGTGACCTGCGCGGTGGCGCCCGGCACCGTGTCGCTGCCGCGGATGGAGCGCACCAGCTGGTGCGCCTGGTCGCTGGTGGTGAGGAAGGGCGTGCCCAGCTCGATCACCGCGATGCTGCGGCCGGTGAGCTCGCGCACCACCGTGCGCGCCGCTGCGGGAAGCCCGCCCGCCGGCGCCGCATACATCGACTGGTATGCGGACAGCGACAGCTGGGGGCTGACATCGACATAGCTGCGCTGCGAGACCACGCCGGGCAGCGTCGCCAGGTGACGGCTGAGCTTGTACGCGATGGCGATGTTCGCGGCGTCCAGCGGACCGCCGTGGTCGAACTGCACCACGACGTCCAGCAGGTTCTGGCCGGTCTGCGGGAACTGCCGCTGCAGAAGCTCAGCGCCCATGCGCGACTCGGCTGTGACGGGCAGCTGCTGCACGTCGCTGTTGGCCAGCTGGATGCCGTAGAACGGCGTGCCGGCGACGAAGAGCACGGCGACCGTGGGCACCAGCACGAACCACGGACGGCGCATCACCCATGTCGCCCAGCGGTGCCACAGCCCGCGGCCGTCGCTGCGCGGCTGCAGCACCGGCACGCGCAGCCTGTTGATGCGCGGTCCAAGGACGGCGAGCAGCGCGGGGAGAAACGTCAGCGCGTAGAGGACCGACGTGCCCACCACGATCGCGCCGGAGTACCCCATGGAGACGAGCGGCGTGCCAGTGTAGAAGAGAAGCCCGGCGAGACCGATCGCGACGGTGACGCCGCTGAATGCGATGGCGCGGCCGGCCGTGGCCATGGTAGCGCCGAGCGCGCGGGCCGAGTCGCCGTCGCGTGCCAGCTCCTCTCGGTAGCGGCTCACGATGAACAGCGAGTAGTCGATCGCGATTCCCAGTCCGACCAGGGTGACGACGTTGGTCGCGTACGTGGCCACGTCGGCGCTGTGCGCGATGGTGAGCGTCGCGCCCAGGCCGCCCAGCACCGCGAAGACGCCGACCCCGAGGCAGAGCAGCGCGGCCACGCCCGTCCCGAACACGATGACGAGGAGGATCAGCGCGAGCGGCAGGGAGATGACCTCGGAGCGGCTCAGATCCTTCGCCAGCAGATGGTCGAAGTCATACGCGAGGGGCACGTCGCCGGCCGTGGCGATGGACAGCAGCGGGGAGCTGACCTCGGCGCGCAGCTGGCCGAACTGCTGCCGAGCGGTGGAGAAGTCGCTCTTGAGGCCGATGAACGCGGCGACGCTGTGCTGATTCGTGGATACGAGGTCGCGCGCCCTGCTCGAGCCGTCGTAGGGTGTGCTCACGCTGGTGACGCGGGAATCGTGGTGCAGCGGCGAGAGTGCGTCGATCACTGCCGATTTGAAGCGAGGGTCGGACCACGTGAGCGAGCTGTTGGAGAACAGCAGGCCGAATGAGGAGCCCGTGGTCGATGGAAGCTGCTGCGACTCGAGCCGCGCTGCCTTCACCGACTCGACGTCGTAGTCACTCGCGTTCTTGGGCTGCCCTCCGCTCAGCCAGCCGGCGACGGAGAGAATGAAGAGAAGGACGGAGAGGAGCAGGACGATCCACCGGTGCCGGTGGACGAACAGTCCCCACCGTCTCATCGCGCGAGTCCACACACAGCCGTGGCGAGTATGACGAGTAGACTGATTCGTCCGGCTCGACACGCGGAGGATGCCCCCAATGACGATGGTCGCCGAACCCCCCGTCAGCACATTCCGGCGGATCGACCACTTCGATGCTGCCGACGCCGAGACGCGCCCCGGGCGTCAGCTCGAGCTGATCCGCGCCGCCGCGGAGGGCTTTCGCACCTGGTTCGCCGGCACGGGAATGCCCGACTGGGTCGGCACATTCGACCTGTCGACGCTGCCGTACCCCACACGCTTCGGACTGTTCCGCGCCGCGCTGTCGCCGTCACCCTTCCTCACGCTCACGCACCGGCTCATGGTGGTGCGCTGGCACGAGCCCGACGGGCGTCCGCGCACGCTGCTGTTCGAGCCGACCGACGTGGAGCTGGCGAAG
This sequence comes from Candidatus Dormiibacterota bacterium, assembly GCA_019245575.1. Lineage (GTDB taxonomy): Bacteria > Chloroflexota > Dormibacteria > Aeolococcales > Aeolococcaceae > JAFARE01. The sequence goes on along the minus strand of JAFARE010000037.1, from coordinate 16,348 downwards.
CGCACGCCGTACTTCGCGCGGCTCAGCGACCGCACCCCGGACATGCTCGAGCGCCTGCTCGCGCAGCCCCGCGGCGACGTGCCGTCGCACGTGCGCCGCATCGGCCTCTCGCTGAGCGACATCGACTGGATCACCTTCGACCACCTGCACACGCAGGACGTCCGTCGCTGGATCGGGACCACCGAGCCCGCAGCGGACCTCTCACCACGCGCTCCCGTGGAGCCACTCCTGCCGAATGCGAAGCTCATCGTGCAGCGCGCCGAGCTCGAGTCGCTGCAGAACCTGCATCCGCTGCAGCTGCCGTGGTACCAGCCGCACGCGTACACGGACCTGCGCCCCGACGCGGTGTTCGCCATCGAGGGCAGCGTGCTGCTCGGCACCGGTGTGGCACTGCTGTCGACGCCTGGCCACACGCTGGGCAACCACACGCTCGTGCTCAACACAGAGACGGGCATCTGGGCGAGCAGCGAGAACGTGATCGCCACCGAGTGCCTCACGCCGGAGAGCAGCCGGATCCCCGGCGTGGCTCGCTGGACCCGCGACTGGGGCCAGGAGATCGTGCTCAACGCGAACACGATCGAGGACACCGCCCGTCAGTACAACTCGTGCGTCCTGGAGAAGTCGATCGTCGACCGCAGCCGCGTCGATCCGCGATTCGTGCAGTTCATGCCCAGCTCGGAGTTGACGCGCAGCGCGTTAAGCTTGGGCACGTCGCCGACGTTCACGCACAGCGGCATCTTTCACGGGGTGCTGACGCCGCGAGCGTGAGCCGCGCCATTCGGAGGTGCTCGGGAGATTGAGGGAGGGCGGGCACCGGCCGCTTTGGTTGTCGCTGCTCGGACGCCCTGATTGGCGTCCGATGCCGCTACCGTCGGCCGCAGGGACCGCTGCGGCCTCCTTACGCCCGCCGCGGCCGGTGCCCGCCCTCCCTCACCCGAGCTCTCGTGTAAGAGCGCGCCGCACGCTCGCGGCGCACGACAGCGGCGAGCGCGGCGATGAACGTCGGCGACGTGTTCGGCATCTCGATTCTGCGCATCGTCAATTCGAGCTGGTGCGCTTCCTCGACGGCGGCGACATCGATGTCGTACAGGATCTCGAGGTGGTCGGCGAGGAACTGCACGGGCGCCACGAGCACCGTGTCGTGACCGCCGTCGCGCAGCGCCGGCAGCACGTCCTTCACGTCGGGTGTGAGCCACTCCTCGGGGGTGTGTCCGGCGCTCTGATAGGCGAACTGCCAGCGATCGGGCGCGAGGTCGGTGCGCGAGGCGACGGCGCGCGCCGTCTCCTGCAGCTGCTCGATGTAGCCGGGATCGCGTTCGACCACCGAACGGGGCAGGCTGTGCGCCGTGAAAATTACGGGGACTCCATCACGATCGCCGGCGGAAATGCGCTCGAGACCCTCGCGCACTCGTTCGGCCAGGCTGTCGATCCACCCGTCGGTCAAATGCCAGGCGCCGGCGAGGTGGAAGGTGACTCCGGGATACGCCTCGCGCGCCGCGGCTGTGGCGCGCTCGTACCCGGACAGGATGATCGGCGAATACTGCGGCGCGAGCACGACCGCGACGATGTCGTCGACCCCCGCCGCAACAAGATGTGCGACCGCGTCGGCCACGCGCGGCGCCGAGTGCAGCATGCCCACCGCCACCGCGTACTCACCGCCGCCGTCCTCCGCCTCCAGTGACTGCTGCAGCGCGTGAGCCTGCGCCTCCGTGATGTCGATGAGCGGCGAACGCCCGATCCGGTCGTAGCGGCGCCGAAACTCGGCCACCACTTCGTCGGGGGCGGGACGGCCGCCGCGCACCGACTGGAGGTATTCGGGAACGTCAGCCGACGTGACCGCCGAGCCGAACGTCAGCAGCAGGACGCCGGTGCTCACGCGGTGCCGCCGGTGCGCACGAAGATCACCGCAAGCGAATCTGCATACACGCGGTGCCACGCGGACGACTCGTCGAGCGCCGAGACCAGCGGCGTGCCCACGGGGAAGACGACGTAGTCCACCCGGTACTGGTCGAGCAGCGAGGACCAGTCGGGGCGCAGGTTGTTGATGTCCGCGTACTGCACCAGAAGGTTGTCGCCCACCAGCTCCGCCTCGCCGTAGATGAACACGCGCCGGCTCGGATCGGGATAGAACCGGTACGCCAGGTAACCGCCCCACGAGTACTCGTTGAACATCCGCCTGCCAAGGGACGGATGTGCGGCCAGCCAGTCGGCAGCGGCGACGGGATAGTTGGCCTCTGTGGCCGCCGTCTGGCCGCGGAGGGTGTACGCGGCGACGCCGGCGCCGCCGAGCAGCGCCAGAGCCGCCAGCATCAGCAGCGCCTCACCGGCCCACTCGCGCGGCCTTCCGATGTCCGTGGTGGCGAGCCAGCGGCGCAGCCGGATCCACGGCTCGCTCCACTGCCATGCGACAACCGGCGTCGCCGCGACCACGAAGATGGGAATGAACCGCCACGCGTGCAGCGCCAACGCACCCGCGCCGACCACCAGGAGCACGTCGTGCAGCTGGGGACGGCGCCAGGCGAATCCCGTCACGGCCGCCAGCAGCATGAACGCGAAGGGAAGCATGTTGCTCATGTGGAAGTCCGGTGACTGCCACTCGCGCACGAACGCCGACATCACCGAGCTGAACTGCGTCTTCCAGACGTAGAGGTACAGGAACGGCCCGTTGGGCGTGAGCATCCCGGCCACGACCGTCAGCCCTCCGATTGCGATGAGTGTGCGCGCGGCTTGCAGATGGCCGCCGTCGCGGTCCACCGCCCAGCGAATGGCCAGCGCCAGCACCGCGATCCCGAGCCAGAAGAACGAGAAGATGAAGCCGCCGTGCAGGTTTGCCCACACCAGGACGAGCACGGGCAGAAACCAGATGGTGCGCGTGCGTCCCGCGAAGAACCGCTCCAGCCAGAACAGCTCGACGGCGGAGAAGAGGAAGTCGAACATCTGAGGCCGCGGGCCCCAGACGGGAAACCCCGCAGCCGCGCCCAGCAAGAGGGCGGCGCCCGCGATCAGCGGCGAGTACGCGCGTTGCCGGAGACGCACGAACACAGCCGCAAACCCGGCCCACACCACAGCACCGAAGAAGACACTCACGGCGACGAGGCCGCCGATGCGGCTCAGGGCATAGAAGAGCAGCTGCGACAGATACTCGTGGTCGGTCCACGCCTGCCCGGCGACCGTGTAGGTGTACAGGTCGGCGCGCACGATCGCGTGGTGCTGCACCATCCACTGGCCGGTGCGCACGTGCCACCAGTAGTCCGGGTCGCCCACGCGGCGCACGATGATCGGCAGCATCGCCGCCATGCCGATGAACGGCAGCGCCCACCAGGGTTCGCGCGTCAGGCGGGTCAAGCCGTCTCTTCGTGCACCAGGTCGACGAGCCGGCGCAGGTTGTCGCTCGGGGTTGCCGCGAGCACACCGTGGCCGAGGTTGAAGATGTGTCCCGGCCGGCCGCCGGCGCGGAGCAGCACCTTGCGCGCCTCAGCCGCGGCCACGTCGAAGGAGCCGAGGAGGGCGGCGGGCTCCAGGTTGCCCTGGATGCCGTGACCGAAGCCAACACGCTGCCACGCTTCATCCAGCGGCAGCCGCCAGTCGATGCTGATGACGCCGCTGCCCGCGGTGGCCATCGTCTCCAGCAGGTGTGCGGTGTTCGTCCCGAAGTGGATGCTCGGCACGCCCAGCTCCCGCAGCGCGGCGAAGATGCGTGTGCTGTAGGGGAGGACGTGCTCCGCGTATGCATCGCGGTTCAGGGCGCCCATCCACGAGTCGAAGAGCTGGATCACCTGCGCGCCGGCATCCACCTGCGCGCGCAGGTAGTCGATCGTCACCACTGTGAGCGTCTCCATGAGGCGGTGCCACAGCAGCGGGTCCGTGTACATCAATCCCTTGGTGTGCGCGAAGTCCTTGCTCGGGCGCCCCTCGATGAGATACGAGGCGACCGTGAACGGACCGCCCGCGAACCCGATGAGCGCTGTGCGGCCGCCCAGCTCCGCGCGCACCATGCGGATCGCGTCGAAGAGATCGGGCGTCGACTCCTGCGGCGGCACCACGCGCAGTGACGCGATGTCGCCCTCGCTGCGCAGCGGGCTGTGGATGATCGGCCCGACACCGGGATCGATGGAGAATTCGACGCCCAGACCGAAAAGCGGCAGCATGATGTCCGCGTACATCACCGCAGCGTCGACGCCGAACTCCTGCACCGGCATCAGCGTCACCTGCGTGCACAGCTCCGGCGTGCGGGTCATGGTGAGGATGTCGTAGCGCTCGCGCAGCTCGCGATAGCCCGCGAGGCAGCGGCCCGCCTGTCGCATGAACCAGACCGGCGTGCGGTCTGCGGGGTCGCGACGCGAGGCCGCCAGGAAACGCTCTGCTCCGGTCATCCGCGGTACGCCGATCGAGGTCATCGCGCCTGAGCCTAGCGAATCGGCGCAGAGGAAGTTCACGGTCGCCGCAGCGGACGTATAGTGGCGCCGCATCCAAACAGGTGGGTCCTGCCATGAATATGCGCCCGATCCGCTCGCTGTTCGTTGCGACCGTCGTGTCCGTGCTGGCGTTCTCCGCCGCCGGTACCACGGCAGCCCCGGCGTCGACCCAGACCCAGGCGGCTGCGCAGGCGCCGGCTTCGCAGACGGTGGCCACCGTCCGGCCGAATCCCCGCAGCAGCGTCGACTGCAACGGCTACAGCAACCAGTACCCGCCGGTGGACCCCAGCATGCGGATGTACTGCGCCGACCCGAAGGCGCTCTACACGAGCAGCTACGGCGGCTACGGACACTCCGCAGCTCCGGGGCGGTTTTATGACAACGGCCACTACGTGGGTCACGACGAGCCCTCGGTCAAGTTCGAGTCGAACGCGACCGGCAGCGGCAACTACCAGACGTACTTCCTGCAGCTGCCGCACGATCCGGCCGGCACGCCGACGACAAGCCCCAGCGCGTCGCCCACCACGAGCGACACTGCGGAGCTGACGCCCGCGTTCTGGTTCGGCCTCCCGCTGTGCGACGACAAGTCCTTCCCCAGCGCCGCGGGTGTCGCCGCCGACGGCGTCGGCGGATACCACGGCTGCACGCCGGACAGCGACAGCAATGCGCCGAATGCGAGCAGCCCGGGCGGCGGGTCGGCCGTCCTCGAGCTGCAGTTCTTCCCGCCGGGCTATGGCCCGCACTTCGACGGCATCAGCTGCGACGCGACCAGGTACTGCGCCGCGCTCACCATCGACAGCCTCGAGGCCGTGTGCGGCGGGCAGCCGCACTGCACCACCAACGCGAACTGCGCCGAGCCCGTGAACTTCGCCTTCCTGACGCTCGACGGAACGCCGACAGGCCCGCCAAGCCCACAGCTGAACTCGTACGAGACATTCAGCCCCAACGCGGACACGCTGATGATGGGGCAGAGTGATGCACTCCGCGTCACCATCCTGGATACCTCGCAGGGCTTGGAGACGAAGGTCGACGACCTCACCACCGGCCGTTCCGGATTCATGATCGCGAGCGCGGCCAACGGGTTCATGCAGACGGACCCGAGCACGTGCAATGGCAACGCCTACAGCTTCCATCCCGAGTACAACACGGCGGCGCAGGGGAATCTCGTGCCCTGGTCCGCCCTCGAGTTCGGTGTGCTGACGAGCTTCGAGACGGGACACTTCGAGCCGTGCAACAGCACGGCCAACAACCTTCCCTACACGGCGACCTTCTCGCCGTCACCCGACACGTTCGCGGACAACGGCACCAACCAGACGTGTTCGGGCACCTTCGAGACGCAGGCCGGAGGCGGCGGCGGCACCGAGTTCTGTGACACGAGTGTGAACCCGCCCTCGTGCGGGGGCAACACCGAGGGCAACACGGCCTGTGGCGGGGCGCAGCACTGTGAGAGCTCGGACTACCCATGCTTCAACGCCGGTTCGCGCACGGTCACCGTCAACGGCGTCAACCAGAGTTGGAGCTGGCCCGTCGACGGGTGTCTGGCCAACGTCTTCCAGAACGGCGATCTCGACTTCGACGGGAGCTCCTACATCGCCGATTGGCCCGACGGCGGTGCAACGCACCCGACCACGGCGATGATCCTGGGCCCGTTCGACGCGAACGGCGCCACATATCCGCAGCTTCAGTTCGAGACCAACGTTCCAGGATCAGAGCAGAGCTGCGACTTCAGCAATGGCAACGGCTGCAACGTGCCGCCGGGGACCGCTGCCTTCTATCCGTACTGGTCGATCGAGAACAGCGCTGCCTTTCCTGGCTCTCAGGCAAACGGCGCCTGCATCTGGAACTTCGGCAACGACGCAATCACCGGGATGACCGGGTGGGACTTCGGCAAGGACAACCAGTACACGAACATCTCGACCTTCTTCCCTGGCACGAGAATCAGCCCCATCATGAACAATCCGGCCACCAGCAACTCCGGCTGCCAGGCAGCGGAGTCTGTGGCGAATGCCGCGCCCCCGGTGCCCGTGGTTTCCAGCGTGTCGCCGGGGTCAGGGCTCGACACCAGCCCCAACACAATCACGATCAGCGGCAGCAACTTCAGCGGAACGTTCAACGGTTCGCCCTTTACCGTGCACAGCGTCAACGTCGGCGCCACCCAGATCACGTCAACGTGTGGCGCGGCACCCTGCTTCACCGTGAACAGCGCCACGTCGATAACGCTGATGCTGCCGCCGTTCACCGCCGGCACGTACGACGTCACCGTGACCAACCCTGGCGGCACCAGCCTCACCGGACCGAGTGATCAGTACGTCTCCAAACCGTTCAACACCATGTACCTGCTCGACGCCTACGGTGGCGTGCACTCGGTGCCGCCCTCGCCGATCGGATTCTCAGCGCCGCAGAAGTGGCCCGGCTTCCAGATCACGCGCGGCCTCGCGCTGTGGCAGCAGGGTCCTGCCGGCATCTTCCTGGACGGTTACGGCGGCCTGTATCCCATCGGCAATCTGCCATCCAACGCGGTCAGCGGCGGCCCGTACTGGTCCGGCTGGGACATCGCGCGCGGTGTCGCGCTGCTGCCCGATGCCAGCGGCGGCTTCGTGCTCGACGGCTACGGCGGGCTGCACGGGTTCGCTCTGGGCAACCACACGCCGCCGACGGCGACCGTCACCCTGTACCGGGCCGGATGGGACATCGCGCGCGGCGTGGTGATGCGGCCCGACGGCACGGGCGGCTATGTCATCGATGCCTTCGGCGGCCTCTGGCCCTTCGGGGTGAACGCCCACGCGCCGGCGCCCAATGTGACGCTCACGTTCTACGCCGCGAACTGGTACGTGGAGCGCGGCGTCGCGCTCGACGCCGACGGGCTGGGCGGCTACACGCTCGACGCCTTCGGTGGCCTGCACCCCTTCGGCACCACCAACAGCACCATGCCGCCCGGGATCCCCAATGCACCGTACTGGCACGGGTGGGACATCGCGCGCGCGATCGCGCTGCACCCCGGCGAGAACGGGGTGGGATGGACGCTGGACGCCTGGGGTGGCATCCATGAGTGGGGCGGCGCCGCGCCTGTCAACACGCCCTTCTTCACCTTCGGGCAGTACATCAACCGCTTCCTCGTCGCCGGCTGAGCCGCGCGGCCGCCCGGCGGATTTGCCGCCCGGCGGCCACTCTGGCGAGAATGGTCTCCCAGCCCCCTCAGGGAGAAGCCGCATGAAGTCGACGATGCAGGACATCCCGCTGACGCTGACGGCGCTGCTGCGCCGCGGCGAGCTCTTTCCGCGCAGCGAGGTCGTGACGTGCGAGGGCGAGACGTCGCGCCGCGCGACGTTCCCCGAGGTGGCGGCGCGGATCCCGCGGCTGGCCGCAGCGCTGCGCGAGCTCGGCGTGCAGCCCGAGGACCGCGTCGGAACGCTCTGCTGGAACCATCAGGAGCACCTGGAGGCGTACTTCGCCATTCCGTGCATGGGTGCGGTGCTGCACACGCTCAACCTTCGGCTGCCGCCGCAGCAGCTTGCGCAGATCGTGAACCACGCCGAGGACCGTGTGATCATCGTCGACGCGTCGCTCGCACCCCTGCTGGCGGCGATCCGGCCGCACATTCCCAGCGTGCAGCACGTGGTGGTGGTGGGGGACGGCGACGTTTCAGGGCTGGGTGACGTTCACAGATACGAGGATCTGGTGCAGGCGGCGCCGGCGACCTTCGACTGGCCCAACATCGATGAGCGCAGCGCGGCATCCATGTGCTACACGACCGGCACGACGGGCGACCCGAAGGGTGTGGCGTACAGCCATCGGTCCATCTACCTGCACTCGTTCGCCGTCTGGGCCACGTTCCACATAACCGACGTCGAGCGGGTGCTCACCATCGTGCCCATGTTCCACGTCAACGCGTGGGGCGTCCCCTACGCGGCATGGATGGTGGGAGCGGATCTGCTGCTGCCGGCGCGCCACATGCAGCCGGACGCGTTGTGCGCCTTCATGGAGCGGGAGAAGCCCACGTTCACGGGAGGCGTGCCCACGATCTTCACGGCGATCCTGGCCTATGCACAGGCGAATGGGCGCGATGTCTCGTACCTGAAGCGCGCGGTCGGCGGTGGGTCCGCGGTGCCGGCCAGCCTGATCACCGCATACCGCGAGAAGCTCGGCATCGAGCTCATCCAGGCGTGGGGCATGACGGAGACGAGCCCCATCGGCACGATCGCGCTGCCTCCGAAGGGGACATCGCCGGGTGACGAGATGCAGTTCCGCAGCAAGACGGGCCGCCCGGTGCCCGGCGTGGACCTGCGCATCGTGGATGACAGCGGCGCCGAGGTCGCGCACGACGGTGTCGCTGTGGGTGAGATCGAGGTCCGCGGCCCGTGGATCACCGGCTCCTACTACAAGACCGACGCGCCGGAGAAGTTCCACAACGGCTGGTTGCGCACCGGTGATGTGGGGAACATCGACGCCCTCGGCTACGTGCAGATCACCGACCGTTCCAAGGACGTGATCAAGTCCGGCGGCGAATGGATCTCGTCGGTGGAGCTCGAGAACCTGCTGATGGGCCATCCGTCCATCGCCGATGCGGCGGTGGTGGGCGTGCCCGACGAGCGCTGGCAGGAGCGGCCGCTTGCCGCGGTGGTGCTCAAGCAGGGAGACAGCGCGACGCCCGATGACCTGCGCGAGTTCCTGCAAGACAAGGTTGCGCGCTGGTGGCTGCCGGAGCGCTGGGCGTTTGTGTCCGAGTTGCCCAAAACCAGCGTGGGCAAGCAGGACAAGAAGCTGATCCGAGCCATGTACGCCGAGGGGAAGATCGAGGTGGTGCAGCTGGCGGCGGCGCAGCGCTCCTGATGTGACGCTGGCCGGCACCGCGCCCGCCTCGGAGCTCACCGAGCTCAGCGCCACGACGATCGCGGCGCGGGTGCGAGGCCGCGCGGTCTCGCCGATCGACGTGGTGCGCGCCCATCTGGAGCGCATCGAGCAGGTCGACGGCCGGCTGGGCGCCCTCTCAGCGGTTCGCAGCAAGGAGGCGCTGCACGAAGCCGAGGAGCTCGATGGCAGGGACGACCTGAGCTCGCTGCCGCTGGCGGGCGTGCCGGTGGCGATCAAGGAGAACGTCGCCGTCGGCGGGCTGCCGACGCTGCACGGCTCGGCTGCGACGCCGCGCGCGCCGGCCGGAGAGGACGACGAGCTGGTGCGCCGGCTGCGCGCAGCGGGCGCGGTGATCATCGCCAAGACCCACATGCCGGAGCTGGCAATCTGGCCCGTTACCGAGAGCGCCATCTGCAACACGCGCAACCCGTGGGATGCCAAGCGCAGCGCCGGCGGGTCGAGCGGCGGCAGCGCGGTTGCGGTGGCCACCGGCATGGCTGCACTCGCGCTGGGGAGCGACGGCGGCGGGTCCATCCGCATCCCCTCGGCGTGCTGCGGCATCGTCGGCGTCAAGCCGACGCCGGGACTGGTGCCGCTGCCCGGCGGCGCTGTGTCGCACTGGTACGGACTCAGCGTGGCAGGGCCGATGGCGCGGACCGTCGACGATGCGGCGTTGATGCTCGACGTCCTGGCGGATACGAAAGACCTCAGGAAGGTGCAGAACGTGGGCGAGCGGTTGCACGTGAGTGTGTCGACGCGGCACCCCATGCTCGGCGCGCGAGTCGATGCGGATGTGCGCGGCGCCGTGCGGTGCGTGGCTGAGGCGCTGCGCAGGCATGGTCACACCGTGGAAGAGGCCAATCCGCCGTATCCCGTGCTGCCGCAGGCCTTTCTCAGCGCGTTCATGGCGGGCATAGCCGAGGATGCCGACGCCCTGCACCTCGACGCCGAGCGTGCTGAGCCCCGCACGCGCGCGCTCATGCGCAACGGGCGATGGTTGCGCAGCCGCCGCATGGCGCGTGACGTGCAGACCTCGGGCGCCTCTCGCCGGCTGCGCGCGTGGATGGCCGGGCGCGATGTGCTGGTGGTCCCGGTGCTGGCAGGACCGCCGCCGGAGATCGGCCGCTGGTGGGGGCAGCGCTGGTTGCAGACGCTGCTGGCGGCGGCAGCATGGATGGGCTTTGCCCCGCCGTGGAACATCGCGGGCTGTCCTGCCGTGGCCGTGCCGGTGACGCGCAGCGCGAGCGGGTTGCCGGTGGGTGTGCAGCTCGTCGGGCCGCCACGCTCAGAGGCACGCCTGCTGAGCATTGCGAAGCAGATCGAGACCTCGCTGCGCTGAGCCTCAGCCGCGCAGGATCGGGCCTGTCTGCACAACCTCGAATGCGCTGCCCGGCACCGTCTTCATCTGATTGAGGTCGTTGTCGTCCCAGCGCGAATCCGTCGCGCCGCTGATGAACCAGCTGCTGCCGTTGTCCGCCACCAACATGCCGTACTTCTTCAGCGCGGTGAGGATCACGAGCGACTCGCCGTGGAACGGCGACAGGTCGAACGATGCCTTCAGCCGCAGGCGCAGACCCATGGGTGGATCGCTCGCGTTGCTGACGCCGGCCTGATGCGTGGCGGGGTGGATGAAGCCGTTCTGCGTCTCATCGACGGTGAAGCGCAGCGCGTGGTTGATGACGCCTGCGGCCACCTCGTCGTACCGCACCAGGCCCGGGAGAATGGGCAGGCCGGCCGCGTCTGCCGACGTCCACGTGTCCGGCCGCAGCGCATTGCTGTTCAGGTTGAAGACCGCACCGGAGTCGCACGACCATCCGCTGCCCTGCTGCTGCGCGTTGAACATCTCGTACAGGTGGCAGTTGCCCGTGTCCGCGACGAGCACGTGGTGGTCGCTGCCCGCCTCCACCGGCGCATTGAGCGGCACCGGGTACGGGCCGGGGTCGCTCTCACTCCCGTACGCGTTGAACGTGATGGGCACGAACGGCTGCGAGCCGGGCACGACGACATACGGGATGCCATAGGAAGGGTCGGACCCGAAGTCGGGGTGCAGGAACTGGCGGAAGGAGTCGATGCGCGCGATGTACGCGGCGGAGTTCGGATCGACGGGCAGCGAGGACACGTCCTGGTTCCACGCGTTGTCCGGCGGGAACACGCTGCAGCCGCCGAGCATCGGGCCGCCGTGAGAACCGGCGACGGACACCGGATCGGGCGAGAGCGTGGCGCGCACCGGTGGGAGCACGCCGGGCGGCGCGGAGTTTGCGCCGGGAGTGGGCACCGGCGTGGCCGACGGAGCGGCGGTGAACACCGGCGTGGCGAACGACGGGTGCGCGAGCTCGTTGTTGAACACGGGAGGCGGCGCGGTGGTCAGGGCTCCCGCGCTGCCGCAGGCGGTGGCGGCGAGGGTCGCGACTGCGAGCAGGGCGCGCAGGCGCGCTCGAGAAGCGGAAACAGCCGGGGCCACGCGAGCATGATCGGCCGCGCCGGTGGTCTTGGCGTGACGGCCCTGTCACGGTGCGTAGGTCGCGCTAGACTCGACCCTCGCGCGCGGGAGTAGCGCAGTTGGCAGAGCATTTGCTTCCCAAGCAAAAGGTCGCGGGTTCGAGCCCCGTCTCCCGCTCCAACTTCGTCCACGACCTGACCGTCTGACAACGTTTAAATGCTTCAATGTTTCGGCGTCATGGTCACGCGGCAGGCGGTGGAACGCGCACCTATCACGCATGGAAGAGCATGCTGCAGCGGTGCAGCAAGTCAACGCGCTCCGACTGGCCGCGGTATGGTGCGCGAGGCATCAGCGTGTGCGAGCGCTGGCGGCGGTTCGACAACTTCTTGAGCGATATGGGCTGCTGTCCTGACGCTCTCTCGTTGGATCGGATAGACAACGATGGCAACTACGAACCGGGCAACTGCCGCTGGGCGACATGGGAGCAGCAGGCGGCCAACCGCCGTCCGACTGGCGGGGAACTCCATTGGAACGCGAAGCTGACTGCTCGAGATGTGGTTGCGATACGCGAGCTAGCATGCGCGGGGATGACCCACAGGGCATTGGGATCGATGTTCGGCGTGAGCCACAACAACATCGGCGCCATCGTCCGGCGCGAGGAGTGGCGCCGGCTCTTGATCAAGTCAGCACCCGGAGGGCACCCTCCATTGGACTCCTCGGAAATGGAGCTATGACCCCGCGGCTCGACAACGGTTCGAGCCGCCGGTAAGGCGCGATGGAAGAAGAAGAGGCTCGACTCACATCGGATCTGATGCGAACGCCGCTCGACGCCTTCACCGCCACGCGCACGGCGAAATTGCGAGAGCTGCGCGCTTCGGGCCGGCGCGACTTGGCCGGACAGGTCGCCGCGCTGCGTAAGCCGTCAGTGGTGATGTGGGCGGTGAACCAAGCATCGGCCGTGGCGAGCGCCGACCTGGATGAGGTGCGCGCAGGCGGCCGGCGGCTCATCGCCGCGCAGCAGCGCCTGCTGCAGGGCGACCGCGCCGCCGCCGCGGAGATGGAGCAGGCCACGCAGGCCCACCGCCGAAGCATCGACACGCTGACGCGCCGGCTCGGCATGGTGCTCACCGCCTCGGGTCATGCAGCCTCTGACGACGCGCTGCGGCGTATCGCGGAGATCCTGCGCGGCGCATCGATGTCAGATGAGGAGACCTGGCTTGCGCTCCGCGAAGGCAGGCTCACTGCCGAGCCGGAGGCGCTGAGCTTTCCGGACATGGACGTCAGCGCGCTCAAACGCGTGGAGCGTGAGGCCGCCGGCCAGGAGTCGCAGGCCCGTGATCGTCAGTTGCGCGCGGCTGAGGAGGAATTGCGCCGCGCGGAGCAGGTTGAGCGAGCCGCCGCAGAACAGGCCGTGAACGCGCAGCGAAGGCACGAGCACGCGGTAGAAGCCGTGGAGGAGGCCCGCAAGGCTCTCAGCCGAATCCAGTTGTCGAAGAAACTATGATCCGCGCCATGGACGATGTGACCGCCTTCCAGCGTGCCAGCGACGGCTTCATGGCGCGGGCGCAGCGGATTCAGGACGACCAATGGACGGCGTCCACTCCCTGCACCGAGTGGGACGTGCGTGCGCTGACCAACCACGTTGCCGTCGAGTACCTCTGGGTTCCGGAGATGCTCGCGGGCCATACGATCGCCGACGTCGGTGACCGGTTCGACGGCGATGTGCTCGGCGACAAGCCGCTCGAGGCTCTGACCGAGGCGCAGCGGAAGGCCGTTTCCGCCACGCAGGAACCCGGAGCAACGTCGCGCACGGTGCACCTGTCGTTCGGTGACATGTCGGGAGCGGAATACATCCGGCAGATGGCGATCGACAGCACCATCCACTCGTGGGACCTGGCGCGCGGCATTGGCGGTGACGACCGGCTCGATCCGGAACTGGTCGATTACGCGTACGCGGACCTGCAGAAGACGGCGGAGGACTGGCGCAGCGCGGGCGCCTTCGGGCCAGAGCAGGACGCGGCCGACGCGGGGGTGCAGGCGAAGCTGCTGGCGCTCACGGGCCGCTGACGCTGCGCTCAGAGCGCGGCGCAGCCGGTGATGAGCACGGGCCGCGCGCTGTCGTACACGATCACGATTCGTCCGGACCCAAACTCGAACGCAGGAACGGTCGCATCGAAGGTCAACGAGCCCGCGCCGTTCGCCACCCCCGTGGCAAGGACGCTCAGATGCCGGCTGAGGTTCGCGCCGCCGCACGACCCCACGTGGTCGTGAACCGTATGCGCTGACCCGGGCACCAGGCCCGTGACGACGACGTGGTAATGCACGCGGTCCGCCATCGGAGTCGCCGTGACCGTGCCACCCGCGCCGCCCGCAAAGCGCGGGACGATCGCGAAGGAGAACGACGCCGGCGCGGGCGGTGATGTCGGGGGCGGTGGCGGCGGCGTCGGCGTGACCACCGGCGTTGCCGAGGGGCTGGGAAGAAGCGCCGTGACCATGGGCGCCATGGTCGAGGGCACGGCGGCTGCCGGGCGCGCATGGGCGGCTGCCGAATGAGAGGCACTCGGCGTGGCGCCCACAGCGCCGCACGCGCTCAGCATCAACGCGAACAGCGCACCGCCGACGATCCCTGCACGTGCCCGCGCTTCCATGCACAGGAATACACCCGGCAGTTACGCGCTGAAGCCCTTACTCGGCGGCGTGGAGCGCGCGGGCGCGCAGCCGGCGCATGCCGCGCAGCCAGCGGTCGTAGTCGGCCTTGCGCGCCCACAGCTCGGCGACCTCCGGGTGGGGGAGGATGAGGAAGCGCTCCTCGCGCATTCCCTCGACCACGGCGTCGGCCACCTGTTCCGGCTCGATGGCGCTCTCCAGCAGGAAGGCCTGCGTGTCCGCGTCGCGCAGCAGCATCGGTGTGCGCACGCCCTGCGGGCACACCGCCGACACGCGCAGGCCCGCGTCGCCGTGTGCGATCGAGAGCCACTCGAGAAACGACAGTGCCGCCGCTTTCGTTGCGGCATACGGCGCGGCCACGATGTGGTTGAGCAGCGCTGCCGCCGAGATCGTCCCAACGAGGTAGCCCTCGCCGCGCTCCAGCATCCCCGGCAGGATCGCCCGGGCAGCGAACACGTGCGCCATCACATTGACGTCCCAGCTGCGCTGCCAGTCCTCGTCTGGCGCGTCTGCTCCGCCGCCGATGCCGACGCCGGCGTTGGAGCAGTACACGTCGATGCGTCCGTGCTCGTCGAGCGAGCGCTGCACAAGCGCCTGCACGTCCGCCTCGACGCTCACATCGGCCAGCACGCCGGCGCCGCCAACCTCGGCGGCGACGCGGTCGGCCGCGGCCGCGTCGACGTCAGCAACCAGAATCGCGGCGGCTCCCTCGGCGGCGCAGCGGCGACAGAGCGCCGCGCCGATGCCGCTGCCTCCGCCGGTGACCACGACGACGCGCCCCGCAAGCTCCATTAGGCTGCGCATTGTGGCGACAGACTGGCTTGCCTGGCACGAGCAGTACGCGAGCGGCAGTGCGCTGAACCAGCGCCTCGAGCTGGTGCGACGGTTCATCCGCGCCGCGCTCGACGCCCAGCCACCGGGCGAGATCCGGGTCCTGAGCATGTGCGCGGGCGACGGCCGCGACATCCTCGGCGTCCTTGACGGCCACCCTCGTGCCACCGACGTGCGCGCCCGCCTCGTCGAGATGGAGCCGGTACTCGCCGGCCGCGCTCGCGAGGCGGTCTCCCGCCTCGGTCTGAGCGCCATCGACGTGGTGACCGGAGATGCGGGCAGCACCGACGCCTATGCGGGCATCGCTCCGGTCAACATCGCCCTCGTCTGTGGCGTCTTCGGCAACATCACCGACGATGACATCCGCGCCACCATCGAGCACCTGCCGGAGCTGTGCGCGGCCGGCGCACACGCGGTGTGGACGCGCGGCACTTTCGAGCCCGACCTGACGCCGCAGATCCGGCGCTGGTTCGAGGAGTCGTCGTTTCGCAACCTCGCGTTCGAGGGCGTCCCCGGCACGACCATGGCCGCAGGGCACGTCGTGCTGGACGGCCTGCCGCGTCCCTACCGAAGCGGTGTGCGGCTGTTCGAGTTCCTGCCCGACGAGGAACGGCCGTCGCAGCGCGCGATCAGAGGCCCAGCGTGACCCGGGCGAGCCGGTCGCGCACGGTCTCGGGAACCAGGCGGCTGTACGCCCGCGCCAGCTGCGCGTCGTATCCGACCAGGTAGCGATTGCGCGGCCGCTTGCTGCTCACAGCGCCGGCGATGACACGCGCGGCGCTGCGCGGATCGCCCATGAGCGGCCGGCTCAGCTGGACGCCCTGCATGGTGCGGCCGTACGGCGTCGCGTACCGCGACGAGCCGTGACGCTCCACGGCTTCCGCGCCGTCGTCCCAGATGCCCGTGTTGAAGCCGCCCGGTTGCACCAGGATCACGCGGATGCCGTCGCGCGCCACCTCCATGCGCAGCGCGTCGGACACGGCCTCGAGTCCGTGCTTGCACGCCTGGTACCAGCCCGAGAGCGGTGTGGTCATGATGCCGTACACCGACGAGATGTTCACGATTCGACCGCCGTGCTGTGCACGCATGCACGGTATCGCCAAGCGTGCGAGTCGCATCGGCGCCAGGAGCATGATCTCGATCT
>JAFARE010000036.1 GCA_019245575.1 Candidatus Dormiibacterota bacterium | reverse complement strand
GCGGGAGTAGCTCAGTGGTAGAGCACTACCTTGCCAAGGTAGGGGTCGCGGGTTCGAGCCCCGTCTCCCGCTGTCATTGTCAGCGATGCAGCGCGCCGCTACGCTCGCTGCGCAGCGTCAGAGACCTCGTCGAGCTGGTTCGCGTGCTCCTCGATGTGGCCGACGAGGAACTCGTCGACAATTCGGTCCATTCCCATGACGCCGCGCTTGGGGTGCAGGCCCTCGGCCACCCACGTCTTTGAATCACTGTTCGCGATGAACTCGCGCAAGGAATCGATGTCGCCCTGCACCTTGGACCAAAGGTCGGCGGTCTGGCGCTGCCGGTCTTGCTCGATGGCCGCAATGCGCTCCGGGTCCTCCTTTGTGCGCCCGAAGGGCACGGGCGTGCCCTCATAGGTTTCGATCACGCGCCGCGACTGCGCGATCCAGTAGGGAATGAATTCCGCGAGGTGGGCCCACACCTGGCCGCGATCCCAGCGCTCGCCGGTGGCCGGCTCCGGGCTCGTCAAGCGATCGCCCGCTGCGCCTGCGGCCTCGGTGGCATGCCGTTGCAGGCGCTCGCTGGCGGCGTCGAGGCGGGTCAGCAGCGATTCTGCGTCAGTCACGACGCGCGAGTCAGAGCCCGGGTGGTCGCGTTGGCGGGCGGCGGCGGAACCGGCCGGTGAGAAAGTAGCCCGCGACCCCACCGAGCACCACGATGCCCAGGCCGGCGAGGCCGACCGACAGCTGCGTGCCCGCCGGCCATCCGGTTGTCACCGACAGCGGCGTGACGGGTCTGGGGGTCGAGGTGGGGGTCGCCGCTGCAGTCGCCGTGCTGGTGGCTCCGGCGGACGCCGCTGCGGAGGTCGAGCCTGCTGCCGCTGCTGAGGCCGCCGACGAACCGAATCCGATGGCCTCGTATGCAGCCGGACTGAAGTCCGGCGCGTTGAGGAAGTTCGAGGCGCCGACCGCGCAGCTCCCCGTGGCGTTGCACGCGAGCTTCTGCCCGCTGGGCAGGGTGATGGTCGCCCGCACCTGCACCTGCAGCTCGAACGTGCCGCTGGCGTCATCGCGTCCCGGGTTCTTCTGCGGGCTCGGCAGCGTCGTCTGATCGCAGTCGCTCGAGCCGTTCACCGGGGCCCGGCACTCCTCCACACCGAAGACCCCCTGGCACGACGCCGACGTCCCCGGGTAGGGGCAGAAGCCCGTGCCGCGGACGACGATCGTCTGGCCGTCACTCAGACCCTGGAACTGCGACAGCTGCAGGTGCGGATGCGGCGCCTCGGGGTGCGAGGAGTTGCCGTTGCCCGTGCCCGGCGTGACGTCGGCGGCGACATGCGCGGGCGCCACGACCAACGCGACCGCGGCCAGCACGACACATGCGGCAGCCGCCGAAGCACGCCATGGCGAGCCCGGTCGTCGCGCCCTGCTCATCCGATGCACGCCCCTGCGCCTCCTTGCGGCTAGATGCCGCCTGGCACGCGGCGCAGGCGCAGCAGCGCGCCGATGCCGAAGCCCATCAGCAGGAAGAGGAAGCCGGCGCCGCTCAACAACGGCCAGGGCATCTCGTACGACACGTTGCCGATCGTCGCGTTGCCGCCGCCTCCGTTCCCGCCCGACCCGGACGTCGCGGCGCCGACGCCGGAAGCTGTGGGGCTGGCGGCGGGCGCCGGGGTCGGGGCAAGCGATGCGTTGGAGCTGGACTGCAGCGACGCATTCGACCCGGCGCCGGTGTTGTTCGCGCCGGCGAAACTCACCCCGGCGCAGCAGCTGGTCGTGCCACCGCCCGAACCAGGAGTCGACCCGCCCGCGAACGCCACCGTCTCACTCGCCGCGGGCAGAGCATTCGGGTTGCCGAAGTTGGAGGATCCGACCGCGCAGTTCGCGGCCGAGCTGCACGTGATCGCGTGCTGATTCGGCGTGTTGATCGCCTGCGTCACGGCGTACGTCGCGGTGAAGCTGCCGGTGGCGTCGGTGCGGCCCGTCTGCGCGGTGCTCGCGTCACAGTCGTTGTTGCTGAGCACCACCGGCGAGCACATCTCGATGCCGTAGACGGCGTTGGGCGAGAAGCCGTGGCCCGTCACCTGGACCTTCATGCCGTCGGTGAGCCCCGTGTACGGAGTGACGTTCAGCACGGTCCCAGCCGGTGTGCCGCAGTGGGTGCCCGCACCCTGGCTGCCGCAGCCGCCGCCCGCAGGCGGCGAGGGCGTGGGTGTGGGGTTCGGCGTGGGCGTCGGAGAGGGTGTCGGCGGCGGTGTCCCGCCGAAGCCGATGTCCTCATTCGCGGCGGGCAGCGCGTTGGGATTGGCGAAGTTGGACGAGCCGATCGAGCAGTTGCCAGTGCTGTTGCAGACGATCGTGCCGTGGTTGGTCGTGGAGATGGTCTGGGTTATCGCGTAGGCCACGGAGAAGCTGCCGCCGGCGTCCGTCCGGCCGGTCTGCGCGGTGTTGGGGTCGCAGTCGTTGTTGCTGTTCACCACGGCGGCGCACATCTCGATGCCATACGCGGCATTGGCGCTGAACCCGTGTCCGGTGACCATCACCGACTGAGCGTTGCTCAGGTTGGTGAACGGCTGCACGTCGAGCGACGTGCCGGCCGGCGTGCCGCACTTGCTCCCGGGACCGCTGCCGCAGTTGCCGCCCGGTGACGGGGTGGGAGTGGGTGTCGGCGTGGGAGTCGCGGTCGGTGTGGGGGTTGGCGTTGGAGTTGGAGTCGGAGTCGGAGTGGGTGTCGGAGTCGGTGTTGGGGTTGGGGTCGGGGTGCGGGTGGGGGTGGGGGTGGGTGTCGGGGTGGGCTTGGGCGTGGGAGTCGGGGTCGGGGTGGGTGTGGGCGTCGGTGTTGGGGTCGGAGGTGTCCCAAACCCCACGTCCTCGTTGGAGGAGTGCGGGTTGGACGCCCCCGGTCCGGACTCGTCGGCGTTCGAGATGACCCCGATCGAGCAGTTGCCCGAGTTGCCGCACTCGATCAGGCCCTGGTTGGCGGTCTGGATGTCCTCGTCGTTGTCCGGCTCGTCCGTGCCGCTCGCGGGCTCGTCATTGGAGATGAGGAAGTTGACCGGCCCGAACTTGCCGGTGGCGTCGGCGGTTGCGATGTTGGCGACGGCGGTGTTGAGGTCGCAGTCCCCCGACCCGGTCACGGCGCCGGCGCACACTTCGGCGGACACCTTCCCGTTGGCGATGAAGCCCGTGCCGCTGATCTGGACGGTGTCATTGACAGCGAGCCCGCTGAACTTGCTCAGGGAGATGGTGGCTCCGTTGCTGCTGCACACGCCGCCCGGAGGGCCGTTCAGGCTGCACGGCGTGGGGGCCGCGCTCGCCGTCCCCACGTTGACCGCCAGGCTGGAGAACATCAGCGCGGTGAAGCCGATCGTCGCCACCCCCGTGACCGCGGCCAGCAGCACCCGCATCGGCCGCGAAGCCAGCCTCACGCGGCCGCTCACAGGCGCGTCCGCTGCCTTGTCAGGTTGGTGCGCGCTCACTCGGCTACCCTCCCTCGACTTGGACGGTCAATCGAGTCCCTCACGGCCGTCCCGGAAAATGAGACTGCCGAAGCGTATTTCGGGAAGCTTTCGTTCCATGATGCAGATGTGTCATCGCCCTGTCAAATCAGTTAAACGCGTCAGGACGCGAGAACTGTCAGATGCTCCGGCGCCAGCCGGACTGAGACGGGGGCGCCGACAGTGGGGGCGAGATGGGCGTGAGCCAGCGTGCGCAGCTGGATCTCGCCGATCGCCACGGTCACGTCCACTCGCTCTCCGAGGAAGGTCACGGTCTCGACCCTGCCCCCGACGATGTTCTCCCCGGCGGTGGCCCCGCCGTCGAGCGTGATGTGCTCCGGCCGGATGCAGAGGGTGACCGCGCTGTCCGGCGCTCCGGACATGGCGCTGCGCAGGGTGCCGACCGCCGTCTCGACGGTGGCCCCTCCCTGCCCGTCGGCGATCACCTTGCCCGCGATGAAGTTCGACTTGCCCACGAAGTCGGCGACGAACCGCGTGGCCGGACGCTCGTAGATGTCGCGCGGCGGCCCCTGCTGCACCACCTTTCCGTCGCGCATCAGCGCCACGCAGTCGGCCATGCTCAGGGCCTCGGTCTGATCGTGCGTCACGTACAGCGTGGTGATGCCCAGGCGGTGTTGCAGGTCGCGCACCTCGGTGCGCATCGACTCGCGCAGCTGCGCGTCGAGGTTGGACAGCGGCTCGTCGAGCAGCAGCAGCTCGGGCCGCCGCACCAGCGCGCGAGCGAGCGCGAGGCGTTGCTGCTGGCCTCCCGATAGCTGCGTGGCGTTGCGATGCGCGTAGCTGCCCAGCTGCACGGTCGCGAGGACCTCCTCCACGCGGCTGTTCACCTCCGACTTGGCGATGCGCGCCACGCGCAGGGGGAACGCCGCGTTCTCGAAGACGGACATGTGCGGCCAGATGCCGTAGCTCTGGAACACCATGCCGATGCGGCGGCGGCTGGCGGCGACGAACGTTTTGCGCTCGCCGTCCGACACGACCTGGCCGGCGATCATGATCCGCCCGCCCTCGTTGCGCTCCAGCCCGGCGATGCATCGGAGCGTGGTGGTCTTGCCGCAACCGGAGGGCCCCAGCAGCGCGAAGAATCCGCCAGGTGCGACGTCGAAGCTGACACCGGCGACCGCCGCGACACGGTCGCCTCGGTCGCGGTAGTACTTGACCAGCTCCTGCACCTGCAGGGCCGGACGCTCACCCGTCTGAGGACCCGAGGCCTCGGTCATGAGAACACCTGGCGCCGGGTCAGACGCCACAGAACCGGTATCACCGGAATCATCACGGCCAGCATGATCACCGTCAACGCGGCGGCGTAGGTCTCATTGCTCGTCCACTGCTGGTAGACGACGACGGACATCGTCTGATTGTCAGGTGATCCGAGCATCGCCGTCACGGTCAGCTCGCGGAAGGCGAGAAAGGCCATCCAGACCCAGCCGGTGACCAGCGCGGGCCGGATCAGCGGGATGGTGATGCGGCGCAGCACCGCCCAGTGGGAGGCGCCGGAGATCTGCCCCGCCTCCTCGAGCTCCGGGTGCAGCTGCACAAGCGCCGCGTTGGTCAACCGCGTGGCGAATGCCACGTACACCAGCGCCCACACGATCACCAGCAGCGCCATCGACCGGTAGAACTGCGACGGCAGGACCGGGAGGTAGAAGAGCGCCAGCACGAAGGCGGCGAATGCGAAGATCGCCGACGGCACACCCTGCGGCAGGAACGCGATGAAGTCGTACGCCAGACGCAGGCGGAACCGCGTGCGGAGCACGAACCAGGAGAACGCCAGCGCGAAGACGAGCGCGATCGTCGGGCCGAGGATCATCAGCAGCAGCGTGTGCACCGCGCTGCTCACGACCGTGTCCCAGGGCAGGTGGCTGAAGTTGTCGAGCGTCAGGTACTGCAGGTACTGGATGGACAGCGGCCGTCCGGCGAACGGCTGAAACGCGGTCCAGAGGGTGACGATGAGCGTCACGACGATGCCGGCGATGAAGTAGAGCGACAGCGCGCCCCACGCGAGGAACTTTCCCTTGCCCAGGCGCACCAGCTTGGGACGGTAGCCACGACCCGTGACGACCTGAAAGCGTCTGCCGCGCCCGAGAACGCGCGTGTACCACACACTCAGGATCAGGGCGACGACGATCATGACCGAGCTGAAGGCCGCCGCCTGCCCGTACGGGATGACGCCAAAGCCCTGGGCGGGGTTCATCTTCTGGAACAGGTACGTGGAGAACGTGAGGATCCGGCGTGACTGGCCGATGATCAGCGGGATGTCGAAGGCGGCGATCGCCACGGTGAACACAAAGATCGCCGCGCCGAGGATCCCCGGGTACACCAGCGGCAGCGTGACCCGTCGCAGGATTCCGATGCGGCTCGCGCCGCAGCATTCCGCCGCCTCTTCGAGCGAGGGATCGACCGCGCGCAGACTCGACGCGGTGAGGATGAACACGAGCGGCGCGAGGGCGAAGCCTTCCACGATGCCCATCCCCTGCACGCTCGCCACGTTGATGGGCCCCTGGCTGAGGTTGAACGCGCTCATCAGCGCCTTGTTGACCAGTCCCGCGTCGGGGTCGAATAGAAACGAGAACGCGATGCCGAAGAAGAAGCCCGGGATCACGATGCCGACCGTCACCGCGGAGTAGAGCAACCGTTTGCCCGGCAGATCCGTGCGCTCGACCAGCCACGCCACGGGCAGCCCGAGCAGCATCGCGACGGCGACCGACACCAGCGCGAAGCCGAGCGTGTTGAGCAGCGCCTGGCCCGCGACGGGATCGTGCAGGATCTGCCGGTAGTTCTCGATCGTGAGGCCGGCAGAGCCCTGGTGCACGCTGACGAACAGCACCATGGCGAGAAGGCCCACGATCAGCACCGCCGCCAGCGTGGCCAGCGTAATCGTGGTGACCTGGAACGCGGACCGGCGGCTTCGGTCGTTTGGAATCGAAGCCACATTCGCGGACAGCGGCGCCGGCATCGCCGCTCCGCTGGCGGGGGCGACAGGCGGTACGGAGACGCTCACAGCAACCCGGTCGCTCAGGAGACCGACTGGATCAAGCTACGCCAGGGCGTGCATGACGGATCACTGAACTGGTTGTTGAGCAGGGCCTGGATGCAGGCCGCCTGCTGCGCGACCTGAGCAGCCTGCCGCGCCTGGTCCATCGTCGTGTCCTTGAACTGAATGCCCTGGCTCTCATCCTGCTGCACGAGCGACAGCTCGTGCGAGCCGGCCACATGGATGTTGTCCGTGGCGTCGTACTGCCAGAGGACATCCTGCGCCTGACGCGAGAGCAGGTAGTTGATCCACAGCCTGGCCGCATTGGGATGGCGCGCGTTCGAGGGGATCATCAGGTACCAGTCGTTGAGGAACGCGTAGTCGCTGGGCAGCACACTGGCCACCGGGGCGCCCTTCGCCTGGAGCAGACGCGCCGCGCTGTCGCCACAGTCGGTGACCATCATGTCGAACTCGCCGGTCACCAGCCGCGACTCCTCGCCGCAGCCGAAGAGGCCCTTCAGCTTGTGAGAGAGCTTCGCGATGAAGGTGATGGCTCGATCCGTGCCCCAGTAGAGCGGCAGGTCGGCGAGCGTTCCGGCGTATGGCGTTGTCGCCATCAGCACCGAGGACGGCTCGTTGAGCACGTCCTCCAGCTTGTGCGGGATCTGCGACCCCTTGATGCGGTCGCTGTTGTACATGATCCCCGACGGAATGTCGGCGAGCTGCACGGTGGTGTCGCCGTCCTCGGTGATCCCCTGCAGGTTGGGCAGCCCGGCGAGCGCGCCGCGCACCGCCACGTTGGCTCGCTCCAGCTCGTCGATGAACACGGAGACGCCGAAGTACACGTCGGTGTCCGCGGCGTGCCGAGAGTTCGCCTCCTGGATCAGGTTGCTCGCGTTGGTCGGCATCACCGGGTTCTGCGTGTTGACGATCTTGATGTTCAGGCCGTAGTAGTGGTTGAAGCCCGCCTGCCACGCGTTGATCTCGTCGGTCGTCCCGGCCGTGGAGTACTCGAGGTCCAGCTCGCCCTCTTTCTGCGCGGCCGAGACCAGCTGAGATAGCAGCGGTGTGAGATGCGCGGTCGGCTGGCTTCCGGCTGATGTGCCGCCGCCTCCACAGGCGGCGACGCTCAGAGCACCCGCGACCACGACCGGCGCCGCGAAACGCCGGGCGCGAAACCGTCGGGACATCTCTCCGGACCTCCAGTCCCCTCAGCGCTGGCCTGCGTCGCTATCCCACAAAGTGGGACGCTAGTCCCACTAGGCGAGAAGCTTAGTCGGCGGTGAGGGGAGTGTCAAACTCGCGCGCCGTCGGGCAGCGGGCGCAGCGTGACCATGCCGGGATGGCCGGCCCGGGACATCAGCAGGTCGATCGCGTCGTTGACCCCGTCGAGAGGAAACGTGTGGGTCAGCAGGTCGTCGACCTTCAGCAGCCCGGCCCCGATCAGGTTGGCGACGGCGAGCTCGTCACCGCGACGGTGACCGCGGTTGCCCGACAGGGTCCACTGGTTGCGCATCACGTCGAGGTACGAGAGGGTGAAGGACTGCGGGTTGCCGCCCATCAGCACCGCGTGACCCCCGGGGCGAAGCGAGCGCACCAGCTGCACGGTCGCGTCCGTGCCCATCGGCATCAGGTCGACGGCCGCGTCGACGCCGTCCCCGCCCGCGGCCTCACGGATCCGCTCGGTCAGGGCGCCGGCGGTCTCCCACCCTTCGCCCAGCTCGTCGGTCGCAAGCGTCACCACGTCACCCGGCTGGCCGGCCGCGAGGCGCTCGAGCCCGCCGCGCGAGCGGGCGATCGCGATCACCCGGGCGAAGCCGAGCACCGGCGCCAGGCGCGCCACGGCCGCGCCGGTCGCGCCTCCGGCCGCGGTGACCGCGAGCGTGCCGCCGGGGACCGTCCCGGCGGTCAGCAGGACTCGCAGGCCGCCGGCGATCGTCCCCAGCTTGCCGGCGATCTCCAGCGGGACCTCCGCCGGCAGACGGTTGAGGTTGGCCGCGGGCGCCAGGACGTACTCCGCGAAACCGCCGTCGTGGTAGCGCTCGTACCGTTCGCGCCCGCCCTCCGCGTAGAGGGCATACCCGATCACCCCGAGCGCGCTGCACATGTTGTCCAGCCCCGCCAGACAGGACGCGCACGTGCCGCAGTTGAGGGCAGTGCTGACCCAAACTCGGTCACCTTCTCGGAACGCCTCGACATCGGGCCCCACTGCCGCCACCGTTCCGGCGATGTCGTGACCGAGCGTGCCCGGCAGCGTGATGGTGTTGGTGAACCACCACATAGCGATGAGCCCGCGCGTCAGGCCGGCTGTGTGCACGCGGACCAGCACCTCGCCCGCGCCGGGTTGCGGCGTGGGCACCTGCTCCACGCGCATGTGGCGCTCGCCTGCGTAGGCACGCGCCGCGCGCATCGTCTCGGGCAGGGCCTCGGTCATCGCGGCGTGTTGCCTACGCGCTCACCGTGATGGACGTGACCGCGGGCAATCCGTCGTCGACCAGCGTCGAGAACGTGTCACCGCTGTCGTGCGTCACCAGCACCTTGCCGTCGCTCATGCCCACGTAGACGGTCTCCGGGTCGACGGGATCCGCCACGATGCAACGCGGCGCCGCGTGCATGTGATCGGGAAGCCCGCCGTGCAGCGGCTCCCAGGAGCGGCCCTGGTCGCTGCTGCGGTAGAACGCCGCGTTGGCGCCGTCGGGTCGCTGCCAGAACGGCGGGGGCACCTCGGCGCCCGCGGTGAAGAGGACCTTGGGGCGATCCGGGTGCACCGCCACGTGCACCATGTATCGCTGCTGCAGCCCGGTGTTGGCATCGGCGAAGCTGTCGCCCCCGTCCTCGCTCCGGCAGATGCCGATGCCCGATGTGGAGACGATCACCTTCGGGTCATCCGGCATGACGTGCGCGGTGTGCGAGTCGAACGCGGTGCCGATCTTCAGGTTGCGCCACGTGCTGCCGCCGTCGCGGCTGCGGATGAGCCAGCCCTCCTCGACAGCGCCGAAGACGAGCTGCGGATCGGCCTCCGTGACTGACAGGTGCTTCACGTGCGCGACGAACGGCGGCCCCGGAAACGACCAGTCGTGGGTGTCGAGCAGGTTCCGCAGGCCTTCGCACTCGCTCCAGGTGTCGCCGCCGTCCGTGCTGCGGAACACCTCGGCGGGCTGGGTGCCGCAGTACAGGTCACCGGTGCTGGGATGCTGCACCAGCGACCACACCTCCTTGTACAGCAGGCCGTCGTGCACCGGGTGCCACGTGGCGCCGCCGTCGAGGCTGCGCCACACGCCGTCGCGCGCCGCGCCGACGAAGACCCGCTGCGGGTCCCTCGCGTCGAAGATGATCGCCGCGATGTTGCCGCGCGCGTTGAGCGACATCCGCTGCACCTGCGCGCTGCCGTTGACCTCGGCGCGATACAACCCCGGTGTGCCCTGGGTGACCTTGGCGATGGGGATGTGGCCCGTCCCCAGCATGAGCACTCGTTTGTCGCCTGCCATCAGTGACTCCTTCTTCTCCGTGCGCTTTGCTCAGTCTGCATAATTATCGGCCGCACAACGATCCTTCCTGGGAGGCAACGCATGACGGATCCCACGCCGGACGAGCTGTTCCGTCAGATGGGGGAGAAGCTCGCGCGCGATCCCAACCGCACCGCGGGGATGAACGCCAAGTACCAGTTCCGCCTCACCGGCGAGGGCGGCGGCGAGTGGTATCTGCGCATCGCCGACGGCAAGCCGGAGGTGGGGAAGGGCACCATCGAGAATCCCGACAACGTGCAGACGATGACCGTCGAGGACTATGTCGCGCTGGCGACCGGGAAGGTCCCGGGGCAGGAGCTGTTCTTCAGCGGCCGCATGAAGGTCGAGGGCGACGGCTTCCTCGGCATGAAGCTCGGCCAGATCCTGGCCGACTAGGCTCACCGCCACCGCTCGCGCTTGACCTCGTCGACCAGCTGACGCCAGAGGACATCACTGACGCCGCGGCGGTGCAGCGCATGCGCGCGGAGCGCGCCGGGCAGCGGCGCGGCGCCGCCGGCGGTGCCCGCCCAGAGCAGCTGCTGTGCCGTCTGCTCGAGGTAGAGCATGGCCGTCACTGCCGCGGCAAGCGTGGGCCCGGTGCACACGGCGCCATGGCCGCGCTGCAGCGCCGCGCCGTGTCCCTCCATCGACTCGGCGAGCTCGGCGCCGAGCTCCGCGCTGTCGACGAAGTGGCCGGGGAGGAGCGGCACGCCGTCGCCGAAGATCACCGACTGCTGCGTGATGGCTCGCACCGTGGCGCCGGCCGCGCTCAGCGCGACCGCCGCGTGCGGATGCGCGTGGACAACGGCCCCGACGTCCGGCCGGTTGCGGTACATCTCGGTGTGTATCGGCAGCTCGACGGGAACCGGGCCGTCGTCACGCGGCCGCCCGTCCGCGCCGAAGACCATCACCGGCTCGTCGAAGCCCGCGTTGCGCCATCGCACAGTGGCCAGCGCGAAGCTCCCGTCCTCGCCGAGCCTGCACGACACATGGCCCCACACATCGCGAAGCTCTCGCCAGAGGATCAACGCTCCCAGCTGGCAGAGCTCCGCCGGCTCGCCGAGGAGCACGGGGTCGGCGCGGGGCTCGGTCATCATGCCTCGGCAATCACGCTTCGATAGGGTGCGCACGAGGGATCCGAGACCTGGTTGTTGATGATCGCCTGCACGCACGTGCCCGCCTGCGCAAAGGGCGCATCTGCGCGCGCCGCGTTCATGTCGGAGGGGCGGAACATCACCCCCTTGGCCTGGTCCGCGCTGATGAGCGCCGCCAGCTGTGAGCCGGAAACAGACGGGTTGTCCACCAGGTCGTACTTGAACAGAACATCCTGCGCCTCACGCGACAGCAGATAGTTGATCCAGAGCCGGGCGGCCGCCGGGTGGGCCGCGTTGCGCGGGATCACCAGGTACCAGGAGTTCAGCACGCTGCCGTCGGTGGGAAACGACTCGGCGATCGGCGCGCCCTGCGCCGCGAGGCGGCGGCCGGCGCTGTCGCCGCAGTCCGTCACGAACATGTCGAACTCGCCTGTCACAAGCCGCGACTCCTCGCCGCACCCGAACAGGCCCTTGAGCTTCTTCGACAGGTGCACCGCGTAGGTGATCGCCTGGTCGACGCCGCGGAATTCCGGGAGTGCTGCTAGCGTTCCCGCGTAGGGCGAGCTGGCGATGCGGATGCCGGAGGGCTCGGACAGCACGTCGTCGAGCGAGTGGGGGACGTTCGCGCCCTTGACCCGGTCGCTGTTGTACATGATCCCGGAGGGGAGCGCAGCCAGCCGCACCGTGGTGTCGCCGTCTTCCGTCAAGCCGCTGACGTTGGGCAGGTCGTGCAGCGAGCCGGTCAGCGCGGCGCCGGCCTGCTCGAGCTCGAGCACGAAGACCGAAACCCCGAAGTACACATCGGTGCTGGCGGGGCGGTGCGCCTGATACTCCTGCAGCACGCGCGTGGCGTTCGCGGGCATCAGGGGGCTCGCATCGGGAACGATGTTGAGCGACAGGCCGTAGTAGCGGTTGAAACCGTCGCGCCACGCATTGATCTCGTCGGTCGTGTCGCCGCTCGCATAGATGAGGTCGAGCTCGCCCTCCTTCTGCGCCTGCGCGACCAGCTGGCGCAGGTACGGGGTGAGCGCGGCCGCCGGCTGTCCCGTCGTGGATTGACCGTCGCAGCCCGCGACAGGCACGACGATCGCGACGGCGAGCGCAGCGACAGCCGCGCGAGGATTCATGCCTGCCGGCGCCGCTCCCGGCGCCGGCCGATCCAACGCTGTATCAGCCCGACCGGCACCACGAAGGCGAGCGCGCCCACGGGGAATGCCGGCACCAGCGCCAGCGGGCTGTTGCCGGGCTCAGGCGAGCAGGGGCCCCCGAAGCCGACGCAGTGAGAGCCGGCCGTCTTGCCTCCGACGTCACCGACGCCGACCGAGCACATGTTGGCCCCGCAGTCGATCGGCTTGTTGAGCGACGAGGGAAATGCGACATGTTCCGTGACCTTGTATGGCGTGGCCGGGAAGTTGCCCTGCGCGTCCGTCTTCGCCTTGTTCATGACCGTGGTGGTCGGGTCGCAGTCGCTGTAGCCGCGGGTGACGAGCTTGCACATGTTGAAGGCGATCTCGAGGTTGGGCATGAAGTGCAGCCCGGAGACCATCACCGTCTGCCCGTCGGTGAGGTTGTCGTGCGGCTCGACATCGACGTATTCGTTGTGGATGCCGGGCCCCTCGTAGTTGTGCAGGTCGGGGGTGGGCGATGAGGCCGAGCTGCCGCCCGTGGTGCTGCTGCTTCCGCATGCTGCCAGCGTCAGCACGCCCAGCACGCCGAGCAGCTTCGTCGCCGCGGCGAGCCGGCGCCGCGGCCTGACGCGTCCCCTGAACCCCTCGTTTCCATGCGACGTCATGTGGGCCATCCTCCGTGTGCGGTTGCTGCCGTCATGGGTTGATCACCACGAACAGGGGGGAGTCCTCGCGGTTGTGCACGCGCCGCACCGCGTCGTTGACATCCCGCAGCGGGTAGCGGTGCGTGATCAGCGGCGTGGGGTCGATGGTTCCTGCGGCGATGTGCTGCAGCACCTCGCGCTCCGCGGCGCGAGGCGTCCCGCGGAATCCCCGCACGCTCCACTGATTCCGCATCAGCTGCCCGTAGGCGAGCGGCAGGCGCACCTGGTTGCCCCCCACCAGCACCGCCCGTCCGCCGGGCCGCAGGGCTTCGATGGCCTGCACCGTCTCGTCGAGTCCCAGGGGCATGAAGTCGACCACCGCGTCGAGGCCGCCGTCGCCGCTGAGCTGCTGCAGCCGCTGCGTCAGCTTCCCGCGCTCGGTCCAGTCCGCGTCGAGCTCGCTGGTGGCGACGCTCACCAGATGATCGCCGGTGACCTGCGCGGTGCGGCGCAGAGAGTCCGGCGTGCGCGACACGGCGATCACGGGATCGAGCCCGAGCAGCGGCGCGCAGAGCACCGCCGCGGTTCCCGCGGCGCCGGTGGCGGCAACCACCGCGAGGCTGTCGCCCGCTTGGGGACACGTTGCGCGGAGCGCGCCCAGCGATCCCGCGATCGTGCCGATCTTGGCGGCAACATCGAAGGAGACGCTGTCAGGCAGGAGCGACACGTTGAGCGCCGGCACCAGCATGTACTCGGCCAGGCCACCATCCTTGTAGCGGCGGTACCGGTCACGCCCGCCCTCGCCGTACAGGCCATATCCCATGACGGAGAGGTTCTCGCAGAGCGTGTCGTCACCCGCCAGGCACGCGCGGCAGATGCCGCACGTGAGTGCGCTGTGCACGAGCACTCGCTGGCCCTCCCTGAGGCCGGTGACCCCGGGCCCCACCGCGGCGACCTCACCGGCGGCCTCGTGTCCCAATGTGGACGGCAGCTCGATGTACGGCGTGAAGTACCAGAGGGCCAGGAGGCCGCGCGTGACGCTGGCGGCGCGCACCCGCACCACGACCTCGTGAGCGGCCGGCGCCGGGATGTCCACCTGCTCGAGCCGGAAGAACTGCTCGCCCGGGTGCGCGCGTGCCGCGAGCATCGTCGTCATGGCGTCCCTGGATCGCTCACATCAGTCCGCTCGTATCACGCTCATGTCAGTGGAAGAAGGGGTTGGGCGGTCCATATCCGAAGTCCATGCGCCCGAAGCGGTCGGCGGCGTCCACCCAGCGCATGGCGATGTGTGACGAGGCGGTGTGCACGTCTCGCCAGGTCCGCTGGAACGGGTCGCCCTCCTGCAACACGCGTCCGCCCGCCGCCTCGAACAGCCGGTCGAGGGCGCGTTCGCACAGACGCACCGCGTACGCTCCGTCACGCCAGCTTCGAGCGCGCTCCTCAGATGTCGGAATGTGGCCGGCCTGCACCATCTCCAGCGCATCGTCGAAGTCGCGACGCAGGAGGAGCCGGGCGCAGTCGATCTCGGCGGCGGATTCCGCATAGATCGCGCGGAGTGTCGGCTGGTCGGTGACGCGGCTGCCGTCGGGCGCGCGCCGGTCGCGGCTGGTTTCGCGCCACAGCTCCAGGCCACCCTGTGCCGCGCCGGCGATGGGCGACGCGATCGAGAGCGAGAAGAAGATGCCGAAGGGCACACGGTAGAACGGATTCGTGTTCACCGCCGTCCCCGGGCCCCTGCCCTCGCGCAGGTCTCCGAGGAGCAGCGTGCGGTGCTCGGGCACGAACACGTCCTTGATCACGGTGGTCTTGCTGCCCGTGCCGCGCAGCCCCAGCGTGAACCACGTGTCCTCGACCGTGTAGTCGGACGCGGGCACGAGAAACAGCCGCGCATCGGGGGGCCCGCCCTCGCGGAACTCGAAGCAGCTCACGATGTTCCACGAGCAATGGTCGATGCCGCTCGAGTAGGGCCAGCGACCGCTGATGGTCCAGCCACCGTCAACGCGCGACACCGTGGGGCTGGGCGCCAGCACGCCACCGACCAAGATGCTGCCATCCTTGCCCCAAACGTCCGCGGCTGCCTGCTCGGGAAACGACGCGAGGAACCAACCGCCGTTGAGCACCACGGACACCCATCCGGCCGAGCCGTCGCCGCGTCCGAGCTCGTAGGCAGCGTCGGCGAGCGCGTCGAAGCCGAGCTCGAGGCCGCCCCATGTGCGAGGTTGCGTGATCCGGAAGATGCCCGCGGCCTTCATGTCAGCGACCGTCTCGGGGAGCAGGCTCCTGCGTTCCTCGGTCGCGGCGGCTCTGTCGCGAAGGGTTGGCACGAGGGCTCTGGCTTGCTCCAGCACGTCGTGCATGGAGCTGTCCGCCGGCGTCGCCTGCGTCACGGTCATCGCGTCATCTCCCCAAGCTTCATCGCCAGAAACTGGTCACCGACCACCCGCATGCGGCCGGCGAAGAACAGGTCCTGCCCCGACAGCTGTCCGCTCGCCATCCCGATGTAGTCGTCAGCGGTCATGGTCACAGTCACCTGGGGCGACTCAACGCGCCCTTCGCGCACCGTGGCCGTCCCGTCCGCGGCCTCGAGCAGCCACTCGCCGCCGCCCTCACCCGTGAGCACGAACTGATACGTGGCGGTGACGCCGCGCGTCCGCTCGGGCTCAGAGCGAAGCCGCTCCTGCAGGTCGCCGAACAGTTCTGCTGCCGTCGCCATCGGTGTCACTCCTCTCGTCTGCCGTGGCCTGCCATCAACCCGTTGCTCCGGCGATCACCGAACGATACGCGTCGCACGAGGGGTCGTTCACCTGGTTGTTGAGAATTGCCTGGATGCACGTCTGCGCAGCCTGAAAGGGAGCGTCGAGACGGACCGACGCCATGTCCGAGTGATGGAAGACGACGCCGTTGCGCTCGTCCTGCGCAATGAGTGGGGCGATGTGCGAACCGGAAATGGCCGAGGAGTCCATGAAGTCCGACTTCCACAGGATGTCCTGGGCCTGGCGGCTGAGCAGGTAGTTGACCCAGAGGCGAGCGGCGTTGGGGTGTGGGGCGGTCGCGGGGATGGCGAGATACGTGTTGGTGATGAAGCTGCCGTCGGTGGGCAGCACCTCGCCGATCGGCGCACCCTGCGCCTGCAGGCGGCGCGCCGCGTTGTCGCCGCAGTCAGGCGCGAAGATGTCGAACTCGCCCGCCACCAGGCGTGATTCCTCGCCACAGCCGAAGAGCCCGGTGAGATGTTTCGACAGCGCCGCCGTGTACGCGATCGTCTGGTCGGCGCCCCAGTATCGCGGAAGCCCGGCGAGCGTTCCCGCGTAGGGCTCCGACGCGATGTGCAGCGACGGCGCTTCAGACAGCAGTGTCTTGAACGTGTGGGGGATCGCGCTCCCCTTGACCCGGTCGGCGTTGTACGTGATGCCGGTCGGGATGGTTGACAGCGCAACCGTGGTGTCCGAGTCCTCCGAGTGCCCGGCGACGTTGGGCAGACCGGCGAGACCGCCGCTCGCCAGCACACCCGCGTTCTCCAGCTCGGCGATGAAGATGGCCACCCCGAAGTACACGTCGGTGTTGGCCGCTCGCTTCGCGTGGAGCTCCTCGATGAGGGTGGACGCCACCGACGGCATCACCGGGTTCTGCGTGAACGTGACGCGCAGGTTGAGCCCGTAGTAGTGGTTGAATCCCGACGTCCAGGGCTGGATCTCGTCGTCCGTGCCCGCGGTGGCGAAGATGAGGTCGAGCGAGCCCTCGGCACGCGCGCCGTCGACCAGCTTCTGCAGCTGCGGGCTGAGCTGCGCGGTCGGCAGCGAGCCGGTGTCCGCGTTCGCGCCGCACGCGACCGACGCGACCAGTGCGGCGGCCGCCGCGCAGAAAGCGGGTGCGCGACGCCGCACTGTTCTCATGCGGTCGCCGCCAGCGCCCGGATGTCGGAGGCCGGGTCGGCCAGCGCGGCGCCACGGACCTCCACCGCATCGCTGATCAGGCGGCGGGCCCGGCGTACGGTCACACCGTCATTGACCCCGATGCACGCGACGACCCTGCCGCGCCGCAGGTAGACCACGGAGAAGCGGCTCGACTGTTCATCGCCGCGCACCACCACATCGTCCGCTCCGTCACAGGAGCCCGCCTGCGTCAGCTGGAATTCGTACTGGTCCGACCAGAACCAGGGCAGCTCGGTGAATGACTCCGAGCTGGCGCGGGCGATCGTTCCCGCCGCATGCTCGCCGTGGCGCTGCGCGGTCTGCCAGTGCTCCACGCGCAACCGGCGTTCGTAGAGCGCGTACGGCACCGCCGCGATGTCGCCCACGCACACGATGCCCGTGCCCGCCCCCAGCCGGTCGTCGACGGCCACGCCGCCAGAGTCGATCGCCAATCCGAGCTGACGCGGCAGCGCCAGGTTGGGCTCTGCGCCGACGGCCACGAGCACGGCGTCGACCGCGATGCTCGCGCCGTCGGTGAGCCGAGCCGCGGTCACGCGGCTGTCCAGCACCTCCCACTCCTCGACGCCGGTCGCCATGCGCACATCCACGCCGTGCTCCGCATGCAGCCGGGCAAACGCCGCGGCGGCGACGGGACCGATCGCTGCGAGCATCGGCCCATCGGCGACGTCGCACAACGTCACGCGACAGCCCGCAATGCGAGCCGACGCCGCCACCTCGCACCCCAGGAATCCCGCACCCACGACCAGGAGGCGGGCGCCGTCGTGCAGCTCCCGTCGCAGCGCAACCGCATCGGCGAGGCTTCGGAGCGTGTGCAGGTTGGCCGCATCCGGCAGTCCAGGCAGACGCCGCGCGGTGCTCCCGGTGGCCAGCACGAGCCACTCGTACGGCAGGTCGTCTCCGTCTTCCATGTGCGCGACGCGCCGCTCAGGGTCGATGCCGACGCAGCGCACCCCGAGCCGCACGTCGACGCCCGCGCGCTCATACGCATCCGGCGGACGGATCCCGACCTGCTGCTCCGTGCGCTCGCCGCGCATCAAGTCCTTGGAGAGCAACGGCCGCTCGCAGGGAAGCGTGCGCTCCTCGCTGACGAGCGTGATCGGCAGCGTGCAGCCGCGCTGCCGCAGCGTCAGGGCCGCCGCGTCCCCGCCCGCTCCACCTCCGATTACGACAACGCCTGCCACTGCGCGACTGCCGCCTCATGCGTGTCGAACGCGAGTCGCGGACGGTTCGCCATCGAGAAGCGACGGACTTCGAGCACCTCTGCGCCCGCGCTGGGGACGCCGCTGATCACGCCGGAATAGGCGATGACGACGACGCCGTTGCTCTCGAACGTGGCGTTGTACACGCCGAGGAGCTTGCCGATCCGCACGTCGCAGAGCACCTCTTCCGCGCATTCGCGGCGCGCGGCCTCCTCCGGATGCTCGCTCGCGTCGACGTACCCGCCGGGCAGCGCCCATCGGCCGATGAACGGCTCGATCGCGCGGCGGATCAGCCAGATGTCACCGTCACGCTCCGCGTCCGTGAGCACGGTGACCGCGACCACGGACGGGTTGTTGAACGCGACATTGCCGCAGTCGACACACCTGCCGAGGATGCGGCCCTCCAGCAGAGCCGGCGTCAGCTGCGTCCCGCAGTGCGAACAGTAGCCCAGGGGATGCTCGCTCGCGCGATGCGGCCGGCGGCTGAATCGCTGCGGCAGGGCGGAGGCGACGGCGCTCATGCCGTTTTCCCCTCGTCCATCACCAGCAGGTGACCCATGCGGTCGCGCTTGGTGCGCAGGTAGCGAACATTGTGCTTCGACGGCGCCACCTGCAGCGGCACACGGCTCACCAGGGTCAGGTCGTAGCCCGCGAGCCCGGTGTACTTGGCCGGGTTGTTCGTCATCAGACGCAGCCTGCGAACGCCCAGGTCGGTGAGGATCTGCGCCCCGATTCCATAGTGCCGCGTGTCCACCGGGAGGCCGAGCTCGAGGTTCGCATCGACCGTGTCACGGCCGCGCTCCTGCAGCTCGTAGGCCCGCAGCTTGTGCGCCAGCCCGATGCCGCGGCCCTCCTGGCCGCGGAGGTAGACGACGACGCCGCGTCCCTCGTCGGCGATGCGCTGCAACGCGAGATCCAGCTGCGGCCCGCAGTCACACCGCGCGGAGCCGAAGACATCGCCCGTCAGACACTCGGAGTGCACGCGCACCAGGACGTCGTCGCCCGACGAGATGTCGCCCTTGACGAGCGCCACGTGGGCGATTCCGTCGATCGCCGACTCGTACGCATGCGCCACGAACGCTCCGTACGGTGTGGGGATCTGCGCCGTCGACACGCGCCGGATCAGGCGCTCGCGGCGCAGCCGGTAGCGCACGAGCTCGGCGATCGCGATCATCAGCAGGCCGTGCTGCGCCGCGAACGCGGTCAGCTCCGGCAGCTGCATCGGGTTGCCGGCGTCATCCACTATCTCGGAGATGACTCCGACCGGCTGGCGTTCCGCAATGCGGCACAGATCCACCGCGGCCTCGGTGTGACCGGCGCGGCGCAGCACTCCGCCTTCGCAGTAGCGCAGGGGGAAGATGTGGCCGGGCCGCAGCAGGTCTTCGGGACGCGTGTGCGGGTCGGCCAGCGCCGCAACGGTCGCGGCGCGGTCCGCGGCGCTGATGCCGGTCGTGGTGCAGCCACGCGCGTCCACCGAGATGGTGAACGCGGTCTGATGCTTCTCCGTGTTGTCCACGGTCATCAGCGGCAGGCGCAGCGCATCCAGCCGCGAGCCGGGCATCGCCACGCAGATGACGCCACTCGTGTGCCGGACCAGGAACCCCATGAGCTCGGGCGTCATGCGGTCCGCTGCGACCAGCAGGTCACCCTCGTTCTCACGGTCGGCGTCGTCGACGACGATCACGGGACGGCCGGCCGCGAGCGCCTCCACCGCCTCGTCCACCGTCGCGAAGGGGGGTACTGTGGTTGCCAAGAGGGCTAGCTCCCGATGGCGTCCCATTTTTCAGGACAGCGTTCCTGTAAAATGGTACTCGCGGCGCCTGCCTACGTCAACGCTTGGCCAGCTGACGTGCGCACCAGTCGAACATCGAGACGACGGCGGACTCTGGGTAGATCGTGGCCGCCTTGGCCTGCGCCTCCTCCGGCGGCGAGGCCACCGCCTCGGCGCCGGCTGCTCGCAGCCGCATCTCGGCTTCAGCCGCTCGTTCCAGCTGCACCCCGGTCACGACCGCGCGCTCGATCGATGCGGCGCCGAAGGTGGCGCCGTGGTTGCGCATGAGGACGGCGGGTGCCCCGGCCAGCGCGGTGGCGAGGGAGCGTCCCAGATCGGGCGTGCTGATCAGGTTGCCGGTGGCCTCGAACCGGGGGAAGCCGCCCGGAAACATCGCGCCGGCGTGCGTCAACGGCCGGATGTCCACGCCCCGGGAGGCGGACACGATGGCCGTCCACTTGCCGTGCGTGTGCCCCACGGCCCTCAGGTCCGCTCGCGCCTCGAGGACCATCGCGTGGATCGGCCACTCGATGTGCAGGGGTCCGTCGCCACGCAGGAGGGCGCCGTCGAAGCCCACCTGCACCAGGTCGGCCACGCGCACCTCGTCGAGGCCGGGCCCGGCTCGCTTCATCCAGAAGCCGCGGCCGTCGGGGTCGCGCAGCGAGAGATGCCCCAGGTTGAGGTCGCCGAGCCCCTGCGCCGCGAGGATCCGGCATCCCAGGGCCAGCTTGGCGAGGTCCTCCCGGGGAACCACGCCGCTCAGTCGCCCGCGGCGGCCGCGACCGTCAGCTCCATGCTGCCGATCCCGCTGATGCTGGCCTTCAGGCGCTCGCCGGCGAAGATCTGGCCCACTCCGGGGGGCGCCCCGGTGAGGATGAGGTCGCCCGGCAGCAGCGTCATGCACGCGGACGCCTGGGCCACGATCTCGGGGATGCGCACGGTCATCCCGGAGGTGCTGACTCGCTGGCGCACCTCGCCGTCCACCTCGAGCGTGATCTCGAGGTCGTGGGGATCGGCGATCTCGTCGCGCGTCACCACCCAGGGGCCGGTGGGGGTGAAGGTGTCGTAGCTCTTGCGGCGGGAGCGGTCGCCGGGGCCGCGCACCGTGATGTCGAGGCAGATGGTGTAGCCGAGGATGTGCTCCACCGCCCGGTCCGCCGGGATGTGCGCCCCGGCCTTGCCGATCACCAGCGCGAGCTCGCACTCGTGGTGGATCTCGCGGCCCTCCGACAGCGGCGCCGCGGGCAGGAGGACTGCCTCCCCCGGTCCGATGACCGAGGACGGCGCCTTCAGGAACACGTCGAACTCGGCCATCCAGGCCTCCATCCCCCCGGCGACGCGCTCCTGCACGGCCATCATCTCGCCGACGTGCGCCGAGTAATTGGAGGCGCAGGCGATGATCTTGGAGGGGTTCAGCGCCGCCGGACGGAGCCGCGCGTCCCGCAGCGGCACGGTGGAGTCGCGCGCGACGCCGGTGAGTCCGGCCCGCAATGTCTCGAGCTCGCGGCACATGCGGACCCACCAGCCGGCCCCGAACGGGTCGGCGGTGTGGCCGGGAACCGCTGACGTCACGTCGGCGATCACCCCCTCGGCGGTGTCCACCAAGCCGACGCGCCACTCGTCGTAGAGCGCGATTTTCAGCCCTGAATCCCCCGCAGTCTCATAAAATGGGACAATGCGCCATGCAGCCGCATTTTCAGGGAGTATGGCGGTGGCGTCTCATAAAATGGTGCCGTGCCCCGAAATCCGCGACCCCCGGCACGGGATCCCGGAGTAGGACAGCCGCCCGTGGCGCGCAACTCCACCGCAGATCGGGCCATCGATGTCCTCCTGCTCTTCGAGTCGGTGGGGCCGGTGCTGGGTGCTCCCGAGGTCTCCGAACGGCTGCGGATGTCGCGCAGCACAACATACCGATACCTGCAGAGCCTCCGCTCCTACGACCTGCTGGAGGAGGCCGAGGACGGGCGCGGCTTCCGTTTGGGGCCCAGGGTGCTGCGCCTGGCCAAGGCCGTGCGTCAGGGCCTGGGCGTGCCCGAGGTGGCGCTGCCGATCATGCGCGAGCTGATGCTCGAGACCGACGAGACCGTGCTGCTGACGCGGCGCTCGGGTGCGAATGTCGTCTGCGTCGAGCGTGTCAGCAGCCAGCATCCCATCCGGCTCTCCTACGAGCGCGGCCACATCGTGCCGGTGCACGCGGGCGCCTCGGCCAAGGTGCTGCTCGCGTACGCGGATCCATCCGAGGTCGACGAGCTGCTGAAGAACCCCCTGCCGCGGCTCACCAAGCACTCGGTGACGGAGCCCGCGAAGCTGCGCCGGCAGCTCGAGCAGATCCGGCGCGAGGGCTTCGCGGTGTCGCACGGCGAGGCTGACGCAAACGTCACGGGCATCGCCGCTCCCATCCGCGACGGCGCCGACCGCGTGGTCGCGGCGCTGAGCATCGCCGGGGTGGACTTCCGCATCGTCGACGAAGCGATCCCGCGTCTGACGGCGTGCGTCGTGCGCGCCGCACAGCAGATCAGCGACCGCCTCGCCGACGGGCACGAATAGGGGATCGCGCTGCGGCTCCGGGGCTCGGCATCGCACAACCCTCTGCTGGAGCCGCTCCTCGAGGGCGCGGTCGCCGATGAGTCGATCGACATCGACTGGGATCTGGGACATCCGGGGGCGCTCTTCCACCAGCACCTGACGCGCGACGACTACGACGTCTTCGAGTTCTCGCTGTCCGCGTACTTCGCGCTGCGCTGCTCGACGCGGCCGCTGCCCGTCCAGTGGGTCGCGCTGCCGCTGTTCTTCTCCAAGGCGATGCTGCTCTTCGAGCTCTGCGTGCGGCCGGGCGGCGGCGTGGAGCATCTCGCGGATTTGCGCGGCCGCACCGTGGGAGCGCCCGACGTCCACATGACCGCGGCGGTGTGGCTGCGCATCCTGCTCCGCGAGATGCACGGGATGAAGCTCGCCGACGTCGCATGGGTGAATGGCCGTCCCGCGTCGAAGCGGCACAGTGCGGCGCTCGGGGCCCCGCCGCTGCCGGACACGCGCGTCACCGAGCTGGCGGCCGGGGAGTCGCTGCAGGCGCTGCTCGAGTCGGGACG
Source organism: Candidatus Dormiibacterota bacterium (assembly GCA_019245575.1). Lineage (GTDB taxonomy): Bacteria > Chloroflexota > Dormibacteria > Aeolococcales > Aeolococcaceae > JAFARE01. Next base: position 18,146 of record JAFARE010000036.1, on the reverse strand, counting down.
GATTGATGCGGCGTTCGGCGACCACGCGGCCGCCGCTGTGCAGCAATCGCCGTCCGCACACCTTCTGTTCACCGACGAGGACGTGCAGCGCGTGATGGAGACGGCGATGCTCGAGAAGGGCTTCACCCCGGTGAACCACACGATCGTCGTGCAGCAGCGGCTGGTGGAGGAGGACCCGACGATCGCGCCGCGCCTGTACGCACTGTTCGAGGCAAGCAAGCGAGAGGCCTTCGCGCGCGCGCCGAGCGGGGGCGCCGGCATGGCGTTTCCCGGCGAAGCAATCACATGGAGCCGCGAGGTGTTCGGCGACGATCCCTTTGCATCCGGCGTCGAACCCAACCGGCGCATGCTCGAGGTGCTGCGCGACCAGCTGCGCATGGAAGGCCAGCTGGAGCGAGAGATCCCGGTCGAAGAGCTCTTCTGGAGCGGTTAGCGGCGAGCCTCGGCAGCCGCAGCCTTGCCGAGCAGGCGCAGCGCGTTGCCCCCGAGGATGAGCGCGCGCTCCTCCTCGCCGAGCGGCAGGCCTTCGACGAGCGCGCGAGCCCGGGGCAGCAGCGACGTGAGGGGAGGGCTGTCGCTGCCGAACACGATTCGCTCGACGCCGACCGTCTCCACCGCGCACATCACAGCCGGTGCGTGATAGCTCACCGTGTCGAGATGCACGTCCTTCAGGTATCGCAGCGGCGGCTCGTCGATGAGACGCGGCTCGTATGGTCCGAGAAAGAACGCCTCCTCCTGCAGCTCCCACGCGTAGTTGAGCCGGCCGATCACCTCGCAGATGCCGCCGCCGAGGTGCGCCGCGACGAGCTTGAGGCTGGGGAAGCGAGCCAGGACGCCGCGCACGATGAGGCGTGCCAGCGCGAGGCATTCGTCGGCCGGACGTCCGATGCTCGACGTCAGCCGGTACTGGCGCATGTGCTCCTCGCCGAAGCTGGCGGCCGGCGCGTGCAGCATCACCGGCACATTGCGCGAAGCCACCAGCTCGAAGAAGGGGAGCGCCTCATCCTCGTCGGGGTAGTGCTCGTGGTGGCTCGAGTTGATGAACACGCCGGCGAGCCCCGCGTCCAGCGCGGATTCGACCTCGCGGACGAATTCCGTGCCCCCGCCGGGAATGGTGCTGGAGAACACGATGATGCGGTCGCGATGCGCCTCCTGCAGCTCGAGCGCGTACGCGTTCCAGCGCTTGATGGCGGTGAGGCAGTCGGCGTCGGACCTGCCCCGGAGATAGTGGATCGGATTGGTGACGACGCAGAGGTCGATCCCGGCACGCTCATGCGCGTCGAGCAGCCGCGCGATGTTGAGCGGGCTCCTTCCCTGCCACAGGGGCGCCGCCTCCTCCTCAGGCGGATAGACGTGCGCGTGCCAGTCGACTATCAACGCCGCACGTTCGCGAGCAGGGTCGCTCAGCCCTGACGGTCGACCGCTCCCACCAGGAGCAGCTCTGACACCGGGCCGATTGCCTGCCGCTCGTCGCCGCGGAACGGCCATGGCGCGAACTCGTGGCGGAAGAACATGAGCGGCACGCCCTCACGGACCACGCCGTGCTCGATCTGGCCGATGAAGATGATGTGGTCACCGGCCTCGATGCGCTCGGTGACGACACATTCGGCATGGGCGACGACATGGTCGCTGAGCACGGGCGCGCCGGCGGCAACCTCGGAACGCGTCCAGCTCAGGCCGGAGAACTTGTCGGGAGCCTTCGAGGCAAAACGCAGCGCCAGCCATTCCTCCCCGGCCGCGAGGAAGTTCACGACGAACGCCTGACTGTGCTCGATGGCGGGCAGCGTGTTCGACGTCCTGTCGACGCAGACCAGCAGCAGTGGGGGCGAAGCCGACACGGACGTCACCGCCGTGCTGGTGAGGCCCTTGGGGCTGTCGTCCGCGTCAACCGCGGTCACGACGGTGACGCCCGCGGGGAATGAGCCGAGGACCTGTCGGAAGAGGTCGCCTTCAACGGCCATTGTCAGTGCTCATTGTTTCTCGCCGGGACGATTGCGTACAGTCCCAGTATACAGGACACTTGTCCTGAAACACGAGACATACGGTAGTTCCCTGCGCTACCCTTGTCAACCCGTGGGAACTGCTGTCGACCTGCAGCCGAAGCAAAGGCTGACGGAAGAACTGCGCTTCCTGTTCGACCCCGTTTCCATCGCGGTTGTCGGCGCATCGGCCGATCCGTCGAAGGCCGGCTTCCAGATGCTCAGCGTGCTCCGCGGGTTCGAAGGCGAGCTCGTTGCTGTCAATCCGCGCGAGGACAGCATCCTCGGCCGTGCGTGCTATCCGCGCCTGCAGGACATCCCCAGCAGGATCGACCTGGCGGTGTTGACGGTCCCGCCCAATCGCGTGCCCGGCGTGCTCCGCGACGCAATCGCCGCGGGCGTACGAGCGGCCGTTGTCTGCGCCGGCGGCTTTGGTGAGTCCGGTGAGGGAGGTGCGGCCCTGCAGGCCGAGGTCGCCGCGATCGCGCGCGAGGGAGGGATGCGCGTGCTCGGCCCCAACACGTCGGGCCTTGTGCGTCCCTCGCGCGGTCTCACCGCATCCTTCGTGCCCGCGGCCGCCACGATCCAGTCTGGTGGACTCGCGGTCGTTGCGCAGAGCGGCGGCATGCATCACGTCCTCGATTTCCTCGCGCAGGCCGAGGGCATCGGCATCAGCCTGGGGGTGGGGCTGGGCAACGCGGCGGACGTCTCCTTCGACGACACGGTGCGGTATCTGGCGGACGACGCGCGGACGAGCGTCATCGCGCTTCACATCGAGGGAGTGCGCAACGGCCGCGCGCTTGTTGACGCCGTGGCCGCAGCGGTCGCGCGCGTTCCCGTGGTGGCGCTGGTGCTGGGGAAGTCGGACGTCGGCGACTTCGCGCGCTCACACACGGGGGCCTTGACCGGGAATTACGCGCTGACACGGTCGGCGCTGGCGCAGGCGGGCGCCGTCGTCGTCGACGATGTCCAGGAGCTCATCGACGCCGCGGGCGTGCTCTCCATGGTGCGCCTCGAGCCGCGTGACCGCGCCGGCGTGGGCGTGGTGACGGGGCAGGCGGGGCCCGGTCTCGTGATCGCGGACACGCTCAAGTCGTCGGGCGTCGAGCTGCCCGCGTTGAGTGCGCAGACGCGCGCCGAGGTCGACGCGCTGCTGCCGCCGCTGACGTATGTGAGCAACCCCGTGGACACGGGCCGCCCGAGTGAGACATTCCCGGCGGTGCTGACCGCCGTGGCGCGCGACCCGGCTATCGACCTCACGGTGGTGTACGCGCTCGACGAGCCGGGCGCCGTCGACCCGATGGATGTCTCGCGGGCCGCGCGCTCAACCGGCCAGCCGACGATCTTCGCCACCGGTGGCCCTCGCGACGTTGTGGAGCGCGTTCGTGCGGCGCTGCGCGAACACGGGGTTCCCGTGGTGCCCTCGCCTGACCGCGCGGCCCGCGCGGCGCGCGCGCTGGTCGCGGATGCGCGCGCCCGGTGGTCGCCCGGCGCGGCGCCGGCTGCCGCTGACTCCTTTTCGTTCGCCGCGGCAAACCTGGAGGGCACGCTGGACGAGGACGAGGCCAAGTCCCTGCTCGAGGCGATGGGGTTCACATGCCCGCGCCGCCTGGTCTTCGAAACCGCCGTCGACGCCGAGCGTGCTGTCGACACGCTGCATCCGCCCCTTGTGGTCAAGGTGTGCGACGCGGGCATCGCTCACAAGTCCGATGTCGCCGGTGTGCGCACCGGCATCCGTTCAATCGACGACCTGCGCGCGGCTGTGCGTGAGATGGAGCGGATCCCGCCGACCGGAAGCCGGCGCCGATACCTGGTCGAGGAGGAGGCGGCGCCCGGCGTCGACCTCATTCTCGGCGCGCGCCGCGACCAGAGCTTCGGGCCGGTGGTGCTGCTCGGCGTCGGTGGCGTCGCGGCCGAAGCGCTGTCCGACGTTGCGCTGCGCCTTGCGCCGCTGACCGCGGCGCAGGCGCAGACGATGACGTCGGAGTTGCGTGGCGCGGCGCTGCTGGACGGTTTTCGAGGCGCCCCTGCTGCCGACCGGGACCAGTTGATCACCTGCATCCGCGCCCTCGGTGAGCTGGTGGCAGCACATCCGAACATCGTCGACGTCGACCTGAACCCGGTGCGCATCACGGCCGCCGGTCTCGTCGTCCTTGACGCGCTCATCGTCACACATGGAGGATCGCAACCGTGATCGAGATCGAACAACGCATCGTCGTCCCACGCCCCGTGCACGATGTCTATGACTTCGTGATCACCAGACATGCGGAGAACCATCCGCGGTGGGACCCGGATGTCGTGCGCGTCGAGCAGCTGGATCCCGGTGACGTGCGCGTGGGCACGCGCTTTGCGATGGGCCGGAAGATGATGGGTCGCGTCCAGGACAGCACACTCGAGGTGACTGAATGCGAGCCGGACCGGCGCGTGGTGATGCGCAGCGAGAGCCGTGCCATGGACATCACGTTCGTCAACGCGTTCGAGGAGGAGGGCAGCGCCACACGGTTGACGTTTCGAGCCGAAGCCGAGCCGCACGGTCCGCTTCGCGTGATGTCGCCGTTCATCAAGGAGCAGTTTGGCAACGGGTTGCGGCGCAGCCTGGAGAACATCCGCAGCCTCCTCGAGGGCGCGCCGATTCAGGCGCAGGAGCTGTAAGGAGAGCGCAGATGGGTGAAGAGGTCGAGTTTCGCAGCAACGGCGACAAGGCCACCGGATACTTCGCGAGTCCGGCGCAGCCGGGTCCGGGCGTGGTCGTCATCCAGGAATGGTGGGGACTGGTGCCGCACATCCGCGACGTCTGCGACCGCTTCGCGGCTGCCGGCTTCGCCGCCCTGGCACCGGACCTGTACCACGGCAAGGTGACGCGCGAACCCGACGAGGCGCGCAAGCTCGTCATGGAGATGCAGCTGGACCAGGCGTCGCGGGAGATCATCGGCGCCGCGCAGTGGCTGCTCGACGGCGGCAGGACGACCGGTGACCGTGTGGGGGTGGTCGGCTTCTGCATGGGAGCGGCGCTGGCCCTGTACGCGGCCTCGCTGAGCGACCGATTCGGGGCGGTTTCCGCCTTCTATCCCACCTTCGCGCGCACCGAGTACGCCAAACCCGACCATTCGAAGATTCGCGGAGCCGTGCTCGGCCACTTCGCCGAGCACGACCACGCGTACACGCGCGAGCGCGTCGACCAGCTGGCGCGGGAGCTCGACGGCTCAGCGGCGGCGGTTGAGCTCCACTGGTATGACGGGGCCGACCACGCGTTCTTCAACGACTCCCGTCCGGAGGCGCACCGGCCTGAAGCGGCGCAGCTCGCGTGGCAGCGCACCATCGACTTCTTCAACACGCACCTCAGGGCCGCGAGTGGCGCATCGCGCTAGAGGATAAGCCTGGTCGCGCGCGTCAGCTCTTCGCGGAGTCCACGATGCGCGTGCGCTGCCGGCCGAGGCCTTCCACCTCGGCCTCGACAACGTCGCCTGCCGCGAGGAATGTTCCACTGGCGAAGCCCACGCCCTCAGGCGTGCCCGTGGAGATGACGTCACCCGGCGCGAGTGGGACGACTCTCGACACGAACGCAATTTGCTCGGCGGGCGAGAACACCATCTCGGCCGTCGACGAGTCCTGCTTCGTCTCACCGTTCACGCGCAGCTGCAGCCGCAGATTCAGGGGATCGGGGACGAAGCGCGCCGGCACCAGGTACGGCCCCAGCGGCGCGAATCCCGGGAATCCCTTGCCCGTCAGCCAGTCGGTGCGCAGCAGCGGCCAGTCGCGGCGGATGACCATGTCGCGGCACGTCAGGTCGTCCGCGACCATGTAGCCGGCGACGTGCTGCATCGCCTCACGTTCGCTGATCCTGAAGCCGGCGCGGCCGATGACGAGCGCGAGCTCCACCTCCCAGTCCAGCTGTGTCACATCGGGCGGTATCGCAACGTCGTCGAAGGGGCCCGTCACCGACGTCGCCGGCTTGGGGAAGAAGTACGGACGGATGAGGCGCTTGTCCACCTCCTGGCTGCCCTCGGGCAGGAGCGTGCGCATCTGCTCGAGGATGTGCGCGCGGTAGTTCGCCGCCGCGTACAGCAGCTGGCCTGGCTGCGGAACGGGCGCACGAAAGCGAAGGTTGCTGGCGTCGTGGCCGAGTCGAGGGAGCGCCCCGTCGTCGCCGGAGGCTCGCCGCGCGACGCCGTCCAACCACGGCTCGAGCACGTCCCAGTTGCGCAGCAGGTCGATGGTGGTGGTGGGGATGTCTCCGGCGCCCTCGGGCAGCGGGGGGGCATCGGGCATCCGCGCTGCCGCGCCGAGGGGCAGGGCCCTGTCGCCGACGACGAGAAAGACGACATCTCCGCCGCCCGCGTCCGCGGTGGCAAGCGACCACGGCGCAATCCTCTGCTCGCTCATATCAGCAGCATTCCGCCGGCGAGCGTGATGGACTGCCCGGTCATAGCGTCGGCGAGCGGCGAGGCCAGGTACACCGCTAGCGCGGCCACCTCGTCGGGCGTGACCATGCGCCCGATGGGCACGCGCTGCAGCAGCGTTCGCCGCACATCGTCCTCGGGCACCTGGTACGCACCGGCCAGCTCGGCGGTGTCGATCATCCCCGTCTCCACCCACCCCGGGCACAGGGCGTTCACGCGCACGCCGCGTGACGCCGTCTCCAGCGCGAGGCAGCGCGTGAGGCCGATGAGGGCGTGCTTCGACACGTTGTACGCGCTCTGGTACAGCGAGCCCCACTTGCCCGCGGTCGACGCGACGATGAGCACGCGCCCCTCGCCCCGCTCCAGCATCGACGGCAGAAACGCCCGGATCACGCGGACGGCGCCGAGGACGTTGACCGACAGCATCCGCTGCCACTCGTCCATGGTGTAGTCCGCGAAGCGCCGCGCCATGTAGATGCCGGCGTTGCTGATCAGGATGTCGACCGGACCGTCCAGCTCCTGCGCAACGCGCTGCTGCAACGACGTGACGGACTCATCGTCGTCGACGTCCGCCGTGAACCCGACTGCACGCCCGCCCGCAGCATTGATCTCGGCGACGACGGACTCGACCTGCGAGCCGGTGCGTGCCGACACCACGACCGTCGCTCCCTCACGCGCGAACGCGAGGGCGGTTGCCCTGCCGATGCCGCGCCCGGACCCGGTGATCAGCGCGCGGCGGCCGTCCAGGGTGCCCATGCGCTCAGCTCCCGGCCGGCCGCAGCGAGGCCGCTGCCGCGGCGATGGCCGTCTCCGCCTCGGGATTCTCCAGCGTGCTCAGGTCGCCCGCATCAGCGCCCTGCAGCCAGGCGCGCACCGCGCGGCGGTGCACCTTGCCCGAGCGCGTGAGCGGGAGCATCGTGCAGGCCACGACGTGCGGCTTGAACGCCCGGCCCAGCGCGTCCTCGAGGCGGCGCCGCACAGCGGCGACGAGCTCCGCGTCCCCGGCCGATGCCTGGATCACCACGACCGCCTGCTCGCCGCGGATGGGGTCAGGCAGCCCGACCGCGGCAGCGGCCTCAACCTCCGGAACCTCGGTGGCGAGGGATTCGAGCTCGGCCGGCCCGAGGCGCTTGCCCGCCACCTTGATGACATCGTCAGACCGTCCGATCAGCTCCCAGCTGCCGTCCGCGTATCGGACGGCGCGGTCGCCGTGAACCCAGACGCCGGGCCAGCGCGACCAGTACGTCTCCAGGTAGCGATCGGGCTCGTTCCAGAAGCCGCGCGTCATCGACGGCCAGCTCTTCGTGATCACCAGCTCGCCCGGCGCGCCGACCAGCGGCCGTCCCGAATCGTCGTACACGTCCACCGCCATCCCCGGTCCCGGCCCGGCGAAGCGCCCCGCGTCGGTGGGCACGAGCGGAGATCCCGCGAGGATCGTGCCGCCGATCTCGGCGCCGCCCGTGATGTTGATGATCGGCCGCGTGCCACGCGCCACGTGCCGGTGCACCCAGCGCCACGCTGGGATGGTCCACGGCTCGCCGGTGGAGAGCAGCACCCGCAGAGACGGCACCTCGTGGTCGTCGGCCCAGGCGTCGCCGGCGGCGGCAAGGCTGCGCGCGACCGTCGGCGAGAGGCCGAGATGGGTGATGTCGTGGGCTTCGACGAGCCTCCAGAGCCGGTCCGGATCCGGATGGTCCGGCACGCCCTCGAAGAGCACGGCCGTGGCGCCGAGGGCCAGCGGACCGATCGTTGCCAGCGGGCCCATGATCCAGCCCATGTCGGTGACCCACGCCAGCCGGTCGCCCTCGTTCAGGTTGGCGCAGTAGGCGAGCTCGAGGGCGAACCGGTAGGGGAGCCCGCCGTGGGTGTGCACCACTCCCTTGGGCCGCCCCGTCGACCCAGAGGTGAACGCCAGCAGGAACGGGGTCTGCGCCTCGAACGCCTCGGCCCATCCGTCCGGCGACGCGCTCAGCAGCTCGTCCCAGTGCAGGCCGGCGACCGGCGGCATCTGCGGACGCTCGTCGAGACGCTGCACCGTGACCACGTGGCGCACGCGGGTGGTGCGCCGCACCGCCGCGTCGACGACCGAGCGCATGTTGACGCGCCGTCCGCGGCGCAGCGCCCCGTCCGCGGTGATGAGGACCTCGGCGCCGCCCAGCTCGAGGCGCTCAACGAGGGCGTCCACGCCGTATCCGGAGAACGACGGCTGCGCAATGGCGCCGAGACGTGCCGCCGCGAGCAGCGAGATCACAGCCTCGGGCACCATCGGCAGGTGCATCGCGACCACGTCGCCGCGGCGCACGCCGAGAGCGCTCAACCCGGCTGCGGCGCGGCGCACCGAGTCGTCGAGCTCCGAGAACGTCAGGCAGCGCGTGGATCCGTCGTCGCCCTCCCAGATGAGAGCGGGCCTGGACGCCGGCCACCGCTCGACGCAGAGACGGGCGACGTTCGCGCGCGCGCCCACGAACCAATCAGCCCACGGCGCCCCGCGCGACTCGTCGACGATGCGCTGCCACGGCGCCATCCATTCCAATGCCAAATCCTCGAAGGCCGCGGGATAGAGACGACCAGGGTCTCGCGCGGCTTGCTGCAGGAAGCCGGGAAAGTCCGTGGCGGCGCTCGAGCCCATGAGCCGCACCACGTTGCACGTGTCCGCATAACCGGGCGGTGGCACCCAGCGGCCGGGATCGAACCAGTCAGGCAGGCTCACGCGAGTCCGCACCGCGCTTTACGAGGCGTCATGGCGCCCGTCATCATATGCGCGGCAAATCAACATACGGAACGCTGTATCGCAAAACGAGACAGGAGGACGGAGCGGTGGCTTCCTCTACGGATTCCCTCGAGTTCTACGACCTCAGCCATCCGTGGGGCTACGGCGTCCCCAACTGGCCGTACTTCGAAGACGTCAAGATCGAGCGCATTCACTACCACGCGAAGTCTCGCGTGCTGAGCCAGCGAATCACCACCGTGATGCACTCGACCACCCATGTCGACGCTCCCGGGCATGTGATCGAAGGCGCGCCACTGCTGGAGGACGTGCCGCTGTCCAGCTTCTTCGGAACCGGCGTCGTCGTGTCGATTCCCAAGGGGAAGTGGGAAAAGGTGATGCCCGAGGACCTGGAGGCGGCGCGGCCGCGCATCGAGCCGGGCGACATCGTCATCGTCAACACGGGATGGCACCAGACGTTCGGCGACAACAGCACGTACTACGCGTACTCGCCCGGCTTCTACCGTGAGGCCGGTGAGTGGTTCGTCGAGCGCGGCGTCAAGGCGGTCGGCACCGACACGCAGGCGCTGGACCACCCGCTCGCAACCGCCATCGCGCCGCACGGACCCGGCCTGCCCAACGGGCTGCTGCCCTGGGCGTGCGAGGAGTACAAGCGCGAGACGGGCCACGACGTGCTCGACGACTTCCCTGAGTGGGAACCCTGTCACCGGCAGATCTTCAGCAACGGGATCATCGGGTTCGAGAACGTCGGCGGCGACATCGACAAGGTGACCGGGCGCCGCGTGACCTTCGCGTGCTTTCCCTGGCGCTGGGTGGGCGGAGACGGCTGCATCGTTCGCATCGTGGCGATGCTCGACCGCAGCGGTGAGTTCCGCATCGAGCGTGCCGACCAGCCGGCCGAGGGCTCCGCGCCGCCGAAGCCGGACATCAGCAACGCGCGCCAGGGGTATCCGGTGCCTCCCGGCGTTCGCTCGTGAACGTCACGCGGCTGGCGGAGGCGCGAAAGTACTCGCCGCCCAAGCACGCCGACGTCCACGCCATGCACCTGCAGCACCACGACATCGGCGCCGACGCGCCGTACTGGGTCGGGTGCTCCTACTACCTGCCCGGCGGCACAGCGGAGTGGGACGCGTCACCGCTGCACAAGATCTACGTGCTGCTCGACGGGGAACTGCTCGTTGAGACGGACTCCGAACAGGTGACGCTGCAGCCGATGGACAGCGTGTACCTGGCGCCGGGCGAGAACCGCCGCGTGCGCAACGAGAGCAACCGCGTGGCGACGCTGCTCGTCGTCATGCCCTACCCACCGCAGTGAGCGCGTGAGATAGCGATGGCACTGCCGGACCTCTCCAACATCTTCGATGTCAGCGGCAAGGTTGCCGTCATCACCGGCGCGACCGGGGGGTTCGGCCGCATGAGCGCGGAGGCACTCGCGGCCGCCGGGGCCAAGGTCATGCTCACCGGGCGGCGCAGCGAAGCGCTCGACCCCATCGTTGCAGGCATCACCGAAGCCGGCGCCGAAGCCGCGTATTCTGCCGGGCATCCGGACTCGGCGCACGACGTCAAGCGCATCATCGATGAGGCGCGCGAGCGCTTCGGCGGCATCGACATCCTCGTCACCGCCGCCGGCACGAACCGCGTGCACCCCATCGTCGAGTTTCCCATCGACGAGTGGGACGAGGTGATGGACGTCAACGTCAAGGGCACGTGGCTGTTCTGCCGCGAGGCGGGCCGCGTGATGATCGAGCAGGGGAGAGGGGGCCGCGCCATCCTGCTCTCCTCGCAGCGCGGGGTCCGCGGGCTCGCCAACTACACGGCGTACTGCCCCAGCAAGGCGGCGATCGACCTGCTGACGAAGAGCCTCGCCATCGAATGGGGGCCACATCGCATCACCGTCAACGCCATAGCGCCGAATGTGTTCCGCACCGAGCTGACGCAATGGATCTATGAGGACCAGGCTGCGTACCAGCGCTTCCTCACCCGGACGCCGATCGGCCGGCTGGGTGAGCCCGAAGACTTCGCCGGCCTGCTCCTCTACCTCTCCTCGCGCGCGTCCGACTTCATGACCGGTGCGATTCTGGCCATTGATGGCGGATACACGTCGACCTGAGGAGCCCTAGAGGAAACGCGCAGTCAGACCTTGATGACGTCATGTTCCTGACCGCGCTGCGAAGACGTGGTTGGGCTCGCGAGCGGGCCCATCGCCCGGCGCGCCGGCGGCGAGCCGAGAGGGGTGCACCGGCCAGTACGGCCAGGAGCCGCTACAGATGAACTGGGTGAAGTCGTCCGCCGGCAGGGGCCGCGCGAACAGGTAGCCCTGGCCCACGTCGCACTGGAGCGCGAGCAGCGAGCGCAGCTGCTCCGCGGTTTCGACGCCCTCGGCGACGCTGCGGATGCCGAGGCTTCGCGCCATCGCGATGATCGCGCTGACGATGGCCAGGTCGGTCGAGTCGTCGGGAATGCCGCGGATGAACGAGCGGTCGAGCTTGAGCGCCGTCGCCATGCTGAAGCGCTTCACGTAGCTGAGCGACGCGTAACCGGTGCCGTAGTCGTCGATGCTGACGCGGATGCCGAGCCGGCGCAGGTCCGCCAGCGCGGTCATGCAGCGGGCCTCGTCGGCCACCAGCGCCGACTCGGTGACCTCGAGGATGAGCGTTTCCGAGTCGATGCCGGTCGCGGCGGCGATCTCGCTCACCTCTGTGACGAAGGTCTCGTGGCAGAGGTGCGAGGGCGAGATGTTGACGCACATCCGAAGTAGAGGCGCCGTCGGAGCCTGGCGGTGCCACGCGTGAGCCTGCAAGCATGCATCGCGCAGGATGAGGCGGCCCAATGGAACGATGAGGCCGCTCTCCTCCGCCAGCGGAATGAAGCGGTCGGGTGCAAGCAACCCGAGCTTCGGGTGTTGCCACCGCGCGAGCGCCTCCACAGCGCGCACGCGGCCGTCGTGAAGGTCGATCGCCGGCTGGTAGTGGAGCACGATCTCCCGCGCCGCAATCGCGCGGGGCAGATCCTGGACGAGCTCCATGCGCTCGCTGCGATCCTCCTGCGGCCCCTGCACGAAGATCTCGGTCCTGGCGCGTCCGCGCTGCTTCGCGCGGTACATGGCCGCGTCGGCGTCGCGCACGAGCGCATCCGCTGATGTGTGCGCGCCGGAGGTCAGCGCGAGCCCGAGGCTCGCGCTGACCGCGATCGAGCGTCCGGCGACCTCCATCGGCTGCGCCAGCGCACGCGCGAAGCGGTCACTGGCGCCGCGCGCGTCCTGCTCACGGTCCAGCTCCGGGCAGAGCACAACGAACTCGTCGCCGCCGAAGCGCGCCACGGTATCGCCGCGCCGCGCCACGGCGAGCAGGCGGCGCGCGGTCTCGGCCAGCACCTCATCGCCCGCGGCGTGGCCCAGGCTGTCGTTGATCAGCTTGAACCGGTCGAGGTCGATGAAGATTAGGGTGCTGGAGCGAGCGGCTGCTGAATCCCGCTGCGCGAGCAGCACCTCGAGCCGGTCCATGAACAGGCGCCGGTTGGGCAGACCCGTGAGCGGATCATGCAGCGCCTGCTCCCGCAGGCGGTTCTCGAGCCCCTTGCGCTCACTGACGTCTCGCGTGTTGAGGAGCACGCCGCCGACCAGTGGGTCGTCGGTCAGGTCGCTGAACGTCGAGTCGAGCACGCGCTCGCCGCCGTCCTGGTGCACCACGCGGTACTCCGCCGTCACGCGCTTGTCTGCGGCGCCGTGCGCGCCGCAGCAATCATGGAAGCGCTGCCTGTCGTCACGGTGGACGAGCTCATCGAACCGCCGTCCGATCAGCCACTCCGGCTCGTATCCAAGGATCGGACGCACGGCGGGACTCACATAGCGCATCGTCGTGTCGCGCTCCAGGATCATGAACAGGTCCGACGTGTTCCGAACCGCGAGGTCGAACCAGGCCTTCGCCGTGTTGCGTTGCAGGGCGAGCGCCACCTGGCCGCAGGCGACGGCGATTGCCGCCACCAGGTCCTGCGGCGGCCGCCGCTGTGTCGAAAGGACGAGCGCGCCGAGCAGCTGCACATCGTTTGCAACCGCGATCACGGTGGTGAACGCGAGTGGCTCCATTCCGAAACAACCCGAGAAGGCGTGTGAGTCGATGCCGGCGATGACCCTGGGCCGGCGCTGCGCCAGCGCCTCTTGCATGACTGGCGGAAGGTCGGTCAGGTCGAACTGTCGCGACTCACACGCCTTGCCCTCGTGCGTGCCTCGGCGCACGGTGGTGAGGCGCTCATCGGCTCCGATGGCGAGGTGCGTGCGCGCGTCATGTTCAAAGTTGTCCGCGAGGACCACGGCCGCGCTGATCGCGGCATCCAGAATGCCGTCCAATGTGGTCGCTGCGACCAGCACGGTTCCCGTCTCACGCAGGATGTGCTCGTGCCGCAGCGCCTCCTCGTGGCGGTCGAGCACGATGCGCGTGAAGCAGAGGATCGCTGCCGTGAAGACCAGGCCGGGGACCTGGAACACGAGCTCGCCGTTGATGCCGGTCGTGACCTGCAATGAGACGGCGTAGGCAGCGGCCTCCATGGCGGTGGCGAACCCGACTCGGGGCGGCGAACCATAGAGGGCTCGCAGGAACGTGTTGACGTAGAAGACGCCGAGGGTCTCGCCCACGGAGCCGGCGCCCCATGCCACCGCGACCAGGCTGAGACCGGTCACGACATCCCCTGCCCATGGAAAGTGCCCGCGCTTCGAGCAGCGAACGCTCCAGCCCGCCAGCCAGAGAAGGCCGAAAGCGGCGCAGCCTCTGGCGGCAGGTGTGGCGTGGCTGAAGGCGATGATCGGGCACGCCACGAGGTCGTTGGACAGGGCGAAGACGAGGAACATCCAGCGCACCCGACCCAGCAGCGGACCTGAACGGAAGCTCAGGTCGCGCAGGCGCGGGAGCGCGTGCGCCGGCCGCCTGATCGGCAGGCGTGGAGTCACCTTCACGCAGACATACTCGGCCCCTCACCGCGCGGTGGCGGCCGGGTTCACCACCCGGTTACGGGATGGGCGGCGCCTCGTGACGGCCCCGCATCAGCGGGCCCGATCGGAGGCGCCGCCCTGAGCGGCGCTGTTTCGGCTCTCTCTGTGCGTCAGCTCACCGGGCGGGCCTGGGTGCGGAGCGGCGCCGGTAGAGCATTCCTCCGCCGATCAGGCCGGCGCCCACCAGCGGCACCAGCGCTACCAGCGGCACCTCCGGCGTTCCCACCGGCGAGGTTCCCGTGTAGAAGTACTCGTACGCCGCCGGCGTGTGACTCTGCGTGGCGAAGTTCGACGCACCGATCTGGCAGTTGTTGGTCGGGTCCGTCGGACTCGACCCGGTACACTGCACCGGCGAACCAGTGCATGTACCGAGCGGACAGTGCGTGACATAGATGCCCGGTCCAGTCGAGTTGTCACCGGTGAGCGTGCAGTCGATCGCAAACGATCCAGTCGTCTCATTGCCGGTGAAACAGGTCGTGTTCGGATCGCAGTCACCTGCTGCCGCATTGAGGCACAGCTCCACGCCGACCACCGTCTGGCCGGAGGTTGTGCTGAAGCCTGATCCAACCACGTGCACCACCTGCCCGAAGCTGAAGGGCCCGCAGTTGGACGTGCCCGTCGGATACTGCACGTCGATCGTGGTGGTCGTCGGCGAGCCGCCGCTCAGGCAGCCGCCGGCAGCGGACACATGCTGTGCGCCCATCCCGACTCCGATCGTCGCCGCCGCAACAGCCATCACGATGGCGGCGGCACGCGAACGCGTCCGCCCTCGGCTGTCAGTCAATTGGTCCATGGTCTGCCCTCCTGATTCCCTCACCTGATACGCCTAGAAGAAGAACGGATTGCCCGGGGTGCGGCCCCAGGTGATACGCCCATAATGCTCTGCATTGCCGTCCCAGCGCAACGAGATGTGCGCAGCCACCGCGTGCATGTCGCGCCAGGCTCGCTGCACGGGATGTCCATCGTGCAGGCCGCTGCCGCCGCTCGCCTCGAACAGGTTGTCCACCGCCTCGACGCAGAGGCGCGTGGCGAACGCCGCGTTGCGCTGCGCCCGCGCCCTGTCGAGCAACGTCAGCTCCTCGCCGTTTGCGATGCGCGCCTGCGCGGAGTCGACGTCGTTGCGCAGAAGCAGGTCGGCGGCGTCGATTCGCGCGGCCGCATCCGCGCAGCGCATCTGCATGGCGACCGAGTCGGCCACCTTGATGACGCCGTAGTTCATCTTGGTGCGGTTCTCCTCGACCCATGCGGCATACGCCGCCCGGGCGATGCCGACGCCGATCACCGCCACGCCCGCCGGGAAGGTGGCGGCGAGGGGGATGCGGTACAGCCACGACGTGTTGACCTGGCTGCCCGGCGTCTTGCCCTCCCGCTGCGTGCCCATGTCGATGCTGCGGTGCGCGGGCACGAACGTCGGCTCGTCGATGACGATCGTCTTGCTGCCGGTGCCGCGAAGCCCGCTGACGTACCAGTCGTCCTCAATCCTGTAGTCGCTGCGCGGGAAGAGGAAGAAGCGAAGCTCGGGTATGCCACCGGCGAGATTGAGCCCGGCGAGCATCGCCCAGTCAGAGTGGTCGCTGCCGCTGGCGAACGGCCAGCGCCCGTGCACCACGTAGCCGCCGTCCTGCTGGGCCACGTGCGGGGTGGGCGCGAAGACGCCGCACGTGATCGCGTCTGGCTTCGCATCCCACACGTCGTGCTGCGCCTCGTCCGGAAAGCCGGCGAGCATGCTGCCGGTGTTGAGGATGACGAAGCACCACGCGCTCGATGCGCACGCGCCGGCCAGGTCGATGGCGATGTCGTTGATGACGTCGTATCCGAGCTCGTGGCCGCCGAACCGCGCCGGCTGGAGGATGCGCAGCAGCCCCAGGTCGCGGAAGTCCTCGATGGTCTCCGGCGGTATGTGGCGGCGCTCCTCTGTGACCTCCACTCGTTCTCTGAGCCGGGGCAGCAGGGAACGCGCCCGCTCGCGCAGCTCCTCCGCGCCCAGACGGGACAGCGCTGCGGTTGCCGTCAACCGCCCGCTCCTGCGGCGACCTGCTGCTGTTCGGGCTGCGAAGCCGGCAGCCGCTCTGCGCGCTGCTCGCGCACCAGCCCGAACGGCTCAAGCATGGGCACGTCGCTCATCCGGAAGAGCACGGTGTCCTTCTCGACGACGTGCTCGTGCCAGCTCCACCCGGGCAGCGCGACGATGTCGCGCTCCGACCACTCGAGCTTCTGCCCCGCGACCACGCTGAAGCCGCTCCCGCTCACAACGCAGAAGACCGAGCTGGGCGTGCGCCGCTGCGGCCGGGAACGGAAGCCGGCGGGAAGGAGATGCAAATAGGCGGCCATGGTGGCGAGCACGTGGCCGCCGCTGGCGGTGTTGAGGTACTCGATCATGTAGCCGTCCCACGGGTCCGCTTCGGTTGTGTCCTGCAGGCGCTGCAGCGCGCCGCGCGCGGCGTCCCACGAGTACACGAGCAGCGGCGAGAACAGCGCGCCATCGCGGCGCCACGGCTGGCCCACGATGCCGCCGCCGAACTGCGCGACGTTCTCACCGGAGCGCCGCGTGACAGCCTGCGACTCCTTGCCCGGATAGTCCTCGTAGAACGCGGAGCGCAGGTTGAGCACGAAGGGAAAGTCGAGGCCGTCCATCCACACCATCGGCTCGTTCTGGCCGTCGTGCGCGTGGTCGTGCCACTTCCAGTGCGGCGTGAGGACCAGGTCACCCCGGTTCATCGGGATCGCCTCACCCTCGACGGTGGTGAAGCAGCCGCTGCCGGACAGGATGAATCGCAGCGCGTTGTACGTGTGCCGGTGCGCCGGAGCGGTTTCGCCGGGCAGCAGGATCTGCAGTGACGCGACGAGCGTCTGCGTGGCGCCGACGGCCATGGGCGGCAGCCCGGGGTTCTTGAAGGTCAGCACGCGGCGCTCGGCCTGCTCGGTGCCCACCTCCACGACCTCAGCCGCGCGCAGCAGCTGCGGATAGAGGTCGCTCCAGCGCCAGACGTGCGGCTGCTCGAACACCCGGGGCTCGGGCGAGGTGGACGCAGCCAGGCTCCAGAGGGGCACAGCGTTGAGCCGGGCGACGTCCTCGTAGAAGTCGGCGTGCTCGGCGGCAGCTTCAGTCATGGGGCTGATCCTGAAATACGGCTTGCCATTCCCAAAAAGTGAGATACATCGTAGGCTCGGCTGAAGGCCAACGTCAACTTGGATTGGGCCCGGACGGCGGTCGTGAAAGGAGTGGGTGAATGGCAATCGGAGTGGTGCTGGAGTTCCCCGGCGGGGACGCGGAGGTCCAGGAACGCATCGGCAGCGCGGTGCGCGAGCAGCTCGGCGACAAGAGTGGCCCGGAGGGCTCGCTGTTCCACGCCGCCGGCCCGGCGCGCAGTGGCAACTGGTGCATGGTGGAGATCTGGGAGAGCCCGGAGGCCCTCGAGCGCTGGCGCCAGGGCGGCCTGATGGAGGCTTTCCAGCGCGCCGGGGTGCCGCTGCAGGCGCCGACGCACATGAGCATGTTCGACGTCAGCGAGCTGAACATCGCGGCGACCTGAGCCGGAGGCTCAGCGAGGCGAGAGCGCCAGCGGCGCCGACACCTCGGCATGGGTCCGCAGCAGTCCCGGAATGGTCTCGGGCGGGCGCCGGCCCATGCCGCACTCGGTGGCGACGCCGAAGCGGTCGCGCGACCTTTGGGCCGCGGCGATGCGCTCCCGCGTCCCCTCGACGCCGTCGCTGTTGTGGACCAGGCCGAGGTAGAGCCACGTGTCGTCGCGCAGGCGCAGGTCGCGCAGCGGCGCGAAGTACGCGTCGTCGATGCGGGAGCGCGGCACCGGCATGTGGATCCACTGCAGCGGGCGGTGCACCTCCTCGCTGAGGGCGTTGGCGATGTCAACGAGCTTCGAGCTGTCCTCGGGCTCCTTGAAGTGCTTGTGGTGGGCATCCCCGTAGCAGAGATGGAAGCCCAGCTCGACGTCCTCCGGGACCCACCCGGCCAGCCGCACCAGCCGCTCGACGATGCCGCTTCGCGCATCGCCGAACCACGAGGGGAACAGCCCCTCGTAGATGCCGAATTCGAC
>JAFARE010000010.1 GCA_019245575.1 Candidatus Dormiibacterota bacterium | reverse complement strand
CGTCACCTCGTTCGTCGGCTCGGGCAACAAGCCGGTGCCGCTGCAGGAGAACGAGATCCGCGGCATCCAGAAGCAGGTCAAGGCCGAGGCGCCGACCAAGGTGTCGGTGGAGTACGAGGTGGGTGAGAACGTGCGCGTCATCGACGGTCCGTTCACCGACTTCCACGGCAAGGTCACCGACATCAACGTGGAGAAGGGCAAGCTGAAGGTGCTGGTGAACATGTTCGGGCGCGAGACGCCCGTCGAGCTCGACCTCCTCCAAGTGGAACGTTTACGATGAAGCTCTCTGCCATATGTAACGTCGGCGAAGGCGAGTTCATCTCGCCGGTAGCCGACACCGATGCCCGCGCCGAAAAATCGCGGTGGGCGGGTGCGGATTTTTCGGCGTAGAAGCGATGGGAAAGAAGAAGGTCAAGACCGTCATCCGGCTGCAGATCCCGGCCGGCAAGGCGACGCCCGCGCCGCCCGTGGGCACCGCGCTCGGTCCCCACGGCATCAACATCATGGAGTTCTGCAAGTCGTACAACGAGCGCACCGCGCCGCAGTCGGGCAGCATCATCCCCGCCGAGATCACGGTCTACGAGGACCGCACATTCACCTTCATCACCAAGACGCCGCCGGCCGGCGACCTCCTCAAGAAGGCTGCCGGCGTCGAGAAGGGATCCGCGACGCCCAACCGGGAGAAGGTGGGCAGCGTCACTCGCCAGCAGGTGCGTGAGATCGCCGAGACGAAGATGGTCGATCTCAACGCACACGATGTCGAGCAGGCCATGCGCATCATCGAAGGGACCGCCCGCTCCATGGGGTTGAACGTCAACTGAGGCATCAAGTGGGAGGACGCCCCAGCGTCCGCTCGCACCACGGAGGTTGAAATTGGCAGGCAGGCACGGCAAGAAGTACCGCGAGGCCGCCGCGGCGATCGAGGACGGCAGGGTCTACGAGCCCGTCGAGGCGATGAACCTCGTGCGCCAGACGGCGACCACGAAGTTCGACGCGTCGATCGAGGCGCACGTGCGTCTGGGCGTTGATCCCAAGCACGCCGATCAGATGGTGCGCAGCAGCGTGCTGCTGCCGCACGGCACCGGCAAGACGCGGCGCATCGCCGCGTTCGCTCTGGGCGACAAGGCGCGCGAGGCGCTGGACGCGGGCGCCGACATCGTCGGCGGTGAGGACCTGGTCAAGAAGGTGCAGGAGGGTCAGATCGACTTCGACGTCGCGCTGGCCACCCCCGACCTCATGGGCATGGTCGGCCGCCTCGGCAAGATCCTGGGCCCGCGCGGGCTGATGCCCAATCCCAAGGCGGGCACCGTCACGTTCGACATCGGCAAGGCCGTGCGTGACGTGCAGGGCGGCCGGGTCGAGTTCCGCGTCGACCGCTTCGGCATCGTGCACGTCGCCATCGGCAAGGCGTCGTTCGACGACGACAAGCTGCGCGACAACTTCGCCGCGCTCATGGATGCGATCGTGCGCGCCAAGCCGTCCGCGGCAAAGGGCACCTATGTGCGGACGGTCACGCTGGCGGCCACCATGGGACCGGGCGTGCGCGTCGATCCCGTGCAGGCCGCGCGCCTCACAGTGAGCTGACAGAGTGATCCGTCTCCTGATCGTCGACGACATAGCGAGCACGCGCGAGAACCTGCAGAAGCTGCTCAGCTTCGAGGAGGACGTCGAGGTCGTCGGCACGGCCGGCGACGGCAAGGAGGGCTTCGACGAGGCGCAGCGCCTCAATCCGGACATCGTGCTCACCGACGTGAACATGCCGGTCATGGACGGCATCCAGCTGACCGAGCGGCTGACCGCGGAGCTGCCCTCCTCGCCGGTGATCATCATGTCGGTGCAGGGCGAGCGCGACTACCTGCGTCGCGCCATGCAGGCGGGTGCGCGCGAGTACCTGATCAAGCCGTTCAGCCACGACGAGCTGATCGCCGCCATCCGCAAGGTGCACCAGCTCGAGCAGAAGAAGAGCGCGCTGTCACCGAAGACGCCGGAGGCTGAGACGCCGCGCCCCGCCGCGGCCGGCAACGTGATCGCGCTCTTCTCGGGCAAGGGCGGCGTGGGCAAGACGCTCCTGGCCACCAACCTGGCTGTGGCCCTGGCGAACGAGACCAACGCGCGCGTCGCGCTGCTCGACCTGGACCTGCAGTTTGGCGACGTGGGCGTGATGCTCGCGCTCAACCACAGCCGCAGTGTCACCGACGTCGTGGAAGCGGGGGAGGGCCTCGAGGCGGAGATGTTCAACGACATCCTCGGCACCGGGCCGGGGAACGTGCGCGTGATGCTGGCGCCGATCAGCCCGGAGCTGGCCGACCTGATCACAGCCGACCACGTGCGCGTCGTGCTGGCCGAGCTGCGCAAGTCCTTCGACTACGTGGTGGTGGACACCGCCACGCACCTGTCGGAGTTCAACCTCGAGGTCATCGAGATGGCGCAGCGCATCCTGGTGATCACGACGCTGACCATCCCCGCGATCAAGAACGCGAAGCTGGGTCTCAAGGTCCTGGAATCGCTCAACGTCGACCCCAACGCGGTGCTGCTCATCGTCAACCAGTCGGACGGCCACTCCGACTTCAACCGCGAGTCGATCGAGCAGAACCTGCGCCAGCCCGTGGCCGCGCAGCTGCCGTACGACGCGAAGGTGGTGGGGGAGTCGGTCACGCGCGGATCACCCTTCGTGACGCTGCATCCCGACGCGCAGATCAGCCGCGCGGTGCGGGACATCGTGTCGCTCGTCATCCCCGAGCAGGTCGGTGCCGGAGCCGGCGACAAGAAGAAGCGCAGAGGTCTCTTCGGCCGCTAGCTTTCTTTTTGTCCGCCGCCGTCGACCTTGGCGTCATCGGCGAGCGGGGCAAAGGTGGAGCCGGGGCGTCACGGAGGCGAGACAGCACGGCTCGGAGCGTGAGTCGAGCCGAGTGTCGAGCGGCGAGGTCCCATGTCCCGGGGCCCCCACGAAATCGCAGATTTCGTGGGGTGAGGGGGGCTTCGACCGCGTCCCCGGCGCAATCTTCGCCCCGCTTGCCAGAAACGTCGAATGTCCGCCGCGTCGGCGGACAAAAAGAAAGAGCCGCCCCGAAGGGCGGCTCTTCAAGTTTCTTCTTGTCGCCGGCTTACGTGCCCAGCGAGCTGGAGATGTTGGAGAACACGTTGTTCACCTGCTTGCCGACCACGGTCAAAATGACGATGACAACGATCGCAATCAGGACGAGGATGAGCGCATACTCAACCATGCCCTGACCTTCCTCATCCTCGTCGCGCTTACGGGCCATGGCCTCGCGAAGACGAAGGTAGAGATTGCTCAGCATTCCGGATTCACCTCCTTCGGTGCAGATTCTCTCAGAGCGCAGGGGGCTGCGTTCTGACTTATGCGCCGACTATGAGGCCCCGAAGTTGCACGGGAATGTCCTGGGTGCTAAGGAACCGTAACAAACGGTACGACAGGGCCAATCCGTCCCCAGCGGCCGCGACGCCGTTGTAACTTCATGACAACCGCGCCACGGAATGGTTCTCTCGTAGGCACCTGCCTAAACTCGAGCCATGGCACTGCCGGCGTCGCGCCCAGGGGTGCGTCACGGTTCGGTCCCGGCCGGCCTGAGCGCCCACCTGGACATGCTGCGCTTCCTCGTCTTCGGCCGGGCCGTCCCGGCGGTCTTCTTCGGCGTGCTCGGCTGGCGGGTGTTCCTCAACCTCCTGAGCCAGGTCCACGGCCTGCCCACGCCGGTGCGCCCGCTCGATGTCATGGGCGGACCGCTCCCCGTCGGCCTCTACTTCCTCTTTTGTGCCATTCCTGTCGCTATCTACCTGGGCAGGCCGCGTCCGCGAGCGCGTGACGGCCGGCTCATCGCCCGCGCCGCGGGCCTCACGGGCACCGTGATGCTGCTCGTCGTGGGCGCCTTTCCGGCGCCGGTCGTGTACCACGCGCCGGCGTGGCTGCGGAGCGCGGGCACGCCCGTGACCGTCGCGGGGTTCATCCTGGCGATCTGGGGTCTGCTCTACCTCCGCCGCAGCCTCAGCATCATCCCCGAGGCCCGGCGCATGGTCACCGAGGGGCCGTACCGCGTGATCCGCCACCCGCTCTATGCGGCCGAGATCCTGGTGGCGTCCGCGATCCTGCTGTCCGAGCCGACGCTCTGGGCGGCGCTCGCATTCGTTCCCTTCATCGGCGTGCAGCTGCTCCGCGCCTCGTTCGAAGAGCGGCTGTTGACGCGGGCGTTCCCGGGGTATGCCGACTATGCGCGGTACACCTGGCGGATCATTCCTTTCGTCTGGTGAAGGTCGAGGTCCACGTCTAGATGCCGCTGTTCCGCAGGTCGAAGCCCGCGCCGGTGGTCGACACCAGCGCCGAGGATCGCGCCGCCGAATTGGCCGCCCGGCAGGGGACGCTGCCCTGCAGTGAGAGCGGCTGCGGCGCGACGACCGGCATCGCCTGCGACTACGTCGACCGACGCGACCGCGCGTGTCGCACCGCCTGGTGCCCGGCGCACCGCATGGTGGTCGACGAGCGGATCTTCTGCCGCCGCCACGCCGGCGTGGTGAGCTCGCTCCCGGCCGACGCGGCCCAGTCGATTCCGCTGCCCGACCTGGAGAACCGTGCCCCGTCGCTGGTGGGATGGGTGGCCCGGCAGATCGACGCGGACGTGTGGCGCCTGATGCTCCGCGAGCTCGACGCCGCGACCGGCGGGCAGCTGATCGCCGACCCCGTGGCGCTCGTGTTCATCGGCGTCGAGCGGCACCGCGCATGGGAACGCGCGTGGAAGCTGGTCACGCACGCGGGCGAGAAGCACCGGGTCAGCATCCTCGTGACGGAGTCGCGCGACGCGGAGGTGGAGGTGAAGGTAGGCTCCAACGTGCTCGACCGGGTGGTGCCGCCGTGGATCCAGCACCGGCGCGACGGCGAGAGCGTGAGCGCCGAGCAGGACGTGGAGGAACGCAAGCTGTTCAACCACCGCCTGCTCGAGGCGATCCAGCGCGGGCTCACGCGCGAGCGCGAGATCGCGGACACGATGTCACGCGCAGCGGGGACACCGGTGCTTCGGGTCGCTGAAGAGACGGACCCCGGCCGGTGACCAAGGGACGGGTGCTGGTCGTCGACGACGACCCGCGGCTGCTGCAGATCGTGGCGATGTATCTCTCGATCGAGGGGTACGACGTCGCCACCGCGTACAACGGCGAGGACGGCCTGGCCCAGATCGCGCTGCAGCGTCCGGACCTCGTCATCCTCGACGTGATGATGCCCGGCATGGACGGGCTGGAAGCCTGCCGCCGCATCCGCAACAACCCCGAGACGACGGGCATCCCCGTGCTCATGTTCAGCGCGCTTTCGGGCGACGACGACATCGAGCGTGCCCGCAACGCCGGCGCCAACAACATGATCACCAAGCCGTTCAACCTGGTCGGGCTGGGCACGGTGGTGCGGTCGTTCTTCCCCAGCAACGGCGACGGCGAGGCGGCGCTGCCCGCGTAGACGCCGGCGATCAGCGAGCGACCGGCGTCAGACGGGCGGGGTGGCCACGTGCACACCCTCAGAGAGGTGTGTCGCGAGGTCGTCGGGCAGCACCGGAGCGAGCAGCGCATGCACCTCAGGGGTGGCGCGCACCGCCTGGCCGGAGAGCGTCGCCGACTGGATGGCGTCCGCGGGCGCGGCGCGGTCGTGCGAGGCGCCGGCCGCACTGGACGGAGCGTTGGCGACCGCGTACGCGACGAGGAACAGCACCAGGGCCTGGGCGAGACCGAGCAGCGCGCCCGTCACCAGGCCCGCGACCCTGTTGAAGAGCACCACCGCGACCTTCTGGATCTTGTCGTTGAACAGAAAGCCGAGGACCTCGAAGGTCACCACGACGACGGCCAGCACCGCGATGAACGCCCAGGCGTTGGCGGACAGGCTGCCCGCATGCACCGCCGAAGCGACGGCATTCCCCACATTCGTGGCCGCGAGGCAGGCGACGTAGAGGCCGATCAGGCTGAGCACCCGACGCAGCAGTCCGAAGCGCCAGCCGAGATAGGCGTTGAGGGCCACGAGGAAGACGAGCACGAGGTCGGCCGTGAACTGCGCCGGGGTGGTGTCCAGCGCAGCGACCATCGGTGTCATCGCGGCAGCTCTGCTTCGACGCTGGTGCCCTCGTCGTGGCCGAGCACCCGCAGGTCGCCGCCGGCGAGCTGCAATCGCAGCTGGCTGCGCAGCAACCACTGCGGCTCGATGTCGTCCACCGAGAATGCCTGGGACGGCGTCGTCACCAGCAGCGACACCAAGTGGTCCACGTTGACGTCGACCTCGGCCGAGGGCGCGTGTGCATGGCGCAGCTGGTTGAGCAGCTCGTCCACCACCCACAGCAGCGCGTTGGCGGACTCCAGCGACATGAGGTCGTCGCCGCGCCAGTTGAGCGACACGTCGAGCGTGCGCCGGTAGCGCGCCAGGATCTGGTTGACCGCGCCCGGCAACGTGCCGTCCGTCTCGTCGGGCACGTCCACGTTTGCCGGCAGCGTGCGGATGCGCTCCGCGGCGTCGGTGATGTGGCGGCGCATGTCCACCAGCGCCTGGTGCACCTGCGGCGCTGCCTCGGCCGCGCTGCGCTCGGTGATCTCCAGGTCCAGCGCGAGCGCGCAGAGCATCTCCAGCAACTGGGCCGACGCGCGGCGCGTGAGCGTGCCGCGCTCGAGCTGAATGCCGTCGAGCAGGCGGCGCAGCGCGCGCGCCCCGGAGAACTCCGTCTCCAGGTCGGCCTCGTCCTCGGCGCTCACCCGCGCGCGCTCCACGCGCACCAGGTCCAGCAGCGCCTCCGCGGCGCCGCGGCGCGCCGCGGCGGCGATGCGCTGCGTCACCACGTCGTCGACCTCGGTCGGGCGAAACGCGCTCAGCGCCGGCAGCATGTGCTGCCACACGGCGGCCAGGTTCGCCTCGTCGTCGCGACACGCGATCGCGTGCACCGGGAGCTCGGCGGCGAGGCGGTCGAGCCAGGACTGCGAGCTGGGGTCGGTGAGCGCGACGTCAGTCGACTCGGCGAGCCACTCGTCCCACGGCGTCACATCGGCGCCGGCCGAATCGCCACCGCTGGGAAGCGTTTCGTGCGTGAGCGTCACGGCAGCAGCGGGCTACTTCCCGCCGAACTCGTGGGCGACTTCGATGACGGCAGGTCCCAGCAGCACGATGAAGAGCGTGGGAAAGATGCAGCCGACCATCGGGAAGAGCATCTTGAGCGGCGCCTTCTGGCCCTGTTCCTCGGCGCGCTGGCGGCGGCGCCGGCGGATCTCCTCGGACTGGATGCGCAGCACGTTGGCGACGCCGACACCCAGCTGCTCGCTCTGGATGACGGCCTGCACGAAGTTGCTGAGCTCCTCGACCTTGCAGCGCTTGCCCAGGTCGTCGAGCGCCTCGAGCCGCGGCCGGCCGAGACGCACCTCGTTGAGCATCTGGGTGAGCTCCTGCGTCAGCGCGTTCTTGTACTTGTCGGCCACGCGCGCCAGCGCCGCATCGAAGCTCAGCCCCGCCTCCACGCTGATGGTGAGCAGGTCGAGCGCGCTCGGCATCGAGAGCAGGATTTCCTTCTGGCGCCGCTTGATGCGGCGCTTCAGCACCATCTGCGGCACCAGGTAGCCGAGGACACCGCCGCCCACCGGTCCGCAGAGCCACATCGGCATTTCGAACTGGAGCAGCAGCGACACGGCAAACCCGAAGCACGTGAGCAGCACCAGCGAGAGCAGGCGCAGCGCGGTGAAGCCGCTCGCGGTCAGGCCCCAGGGCCGGCCCGCGAGGTTCAGCTGTTCCTGCAGCTGCTGCTGTGTGCCCGCCTGGGCACGGCGCATCAGGAACTTGCCGACGGCGTCGAGCGCAGGGCGGACGACGCGCTCGAAGAGCGGCAGCGACATCTCCACCTCGGTGAGCGTCGTCGGCATGCGGCCGCCCTCGGTGAACTGCGCGAGGCGCGCCTCGAGGAGGTCGCCCGGCTTGGGCGCGATGCTGACCGTGAGGCCGTACACGATGAGCAGCACGCCGAGGCCGGCCGCGACGGCGATCCCGATGTCGAGAGGACTCACATCACACCTCGATCTTCACGATCTTCTGGATGATGCCCGCGCCGATCGCGATCGAGAACACGCCCACCCCGAGCATTATGTGACCGAACGGGTCGGTGAGCATCGGGCCGAAGTAGCTCGGCGAGATGAAGCTGAGCAGCACCGCCAGGAAGATCGGCAGCAGCGTGATGATGATTCCCGACGCGCGCGCCTGCGCGGTCAGCGTGCGGATCTCTCCCTGGATGCGCACCCGCTCGCGGATTGTGAACGCGATGGTGTCGAGGATCTCGGCGAGGTTGCCGCCCACCACGCGCTGGATCTGCACCGCAGTGACCATGAGGTCGAAGTCGTCCGACTTGTTGCGCTGCACCATGTGCGTGAGGGCATCGTCGACCGTGATGCCGAGCGCGATCTCGCGCGTCGCGCGGCCGAACTCGTCGGCGATGGGAGGGTTGGCGTTCTTGCTGACCGTCGCCAGCGCCTGTGCGAACGAGTGGCCGGCCTTCAGCGCGTTGCTCAGCAGCGTGAGCGTGTCACCCAGCTGGTTGTTGAACGCGCGCGAGCGCCGGCCCTGGCGCAGGCGGAGGAAGAGTCCCGAGAGGATCCACACGATGAAGGGGCAGGGGAGGAACGCGACGACGCTGCCGAACCGCAGTGCCGCGATGAGGCCCACCAGCACACCGAGGCCGGCGACCGCGAGGATCCACTCGGACGACTTGAGCTTGATGTCGGCCTTCTGCAGGTCGTCCGCCAGCTTGCCGGTGTGCGATGTGCGCGAGAGCACCGGGTTGAGGCCCGAGGTGACCGAGTCGAGCAGGTCGCGCAGCGCGTTGCCCGTCTTGACCCGCGGCGGCCCCGCGGCCACCGCGCTGCCGCCGTACTGGTTGAGGCGCCGCGCCATCTCCTCGGACTCGCGGCTGCCCCGGGTGAGGAAGAAGGCCACGAACGCGAGCACCGAGGACGCGACGAGCGCGGCCGCGATCAGGGATGCAGCGCTCATGCCGCGTCAGCGACCGAACAGCGCGTCGAGTGAGCCCATGCTGACCACAGGGTCGTTGGGAGTGGGCACGCCCGGGCCTGTGGTGTTCTCGTAGTTCGGCGTGTAGGTCGAGTTGTCGGGCGCCATCTTGCCCCACTCCGACTGCGGCCGGAGCACGTACTTCACGACGAACGGATGCGTCGGCCCGACCACGAGCTCGGTGAGCATCTCGGCCTGGCTGCGCGGCACCTCGACGATCAGCACGGAGGGCGCGCCGCTGCCGCTCGCGGCAGTGCCGACGCGCAGCACGGGGACGTCCTGGAATCCGAAGCGGACGCCGCCGCTTCCGGTGTCGACCAGGATGTCGATGTGATCGCCGGGCATGATGTAGTAACCGGCGGACACTTCCTCACCATTGAGCGAGGTCGCGCCGTTGCCGTTGATGTTCGTGTCCTGCGGCGGCACGCCGCTCGCCGAGGGGATGGCCATGGCCACGTAGCCCTTGGTGATCTGCGTCTCCACCGACACGGGCGTGGTCGAGCCGGAGCTCGACGTCGTCGTCGTGGTGATGGGTGGCGCGGAGAAGAACGCGGGCACGAGCGGTGTGTTCTGCGCGACGGCGACGGTGGTCGTCTTGCCCACCACCGACGCGGCCGTCGTGAAGGCATCACCCGGCACTGCGGCGATCGGCACCGACGAGGTCGTGACCATCTGCGCGGTGAGCGCGGTGCCGGCGGGCACGTTGGTCGTGGTGACGACGATGTTCACCGTCTGACCGCCACCCGACGAGCGGAGTGCGAACAGCACACCGCCGAACGCGAGGGCTGCAAGCACGACTCCCAGGAGAAGGAAGATTCGACTGTTCGGTTTGCTCGCCTGGATGGCCACGTGATCTCCTCGCGGTCAGTTGCTGTTGGTGTTGTCGGTCACGCTGCCCGTCATCCGAGCGAACGTGAGCGGCGTTGCAAGAGCCGCCAATCGACCCGAGTGTGGACCAATCTCGACGGCGTCAGATCGCCTTTCGGTAACAAACGGATCGCGCCACTTGGCGTCTTGGCGACGCGCCCCGTGATGCGGTCCTGCGGCTCGAAACGTCATTCGTCCTCGAACCTTCCGGTGGCCTGCACGTGCATCAGAAGGTTCAGGATGTCGTCGCGATACGGCGCGATGGTCGCGATCTTGCGGTACACGCGGAGCGCGCCGCGGCGGTCGCCGCGCAGCCGGTGCAGCCGCGCCACGCGCTCGAGGTAGGACGCGGCGAGGTCGATGTCCTTGTCGTCGATGCAGATGTCCGCCAGGCGCAGCAGCGGCGCCTCGAGCACTGGGTCGGCGCGCGAGGCGGCGAGGTAGCAGCTGAGCGCGGCGTTGGCCTTGCCCAGCGCACGGCAGCGGTCACCGGCGTCCAGCGCGAGCTCCGCGACCTCGCGGCCACCCGCATCCGTGGCGAGCCGCTGCAGCAGCGACGCCGCCTCGTCGCAGCGGCGGCGGCGCAGGCGATCGTTGATCTGGCGGCGAGCGTCGAGCACCTCGGGATCGGTGTCGAAGCGCGACTCCGACTGCGTGGACAGGAGATCCGATTCCTCCTCCGCGTCGTCCGGGGACGCATCCGCGCCGGGCTGGGGTGCGCCGGTCTCCTCGCGGCGGCGGCGCAGGTTCCGGATCCGCCAGCCCCGGCTCTCGGCCGACTCGGGCCGGGCCGGAGCCGGTTCGGCCGCGCGCATGATCGGCGGCGGCGTGGGAGCAGGGGCGGCATCGGCCTGCGGAGGCGCCGCCTGAGCCGGTGGTGCGGGGCGGTTGAACTCGGTCAGGTGGAAGCCGTCCCTCGGGGCCACGAAGTGCGGCGGCGGGACCGGCAGCGGCTCGTCGTCCTCCTCGAGCACCTGACGCAGGTCCTCGAGCTCGGTCTGGGGCGGCGCGGTTGCAGTGGGTGGCGCCGGCTCCGGCAGCGCCTCCGCCTCCGCCTGCGGTTCAAGTTCCGGCTCCGGTTCGCCGGCAGCCTCGATCTCTCCGTCGAGCGTGGTCGTCCCGTTGCGGCGGAACAGGGTGAAGCGGCGCCGCGGCGGCTCCAGCGAGTGAGCCTCAGGCACCGGCGGCTCGTCAGGCTCCGGGGCGGGCGGCTCGGGCGCGGGTGCGGGCGGCTCAGGCTCCGACACCGCCTCAGGCACCGGCGGCTCGGCTGCCTCGGTGGCCGGCTCCGGCGTCTCCGCCGTGGGCTCGTCCGCGCCGGCCTCCGGCGCGGCGGGCTCGACGACGACGTGCGGCACCGGCGGTTCGTGGCGCGGCAAGGAGGCGACCTCCTCGACTCCGATCAGCGGGCCGCCGCGCGGGGTGGCGGTGTCGCTCTGCGGGGTCTCGTCGACGGGCTCGACGATGGCGTCGAGGGAGAGCAGGAATTCGTAGACCGCCTGCTGCATCCGCCGGGCGAAGAAGATCGCCTGCTCCTGGTCGATGCTCCGCGACGCGATGCGCCACGCTTCGTCGACCACGGCGAGCAGAGATGTCTCGTCCAGGCGATCGTCGCGGACGGCCTCCTCCAGCCGGGTCTCGAGCAGCACCGGAAGCTCGTCGACACCCGGGGCGAGGGTCGCCGCCACGTCCTCCCAGCCCTGGCGGAGCGCGTCAACGTTGGTGGCCGTGATCGTCATGGGGCCGAGCCATTGTCAACGGCGCCTCACGTGCTCTCTGGCACCATGACGCAACGAATTTGTGACCATCGTCGGACGAGGGGACCTGGTGGCAGCGATCGTCGTCAGTGACCTGCGCAAGTCGTACGGCGCCCTGGAGGCGGTGCGCGGGGTCAGCTTCGAGGTGAAGGAGGGGGAGGTCTTCGGGCTGCTCGGCCCCAATGGCGCCGGCAAGACGACGATCGTCGAGATCCTCGAGGGCTACCGGCAGCGCGACTCGGGCGACGTGAGCGTGCTCGGCCAGGATCCACGCACTGCGGGGCGGAGCCTGCGCGAGCGGGTCGGGCTCGTCCTCCAGGAGGCCGCCGTGCCGCCGCTGCTCACGGCGCGCGAGCTGATCGAGATGTATCGCGGCTACTACCCGCATCCCCGCCCCACCGGCGAGGTGCTCGAGCTGGTCGGGCTGAGCGAGAAGGCGGACGAGCGGGTGCGGCGGCTCTCCGGCGGGCAGCAGCGGCGCCTGGACGTGGCGCTGGGACTGGTGGGGGACCCCGAGCTGATCTTCCTGGATGAGCCGACCACCGGCTTCGATCCGTCGGCGCGGCGCAACGCCTGGGAGGTGGTGCGCAACATGCGCACGCTGGGGAAGACGATCGTGCTGACCACCCATTACATGGACGAGGCGGAGCACCTCGCGGACCGCATCTGCGTCATCGCGCAGGGCAGGGTCGTGGCGGAGGACACCCCGGGCAACCTGCGCGCGCGCACTGTGGGGCAGACGCAGATCCGGTTCTCGGTGCCGCAGGGCGTTCGCATGGAGGACATCCCCGTGAAGGCCGACGTGCGCGACGGCACCGCGGTGATCGCGACGTCGACGGCGACGCGCACCGTCAACGAGCTCACCACGTGGGCGCTGGGGCGCGGCATCGAGCTGCCCAACCTCGAGGTGGTGCGCCCCACGCTGGAGGACGTCTACCTGGAGCTCACCTCGGATGAGTGACGCGACCGTCGCAGCGCGCCAGGTGCGCTACGAGCAGAAGCTCTTCTGGCGCAACCCCGCCAGCGCATTCTTCGCCTTCCTGTTCCCGATCATCTTCCTCGTGGTCTTCGCCACCATCTTCAAGGACACCAACGCGCCGGTCAACGGAGTAAAAGTCAAGTACGACGATTACTACATCCCCGCGCTGGTGACCTTCGGCGTGATCGGGGCGTGCTTCACCAACATCGCTGCCTCGATCTCGATCCGGCGCGACGACGGCATCCTCAAGCGACTGCGCGGCACGCCCCTGCCACCGTGGGCGTTCCTGGCCGGTGTGATCGGATCGTCGGTGATCGTGAGCGTGCTGCTCGTGGTGCTCACGGTGGGCTTCGGCGTGCTCGTGTACGGCGTGCACCTTCCCAATCACTTCGGACCGCTGCTGCTGTCGCTGGCCGTGGGCGCGATGACCTTCTGCGCGCTGGGGCTGGCGATGACGGTGGCGATTCCCAACGCCGAGGCCGCACCGGCCATCGTCAACGGCGTGCTGCTGCCGGTGGTGTTCATCTCCGGCACCTTCTTTCCCATCGATCCGACGTCGGTGGTGACCAAGATCGCCGAGTACTTCCCGGTGAAGCACTTCATCAACGCCCTGTTCACGGCGTTCGACCCCGCGCACCAGAGCGCGACCGGGTTCGTGGGCAACGACCTGCTGATCATGGCCGCGTGGGGCGTGGTCGGGATCGTCATCGCGGTGCGCCGCTTCCGCTGGGAGCCCCGCCGCACGTAGCGACGCCTCTGCGGCGACCCACGGTCTGCCTCCCGCGACACGGGGTCGAGACGCCTTCGGCGTCTTGCGCCCCTCGACACTCGCCGCGGGGACCACCGCGGCTCCGTGACGGTCGCGTTCGTCAGACCGTGGGTCGCCGCAAGTTGCTTACGACGTGCCAGTGCGGATGAGGTTAACGCTCCATCGTCACGATCCGACTCGCAAGCGTCAACGCGTCGTCCAAGCGGGTGCCACCGTAGCGGCCGCGCACCACGAGCACGTTCACCACATTCGCTGTGCGCCATTCGAGCGTGATCTGCACGACGGCAAGGCCGCTCGCGGTGGCGCGCACGACGCTGACGGCGTGCGCCTCGTCGCCGAGGTGCCCGGTGGAGACGGGCACAGCACCGGACGCGCTGTCCAGCACTGCGACATCGCTCGCATAGCTGCTCGCAGCGCCCGCTGCCGACGAGAAGCGCTCGGCGGTGTCGATCACATCCACGGGTCCGTTGGACGTCGCCAGGTCGACGCTGCGGAAGTAGCGCACGGTGGCCGCGGCCTGCAGCCCTTCGCCGGCCAGACGCTGGGCCACCGCCTGGCTGCCGCCGGCCAGGGCACTGGCGTCCACCGGATGGGCCGCGTCCCCCGCTGTGAAGTCCGGCGAGACCATGTCGTTGAGCGTGAGCAGGTAGTGCAGCGGGTCGGCGGAGAGCGTCGTCGACGCGGCTGCGCCGGTGGCGCATCCGGTCAGCAGCATGGCGACGGCGGCGAGCGCCGCCTTCATTCGTGCCGCAGCGCGTCGAGCACCGAAGCGTTGGCGGCGCGGCGCGCCGGTCCCAGCACCGCCAGCAGCGTGCTGACCACCACCGTCAGCACGAGCGCCACCGCCACCGATGCGGGGAAGACGAAGACCGGTGTGAATGTCGCCGTTGAGCTGGCTCGCATCATGGGCAGCGCGATCACGCACCCCACCCCGACGCCGAGCAGCACCGTGGTCAACGCGAGCAACCCGGATTCGCTCACCACGAGCCGGAACGCCTGCCGCCGGTCCATCCCGACGGCGCGCAGCAGCGCGAGCTCCCGCGTGCGCTGGCGCACGTTCACCACGAGCGTGTTGACGAGCGCAAGCATTGCGATGCCGACCGCGATGACCGCCAGCGCCACGAGCAGTCCGACGGAGTGCTGCAGCGCATCCCGCGCGGCACCGCTGATCGAGTCGACCTGCACGCCCTGCATGCCATAGCTCGCAGCGGTCGCCTGCACATTGCCGGTGGCCCCGTCGGTGGTCACGACGAGGTCGTCGAAACCCGAGGCGGCAGCGCCGAAATACGTGCGCGCCAGGTCGTTGGCCATGACCAGCGTCTCGCTGCCGTCGCCGCCGGGGAATGAATGGCTCACGATGCCGGTCACGGTGAAGTAGACGGTGCCCTTGGCGGTCTGCACGGGCAGCTGTGTCCCCACCTGCCACCCCGACGCCGACGCCAGCTGCTGCGGCACGACGAAGCTCGGGCTGTTCTCCAGCGAGTTGAGGGCCTGCGATCGGTCCGGCGTCACCACGTCGAGGCCACCCTGTCCCGCGTACACCGTCGGCTCGAGGGTGGTGATGCCGAGCACGGCGCCCGCCACCGGTTCGGAGAAGAAGCGCAGCGGTGTCGCCGAGATGACATCCGGGTCATGGCGCACCGCGGTCATCACGGTGTCCCGCTGCGTGACGGGACTGCTGAGGACCATGTCGCCGACGAAGAGATGCGACACCCAGGCATCGCTGGCGCTGAGCGCGCTCGCGGTGAGCGTGCCGACAGCGACCGCCGTGGCCACGGTGACGGCGAGTCCGGCGGCGGTGAGCGATGTGCGGTTGCGGCTGCGCACGAGCCCTGCGGCCGCGTTTGCCGCGCCTGGCGAGAACCGCGACACAGCGCGAGCGACGAGGGCGCCGATCAATGGCATGAGCACCGGGAGCGTGAGGACGACACCGAGCAGGAACAGCGCGACCCCGAGCGCGACGAGCCCGCTGGCGCTGCTGATGAAACAGAGCGTCGCGCCGACCAGGCAGAGCACCGCTGGGCTGAGCAGCGCTGTGTTGACGCGCTGCCGCCCTTGCTGTGGATGCAGCCGGAGCGCGTCGAGGATCGGCACGCGCGCTGCGGCAAACGCCGGCACCATGCCGCCCAGCAGGGCGGCTCCGACGCCGGCGGCGATGGCGGCGATGACCTGCCACGCGCTGACGCTGACCCCGCCGAAGGGAAGATCGGGCGGGCTGTACTGGGAGCCGAGGAAGTAGCCGAGCGCGACGCCGACGCCGACGCCCACCGGCACCGCGAAGGCGCAGACCAGCGCGGCCTCCGCCGCGAACATCCGGAAGACCTGCGTGGCCGACGCTCCCGCGGCGCGCAGCAGGCCGATGTCGCGGCGGCGTTCGAGCACCGCCAGCGCGACGCTGTTCGCGGTGACGCCGGCGCCGATGACGACGCTCAGCATCGTGACCAGAGCGAGCAGCGCGCGCAGGTCGGCGAGGGGCGCGAGCCCGCCGCCGGTCGGGTCGTACGTGGTGACCTGCGAGCCGAGCCGCGCGTGCACCTGCGCCGCGACGTCGGCCGCGTTGAAGCTGGGGAAGAGGCGCAGCGCGACCAAAGGCGTGCGCAACCCGAGACGGAAGGTGCCGAGCATCGCGGCGTTGTCGGCGAAGACGGCGGAACGAGTGAACGCGGGTCCCGCTGAGGTTCCCGCCGTCGTGCCCACCACGACGAACTGGTCCGGGCCGCTCGCGGTGATCATCTGGATGCGGTCACCGATGTGGATCGCGGTGCCGCGCTTGGTCGCCAGCGCTTGGCTCAGCGCCTGGTCGATCGCGACCTCGTTGATGCTGCCCGGATGGGGCAGCCGTCCGGCCACGACGTGCACCGGGCGCAGCCCGGCGGTGCCGTCCTGCAACCCGACCAGCGTGACGGTGAGACCCTGCAGTCCCGAGCCGGCGGGCGCAGCGGCCACCCGCTTCTCATACAGCGGCGCCGCCTGAGCGACTCCCTGGATCCCGCCCAGCCGCAGCACCTGCGCCGGCGTGATGCCCGCGCCCGCGTCGACGCGCACGTCGAGGCCGGAGGCGCCGGCGCGCAGCTGCTGCGCGGCTGCCGCCTGCGTGTCCAGTCCGTTGATCGTGATCTGCACGCCGAGCACGACCGCGATGCCCAGCGCGACCGCGATCGAGGTCAGCGCGCTCCGCAGCGGGCGCGCGCCGACCGCGCGCCACACCAGCGGCCAGAGGCCGCTCACAGCTCGAGCTTGGCCAGCCGCGCTGCCAGCCGGGCATGGTCGGGACGCTTGCCTGGATCGTCGCGCCGGCCCATCTCGATCTCGTCGATGATCTCGCCGTCGCGGATGACGAGCACGCGGTCCGCATAGGCAGCGACCTGCGCGTCGTGCGTGACGAGCACCGCGGTCTGTGCCTGCGCGCGGCACAGGCGCGCCAGCATCGAGAGCACCTCCTGCCCGCTGTTCCAGTCGAGGTTGCCGGTGGGCTCGTCGGCCAGCAACAGCGACGGCGCCGCGGCGAGCGCTCGCGCGATGGCGATGCGCTGCTGCTCGCCGCCGGAGATCTCATCGGGCCCGTGCCCCTGCAGCCCGCGCAGGTTCAACTGGTCCATCAGCGTCGTGACGCGCTCCATGATCACGCTCTGGGCAACGCGCCGCGAGCGCGGTCGCAACCACGACTCGTTGCGCAGGCGCAGTGGCAGCGCGACGTTCTCCGCCGCGGTCAGCGCCGGCAGCAGGTTGAAGAACTGGAACACGAACCCGATGTGGTCGCGCCGGAACGCGGAGCGCGCGCCGTCCGCCAGCGAGTAGATGTCGACGCCCTGGATCCGCACGGAACCGGAGTCGGGTCGCTCCAGGCCTCCGAGGACGTGCAGCAGCGTGCTCTTGCCGCTGCCGCTCGCGCCCATCACCGCGACGAATTCGCCGTGACCCACCGTGAGGGAGATGCCGCGCAGCACCTGCCGCGCGGGGCGGCTGACGTGGAACGACTTGCGCAGGGACTCTGCGACGAGCACCGCACCTGCATCGGGTGTGGTGGCGACGGGACTGGGTGCGAGCTGGGTCAGGGCGGGCCTCCTAGGCGATGAGGAACGCCTCCAGCACCGATTCGACGGAGCCTGGAAGCAGTCCCTGGAACTGGTAGATGGGCGGGGCGGGGGCGATGGCGGGGAGCAGGCCCGCGGGGACGGGCGTCGGGGTGGGTGTAGCGGACGGCGTGGGCGTCGCCGCCGGCCCCGTGGTGACGGGCGGCTGGCCGGGGGCGCCCGGGGCGGGTGAGTTGCGCGGCGGGCCGCCGCCCGTCGGTCGCGGGGGCGGTGGCGGGGGTGGCGGGGGCGTCGAATGCAGCTGCGCGAACTCCTCGGAGAACATCCACACGTCCTGGTAGCCGGGCGAGCCGGCGCCCGTCCAGCTGACCCCCGGAGGGCTGACCGCCGAGCCGACGCCGAGGTCCGTGTAGTTGCCGTTGAGGATGTTGGAGCGGTGATCGGGGCTGTTCATGAACTGTCCGTTGATGTAGCCGGCAGCCTGGCCGCCGCTGCCTTCACCGGACACCCAGCCGATGTTCTCGCCGGCTGACTGGTAATGGATGCCGTATGCGGACATCATCGAGAAGACGTACTGGCCACATCCGGCAATAACGTGTGAGAAGTAGTTGCGCTGGATCATGTCGACGGAGCGGCCGTTCACGGTGATGCCGCCGCAGCCGTAACGAGCGCCCTCGCCGATGGCGCCGAGGGTGCCGTTCCACACGACGGACCGCACGCCGTTGCTGGCGCGGTCCTGGTTCGTGTACGAGAACAGCGACGAGTCCGCGCCGGCGTCGGCGCGCGCCGGGGTGGCGCTGGACACCAGCTGGGCCACGACCGCGCTGAGCGCCGCGCCGATCACCACCGTGGCCAGCGAGGCCCGCAGCAGCAGGCGGCCGCGCTCGCCGTCGTCGACGTCGAACCACCTGTCCGCGCGCACCGTCGCCGCAGTGCGCATCATCGCGGCAAGGGTGGTATCGGTATCTCGTCCGAGCATCGCGCGTTCCTGGTTCTCCTGTCAGTGGCCCGGCGGTTTATCTAACCCGCGGCCCGGGGACCTGATCGCGCTTCGACA
>JAFARE010000006.1 GCA_019245575.1 Candidatus Dormiibacterota bacterium | reverse complement strand
CGCCGCATCAAGACCGGGCGCAGCACCGACGCCGACACGCTGGAAGCGCTGCGCGCCGAGCACGCGGTCGTGGGCCTGGTGTTGGAGTGGCGGCAGCTCACCAAGCTGAAGAGCACGTATGTCGACTCACTGCCCCTGCTGTGCTCGGCGAGCTCGCGCATCCACACGTCGTTCAACCAGGCGGTGGCCACAACCGGGCGGCTCTCGTCGTCTGATCCCAACCTGCAGAACATCCCCATCCGCAGCGAGTGGGGGCAGCGCATCCGCCGCGCCTTCCATGCCGATCGCGGCCAGCGCCTGGTCAGCGCCGACTACTCGCAGGTCGAGTTGCGCGTGCTGGCGCACGTGACGGAGTCCGCCGAGCTCATCGAGGCGTTCCAACGCGGCGAGGACATTCACCGCCGCACCGCCGCCGAGGTGTACGGCGTCGAGCCGGAGAAGGTGACGCCCGACATGCGCCGCATCGCCAAGGTGGTGAACTTCGGCGTGGTGTACGGGCTGAGCGACTTCGGCCTCGCCCGCGACACCGGCATGAGCCAGGAGGACGCGCACACATTCATCGAGAAGTACTTCGCCAACTTCCCCGAGGTGACGCGCTACCTCGAGGGAGTGCGCAACCACGCGCGCGAGTGGGGTTGGGTGAAGACCTTCACCGGCCGGCGCCGCTACCTTCCCGACATCCGCGTGCCCAACCGGCAGCTGCGCCAGGCCGCTGAGCGCATGGCAGTCAACATGCCGCTGCAGGGGGCGGCAGCGGACATCATGAAGCGCGCCATGATCTTGGTGGACGACGCCATACGCGATGCGGGCCTGCGCTCGCGCATCCTGCTGCAGGTGCACGACGAGCTGCTGTTGGAGGCGCCCCAGGACGAGGTGGAGCAGCTGGTGCCGCTGCTGCGCCGCCACATGGGCGCGGCCGAACAGCTGCGGGTGCCGCTCGAAGTTGACGTCAAGGTCGGCGACAACTGGGGAGACATGACGCCGGTACCCAGTGCCTGAGCTCCCCGAGGTGGAGACCGTGGCACGAGACCTGCGCGCCGCGGTGGTGGGCCGCCGCTTCGCGGCCGTGGACCTGATGCGCGACGATGTCGTGCGGCTGCCCGACGCCGCCATGTTTCGCGCCGTGCTCACCGGGCAGAGCGTGGTCAGCGTCGACCGCCGGGGCAAGTTCATCCTGCTCGGCCTCGACGGCGGCGACGAGCTGATGGTGCATCTGGGCATGACCGGCCACCTCGTCGTGTGTGACCCCGCCACTCCGCCGGTGAAGCACACGCACCTGCGCGCGTCACTCGACGACGGCCGTGAGCTGCGGTTCGACGACACGCGGCGCTTCGGCCGCATCGCGTACGGGTCGCGCGCGCTGCTCGAGGAGACGCGCGTGCTGCCGCCGCTTGGCCTCGAGCCGCTCTCGGAGGAGTTCTCACTCGCCGAGTTCGAGCGGCTGCTGCGCCGGACCACGCGCTCGGTGAAGGCGGCGCTGCTCGACCAGGCGCGCGTCGCCGGGCTGGGCAACATCTACATCGACGAGGCCTGCTTCGCCGCGCGCGTACGGCCGACCAAGCGGTGCCACCGCCTGACGCGCGCCGAGCGGCAGCGTTTGCACGAGGCGATCCAGACGGTGCTGCGCGCCGCAATCGTCAACCGCGGCAGCAGCGTGGACACCTATCGCGACGTGTGGAACGCGACCGGGCGCAACCAGGATGTGCTGCAGGTGTACGGACGCGGTGGCATGCCCTGCTTCCGCTGCAGCACCACGCTGCGCCGCACGGTCGAGGCGGGCCGCACCACGGTGTACTGCCCTTCGTGCCAGCGATGACGCTGCGAGTCACCTTCGCGTCCTACGACGACTCGCCGCCGCTCGGTGGCCAGGGCGTGATGCTGCAGGGGATGCGCGCGGCGCTGAAGCGGCGCGGTGTTCTCACCCACACGGTGGCAGGCCGCGGCGACCACGCGGTGCGCTATCCGACGGTGCTGCGGCGCGCGCCGCTCGACCTTTCGCTGTACCTGAACCAGCATCCATCGATGCTCATGCGCGGGAGTCCCGACGTCGTCCACGCGCACGGCGGTCCCGGCGGCGTGCTGCTGCTGCGCCGTCCGCGTGTGCCGCTGGTGTACACGGCGCATCACACCTACGCGCAGGCGCATCCGCGCGGCAGCGCCTGGCGCCTGCCCGCGCCCCTGGAGGCGCGCAGCTACCGCCTGGCGACGATGGTGCTGCCGGTGTCGCCCTCGACCGCCGCCGCGGTGCGCGCCATGGGCATACCGTCCTCGCGTATCGAGGTGGTGCCGCCGGGTGTCGACGTGCCCGAGGCAGATGACGCTGCGCGCGAAGCGGCGCGCGTGCTCTTTGTCGGCCGGCTGCGCCGCGACAAGGGCGTGCTCGATGCCATCGACGTCATGCGTGCATTGGTGGAGGAGCGCGCTGACGTGCGCGGCGTGGTCATCGGCGACGGCGCGCTGGCCGACGAGGTACGTGCGCGCGTGGGGCGCGAGCCCCGCATCGAGATCCGCGGCGCAGCCGATGCGAGCGAGGTCAAGCGCGAATATGCGCGCGCCTCGCTGCTGCTGGTGCCGTCTCGGTACGAGGGTCTGGGGCTGGTGGCGCTGGAGGGGCAGGCGGCTGGCACCCCGGTCGTGGGATACGACGTGGACGGCTTGCGCCACGCGGTGGTGGACGGCGGCGTGCTCGTGCCCGCCGGCGACGCCGAGGCACTGCGTGCCGCCGCCGTGGCGTTGCTGCAGGACGACGCGCGGCGCCGCGAGCTGGGTGAGCGCGGCCGCGCCTTCGTCCGCGAGCGCCATTCGTGGGACCGCACCGCCGAGCGGCTCGAGCAGATCTATGCCGCGCTGGCTCACGCGTAGACTGGGATCGATGGAGTTCGATCGCTTCACGATCGCGCTGCTGCTGCGGCGCGAGGATGCGCCCGCGATCAGCGAGGCGGAGGAAGACGCGCTGCAGGATGCGCACCTTGCGCACCTCGCATCGCTGCACGACAGCGGCAAGCTGGTTGCCGCCGGTCCGGTGCGCGGGCCGGAGGAGCGCATCCTGCGCGGCTTCAGCATCTTCACCGTGGAGCCGGAGGAGGCACTGGCGCTGCACGCTGACGACCCAGCCGTGCAGGCGGGCCGGTACCGGCTCGAGGCCTATGCGTGGATGGTGCCCCGCGGAGCAGTGTCGTTCGGCGACGCGACATTCCCTCGCTCCGCGGCGGAGGCGCTGGCCTAGTGCCCGCGTTCGAGCTGACCGCGTCGTTCCAGCCCGCGGGTGACCAGCCCAACGCGATCGACATCCTGGAGCGCGGACTGAGCGCCGAGCTGCGCGAGCAGGTCCTGCTCGGAGTCACCGGCTCGGGCAAGACGTACACGATCGCCAACGT
This sequence comes from Candidatus Dormiibacterota bacterium, assembly GCA_019245575.1. Classification (GTDB taxonomy): domain Bacteria; phylum Chloroflexota; class Dormibacteria; order Aeolococcales; family Aeolococcaceae; genus JAFARE01. The sequence goes on along the minus strand of JAFARE010000006.1, from coordinate 49,827 downwards.
CATCCAGCGCGTGCAGCGGCCGACGCTGGTGCTGTCGCCCAACAAGACGCTGGCAGCGCAGCTGTGGGCGGAGTTCCGCGAGTTCTTCCCGCGCAACGCGGTGGAGTACTTCGTCTCCTACTACGACTTCTACCAGCCGGAGGCGTACATCCCCCGCACCGACACGTACATCGAGAAGGACTCGTCGCGCAACGACGAGATCGACCGGCTGCGCAACAGCGCCACGCGGGCGCTGCTGACCCGGCGCGACGTCGTCGTGGTGGCGTCAGTGTCCTGCATCTACGGCATCGGCTCGCCGGAGAACTACCTCGGTGAGTCGATTTCGCTGCGCGTGGGCGAGTCGCTGCGGCGCGACATCCTGCTGCGCAAGCTGGCCGACCTGCAGTACTCGCGCAACGACCAGGATTTCGGCCGCTCCAAGTTTCGCGTGCGCGGCGACGTCATCGACGTGCAGCCGGCGTACGAGGAGCTGGCGCTGCGCATTGAGCTCTTCGGCGACACGGTGGAGGCGATCAAGGAGTTCGACCCGCTGACCGGCGAGATCCTCACCCAGCGGCAGGATCTGCAGGTGTTCCCCGCTTCGCACTACGTCACGCCGCGCGAGCAGATGGACGTGGCGCTCAAGGCGATCGAGGCGGAGCTGGAGGAGCGAGTTGGGCTGCTGGAGTCGCGCGGCCGTCTCCTCGAAGCGCAGCGCCTGCGCCAGCGCACCAACTTCGACATGGAGATGATGCGCGAGACCGGGTCGTGCGCCGGCATCGAGAACTACTCGCGCCACCTCACCGGCCGTGCCGAGGGCCAGCGCCCGTTCTGCCTCATCGACTTCCTCCCCGAGGACACGCTGATCATCGTCGACGAGTCGCACGTGGCGGTGCCCCAGATCGACGGCATGTACAAGGGCGACCGCGCGCGCAAGATCCCGCTGGTCGAGTACGGCTTCCGCCTGCCGTCAGCGCTGGACAACCGCCCGCTGACGTTCGCGGAGTGGGACTCGATGGTGGGGCAGATCATCTACGTGAGCGCCACACCGGGGCCATACGAGGAGGAGCACGCCACGCAGGTGGTGGAGCAGATCATCCGGCCCACCGGGCTCGTCGATCCCACGGTGGAGGTGAAGCAGTCCGAGGGCCAGATCGACGACCTCATCGCGCAGCTGCGCCGGCGCATCGAGCGGCATGAGCGCTGCCTCATCACGACGCTGACCAAGAAGATGGCGGAGGACCTCACGGACTACCTGCGCGAGGCCGGGATTCGGGTGCGCTACCTGCACAGCGACATCGACACGCTGGAGCGCGTGGAGATCATCCGCGACCTCCGCCTCGGCGTCTTCGACGTGCTGGTGGGCATCAACCTGCTGCGCGAGGGGCTGGACCTGCCCGAGGTGTCGTTCATCGGCATCCTGGACGCCGACAAGGAGGGATACCTGCGCGGCTACCGCTCGCTGATCCAGACCATCGGGCGTGCCGCGCGCAACGTGTTCGGCCACGTCGTGATGTATGCGGACTCGATGTCGGACGCGATGCAGCGCGCCATCAATGAGACGGACCGCCGGCGCGCCCTGCAGGTCGCGTTCAACGAGGAGCACGGCATCACGCCGCAGAGCATCGTGAAGGCGGTGTACCAGCTCGAGTCGCACCGCGGCGAGCAGTCGCTGCGCGCCGCCGCGTTCCAGGAGGCCGCCGGGCTGCCCCCGGACGAGCTGCTGCGCCTGGCCAAGGACGTGGAGAAGGAGATGCTGCGCGCCGCGCGCGACCTGGAGTTCGAGCGCGCCGCCGAGCTGCGCGATCGGCTGGTGGAGCTGCGCCGGCGCATGGACGACGGCGACGGCGTGGCGGCCGAGCCGGTGGGGGCGGCCGGCGGCCGTCCCGGGGGGCGTTCGCGGCCGCGGCGGCCTGTCCGCGCGCGCTGAGCCAGCCGGCTTCTGGGCCCATTGACCGGCGAACGGATGTTCGCTAGGATGAGCGGCCCATGGCAGTCGCCGCGCTCCGCCCCGCAACACGCGCGCGTTTCACGTGCGCTGAGTGCGGCGCTGCCTACCCCAAATGGGAGGGGCGCTGCCAGGCCTGCGAAGCCTGGAACAGCCTGGTGGAGGATCCCGCCGGCTCACGGCTGACCCCGGCGCAGCCGGGAGTGGCAGGGACCGTACACAGCCTGGCGAAGGCGGCGGCCGCGCCCGAGCGGCTGGGCAGCGGGTTCGTGGAGGTCGACCGCGTGCTGGGCGCCGGCATCGTGCCCGGCTCGGTGGTGCTGCTCGGCGGCGATCCCGGAGTGGGCAAATCGACCCTCGCCCTGCAGATCGCCGCGCGAATCGCCGGCGGCGCCTCGCTGTACTGCAGCGGTGAGGAGTCGGCCGAGCAGGTCGCGCTGCGCGCCCGCCGCATCGGCTCGGCTGCGGGCGTCGAGCTCCTGGTGGAGACCGACCTCGACACGATCGTCGCCACCGTCGAGGCGGCGCACCCGCGCCTTGCCGTCGTCGATTCGGTGCAGACGGTGTACGACGCCGCGGTCAGCGGCGTGGCGGGCAGCCCGGCACAGGTGCGGGCCGCGGTTGCCCGCCTGGTCGCCACGGCGAAGCGGTCTGGCGTCGCGGTGCTGCTGGTGGGCCACGTGACCAAGGAGGGCGCCATCGCCGGGCCGCGCACCCTCGAGCACATGGTCGACGTCGTGCTCTACCTGGAGGGTGACCGTCTCGGCGACCAGCGGCTGCTCCGTGGCGTGAAGAATCGCTTCGGCTCGACGGGAGAGCTCGGCCTGCTGGCGATGGATGCCGGCGGCATGGCCGACATGGCCGCCGGCGGACGAGCCTTCCTCGACGGACCGGTCGCCACGCTGCCCGGGAGCGCGCGCACGGTCACGTGCGACGGCCTTCGGCCCCTGGCGGTCGAGATGCAGGCGCTCACGATGCGCAGCCCGTATGGGCTGCCGCGGCGCACCGCGTCGGGCTTCGAGCTCAACCGGCTGCACGTCCTCCTCGCCGTGCTGGAGAAGCGTGCCCGCGTCGCCGTCGGCGACCACGACGTCTTTCTCAACGCCGCCGGCGGCATCCGGGTCGACGACCCCGCCGCCGACCTCGCCGTCGCCCTGGCCATCGCCGGTTCGCGCCTCGACCGCACGCTGTCCGCCTCATGCGCCGTCATCGGGGAGGTCGGCCTGGGTGGCGAGGTGCGCCGGGTCGGCCGCCTCGACGCGCGGGTCGCTGAGGCTGCCGCGGCGGGGTTCGACCTCGTCATCACGCCCGAGCAGCAGGCCCGGCCGCCCGCCGGTGTGTCCTGTCGCAGCGTCGCCACGCTGGGAGAAGCCGTCCGGCTGCTCGCGTGACCGCCCTGTTGCGGACTACCGCGCGTGCGACAACCCTGTGGTTCAATCGCAGCGATGTCGCTCCGCAATCCCGCTCGGGTCCGGCGGGCGCGCACCCTCTCGCGATTCGTCGGCGCGGTCGTCGGGATGGTGCTGGGGGTGATGTACGGGCTCTTCATCCTCAGCAACTCCACCGGCGTCCTGACGGACAACCGCAGCGTTGCCCTGGCCGCGGTGCTGGCCGCAGGAGTGGCCGGCGCGGCGGCGCTCGCGCTGGCCGGGCCGCTGTTGTCGGTGGAGCCGTTCCTCTGGCTCGAGCGGACCCTGGAGGAGGCGCCTGCCGCGCAGGTCGTCGGCGCCACCGCGGGCCTGCTGGTGGCCTTGCTGGTCTCCGCCCTCGTCGCCGTGCTGCTGGCGCCGCTGCCCTGGGGCCTCGGCGTCCTCGTCTCGCTCTGCGTCGCGTGCGTGCTCGTGTACGTGGGCGTGCGCGCCGGGAGCAGGCGCCGCGAGGTGCTCACCGAGGTCTTCGCGCGGCGCGGCGCTGCCCATGAGACGGCAGACCACCTGGCGCCGCTGGACGGCCAGCCCGTGCTGCTCGACACCAGCGTGCTCATCGACGGCCGCATCGTGGACGTCGCTGCTGCCGGGTTCATGCCGGGACGGCTGCTGATCCCCAGCTTCGTGCTCGAGGAGCTGCAGCGCGTCGCCGACTCCGGTGACCCCGTGCGCCGCGCCAAGGGCCGGCGCGGGCTCGACATCGTCGACGAGCTCCGCAACGGCAGCGACGTCGTGTGCGAGGTCATCGACATCGAGTTCCCGGGACGCACCGAGGTCGATTCGCAGCTGGTCAAGCTGGCGCGCCTGCGCAGCGCAGCCCTGATGACGCAGGACTACAACCTCACGCGGCTGGCGCAGGTCGAGGGTGTGCGCGTGCTCAACCTCAACACGCTGGCCAACGCGGTGAAGCCGATCGTCGCCAGCGGCGAGACGATGACCATCGCGGTCGTCAAGGAGGGCAAGGAGCCGCACCAGGGCGTCGGCTACCTGGAGGACGGCACCATGGTCGTCGTGGAGAACGGGCGCCATCACCTCGACGAGACGCTGCTCGTCACCGTGACCAGCGTGCTCCAGACCGCCGCCGGCCGCATGATCTTTGCCGTGTACGACGAGCCCGACGCGCCCCGCGCCGCACGCGCGTCACGCCAGCCCCGCGCGGCGCGGGTCGCACAGCGCTGAGCACCGCGCTCATCGTCCCGGCCTTCGGCCGCGGCGCGCGCATGGGGCAGGACAAGCTCTGGCTGGACGTGCACGGCACATCGGTCGTGGGGCTGACGCTGCGCAACGCCGGTGCCGCGGGCTGTTTCGACCGCCTCGTGCTGGCGGCGCCGGCGGAGCGTGGCGACGCGCTGCGCTCGCTGGCGTCGGCCGCCGGCTTCCTCCGCGTCGACGTCGTGGAGGGCGGCCCGCGCCGGCAGGACTCGGTATACGCCGCGCTGCAGCGGGTCGAGGACGAATTCGTGTGCGTGCACGACGCCGCCCGGCCGCTCGCGCCCCCGCAGCTGTTCCGCGACGTGCTGGCGGTGGCGCAGGCGCAGGGCGCGTCCACCGCAGCCATCGCCTGCGTGGACACGGTGAAGCGCGCGCACGACGGCCACATCGTCGAGACGCTGCCCCGCGCCGAGCTGATCGCCACGCAGACGCCGCAGGCCTTTTCCACGTACCTGCTCAAGCACGCGCACGAGGCTGCGCGCGCCGACGACGTGGAGGGCGACGACGACTCGTATCTGGTCGAGCGCCTGGGCCAGCAGGTCGCGGTGGTGCCGGGCGACCCCCGCAACATCAAGGTCACGCACGAGCAGGACCTGCGCCTGGTGCGCGCGCTTCTCGAGTCACCGGTGTGAGCGAGACCGGCCTGCGCATCGGCCACGGGATCGACGCGCACCGCTTCGTGCCGCGCCGTCCCTTCATGCTGGGCGGCGTGCTGATTCCCTACGATCGCGGCCTGATGGGCCATTCCGACGGCGACGCCGTGGCGCACGCGCTCTGCGATGCATGCCTTGGCGCCGCCCACCTCGGCGACATGGGCCAGCATTTCCCGTCCACGGATCCGCAGTGGAAGGACACGTCCGGGGTCGAGCTGCTGACACGCGTGGCTGAGAAGCTGCGCGAGACGCAGTGGACTGTGGTGTCAGGGCACGTGATCGCCGTGGCCGAGGAGCCGCGGCTGCAGAAGCACCTGGCGGCGATGTCGACCGCGATGTGCGAGGCGCTCGGTGTGCCGGAAGGCACGGTCGTGGTCGGCGCGACCACCACGGACGGGATGGGTTTTGCCGGACGCAGCGAGGGTGTCGCCGCGTCGGCCACGGTGCTGCTCGCGCCGCTGTGACGCTGCGGCTGCACGACACCCTTACCCGGAGCCTGGTGGAGGTCGAGCCGCTCGAGGCCGGCCACCTCCGCCTGTACACGTGCGGTCCCACGGTGTGGAACCGCGTGCACATCGGCAACTTCCGCACCTTCATCTTCGAGGACGTGCTGCGGCGGTGGCTCGACCACCACTTCGAAAAGGTCACGCACGTGATGAACCTCACCGACGTGGACGACCGCATCCTCAGGAACGCCAAGGAGCATGGCGTGTCTCTGGAGGAGGAGACGGCGCAGTGGATCGCCGCGTTCTTCGAGGACCGCGACACGCTGGGGCTGCGCCCCGCGCATCACTATCCGCGGGCCACCGAGTACATCGGCCCGATGGTCGAGTTGATCGAGCGTCTGCAAGACGCCGGCGCGGCGTACGACAGCGACGGCAGCGTGTACTTCCGCATCAGCGCGTTCCCCGGCTACGGGCGGCTCAGCGGGTTCAGCGCCTCCAGTCTGGTCGCGGGCGCCAGCGGGCGTGTCGATGCGGACAGCTACGACAAGGAGGACGCCCGCGACTTCGCGCTGTGGAAGGCCGTTGGTCCTGACGACATCGGCTGGGACACGAAGCTGGGTCGCGGACACCCCGGCTGGCACATCGAGTGCTCCGCCATGAGCATGACGCTCCTCGGCGAGAGCCTCGACATCCACTGCGGCGGTGTGGACAACATCTTTCCCCATCACGAGAACGAGATCGCGCAGTCGGAGGCGGCGACACGCCAACCGTTCGTGCGCGTGTGGTGCCACAGCGAGCACCTGCGAATCCTGGGCGAGAAGATGGCGAAATCGCTGAACAACTTCATGACGGTGCCGGAGGTGATGGCCGGCGGTGCGCGGCCCTCTGCGGTGCGCTACATGCTCGCCGCGTCGACTCATTACCGCAAGCCGCTCAACTACTCGGACGAGCCGCTTGCCGCGGCCACCGAGGCGGTGGACCGGCTGGCCGCGTTCCGCGACCGAGTCAATGAGCTGCGCGCCGCCGACGGGGGCGGCGCTGACGAGGACGTGCTGACGGCGATCCGTCACGCGCGCAATGGGTTTGACGAGGCGATGGACGACGACCTCAACCTCCCCGAGGCGATGGGGGCGGTCTTCGCGTCGCTGCGCGACATCAACCGTGCGCTGGACGCGAACGCGGTCAGCGCCGAGGCGCAGCGCGCGCTCCGTGCGCTGCTCGACGAGGTGGACGACGTGCTGGGCGTGTTCCCGCTCGTCGACCGCGAGCGCGGTGGCGACTTGAGTGAAGAGGAACGTGGGCTGCTCGGTGCGCGGCAGGAGGCGCGCAACGCCAAGGACTGGGCCCAGGCGGACAGCATCCGCGAGCAGCTGGCGCGGCGCGGCATCGCCGTCGAGGACACGGCCGAGGGCCAGCGCTGGCGCCGCGCGTGACCGCGCTCGTCGCGGGCTGAGTCCGGCGGTGGACATCCTCTACGGCCGCAACCCGGTGCTCGAGGCCCTGCGCGCCGGGCGGCCCGCGCGCAAGCTCGTCATCGCTGCCGGCGTGCGCGCTGACGCGCGACTCAGCGAGATTCTCGCACTGGCGGAAACGCGCGCCCTCCTGGTCGAGACGGTGCAGCGGCAGCGTCTCGATGACATCGCGCACACCGAGCACCACCAGGGCGTTGCCGGATATTTCCACGCGCGCCCGCCGCTGTCGGTGCAGCAGCTGGTGGAGCGGGCGCGCACACCGGCGCTGCTGCTGGTGCTCGACGGCATCCAGGACCCGCAGAACCTGGGCGCCATCGCGCGCACCGCGGAGGCGACGGGCGCCGACGGGATCGTGCTCTCGCGACATCGCTCCACGGCGGTGACGCCGGCGGCGGCGAAGGCCGCGGCGGGCGCCACCGAACACGTGCCTGTCGCGGTGGCCGGCAACCTGGCGCAGGCACTGCAGGTGCTCGAGGACGCGGGCGTGTGGCGCGTGGGGTTGGACGCCGCGGCCGAGCAGCGCTACGACAGCTTCGATTACACGGTGCCGGTGGCGCTCGTGGTGGGTGGCGAGGGGGCTGGGCTCCACGACCTCACCAGGCGGCGCTGCGACGCGCTGGTGCGCATCCCCATGCTCGGCCGCGTTGCGTCGCTCAACGCGGGGGCATCGGCTGCGGTGCTCCTGTACGAGGTGCTGAGCCAGCGAGGCTTCGCGCGCTGATGCCGCACCTCGTCGTCGACGGGTACAACGTGGTGCACGCGTGGCCTGCGCTCAAGAAAGCCCTTGTGGAGCAGGGCCTCCAGGCGTCGCGCCGCAAGCTGCTCGTGGCACTCGCGGAGTATGCGGCCCGCAGCGGGGCGGCCATCACCGTGGTCTTCGACGCGCACACACGGGAAGAGCGGGGCGAGCCGCTCGAGGTGGTGGACGGTGTCACCGTCCGCTATGGCACACGAACGCAGTCAGCCGACCACGTCATCGAGCGGCTCGCCAGCCAGGCGGCTCGCAGCGGCGCCGCCGGCGAGATGATCGTGGTCACCGGTGACCGCCTGCAGCGCGCGCTCGTGGGGGCCATGGGTGTGGCCACGATGAGCCCCGGCGCCTTGGAGGAAGAGGTGGCGCTGGCTGCGGCCGAGGTCACGCGCGACGCATCACGCGCGCGCTCTGAAGCGCATCGTGCACGGCGCGTGGAGCAGCATCTCTCGCCTTCGGTGCTCCGCCGCCTCGAGGCGCTGCGCCGCGGCGAGCCGCTCGACGATTAATCTGTATGGACGCGCCGGCGTAGCTCAGTGGTAGAGCGGCTGTTTTGTAAACAGCGGGCCGTGGGTTCGAATCCCTCCGCCGGCTCTCCATTCATGTATTGATCCGGCTGATCCCTGGCCGAGGGGCTCGGCTGAGGCTTTGCGTCGGTTTCAGCGCACCACCGCTTTCCGAGAGACGGAGCACGGCGCTCCGCCTCTCGCTTCTCAGCGGGTCTCCGTCAGAGAGTGCTGTTGCGGCGTCGCCGGATGAATGCCGGCACCACAAAGGCACCGAGGCCGAGGACGCCGATACCCGCGGGCACAGCGACCAGGGGCAGGTCGGGAACCTGGGTTTGAGGCCCGACAGGGTTGCTGCAGGGCAGAGTGTCACTGTTCACGGGCTGCGTGAGGAAGTTGTCGAAGACGAGTCGGAGATGCTTCTGCGTCTGCGCGATGGTGCCGCTCGCGTTGCCGTTCGAGGACGGCGCGGCGACGGTCTCACCGTTGTAGACGATCAGGCCCGATCCCTTGGCATTGTGGTTATACGCTTCGACGGCACCCGACACGTTGTTGGCGTCGGTTGCCCCGAGTGACTCGCACCATCCGCTCGATTCGGGGTTGAGCACCATGGCATCGGTGAGCGCATTGCCCGGCTCGTTGCACGGTGCCGTGCCGCAGTCGGGCAGGTGGTTGGTGAGGGTCTGCGCAGGCCCCGTCTCCGCCTCGGTGTAGGTGTAGCCCGTTGCCGGCACGGGCGTACCGAATGGGTCGTGGGGCTCTGGCAGCTTGTAGGTGTCCGAGAACGCCTTCTCGAACTTGCTGTAGTCGGCGTCGCCCCCATTGCCATTGGCGCACTGTGACGAATCCATGACGATGATCTTGCCGCCGCCATCAAAGAAGGCATTGACGGTCTTGATCCACGCCGGATCGCTGCCGATGTTGCACGCGGCGTATAGGACAAGCGTGTCGTAGCCGTTGAGTGCGGTCGACGATGACAGCGAGCTCACGTCGATGTTGGTGACCGTCACCGTGAGTGAACCGGCGGGCGAGGCCGTCGAATAGGATCCGGAACCGGGCGGTGCGCCGCCACCTGGCGCCGCGTTCAGCCCCAGGCCGTCGGTGAACAGGTTAAAGCCGCCATTACTCGAACCGTTGAAGTCGGACACGTATGCGACCTTGCTGCTCACCGAACCCCCGGAGGCGTGACCCACCGTGGCCGTGCTCACGGCCAGTGTGCCCGCCGTCGCGATGGCTGAGCCGATGATCGCCGGCCAGCGCCGGCGGAAAGGTTGCTTCACTGTGTTCTCCTGCTGTGTGTGTCGTGATTACGCTGCGATCTGTCCCCTCAGACACAGCGGGTGGGTGTCCCGCGCGTGACACGGGACACGGCTGGTTGTTGCGTGTGCGCCTGTCGTGTCTCCCCGTCTCTGCCCTCCGTCGTTGACGCGCTGCGCTCGTCGTCGTGCGACGCCGACAGTAGGAGCTGGCACGTGTCGAGCGCGTTGTCGCGTCATTAAGGATCTCGCCGTGTCGTATCGAGCAGAGCGAACGGAGCAGGATGTGAAGAGATGTGAGCAAAGCGCCGAACCTTAATCGAGCGCTAAGGACTCCATCCGGACTCTCATAACCAGTCGCCCATCCCGGTTTTTCGAGAATGCGCTTGCTCGTGCGTGCAGCGATCCATCACAACATCGAGGAGAAACCAACGACATGAGAAAGGGATGGTTCATGGCGGGCGCAGCGATCGCAGCGCTCGGTCTGACTCCAACCATTGCGCACGCGAGCAGCGGCGGAGGTCCCGTCGCGCAGGACCTGGTCGGCAGCGGTTCGGACACGACGCAGTTCATGATGCACGCGATCGATGGGATCTATCTGTTCAGTCCGGGCTGTCAACAACTCAAGTTCACCAACTCGCAGAACCAGTCGATCCAGCCTGAGGACTTCAGCTGCCAGTCGCCCGACCCAGCCGGGACGATAACCACAGAGAACTACGCGCACGACCAAGTGCACGAGGCGTACTTCCTCGGTTCCGGCGGCGGCATCCAGCAGCTCTGTCAGGTAGGCGGCACACCACCATATGCACCCATCGCGTGGGCACGGTCGTCTCGTGTTCCCAGCAGCAGCGACTGCAGCGGACTGGACTTCGTCGCGTACGCCCGTGACGGCATCTCGTGGGAGGCCTTCGACGACGGCACCACCGCATCCGGGGTCGACGGTATGAATAACAACCAGAACCCCGACGTGCTGAACAACACGAACACATGCGTCACCTCAGGGTTCGGGGCCGGCGACTGCCTCTCGCAGGCGCAGCTGCAGGCGATCTACAAGTGTCAGATCAACAACTGGAGCCAGGTGGGCGGGCAGAACGTGCCGATCGTCCCGTACCTGCCTCCCACAAGCTCGGGTACGGAGCAGACATTCGCCCAGTATCTCGGCTTCCAGCCGGTGAGCACGCAGAGCTGCACCATCAAGAGCACGCCGGAGAACAGCAACGCCACGATCGTGTCCAACGGCGACCGGGCCGGCGCCATCGCGCCGTTCTCGTATGGCATCTGGAAGACGCAGGTTCACGGCCGCGATAACGCGGTGCTCGGAGCAATCGACGGCGTGAACCCAACGGCCGGCTCGATCAGCAACGGCTCGTTCCCGTACGGCCGCTTCTTGTTCAACGTCATCTGTGTTTCCTGCGCGGCGGGCAACTCACCTCAGGCGGCCGTCAACTACGTCGGCCCCGACGGCTGGATCTGCAAGCCGACGGGCCAGCACGCGACCGATCCGGTGACGCTGGTCAACTTCCGCACGGACATCTCGAACGCGATCAGTGCGTCGGGGTTCGTGCCGATCGCTCTCGGCCCAGTTGGTGGAGGTGATCCGAACTCCGATTACTGCCGACTGACGACGCACTAGCCACCGGCACAAGCCAACCCCAAGGAGGGCCCGGCTCGTGCCGGGCTCTCCGGGGGTTGGCAAATTCCTTGGGGGAACTCAATACGATGGCAGTCAACGCGGGGGTGCTTGGGGCAGTCCCCCGTCGGATCAAGCAAACGCGCACGGGGCCGGATCGCGTGTTCCGCGGCGTGTCGACGGGCGCGGGTCTCACGACCCTTGTGATCCTCGTCCTCATCGGCGGGTTTCTGGTAGCACGTTCACTCCCGGCCTTCCAGCAGGCAGGTACGTCCTTCTTCACGACGTTGAAGTGGCAACCCGACGGCACCACACACCACTTCGGGATCGTGGCGCTGCTGTACTGGACGGTGATCATCGCTCTGATAGCCCTCGTGATCGCGGTGCCCGTGTCCATCGCGTGTGCGCTCTTCATCAATGAATACGCGCCACGCCTCGTCCGCAACTGGTTGCGGGGACTCGTCGACTTGCTGGCGGCGATTCCCTCCGTTATCTACGGCATCTGGGGCCTCATCTTCCTCGAGCCCCTTCTCGTGCAGGTGTCCAAGTGGATGACGGCAAATCTCGGCGGAGTCCCGATATTTGCCACGGTCAACACCAACTTCGCCGGCTCGGCCTTTGTCGTGGGCGTCGTCGTGTCGCTGATGGTGGTGCCCATCTGCACCTCCGTCATGCGCGAGGTGTTCGCCCAGGCGCCCGCCGGAGAAAAGGAGGCGGCGCTGGCGCTGGGGTCGACCAAGTGGGGGATGATCCGCACGGTCGTCATCCCGTTCGGACGCGGCGGCATCGTCGGTGGATCGATGCTCGGCCTCGGCCGCGCGCTGGGCGAGACAATCGCTGTGGCGCTGGTCGTATCGCCGATCTTCACGGTCTCTCCGCAGATCCTGCAGTCGGGTGCGAACTCTATCGCCGCGCACATCGCCTTGCAGTTCTCGGAGGCGTCGCCACAGCTGGGCATCCCGGGATTGATGGCCGCGGGCCTGACGCTGTTCGGCGTGACGCTGGTCGTCAACTTCCTGGCATCGATGATTGTGGCCAGGTCGCGTTCCGGGAGCGGGGTGGAGCTGTGACAGCAGGGGCTGCGCCGCTCACGCTGCAACCGCCTCCCACCGGCCCTGCACCAGAGAGAGGCCGCGCGCAACGACGTCTGCGGCCACGGTCGTTCTCGCTGGACGACGCGCTCGTGCTGGGGGCCGCGATGTTGTCCTCGTTCTCCCTTGTCTGGGTCGTCTACGCGATGCTCCTGCCGCTCTCGGGCATCCCCGGGTTTGTGGTCTGCTGGTATTTCACCTTCTTGGCCATGTACTGGGCGGCGGTGCTGCTGTTGCGCGGCCGCCTCCCCGCGCGCGACGCATTGATGGGAGCACTCGTCACGACCGGCGCAGCCGCGGTGGTCATCCCTCTCGGACTCGTCATCGGCTTTGTGATCTACAAGGGTGTGGCGCTGATCTCTCCGCACTTCTTCGTCGCCACGACACAGTTCTGTGGTGAGCTGTCGGCGGCGTCGTGCGGCGGTGTGGGGCACGCGATCGTCGGCACGCTCGAACAGGTCGGCATAGCGGTGCTGTTCGCCGTACCCTTGGCGATCCTCTGCGCGGTCTTCTTGAGCGAGATCGGCGGTCCCTTGCGCCGGCCCGTGTTTCTCTTTGTGGACGCCATGAGCGGCGTCCCCTCCATCGTCGCCGGGCTCTTCATCTACGCGGTGTGGGTCATCGGGCTCAACCGCGGGTTCAATGGCCTGGGCGCTTCACTTGCGCTGGCCATCCTGATGTTGCCGACGGTCACGCGCACCTCCTTCGAAGTCCTGCGTCTCGTCCCCTCGGGCCTGCGCGAGGGCGCTCTGGCGCTGGGTGCCTCGGAGTGGCGGACCACCGTCTCCGTGGTGTTGCCCACGGCGCGGAGCGGACTCATCACCGCCGTGGTGCTGGGCATCGCGCGTGCGGTGGGGGAGACCGCGCCATTGCTGTTCACGGCCTTCGGCGCGTCGGTGATGAACGCCAATCCGCTGAATGGCCCCCAGGAAGCGCTGCCGGCGTTCGTCTACGAGTACATCAGGTTCAACCCGGGAACCGGGCCGTATCAACGCGCGTGGTCTGCCGCGCTGACGCTCACCTTTCTCGTGCTGCTGCTGTTCACGAGCGCACGGGTGATCGGGAGCCTGATGTCCGTCGAGCACCGGCAGCGTCGCGCGGTTCGCCGCGAGCGCCGTGCCGTGGCACGTGCGGCAGCGCAGGCGGGGGCCACATGAGCACGAGCGAGTCGATTGCGAGCGGCTTCGCAGCGTCAGCGAGCGAGGGGGCCGTGGAGTTGGTAGGCACACGCGCGGTCACGAAGAGCGCAACGCTGGAGGCGCGGAGTGTGAGCGCGTGGTTCGGCGAGAACCTCGTCCTCGCCGGGGTGTCACTCGAGATGAGGGCGAGCGAGGTGACGGCCCTCATCGGTCCATCGGGATGCGGCAAGTCGACCTTCATCAGGATCCTCAATCGCATGCACGAGCTGGTGCCGGGTGCGCAGCTTGCCGGTGAGGTGTGTCTCGACGGTGTCGACATCTACGGCCCGCGCCAGCGTTCGATCGACACCCGACGCAGGATCGGAATGGTCTTTCAGAAGCCGAACCCGTTTCCGGCGATGAGCATCTACGACAACGTGCTCTCGGGGCTGCGGCTCTCCGGCCAGAGGCCGAAGAACCGGGACCAGGTCGTCGAGCGCAGCCTCCAGCAGGCGGAGCTGTGGAAGGAGGTGCGGAACCGGCTCCATGCACCCGCAGGGAGCCTCTCGGGAGGCCAGCAGCAGCGCCTGTGCATCGCACGTGCGCTGGCAGTGAAACCCGCTGTGCTGCTGATGGACGAACCCTGCTCAGCCCTGGATCCGACCTCGACGCGGCGCATCGAGGAGACCATCAGCGACATCGCGAAGGACGTGACCATCGTGATCGTGACGCACAACATGCAGCAGGCGCAGCGCGTGTCCAACCGCTGCGCGTTCTTCATGGTGGAGGAAGGCATGCCGGGTGGCATCGTCGAGGTGGGACCGACGGAGAAGATCTTCGGCAACCCCGACGACTCCCGCACCGCCGATTACGTCGCAGGGAGGTTCGGATGACTCAGAGGGGGGCCAAGCACATGGGCGATGTGCCTCGATGGAAGGGGGCGTTGACACGGCTTCTCATCGCATCGCCCATAGCATGGGTGGTCGCGACACTGCCCGTTACCCACGCCGCGGCGAACGGTCCCACAGTGACGGGCGCCGGTTCAACATGGGTGCAGATCGCGCTGGATCAATGGCGTGCCGACATCGCCCAGCAGGGTTATTCGATCAACTATCAGGGGGTCGGGTCCTCGGCCGGCCGCTCCTTCTTCTCGATCGGGCAGGTCGACTTCGCCGCGAGCGAGATACCGTTTCAGCCCGCTGAGCTGTCGAACCTGCACCGGTCGTATCAGTACCTCCCCGACGTGGCGGGCGGCACATCGCTGATGTACAACCTCCACGCTGCGGACGGGTCCCACATCACCAGCTTGCGCCTGAACGCGGACGCCGCGGCAAAGATCTTCACGGGCGCCATCACGAGCTGGCAGGACCCTGAGATCCAAGCGCTCAATCCCGGGCTCTCGATCACCGAGACCGGCATCATCCCTGTCATACGGTCCGACGGCTCGGGTACATCTGCACAGTTCTCCTTGTACCTGGCAAGTCAGGCGCCGGGTGTGTGGAACGCATTCGTTGCGAACAACGGATGCCCCGCTCCGTGCTCGCAATGGCCGCCGTTCCCGGGGAGCGCTCAGCAGAGCGGCTCCGACGGTGTTGCCAACTTCGTCGCCAACGATTCGCTGGGCTCCGGGGCCATCGGGTACGTCGAGGCTGGCTATGCCTTTGGGCGGGCCTTCCCCATCGCACGGCTGCGCAACGCGAGCGGCAACTTCGTCCCGTCCGCTGTGGACCCGAACAACGGTCCGCAGGTGTTTTCGCAGGACGTTTCGACGGCGCTGACGCACGCGCGGCTGCACGCGGACCTGACCCAGGACCTGAGCGCCGTTTACACGGCTCCCGAGCCGAACGCGTATCCGATGTCCAGCTACAGCTACATGATCACCCAGACCACCGGCTTCGATCCGGCGAAGGGCGCCGTGCTGGGGACGTGGATCATCTACATCGCGTGCGGCGGACAGCAGGAAGCGACTCCCCTCGGATACTCGCCGCTGCCACCGAATCTCGTGCAGGCCGATTTCGCCGCGGTGGCGCGAATCCCCGGTGCGCCGGCTCCGCCGCCGATCGACAAGCAACATTGTCCGAATCCGACCGTGACCGCCAATGCCGCCGGCGGATCGGCCGGCGGCGGAGGAGGGGGTTCCGGCGGCGGCGGTGCTTCCAGCGGTGGTGGTGCAGGTGGACACTCTGGCCTCGCATCGGGCGCGTCGACCGCTGGCCTGACACCAACCGGCGGTCAGCCAGTGCCGGGTGGCGGCCTGACGGGGACGATTGCCCTGTCCAACGGCCAGATAGTGAAGACGCTGACCAGCGAGCAGCGCGCGTCGCTCGCCCTCGCGGCTGAACGTGTTGCCGCGGGCGCGCCGCTGCCGTCGCAGCTGCCGCTGGCACTGGCGGCCGCCGCCGTCGTCGCCGTCGTAATCGGACCGGTCCTGCTGCGGCCACGACGACGGCATCCGCACGCGAACGAGAGGACATCCGATGCCTCGTAGCCGTCGCATGATCCGCCGGCTAATCACGGCCGTCCTGGTCACAGCTCTCCTCGGGGTCAGCACCCTCACGGGCACGGGTGTGCACATGGCGCGCGCGGGGACGTCGGGCCCATCGATGACGGCGACTCCATCGTCGGATCTCGTCAACGGCCAGTTCGTCAAGCTCCTGTTCACCGGTCTCCCGCCGAACATCGGGCTCGCATTCCGCGAGTGTGTTGCAGGTGCCGTGACGGTGAACACGGACTGCACCGCAACCAGCTCGACCGGAGGCGTCACCGACATCAATGGCAACGGGCAGAACTACCTGCAGGTCAACACGGGGGTCCTGGTGGCGGCGGGAAGCACGGCCGCCCGCCCGCTCACGATCACATGCGACGCCACGCACGCGTGCGACATCGTGGCAGTGCAGGACGCCACGGACCTGAACGGTGCGGTCGACGCCGCCGTCACCATCGCGCCGGCGCCCGACAACTGCCCGCAGAAGAACAACGACATCTTGGGCGTCGGATCCTCGTCTGCCTATGACGCCATCTACCGCTGGGAGGCGACGGTGTGCCTCCCGCCCGGGAACGCCAAGGTGGGCTACACCGGTGGCGCCATCGATGACTACGTGCAGCCGTTTTTCAACAACGTGTCAAGTGCGCCGCCGAACACGGTCGCCTTCGGCGTCACGGGGCCCTTGCCCAGCATGCCCGCGCCGCCGGCCGGCTCGAATCTGGCCTTCCACTTTGCCCCGCTGACCTCATCCGCGGTCGTGCTCGCCTACCTGATGTACGACCGAAACGGTGCTCAGATCACATCGCTCACGCTCACACCTGACCTCATTGCACAGATCGTGCTTGGCGAGATCCCCAACTGGAACACCGATCAGCAGATCCTCGCGCTCAACCCGAGCGTCGTCAACTTTCCGTCGCGCATCCTCGCGTACTACCGCGCCGAGTCGTCGGCCATGACGTACGTCGAGACATCGTGGCTGGCCGCAAATGCGCCGAATTCGTGGGCCTTCAACAGTGGCGGAACCAATCCAACCAACGTTCCCCTCGGCGCTAGCACCATCTTCCCGAGCGCTCACGCCGGATCGTTCGCGACGGGGGTCACCGGGGCAGACAACCTCGGGTTCAAGGTTGCTACGTACGCGCCGCTCGACGAGCTGGACCAGGGCGCGGTGGGATTCATGGACTCGAGCACGGCCGCGTTCTACGGACTTCCAACCGTGCAGATCCAGCGGCCAGATGGATCCGTCGTGGCCGCAACGACGACGAGCATCACGCAGGCCATCAACGACGACACCCTTCAATCAGATGGCACGCTGTCGATCAACTTCGCCAACGCGGACCCCCAGGCATACCCGCTCTCGATGCCCACGTACATGCTGGTGCCGAGCGATGCCATCGCTGCATCGCAGGGCGCCTCATTGCAGAAGTTCTTGCTCTACGCGGTGCAGGCGGGGCAGCAGAACGAGCCCGCCGGGTACGCCCCGCTGCCGGGAAAGCTCGCGAGTGTAAGCCTGCAAGCGGCGGCTCACATCCCGACGCAGACACCCGCGAACCCGCCGCCGACTCCCAGCGCAGTGTCATCGCCGGCCACGGTTCGAACGGGCCCGCTGCCGTCGCCGACGCTGCGCCTGCATGCGTTTCCGGCGTCACATCCTGGCAGCAGCAGCAGCCGCCCCGCGCCAAGCGCGTGTCCGCAGAACACGCCGGCCACGACGAACGCGTGCGCGGCCGTCCACACAGTTGTCTCGCCCACCGGACAGCGTTTCAGCGCCAGCGGCGATTGGGCGGCAGGTTCGATGGTGGTGCCAGGCGTCATCGCAATCGCTGCGCTGCTTCTCACAGCTGGCGTCCTTCTCTGGTTCCTCGGAGTCCGCCGGCGCCTGAGACTGCTGGAGAAGCTGCAGTGAAGCGCTTGTTTGTCGCCCTGCCGTTGATCGTGGCGCTCAGCGCCTGCGCGGCCGATTCGAGCACCACGGCGCCGCCGCCCATCCGCGGCGGCGGCCCGATCGTGCCGGATCCGGCCACTCGTGAAGCGCAGAGTCCCAATGCCGGTTTCGACTACGGCTACGTGGTGTGGATAACGCCCCAGGGGTTGCGCCCGGCGACGTTGCTGTCGGGATGCTGCCTGCCGTTGAAGTTCGAGAACCTCATGCAGCAAACGGTCTCCATCGTCTTCGGCTACCAGGCGGTGAACTCGGGGCCCATTGCGCCCGGGGGCAGTTGGAGCTGGACGCCGCCGCACGTCGAGAGCGTCGTGTATCACACGGGACAGGGACCGCCCCTGACCGGAAACCTGCAGGTTCAGCAGACGAACGAGTGATGAGCGCCGCCCTCAGCGTCGCAACGTCGTCCGCGTATCTGCGGCGGCGCCCGTCGTGGCTCATGCCGGCGGCGATCGTCGGCGCGACTGTCGCGGCGTACTGGTTCACGCTCGGAAGCCTCGCGGATTACCTGAGGCTGGACACTCCACTCGCGTATCTCCTCATGCTGCCGTTCTTCGCGCTGCTGCTGGCGCTCGTCACGGTGATGCGCTACCAGCATCTGCCGCCGCCGCCGCGCATTGTGCTGCTCGATGTCTCGATCGGCTGCGCGCTGTTGCTCGTCGCTCTGCTCGCCGTCACCGTGTTGCCGGCGTCATGGTCGACCTACTACTGGGTCGAGCGCCCTGATGTCATCTCGCTTGTGCTGTTCGTTTCGGGAGCGCTCATCCTCTGCTATGGGACCGTGTGGTTCTGGCGGCTGCGGACGTCGGTCGTCTTCCTGCTCTTGATGTGGCCCTCGCTCTACCTGCACGCGCTCGCCGGGCCCCTTCAGAGCGTCAGCGACGCCACCAACCGAGGGCTGGCAGTCGTCACGGAGTACCTGCCTCTGGGCATCACGCGCAGCGCAGGCGATGTGCTCACCGTGCACCCCGCGCACGGCAGTCCCGTCTCGGTGGTGGTGAGCTCCGCATGCTCGGGCGCGAATGGCCTTCTCGGTATGGCGCTCATCGGGTCGGCCATGGCCCTGATGTTCGACGGTGGCCGGCTGAGGAAGCTGCTCTGGGTCGTTGCGGGGATGGCTCTCATCTTCGTGCTGAACGTCGTACGGATCATCTCGATTCTCGCGCTGGCGCGCGCCGGTAAC
The DNA here is from genome assembly GCA_019245575.1 of Candidatus Dormiibacterota bacterium. Classification (GTDB taxonomy): domain Bacteria; phylum Chloroflexota; class Dormibacteria; order Aeolococcales; family Aeolococcaceae; genus JAFARE01. The sequence goes on along the minus strand of JAFARE010000006.1, from coordinate 30,728 downwards.
GCTTCCTTCGCTCTCGGTGCGTATCACGCGGTCATCGGGCTTGTCCTGTTCGTCGCGGCGCTGAGCCTCATGCGGGTGCTTGCTCCCCGATTCGGCTTGCGCTGGACACCCTCGTCCCTGTCGCGCGGCATCCCTGCACGTTGGCGCGCGCAGAATGTGGCGGGTCGCGGCGCGCAGGCGGCGATCGCGGGATTCGTCACCGCCGTCGCCGTCCTGGCCCTGCTCGCCGAAGGATCGTTCAGCGGCTACGCCAGCTTCTTCGACGGATCCGGGGAGCCCACCGTCAGTCCCTACGACGTGCACGACCGGCTTCCCGCCGGCTGGCAGGCGAGCCTGTTTGCCAACTATGACTGGGCACGCCAGTACTTCGGCAACAACTCGCGATTCACGCGGTACCTGCTGCAGCACGGCAGCGGAACGCTGGCATGGATGGACGTCGTGCTGACTGATGACCAGGGAGCGCTCGATGCCTACAACCTGCAGGCCTGTTACCTCTACCACAACGACACGCTGGAGTCCGTTCAGCGGGTGTCGCTGCTCACGGGGATCACGGGCCTCGTCATCGACTACCGCGAACCGCAGACGAATGTGCAGTGGGCATCGGTGTCGTGGACGATGCCGGTGCTGGATCACGGCACGACATCGTACGAGCGTCTGAATCTCACGACGGGTGTCAACTACAAGGGCGGTGTCAAGGCCCCGGATCCGCAGCCGGCGACCGGGTTCGGGGGCGTGGTGCTTGCGCTCGTGAACGTGTTCGACAGCGACTCCGGAGCCACCACCATCGCGTACCGCAGTGCGGACCGTGCGCTGCAGGGCGTCGCGGGGTCGATCGCGACGGCGATGCTTGCGAGCCCACGTCACTGAACTTCATGACGTTGGAGACTGAGCAGCCGCCCCGGACCGTGGTTCGGATCGCCGGTGTCGCGGCGGCGGCGGCGGTGGTCGTCGCCGGCCTCGTCGCTCTCGTGGCCTCCGTGAGCTACCTGCTCGTCTTCGCCGGGCAGGGATCCATGGCGTCGTTTCAATTCAACCCGCAGGAGGACGTGCTGCTCAAGGCCTTGGGTGGCGTGTTCTCCGTGATCCTCGTCGTGATCGCGTGCCGCTACGCCTACTACTACTACTGCTGGTGGCGCAGCCGCCGGTACTTCGGCTCTCCCGACGGCATCGACCTGACCGCGCTGCAAGAACGCGGGGTTCCGTTTGTGAAGTTCCAGATCACGACACGCGGCGGGGCGCTGCCTGTTGTGGAGCGGAGTCTGCGCATCCTGGAAGAGATCTGCGTTCGCCATGCGTGGATCGCAGCGCGCGCGTCCGCAGAGGTGATCACGGAAAGCCAGGACGAGGCGTCGTATCTCGAGAGCCGCTTCAGCGGCTCCGGCCTGCAGGTGCTCGCGGTCTGCCTGCCGTCCTTTTACGTCACCAAGAACGACACGCGCCTCAAAGCCCGGGCGCTGCAGTACATGGTGGAGCTCCGGCGCAACGGCTTCAACGCTCGTCCGGGGCGCACGTTCATCGTGCATTTCGACGAGGAGACGGTGATGACGGAGCCGCACGTGCTCGTGCTGCTGGATTACCTGTCGCGCTCGCCAAAGGCAATCACGCAGGGCCCCATCCTGTATCCGCTGGAGTGGGAGAAGACACCGTGGATTTGCCGCGTGATCGAGTCGACCCGGCCCTTCGGATGCTCGGAGTGCGCCCAGGTCATGCAGAACCCTCCGCCGCCGCATCTGCACGGCTCGAACCTGGTGGTGGACCAGGCCGTGGAGGACCAGGTCGGGTGGGACTTCGGCCGGATCGATGGGCAGCCGTTCATCGCCGAGGACCTCCTGTTCGGCATACGCGCCTATGCGCTTCTCGGTGACGAGGCGTTCGGCTGGCACGGAGCGACGGCGCTCGAGCAGCCGCCGCTGTCGCTGTATTGGGCGCTGCAGCAGCGCGTGCGCTGGGTGCTGGGCGCGTTGCAGGGCCTGCGTGCGCTCTCGGTGAAGGCGGAGTACCGCTCCATGGGGCGTGCGCGCAAGCTCAAGCTGAGCGCGTCGGTCTATCTGCGTATCGCCACGTACGCGCTTGGTTTCCCAATCGGGCTCCTTGGCTTGGTGTTCCTGATCCACCCTGCGGGGGTTCCCGAAGTGCTCACGCCACTCTTCGGGCTGCGCATCTTCCTGCTGCTCTCCGCACTCGGATGGATCCTCTCGTACCAGATCGGGCTGCGCCGCAATCTGCGCGAGCAGAAGCTCACGTGGTGGAACCGCGTGCTCCACCACGTCGCGACGCTCGCGCTGACTCCAATCGTCGGGTTGTGCGAGACGGCCGGGCCCTACGTAGCCCTCGTGCGCTGGCTCGCCGGGCGCCGCCAGGTGGCGTGGACACCGACGCCCAAGCTGGCGGAGCGGCCATCGGCGGCGACACCTCGTGTGGTCGGGCCCGGGGCGCCCGCGACGATGCCGGCGTGGCTGATGACCACGTCGCGGCTCGGCCCGACGTCCGCGTCGCGGAGGCCGAGGCGCTCACCCGCGGTGGCGGTGGGCCTGGCGCTTATCACGGCCGGCGCCGCCATATTGCTGTTCGCGACCTTCGAGTTCGGCATGACGAGCGTCCTGTACCAGCGCTCGCAGCAGACGTTGCTCGCCGACTTCAAGACGCGCATCGCGACCCCCGCGAAGGGCGTTGCCGCTGAGGGATCTCCGGTCGCTCTGCTCACGATCCCACGTCTCGGCGCCACGCAGGTCGTCGTGCAGGGAACGAGCCCACGCGATCTCGACGACGGCCCCGGCCACGTGTCCGCAACGCCGATGCCGGGGGAGTTCGGGAACGTCGTGATCATGGGACGGCGCACCACGTACGGCGGACCGTTCCGCGACCTCGACGCACTCAGACCAGGTGACCAGATACGGGTCACGACGTCGAGTGGAGCCTTCGCCTACACCGTGAAGCAGATCGCGCAGACGGGACTTGGCGACGCCTCGGTGCTCAACGGCACGGCCGACAGCCGGCTAACGCTCATCACGTCGACCCCGGCCTTCCTGCCGACCGGGCGGCTCGCAGTCGTTGCTTCGCTTCAGGGTGCGCCGCTCGATCTCCCCCAGCTCAGCGCCACGCGAACGCCTGTCAGCCGCCTTGGACTCGCGGGCGACACGGCGAGCATCTCATCGATCATCGTGTGGGGCCTGCTCCTGGTCGCCGGCGCGTGGGCTGCCGTTGCGGCGGGGCGGCGCTGGCCCGGGGCGGTCCGGAATCTGCTCGCGACCCCCGTCCTCCTGGCGCTGTTCCTCGTGGTGTGCACGAACCTCAATCAGCTCCTGCCTGGAACGCTCTGAGCAGCCAGGCTCCGAGCCGGCCGCCCGCGCACTACGGAACAAGAACATTGCACGCACCTATGCGAGTGATGCGTCGAAGGATGCTGCGGCTGCAGGAGAGCTGTTGATGCGCCAGTCGTTCTCCTTGTCGAGATCGAACCAGACGAACGCGCGGATCCAGGGCTGGGCGCGAAGCTGCTCGAACATGCCCGCGATCCACGCGGCCTTGTTCCCGCCGGCTTCGGCGCACGCGACCTCGGCGATCAAGAAGGGCCTCGCGGTGAGCCGGCGGACTGCGGCAATGCTGCTGTCGAACACCTGCGAGAACGTCTGCCACCCGTGGCCGTACGACGTTCCCCAGTTGTAGCCGTCGAGCGCCGCCCAGTCGACGAAAGCGTCACCCGGATACAGCGCCGCCAGCGGAACGCTGGAGGGGTATTCCACATTCGGCGACCACATGAAGAGGACGTTGCCGGCTCTCTGGGCGCGGAAGACGTCGTGCACGTGCCGCCAAGCGCCGACGTAGTCGGCCGGCTGCTGCCCGGCGCGTCCGGAGGACCACGCCATCCAATTCCCATTCATCTCCGGGTCCAAGCGCAGAATCACTGCGCCTCCAACCGAGCGAAGCTGTGAGGCCCACGAAGCGATATAGCTGTCGAACGCGCCCGACGCGATGCCGGCCAGCGTGAAAGGCGTCGCGCTCGGGTTCGACGGATCGTCCGACATCCACGTGACGATCGGCGTGGCGCCGAGTGCACGAGACGCATGAATAAAGGGCATTGCGTCACCGACGCCGCTCCAGGCGCCACCCCAGTGGAAGTACCACTCCATGTACTGCGGCGTGCGGTGAGTCTGGGCGACAGTCGAGCGGTACTGATTGGTCGACGCCGGCCAGCCGTCCTCGACCAATCCGTACGCCATTGCCGGGACTTCTGCCGCTGTCGTCGGTGGCGGAGGCGGGGAAGGCGTTGATGGCGGCGTTGCGAGCGTCACATGACGCATCGCATGCACCCAGCGCGGGGCCGCGGAGCGTGCTGCTCCACCAGGAGGGCTCGCAGCACCGCGGACAGTTGCGGTCGGGAGGCTCGCTGACGCCGCGGCCGAAACGGCGGCGATGCAAACAGCTGCGACGTACAGCCGACCAGATGCTCGGATTCGCGGCAGGCGCATGGAAACTCCACTGACTCGCACGGAACGCAGTCGCGAACCCCTGTCCGCGTTCTCAACATAGAAGCGGAGTTCAATTCCCGCCTCCACATCGCGTCACGCTCTCGCAACGAACCTTCCATGGCGCCGACATGTGACACACCGGCCGCTCGCCGACCGAGACCGGCTGTTCGGCTCGTGCGCCTCCCGCGATGAGGCGCACGAGCGCGAAGAGCAAGGATCAGACCGCGGCCTTCTCCGGCATGAGCGGAGTCCCCGTCTCCACCAGTGTCTTCAGCCCGCTGAGCACGAGCGGCCAGCCGCCGGCGACGCTGTCGTACACGCGGCTTCCTGCAGGGAACTGATCGTGGACCGCGGTGAGCCGCGTCACGCCGTCGTTCTCCTCGAGCTCCCAGGTGACCCGGCTCGGTCCCTCCGCTGTCATCGACTCGTCGTACTGCACGATCCATGTGTGCACCAGCCGCGACGGCGGCGAGCACTCGATGATCTCGCCGTCGACGAGCTCTCGTCCGCTGCCGTTCTCCGTCCAGCGCAGCCGGTCGCCCGGCGCCCAATTGGATGCCGGCTCGCTGCCGAAGAAATACCGGCGTGTGAACTCCGGTTTGGTGATCGCGTCCCATACCTTGTCGCGAGACGCGCGTATGAAGACGGTGTAGACCTGCGCGGGTCGGTTGTCGATGGACATCATGTCCTCCTCCAGTGAGCGCTTCAGTTGGGTGAGCGCGGCGGCCCGGTGCCGCCGGTACTTGCTGATCCACCTGTCATGGATCAGCCGGATCGGGACGGGGTTCAGGTAGTGCCGCTTCTCCCGGCCCGCTCTGCGGGTGATCACGAGCGCCGCGCCCTCGAGGACGCGCAGGTGCTTCATCACCCCAAACCGGGTCATCTCGGGCAGCCGGTCGGCGAGCTCCGTCAGCGTCTGGCCATCACGCTTGAAGAGCAGGTCGAGCAGCTCGCGCCGGGTTGGATCAGCGAGTGCCTTGAACACCAGTTCCGGTTCCATGGCGACACAATAGGTGACCTAATTGTCACATGTCAAGGAGGCGGACCACCTCGTCGCCGACGTGAACCGGGTGCTCCCAGAACCGGCCGGGAAGCATCAGGAACGATGCGGTCGCGTGGGCGGCGAGCTTGCCACCCGTGTCGTGAATCTCGCAGTTGACCATGGAGATCGTGCGACCGCGATGCACAACCGAGGCGCGCGCTTCAAGCTCGCCGGCGCCGGGCAGCACGGCACGGAGAAAGTTGACCTTCAGATCCATCGTGTTGAATGCGGTCCCGGCCGGCACCATGCTGCCAGTGGCGACGATCATGGTGGCATCCGCCAGGTATGCGATCGCCCCGCCATACATCACGCCGAATGCATTGCACAGCCAGGGCGACTTGAGCATGGAGAGTGCGGCGGTGCCGTCCCCCGTTTCGACGCCGCGCAGCCCCATGAGCAGATAGCACGGCGGCACGAAATCCCCGCTCGCCACCTGGTCCATGATCTCCCGACCCGAGAATGCGTTCCAGAAGCCGCGGTCGCGTACGTCACCTTGAACCGGTCGCAGGTACGGGTCCGGCGTACTCGGTTCGCGCTCCGCTCCAACTGGTTCCACCGCCGACCTCGTGGTGGGAAGCTCGAACAGCACACACCGTGACGTCGCGTGACCCAGCAGACGGCCGCGACCGTCTTCGATCGTCGCCTCGGACAATCCGAGCGTCCGGCTCGCGTGGATGAGCCTCCCGCGGCCGATCAGCGTTCCGCAGCGAATCGTCGGGGTGCGCAGGAAGTTGATCGACAGCTCTGACGTCGTCATCCCCCATCCTGGGGGCGCGCTCGTGAGCACCGCCGCACCGAGGGGCATGTCAGCCAGAAACGCCAGCGTGCCCGCGAGAAACACGCCGGCCCCGGATTGCCACCACGGGCTGGCCGGCATCGAGGCGCTCGCCGACCCCAGCCCCGCCTCGGAGGGACGCAGGCCGGTCAGCCGCGTGATCGGTGGGTCGGGCAGGCGCTGATCGACAAACGCGCGCAGCGTGTCGAGCCCGGACAGGCGGCCAACCTCCGGGCCCCAGATGGTTCCGCGAACAGGCTCCACAACTGGGCTGAGGCCGGCAGCGTCTGCCACGCCGCCATCTTAGTGGCGTGTTGCAACCCTCGAAGGAGGCGATGTGCCGGCGCGCCGCGACTGATGGAGGCTGCCGCATGTGCGTTGCTCGGTCATGAGTCCTTAACGCTTTGTTCAATGCATGGCGCCTACCGTGGGTCGCGTTCGGCGCGAAGGATGAGGAGACCACGTCATGGGTATTGGTCGCCGCTGGCGCAACGCGTTGGTTCTTGGAGCGGTTGTCGGCACCGCCGCGGCCGGTGCGCAGGGATGGCGTCACGTCGTGGAGGCGAGTGGCGCCGAACACGGGCCGACAGACCTTCCCGGAGCCGTGCTGGTTGCGGGACCGCCGGCGGGCGCCAGCGGCCCTGATGACCTGGCGCAGCTCTCAGTCGAGGGCCTCGACGCTGAACGCGCGCTCATCTGGACCGCGTACCAGAACGGCATCGGTCCCGACGGCTCACCCACAGGTGCCAAGAGCACCGTGGCCGGGTACGACCCGGCGACGGGCGCGCTCGAGCGCAGCATCGACGTGGTCGGGAAGGTCGACGGACTGACTGCCGACCCCGAGCGTCATGTGCTCTACGCGACCGTCAACGAGGACGCGAACTCGGTGTTCAACGTCATCAACCCGCGCACCTCGACGGTCACCGCGTACACGTACACGCCGAGCCCCGAGACGAATTCGAATGGTGGAACGGACGCGATCTCCATCTGGCACGGGGAGATTTTCGTCTCACACTCGAACCCCGATCCGACCGATGCGGAGGCAGCGGCTGTGTACCGCGTCAGGCTCGACGAGGACGACCACACCGCGCACCTGACGAAGCTCTTCGACATCGACGCGTCGGCGGCGGACGCAGTGAGCGGAAAGCGTGTGAAGCTCGCGTTGACGGATCCTGACTCAAACGCGGTCCTGCCTGATTCCTCGCCGCGCTTCGCCGGCCAGCTTGCGCTGATCAGTCAGGGAGACGGCGAGATCATCTTTGCGAAGCACCGCGGCGATGACACCTCGCTCACCGTGCTGTCATTGACCGACAACGTCTCCGGCAACGTTCCCCCCATCGATGGCTTTGCGGTGGCCACGTCCGAGCACGGCTGGTTGTACATCGTGGATGCCGGAGCGAACACGATCTCGCGCCTCAGCACGGATGAGTGGCCGGCCGGCACCGTGTTCGTAACCGAGCCGAAGGACAACGCGAACCCCCTGCTGGGCATTCTCGATCTTCGAACCGGCCACGTCACTCCACTCGCCAACGCCTTCAAGAGTCCGAAAGAGATCCTCTTTGTTCCGACGGGAGACGACGACTAGACCCGGTTCGTGCGACCAGCCAGGCTCGGATAGCTCAGGCCGGGCGAGATTGTTCCACCCCTAGACTCCAACGCGACGCCACAGCGTTCCCCCGCCGGCACTTTGTAACAGCGGGCCGTGGGTTCGCGTCCCTCCGCCGGCTGACTGTGTGCGTCGCACGAGTTCGCTGACGCGCCCAAAGAGTTTCGGGTGATGCGTCTCGTATCTTCGGGTGAGCTGTCTCACTGACTGCGCCTGTGTGACCTCGATCACTAGGCGAGTGCAAGTATTGACGCGTATGGCGGTTTTGGCTAGGATGACCGCGGCAGGAAGCGGATCAATCGACGAGAGGGGCGCACGCCATGTGGTTCATTTTCGGCTGGGGACATCGCACCGTTCGCGATCACGGCCCGGTCATTCATCACCAGTGCCAGCAGTGTCACAACGACACGTGGTTTCGTCTTGTGACCGTCCGCAGATGGTTTACGCTGTTCTTCATTCCGATCGTGCCGTATCAGTCGTCGCACCTTCTGCTGTGCTCGGTGTGCGGCCGTGGCGCCGGCGTCGGTGGCACCGGGCTGGCGCAGGCGCGACGCATGAACCAGCTGGCGCTGCAGTACACCTCGGGCGCCATCTCAGAGCACGAGTACCAGCAGCTGCTGCCCAACGTGAGCGGCGACGCGTTGCCGGCGCACGCGGCGCCCGAGGTTGCCGTTCCCTCGGCAGCGGTCGCATCGCAGAGCGGTCCACCGCGCGAAGTCCCCGCGTTTCACGCCGGGCGGTCGGGGCGAGCCACACTCATCCGCATCGGTGTGGGACTGGCCGCGCTGACAGCCGCGATCGTGCTCTTCACGGTTACACGAGCCGGCGGCAGCAACGCCACAGCCTTCATGGCGGGCAACTGCATCAGCGGGACGCAGACGTCGACGTCGATCTCGCCCGCCGCGTGCACGGGGACGCACGATGCCCGCATCGACATGGTGCTGGTGGATCCATCCCGAGCCTGCCCGACGACAGACCTCAGATTCGTACCTGATTCACCGAGCGAGCCGACGCTCTGCCTCGACTACACCGACCACAATCCCTGACCAGCAGGCTCAGGCGTCGGTGCCGAACACCCACTCATCCGCGTGGGCGTCGAGGAGCGCCGCGTAGTTCTTGAGGAAGCGCACGATCTGCGTGCCCGACGTGGCGTCGTTGATGGTGTACACCACCGCGCCCGTCGCCGGGTCCTTCTCTGAGCTGATGTCGGCGGCCTCGGGGTCGATGCCCTCGAACAGCTCGTCCTTGTAGTACTCCAACCCGTCGAGCGGATCGGTGTACTGCGAGAGCGCCTTGATGAACCTGATCTGCGCGTCGCTCGGTGGGCTCGGCTGACTCTCGTCGGGGGCCTCGTCTTCGTCGGTCACGCGCCAACTATGCTCGCCGCGTCATCAGGCACGCGCGGGCGGCGAGAATAGGCTGCATGCCCGCCAGCCGCGCCTACGCTGCCCGCGAGGCGCGCGCGCCGCTGGCTCCCTTCCAGATCGAGCGCCGCGAGCCCGGACCGCACGACGTTCTCATCGACATCGCGTACTGCGGGCTCTGTCACAGCGACATCCATCAGGCGCGCGACGAGTGGGGAGGGGCGATCTTCCCCATGGTGCCGGGCCACGAGATAGTCGGCACCGTCGCGGCCACCGGCGGGGATGTGACCCGCTGGAACATCGGCGACACTGTCGGCGTCGGCGTCTTCGTCGACTCCTGCCGTGAGTGTGACGCGTGCATGGCGGGCGACGAGCAGTACTGCGAGCCGGGCGCGTCGTTCACCTACAACAGCCGCGAGCAGGACGGCGTCACCGCGACCCACGGCGGCTACTCGGAGCGCATCACGGTGGATGAGGCGTACGTGCTGCGCATTCCCCACGGCCTCGACCTCGCGGCTGCGGCGCCACTGCTGTGCGCCGGCATCACGACATACTCGCCGCTGCGCCACTTCGGTGTGCGCGCCGGCGACCGCTGTGCGGTCGTCGGTCTGGGCGGGCTGGGCCACATGGGCGTGAAGTTCCTGCGCGCGTTCGGCGCGGAGACGACGGTGGTCAGCCACTCACCGGACAAGCGAGACGATGCGCTTCGCCTCGGGGCTGACGACTTCATCGCCACCGGGGATCGCGATGTCTTTCGCGACAACGAGAATCGCTTCGACTTCATCCTCGACACGGTGGCGGCGAAGCACGCATACGGCGACTATCTGAAGATGCTGCGCCGCGACGGCACCATGGTGCTGGTGGGGTTGCCGGACGGCGCGTCGCCGCTCGACGCGGGCCGCCTCGCCGAGATGCGGCGGCGGCTCGCAGGCTCGGTGATCGGCGGCATCGCCGAGACCCAGGAGATGCTCGATCTCTGCAGCGAGCGCGGGGTCACGGCCGACGTCGAGATGATCGGAATCCAGCAGGTGAACGAGGCGTTCGAGCGGGTGCTGCGCAGCGACGTGCGCTATCGATTCGTGATCGACATGGACACCCTGCGCCGGGGATAACCCGGCCCAGGACGCGGGAAGTCCGCACGCGCTACCATGGCGTGGGCGGAGTGGAAGGCGTCCGCTTCAGGCAGGGACAGTCATGAACGAGTACGACCTCGACACCTTACCGGCGAGATGGGAGTTGCTCACGCCGCATCGCGATCGCGTCGTTGCGACGCTTCGGCGCAGGCACGTCGAATACAGCGAAGCCGAGGACGTCGTGCACGAGGCGATGGTGCGCTTGGTGCAGTGGGACGGTCTTGATCCGGACCACGCGCGCGGCGCGCTCCTGACCGTCGCGCAGCGCGTCGCTGTCGACCGGCACCGGCGCAGCGGGCGCGAGCGCAGAGCGGTGGCTCGTTGCCGCGTGCAGGACGGCCAGCAACCCGACGAGATCGCGCTCGACCGGCTCGAGGCGCGCCATCTTGCCGGCGTCGTGGCCACGCTGTCCTGGCGGGAGCGGCGCGCGCTCGAGGGCCGCGCCGCGGGCATGGCCCCGCGCGAGACCGCGGCCCGGTCCGGCGTGCCCGCGCGCAGCGTGCACCTGGCACTCTCGCGGGCCCGGGCCACCCTGCGCGCCGCCGCCGCCGGCTCATGGGCGGTGCTCCTCGAATGGATGCGGCGCAGCTCCGTGCACCGCGTTGCCCAGCCCGCCGCGGTCGCTGCCGCCGGCGCGGTGCTGGCCCTGCGCATCGCGGCGTTCCCGGCGCACACGGCCCCGGCGCCGCAGATCACCGCGCAACCGCCCCACGTCGCCTCGGCTGTGCAGCGTCACCCGGCGCTGCCGCACCAGGCGCGTGTTGCTGCTCCGGCCGCAGCGCAAGCCGGGGCGGAGCTCAGCTCAGGGCCGGCGAGCGCCAGCCACGCCCTGTCCAGCGTCGGCTCGAAGCTGGGCCAGGTGTCGCAGCTGCTGACGCCGGTCACCAACCTGATCGGCGGGACGCTGGTGCCTCCGGTGGTTGCCGGCGTGGTCGCCGGCACCCTGGCGCACGCGGCGTCGGCCGTGCACCAGCTGGTGCCGCTGCCGCTGCCACCCCTACCGGCCCTGCTGCCGGCGCTGCCGCCCCTCGCCCTCCAGGCGCCGCACCTGGGCTGATCGGCGGAGGCCGCTCGGGCGACATTCGCGGGCGTCTGGCGTTCTAGAGGTGTGAACGGCCTCGCGGACGCACCCCGCCCCAGAGCGCTGAGACGCCCGCCGCTCCTCGGCGAGCGCACCTCGGTGCTGCTGCTGGACCGGTGGCTGCTGGTGCGGGACGGGCTCCGCGCGCTGATCTCGCGGGAGCGCGACCTGGAGGTTGTCGCCGAGGCCGCCTACCTCGAGGAGGCGCTGGCGGTCGACGCGACCCCGGACGTCATCGTCACGGAGACCGCGTTGCGCGACGTGCGCGGTGCGGCGGTGATCGCGCGGCTGCGCCAGCGCTTCCCAGATGCCGCGATTCTTGTGCTCACCGGTGTGTCCCAGCTGCGAGAGGTCGAGGCTGCTCTGGCAGCGGGCGCCGATGGGTACTGCGCCAAGGACGCGCCCGCGACGGAGGTGGTCGACGCCATCCGCAAAGTGCACTGTGGCGAGAGCTACGTGCAGCCGTCGTTGGGCGCGGCCATGGCGCGCCGTCTCGAGCTGGGCGGGACGCAGCAGAGCGCGCTGACCACGCGCGAGGTGGAGGTGCTCACCCTGCTGGCGCTGGGCCACACCAACGCGGAGATCAGCGACATGCTGCACATCGCGTTGCGCACTGCTGAGGCGCACCGGTCCAATCTGCTCGACAAGCTGGGCGTGCGCAACCGCGCGGGGCTGGTGCGCTACGCGATCGAGATGGGATTGCTCGACACGCGGCCCGAATCGTCGCGCGTCGCTGCGTTTCGCGTCGCCGGCTGATCCTTCGCGTCAGAACGCAGACCCGGCCACCAGCACCACGGTCGCTGCGCGGCGGGCGCCGGTGGGGTCGAGCCAGACGACCGTGACACGGTCGCCGGGGTGATGTCGCTGCACCGCGTCGTGCAACGACGCCACGGAGTCGACCGGCGTCGAGCCCAGCGCCACGACGACATCACCCGGCGTGATGCCTGCCGCCTGCGCCGGCGAGCCCGCCTCGATGCCCGCAACCGCGGCGCCCGGCGGGCTGAGGCTGTCGTGGACGTCGACGCCGAGAAAGGCGCCGCCACCCTGCAGGATGCGCGGGTCGGGCGTGCCCGTGAGGATGTCGTGCACGATCGTCGCCACCAGCGCGGCGGGTGTCGCGAACGCGACGTCGGCGCTGCCCTGCTGGCCCGGCGGCCCACCGCCGACCGTGTCGATGCCGACAACGTCGCCGCCGGCGTCGACCAGCGCGCCGCCACACGCCGACGCGGGGATCTGCCCGCTCAGCTGCACAAGCCCGGTGAGGTTCTGCGCATTTGTGCTGCTGGGGTGGAGCGCCGTCGCCGACTGGTTGAGCTTTGACACCGCGAGCTGCGCTTCGAGCGGTGAGCCGCTGGTGTTGGCGCCCACCGCGGTCACGTGGTCGTTGACGCTGAGCGCTCGCGCATCCAGGGACACGCTGGGCAGCCCGCTCACGTTCTCCAGCTGCAGGAGCGCCAGGTCGTCGGTTGGATCGAGGCCCGCGACCGCCGCGACATAGCCTGACGACGTCGACGGCACCAGGACGTGGATGGTGAGCGCGCCACCGACGTTGTGATAGCTCGTCACCACATCGCCGGACGGGGTGATGAGGACGCCGCTGCCATGCACGATGGCGCCACCCACCAGGTCGCCCGCCACGGCAACCACGGCCGCCGCGGCGCCACCGATCGTCGTGCTGGCGCGTTCAAGAAGGAACCCGGTGGCGCCGAGGACCGCCGCAAGCAGCAGCGCCGCCGCGGCGATCGCCGCCGGCGAGCGCAGGCGAGCGCGCCTGTCCATGACGCCAATTGTCGTCCCGCCGCCGCGGTGTATGTGCTTGTGCCCAGGAACACTTCTTAGCCGCCGCTGTGTCCGCTGATAACGAGTGCGTCCGTAGGCTGCGCCGTGGCCGCAGACAACTCGGGACGAGGAGGCGGAGATGAGACGACGCGCACGGCTGACAGTCATGAGCGCAGGAGCGCTTGCGCTGGTCGGGGGAACGGTGTCGGTGGCGGCGCCACACGCCGCCGCGCATCCCGATGCAAGGGCCAAACACGTGCTGCTGCTGTCGGTCGACGGTCTGCACGAGTCCGACCTGGCATGGTGGGTCCGTCACCATCCGGACTCGGCGCTGGCCTCGCTGGTGCACGACGGCGTCGACTTCACCAACGCCAGGACACCGTTCCCGTCGGACTCGTTTCCCGGCATGGTGGGGCAGGTCACCGGCGGCAACCCGTCGAGCACGGGCGTCTATTACGACGACTCGTACAACCACGCGTTGCTTCCGCCCGGAACAACGAGCTGCACGGGCGCGACTCCGGGCACCGAGGTCACGTACTTTGAGCAGCTCGACATCAACCAGCACAGCATCGACGCCGGTCAGGGTCTCGCCGGACTCCCGGGTTCGATTCTGCAGCTGACGAGCGATGCACGCTCACTCATCGATCCGAAGCAGCTCCCCGTGGACCCGGCCACGTGCACGCCGGTGTATCCCGACCAGTACCTGAAGGTGAACACCATCTTCGAAGTCGCGAGCGCCGCGGGTCTGCGCACGGCATGGTCGGACAAGCACCCCGCCTACGAGATCCTCGGCGGTGCGACGCAGGGCGTGCAGGACTTCTTCACTCCAGAGATCAACAGTGACGCACCCACGCTCGGCTCGAGCAATGACTGGACCACCGACAACGCGCTGACGATGCAGTACGACAGCTACAAGGTGCAGGCGGTGCTCAACTGGATCAAGGGGCTGAACCACCAGGGCACCGCGTCCCCGGGCACGCCGGCGATCTTCGGCATGAACTTCCAGACGGTCTCCACGGCGCAGAAGCTGCCCACCTCCGACGGGCTGCAGGGGGGCTACGAGGCCGATGGCGTCACGCCTGGCCCGCTCCTCCTCCGCGCGCTGGGATACATCGACGACCAGGTGGCCGCGATGCAGAGCGCGCTCCGCGCGCAGCACCTGGAGGACAGCACGGTCGTCATCCTCTCGGCCAAGCACGGACAGTCGCCGCAGACGCCCTCGGCGCTGAAGCGCATCGACGACGGCGCGATCATCACGGCGCTCAACACCTCGTGGCACACCGCGCACCCATCGGGCGTGAATCCGCTCGTCGCGTTCTCCATCGACGACGACGGCTGGCTCATGTGGCTGAACGACCGTTCGAACACGGCGACGTCCTTTGCCAAGGACTTCCTGCTCGACCACTCGGGCACGGGCAACGACATCAACGGCGCGACCGTTCCGTACGAGCACTCCGGCCTGGCTCGCGTTTTCGCGGGTGAGGCGGCAGCCGACTTCATGAATGTTCGGCCCGGCGACGCGCGCGTTCCCGACGTCATCGGCATCGTGCAGTACGGCGTGGTGTACACGGGCAAGAAGGGGAAGATCGCGGAGCACGGCGGCGACGACCCGCAGGACCGCCACGTGGCGCTCGTCGTCTCCGGTGACCCGATCGACGAGCACCGTACGGTCGACGACCGCGTCGAGACCACGCAGATCGCGCCGACGATTCTCGCGCTGCTCGGGCTCGACCCGGATGCGCTCCGGGCGGTGCAGATCGAGCACACGGCGGTGCTGCCCGTCGGCTGATCACCGGCACCGCACAGGAGGCACATTTCAGCGGCCACCGGTTCCCCGTCGCGGGTGGGCTGGTGGCCGCGGTTGCCTCATAATCCGCGCGTGAACTGGTTCCTGCTGCTCAAGACGCTGCACGTGCTCTCCGCCATCATCGGCGTCGGCGCCAACGCCACCTATGGACTGTGGTCGGCGCGCGCCCATGCTGAGACGGCGCACCTCGGCTTCGCGCTTCGCAGCATCAAGTTCATCGACGACCGCATGGCCAACCCCGCGTACGGCGTACTGCTGGTCACCGGGTTGATCATGGCCTTCACCACCTACGCCATCAATCGCACGTGGATACTCACCGGCCTTGCCATCTACATCGTCGTGGCGGTTTCGGCGGCGGCCGTCTACTCACCCTCGCTGAAGCGCCAGATCAGCGCGCTCGAGACCGAGGGCGCGGAGAGCGCCGCCTACCGCAGCGCCGAGGCGCGCGCCCGGGGCGTGGGCATCTTCATGAGCGTGCTGCTGGTGGCCGTGGTCTTCGTGATGGTGTTCAAGCCGCAGGTCTAGCGGCTCAGGGCACCGCGCCGGCGGCGAGCTGCACCGTGGCGTGGTGCTGGCCGCCCGACGGGTCCAGCCACCCGACATCGACGCGGTCGCCGGGCTTGTGCTGCAGCATCGCGCTGTGCAGCGTGTCCACCGTGTCGACGGTGGTGGATCCCAGCGAGACGATGACGTCGTTGGCACTGATGCCGGCGGACTGCGCCGGGCTCGCGGGCTGCACGCTGATCACCAGGGCGCCGGGCGGCGACTGACTGTCCTGCGCCTCGACGCCGAGCAGCGGCGAGCGCGCCGTCGTGACGTTGGGAGCGCTGCTGCCCGACGTGATCTGACGCGCGATCGACATCGCGCTGTTGATGGGGATTGCGAAGCCGAGGTTCGAGCCGCGCCGGACGCGGCCGCCGCCCGCGGTGTCCATGCCCACAACCTTGCCGCTGCCGTCGACGAGCGGGCCGCCGGAGTCGCCCGGCTGGATCTGCGCGTCGAACTGGATCATGTTGGTCAGCGTCTCCGGGTTGGCGCCGCCGGCGTCGGTCGCGGTCACCGTCTGGTTGAGCGCGGTCACGTTGCCGTGCGTCACGGTGGGAGCGCCGCCGCGCCCCAGCGCGTTGCCGATGGCAGTGACCGAGTCGCCCACCGAGAGGCGAGACGAGTCGCCGAATGGCGCGGGCGACAGCCCGCTCGCGCCGGTGAGCTGCAGCACGGCGACGTCGTCGGTGGTATCGACACCGATGACCGACGCGTCGTATGTGCGCCCGCTGTCGACGACGTCCACCGAGACGCTGAGGGCGCCTTCGACCACGTGGTTGTTGGTGAGCACCTGGCCGCTGGATGTGAGGATGATGCCGGTGCCCGCTGCCGAGTTGCCGCCGCCCAGGTCGGTGTTGACGTCGACCACGGAGGCGTTGACGTTGCCGCCGGAGGTGCTGTCCAGCGGTGAGGTCCCGATGTGCTGGACGCCGATGGCGGCCCCGGCGCCCACGCCGCCCATCACCAGAAGGATGCCGGCGATGGCCGCCGCGGTCCGCCAGTGTGTCCGCGGCGGCGGCGGTGGCGGTGGCCAGTACGGCGGTGGTGGGGGAGGCGGCGGGTAGTCGCCGTGGTCCGGGTACGTCCAGGCGAAGCCGCCCGGATGCCACGGGGACGCGGGCGGGCCGCTGGGGAGTTCGTCGCGCTCCATCAGGGCCATTGTCCGGTCATCGTGCTGTCGATTGCGTGACAGCCGTGGAGAGCGCTGGACGCGAGTGTCTAGCGTAGGCTGCGGGGCGCAGGATGCAGACGGCATGAGCGCGCCCAAGAAGAAGCCCAAAGCCAAGGGCGAGCACCACGGCATCGGCGAGCGCCTGCACCACGCGGAACAGGTGCTGCACGACCACCTGCTCGCAGCGGAGGTCGCCGCCGAAGAGGCCGCCGGCTACGGCTCGGTGACCGCGGCGATCGAAGCCGCCGAGGCCGCGGTCGACCCCGCGCACGAGCTCGGCGACCCCAAGGCGTCACGCCGACGCTCTGGGCCGCGCGCTGCGAAGGCCGGCGACAGCACGACCTGACGCCGCGGGCGATACTGCCCGCGCGGTGTGGTGGAGCGAGCGGCGGCCTGGAGGCCGCGCCAAGGGGCTGCTGTTCCTCTTGCATCCAGGGCCGTCGCTGCTGGTCACCGCGACGTTTGTGGCGCTGGCGGGACTTGCGCTGGGACGGCTGCCGAGCGCCTGGCTCGCCCTGCGCCTCGTGCTGCTGATGCTGCCGATCCAGTTCGCCATCGGCATCGCCAACGACGTCGCCGATGTCGAGGCCGACGCCGCGGTCAAGCCGTACAAGCCATTGCCGCGCGGGCTCGTGGACCGGAGGCTCGCGGCAGCGGTGGCGGCTGTGCTGGCGCTTGCCGGCCTTGGGTTTGCGGCGACGATCAACGTGCCCACGCTGGGGCTGGCAGCCGGCGGGCTTGCGGCGGGACTCCTCTATGACGTCGGGCTCCGTGCCACACGGTGGTCATTGCTGCCGTGGTGGGGCGGCGTTTCGCTGCTCCCTTTAGCGGCGTACGCGTCTGTGGACCGGCTGGGCGCGAAGCTGCTGGTGCTGCTGCCGCTGAGCCTCCTGGTGGCGCTGGCCCTGCACTGCGCCAACTCGCTGCCCGATGTCGACAGCGATCGAGTGGCCGGGCGCCGCAGCCTGCCTGTGCTGCTGGGGCGCAACGGGTCGCGCGTAAGTGCCGTCAGCGGGCTTGCGGTCGCCGGATGCCTGGCCGTGGCGCTATACGTCCCATTAGGGCAGCGCGGCGTCTGGGTGCCGGTGGCCGCAGCGCTGCTCGCCGGGTGCCTCGTCGCTGTGGTCGCTGCCGCCGTGGAGCGGCCGTTCCCCCTGCTCGCGGTGGGCACCGCCGTGTTCTCGGTGGCCTGGCTCGCGTCACTGCCTGCCGGCTGAGGCGTGGAGCACCCCTTGTTACCATCGGCACCGCGCGCCCAAGTAGCTCAGTGGTAGAGCAACGCCTTGGTAAGGCGTAGGTCGACGGTTCAATCCCGTCCTTGGGCTCGGCCTGTGGATAACCCAGGTTTCGAGTTCAGGAAGCGGCTCTGATCGCGCCCGATCCACTCCCGTCCGAATCGGTCGAGGGCCTCCGCACTGCGTGAGGCGTAGGTCTAGAGGAAATCAGACCGACACCTCCACATTTATTGGTCTCGGGTTCGAGACCAGGAGGTTTGGCCGTGGCCGCTACCACACGCCGGTTTGGATCTACGCCTTCGAGGGCGCACCGCCTCGGATTCGGCGACGATCAGGGGCCCGAGGTCGAGACCCACGCATCGGATCAGCCGAGCTACCTGGCGCCGAAACGATCCCGGCGGGCCTATGGTGAGCAGTCGACGCCGCGAGGCGCGACTTTCGCGCCGGCACCAGTCAGGAAGGCGGCGCCTTCGGTGAACGGCGCCATCGAGGCCATGCTTAACGTGCGCGCCCTGGACTGGGCGTCGACCCAGCTGGCCAATTGCCGCGGCTACCTGCTCACGCCGACAGGCCGCTTCCAGCTGTGGTGCCGCGCACGCGCCATCGACACGATCGACGACCTCACCACCGATCGATTGCTTGAGTTCTTGGGCAGCCTCGCCGACCGGCAGCAGGGTCCGGGGCTGAAGCCGGCGACCATCGCTAAGTACCGCAGTCACCTCCGCGCCCTGGCGCACTTCCAGGCCGCCACGAGCGGCTACGGCACCAGCCTGGCCGACATCGACCGCATCCCTAAGCCTCGGATGCCAAAGCTGCGCATTGCTCGGGCTCTGGGTCGCGAGGAGGAGCGGCGAGTGGTGGCTGCCTGTGCCACCCGCCGCGACCGCCTGATCATTGAGCTGTTTCTAGCGACTGGCGTCAGGGTCAGCGAGATGGGCGCGCTGCGCCTGCCACGGTTGCAGTTGATGGCGCGTCCACCGCGCATTCTCGTCGTCGGCAGCGTCCATGATCCCGACTGCACCAAGAACGGACGGCAGCGCGTGGTGACCTTCCGCAAGTCCTACGCGCATGTGCCCCGCGCGCTGTCGGACTGGATTGCGCGTGAGCGTGACCCGCAGGAAGTGTGGCTGGGGGACGAGCTCTTCCTCAGCGAAACGCGAGGCCGGCGAGAAGGGCAGACGCCAAAGCCGATGGGCATTTGGGGCTTCGAGCAGCTCTGTCAGCGCGTCAGCGCCGCGTCCGGGGTGCACTTCAGCCCACACGTGCTGCGTCACACGTGGGCGACGCGGCTCGTCGACGGCGGCCTGATGCCTCTCCATCTGATGGAGGCCGGAGGGTGGAGCAGCGTCGAGATGGTGCGCCGCTACTACAGCGCCAACGACGACGAGGTGCTATCAGCCGTGGCCACCGCTCGCGCGTAGTGGTCTAGCGACCGACGCTCGGCGTGAGCGGCAAACGGGGCGGCAGACTGGCCAGCCCGAAGAGGATGTTGATCGCTGTCCGATCTCGCACGGATTCTCCGCGCAGCGCCTTGTAGACGCTCGTGCGGGGGACGCCCGTTTTGCTCGCGAATGTCTCTGGCGTCACGCCGCGGATGATCAGCTCTAGGCGCAGCTTCTCGCGGTCGAAGCGACCCGTCTTCGGGTCGTAGAGGTCAGGCGGGAGGGGCGATAAGTGGTCGAAGTCTGCGCTGAGTATCCGTTGCCCTGTATGGCCATTCATTGCTCGCTACCTCCGAGCTGATATGCGGTCTCATCAGGGCGATGACAAGTCTATACCGAAGCGCGTCGACTTCTACGCTTCGCTGCGAAAACCGTTGAAGAGCCGATCCGTAATCCAGCGCGGGCGCACCATCTGCAAGGGATGGGGGTCCATGAGGTGTGCAAGATGAGGGGTGTGGGGCGATGAGCTCGAGCCTTAGAAATCGTTGGTATTGCAGGAGTTTCTCATGGAACGTCGTGCATGTTCCTGTCTGTGCGCGGAGGTACCTATTCGGTCGTGGAGATGTGCCTGCGAGCCGGTAGACGCGCGGCTAGCGACACACGACGTCAGTGCTGAGATGTGACGCGGACCACGCTACCGGCATAACGTCGGCGTCGGACCACCAGCTTGCCTTTTGAGGCTCAGTTCGACCTTTTCCGCCGTCGTCGGCGGCGGTTCCACGTCTTCACTCTGGACGGCACCCGGCAGCTCTGGGCATGGCAACGGCGACGGCGAGCTGGGCAACGGTAGCGCCACTGACACTTGAACCCAGTCGCGGTGAGGACGCCCGGACTGACACGCTTGATCGCCGCAGGGAGCTCGCCGAGGCGCTGCGAGTCGAAGAAGCTCGCCTGGCCCCAGGACCAAAACCGCAACATCCAGGAACGTCGACGCCAGGCCGAACCCAGGCCGCACTGGAGGAGGTGGCCAAGCTCGATGGCGTCGGTGAGCCCACCACGCCCGAGATGTCGGGCTCGCCGGCCGGCGAGCCGCTCCACACCACGACCAGTACGATCGCCGACGCGCGCGACGCCGGGCTCAAGAAGCTGGGCGGCGAGGCCGGCGCCAATGACCACGTCCGACTGCTCCTCGAGACCAGTCGGCTCGTCAAGCGGCCCGGCGACAGCGGCCAGGCGTACGGCCAGATGGCGGGCGCGCTCCCGAAGCGCTTCGCCAGGGTGGGACGCGCTCGCTGGCGGCGGGTGGACGAAGCGCACGGGGACCCATCGGCCTGATGCGATAGGTGAATAGGCGCCGGGAGAGGCGAGGGCGCAAGCGGAACGGCGACTCCGCGACTCCGCGACTCCGCGACTCGGCGACCCGATGAACCGACGACTCCCGTTACGGCTCCTCGCGCGCGCGCGCGTAATGGGCGGCTGCGTACACGGTTCGTGGATCCGGGGTCGCCAATCCGATCGGGTCGGTTCGTCGCACTCGGGTCGGTTCGTCCGACTCGTTTGCCGCTTCGATGGAGCTGGTACGCCCGATCCGCTCTTGGAGCCACCTGGGCATCGGCGCTGGAAGTCGGGCCCGGCGCTACCGGTGGCTGCCGGGCTGGGATGCGTGCTCCCGGGTGGGAGGCCGGGGTGCCGAGCGAGGGCCAGGACGCCAGACTGCGTGTCCGGCGGCCCAGGACATGCCCGCCCTCACCAGCGCGGAGCGAGTGGTCTCGCCGGGCGTCGCCGGCGGCGTCGTGACCGTGTCCGAGGTGCCCATGATCGCGAGCACCGCGCGCGGCGCCACGGCCGTCAGGTGGGTCCGGGCGTACGTGGCCATCCAGGGCTCCAGTCGCGGCGAGGAGTGGAGATGAGGTGGCCAAATGAGTGGGCCAGGGTTGGGGTATCGCGTGTACTCGGCCTGGCCGCTCGAGGGCAGGCAATCTGGCCTCGCTGGTGAGCGGGCCAAGTAGCCGCCGAGTTGGCCCCTGATGGGGCTGGGCGAAGCCGGCCTCCGCCTCGGCCCTAGATGGAAGTTTGACGGCAGCCTTCCTTGCCTGTCCAACACTTCAGACCATGGGCGAATCATCGGGTGGTTTGGGAACTGCAGGGTGTCCAGCGACCACCCCAAGTACGGGCGGCCTTCCCACTTCCCCTCCTCGGCTTTGCAGAAGCTCTTCGCGTCAGAAGTTCATCCATGCCCCAGGCTGGGTTGCTCAGCCGGGGTTCTGTTCCTGACTGATCACTCAACAATGTCCCGAGCCCGCTACTACGGGGCGTGGCTCCGCCGAACCGTGGCGGCCCCGTGTGTGCCAGCTCGAGACGGCCGGACGGAGGCTGGCCAGTTGGCCGGCTGCTTCCGGTCTTCTGCGCGGGTGGTGGTGAGCGGTCCGACTGTCGGATGTCGAATTGGCGGCACATCGCCAACGGAGGCCGTGCCCGGTTCCCTCGATGGCCGAGCTCGCCTAGAGTGCCGACAGTGGTCTACAGCGACGTCTGTCCGCCGGTTCCGTGGGGTCGCCTCCTAGCCTTGCGCGCGGCTGCCCTTACGCTCCCCGGGGCGTCGCCACCCGCTAGCCCGCGATGACCACGAGCGACCGGAGGGGAGCTTGAATAAGAAGGACCTCAGCGAGAGCGACATCTGCGCGAAGTACGTCACCCCCGCGGTGACCAGCGCCGGGTGGGACGAGGTGACGCAGATCCGACGGGAGGCCTACTTCACCAAGGGACGGATCATCGTGCGCGGCAAGCTGGTCACCAGGGCCAAGGCGAAGTTCGTCGACTACCTCCTCTTCTATAGGCCGAACCTGCCGATAGCGCTGGTCGAGGCCAAAGACAACAACCACAGCGTCGGCGACGGCATGCAACAAGCGCTGGAGTACGCCGAGTCGCTGCAGGTTCCCTTCGTCCTCTCGACCAACGGCGACGGCTTCGTGTTCCACGACAAGACCGGCACAGGCTCCGTGCTCGAGCAGAACTTGGAGCTGGGCGAGTTTCCGAGTCCGCAGGAGCTCTGGCAGAAGTACTGCGCGTGGAAGGGCTTGACGGTGGACGAACAGGATTTGGTGCTGCAGGCGTACTTCGACGACGGCGGCAAGGCGCCACGCTACTACCAGCGCAACGCGATCAACGCGGCCACCGAAGCCATCGCCAAGGGGCAGAACCGGCTACTGCTGGTGATGGCCACGGGCACGGGCAAGACCTACACCGCGTTCCAGATCATCTGGCGGTTGTGGAAGGCAGGGCGGATGAAGCGTGTGCTGTATCTGGCGGATCGCAACGTGCTGATCGACCAGACCATGGTCAACGACTTCCGCCCCTTCGGGCCGGCGATGGCCAAGCTGAGCAGCGCGAGCAAGACGATCGAAGGGGAGGAGGGCACCGCCGAGATCATCAAGGCGCTGGACCGCAAGCGGCGGATCGACAAGTCGTTCGAGATCTACCTCAGTCTGTATCAGGCGATCACGGGTCCGGAGGAAAGCGAGAAGCTGTTTAAGAACTTCTCGCCGGGGTTCTTCGACCTGGTGGTCATCGACGAGTGCCACCGGGGCAGCGCCGCCGAGGACTCGGCATGGCGCGAGATCCTGGAGTACTTCTCAGGAGCGAGGCAGATCGGGCTGACGGCTACGCCGAAGGAGACCGAGTACGTGTCGAACATCGGCTACTTCGGCGACCCGGTGTACTTCTACTCGCTGCGCCAAGGCATCTCGGACGGCTTCCTGGCGCCGTACAAGGTGCTGCGCAAGTACATCAACGTGGACCTGGGGTACCGGCCGACGCCGGGGACGACAGACATCCATGGGCAGGCGGTCGAAGACCGCGTCTACACGCAGACCGACATGGAAAGCGAGCTCGTGATCGACGAGCGGACCAAGCAGGTCGCACACGAGATTTCCGAAGAACTCCGTGGCAGCGGGGACCGCTACGAGAAGACGATCGTGTTCTGCGTGGACCAGGAGCACGCGGCGCGGATGCGCAAGGCGCTGGCTAACGAGAACGCCGACCTGGTGCTCAAGAACGGGCACTACGTGATGCGCATCACCGGCAATGACGCAGAAGGACAGGCCGAGCTGGACAACTTCATCGACCCCGAATCCAAGTATCCGGTGATCGCAACCACCTCGCGGCTACTGTCCACCGGGGTCGACGTGCAGACCTGCCGCCTGATCGTCATCGACCGGCCGGTGGGCTCGATGACGGAGTTCAAGCAGATCATCGGACGCGGCACGCGTGTGCACGAGGACAGCGGTAAGTACTACTTCACGATCATGGACTTCCGGGGCGCCACCGACCACTTCGCCGACCCAGACTTCGACGGCCGGCCCATCCCGGCGGAGGGATTCCCGAAGCAGACGGTAAAGACTGATGAGGGTGATGTCATCCCGCCAGAGCCCGGCGAGGACGAGGTTGTCCTGGTGGCCGCGGGCGGGGAGATCGAGACGGGCCCGGCAAAGAAGGTGTACGTCGACGGCGTGGAGGTGTACATCGCGCTGGACAAGGTGCAGTACCTCGACCAGCACGGCAAGCTGATAACGCGGGACCTGCGTGACTTTTCCAAGGACGCGTTGCGCAAGCGATTCGTCAGCCTGAGGACGGCCATGGGGCAGGCGTCATAGACGCCATGCTCGAGCGGATAAACATTGCCATCGTCATCCGGGATCACTTCCGCACCTTTTACAATTATCGAGAGCGGATTCACAACTCTGACAGGCGGCGACTAAACATGTTTGAGATCATCGTCCAACTCTTCGTCCCCGCTGCGGTAGCTATCGCTCTGTGGCGAGCAGGCGTTACGCTCCCCGAAAGCAGCCTTGGAACACTGATCACCGCTCTAGCCGTATTCGGCGCACTGCTGTTTAACCTTCTAATCCTCGTGTACGACGTGGCAGGACGACCAATAGGAGCGGTGCTTGATGAAGTGCGGAATGCACGCAAATGGACGTTGCAGGACCTCCATTCCAACGTCGCCTTCGCGGTGCTACTGACCCTTCTCTCCATCGTCGACCTGGTGCTAGCAGCAGTCGGTGAAAAGGGCTCTATCGTCCAGCCGACGAGCCTTGCGTTCTTCTACCTAGGTTCGCTATTCGTTCTCACGCTGCTCTTGATCTTGCGAAGAATGCATATGCTCCTTTCCTCTGACATCGCACGCCGTTAGGCAGCGGCAGCGCTCCAGCTAGCGAGCGCTCTGCGGGCCAACAAGGGGCAGTCCACGGCACAAGCCATCCCCTGTCTGGCCGAAGCCAGTGGTGGTCGTGATAGAGGTGCCTGAAGGGGCGCGTCATGTGTGTCGTCGCAGGTTTGCAAGCGCAGCGACTAGCTCAACACAGACCTACGTCTAAAGGATTCGTGGCACCGCTCTAGCTGCGGTGAGGTCATTGTGACCCCCGCGGCGGGGGTAAAGTAATCTCGACCGAGCCATGACGCCCCGAAGCACTAACCCTCGTGACCACGCCCCGGTACGCGACCTATCGGGATTCCTTCGTTCCCCCCAGCACATCCTCATGGATGCGCGCACGGCATTGGGCCTCGCCGAACCAGGGAGGGACGAGTTTCTACACGCACAGGGGCCAGCGCGAGCGAACGGCATACGAAGCGTGGTGGTGTGGGGCCGCGTTTTCACGGCGACGCTCCATAGTTTGAAGCACGTGGACCCTGACGGTTATGCCGCGTGGTGGAGACCGTTTATGGAGGCGCTCAGAGCTGATCCGGAATGGCACTACTTGTATGACCTCCGCAACGATGTCGAGAAGGTCGGCTCGGTCGGATTCCTCGACAGCCTCATCATCGGCTCGAAGCCACGAGACCAAATCGACTACCAACGACTAATGGTGGATCCGCCGCCGCATGCCCGAGGCTTCAAGATCAACGACATGTGGGGCGGTTCCGGTTGGGAGGTAGTAGCGCCTAGTGGGGAGGTCCGCTTCCAGTACGTCGACGTTCCAGATGACATCGGGTTTGTGACCCGCATGTACTTCTGCGAGGCGACGTCCAGCCTACGACTGCAGCCACCTGATACCCCGATAGAGGACGTGCTCGTGCGATACGTCGCCTTTCTGAACACAATCCACGCGTCCGCACGCGACCTCTTCACACCGAGCCAGGAGCCAGCTTGATCCAACGGCGACACACCTACCGTCGCGCTGCGTCCATCGATCCCGCCTCGACGACTTTGGTCCCCGCTAGGCTCTAACCCGGGGTGCCGACTGAACCTCGGCGGCCGCAACGCCTCCCCAAGCGATGGTTGGACCACGAAGGGAACCGCTGGGACGCCACCGGTCCGGCGCCGTTCAGGCGCTGGCCCGCCCCCCTTGCAACCGCCCTAGCGGTCCTGCTAGCCTCACTCAAGCACGACTAGAACCAGACGCGCGGTCGGGTGTCGTGTTCCAGGAAGAGATTGATATGCGGCCTCGGCGGCCTGGCCTCTTTCTTTTCTCTGTCACGCGATTGGAGCAGATGAGCGCTTCATCGCGGTCCCGTCGCCGACTAGAGGCGAAGGGCGCTTCGTGGGCGGGAAACCAAACGCACGGCCGGCGACCCGCTTGGCAGCAGTTGGCCCTCTGCGGACTAGCGGCGGTTACGGCGATAGCCGGCACTATCGTGAGCTTGAGACCGGCCCACGCGGCCAGTTCAACGCTGAGCATGGGGCAGTGGCTACATCCCGGTGACGCCTTGTGGGACCCGTCTAACACGTATGAGCTGATCATGCAGACAGATGGCGATTTGGTCCTGTATCAGCCGGGAGACGCTGGACGGGCGCTATGGGCGAGCGGAACCTCAGGATCCGTCGCGGGTGCCATTCTGCAGACTGACGGAAACTTCGTGATTTACAGCAGCGGCGGCGCCCCCCTTTGGAACAGCAAGACGCAAGGGCAGGACACTCTCTACGTTCAGACCGACGGAAACGTCGTTATCTACGACACAAGCGGGAAGCCGAAGTGGGCTACGTGGACTGGCGATGCGGCGCATCGGCTGTTTATGGGCGAATGGCTCAAACCCGGCCAATACCTAACGTCCTCTGCAACCAAATTCATCATGCAGACGGACGGCAATCTGGTCGCGTACTACGGCAGCGTTGTTCTGTGGTCGAGCAATACCGGCGGTCACTCTGTTGTTGGCGTCATCTTGCAAACCGACGGGAATCTCGTCATCTATGACACGAGCTATCAAGCCATCTGGTCTAGCGGTACCGGCGGTCACGCTGACTACTTGATAGATCAGAACGACGATAACGTCGTCATATATAGCCAAGGTAATCAGCCGCTGTGGTGGACGAATGAATTCATCATGGGATGTAACGTATCGGGGCTCAATAGAGGCCCAAACTCGGGGCTGTTTGTTGCTGGGTGGAATGCTTACGCATTCAATGGCTATTATGGCTTAGGCGGCATCTATTCCAAGATATTTGAGTACTCTCCTGGTGTCGTGACAGGGTATAGCTCCGCTTGGGTTGGTCTCAATTACGGCGATGCCCCAGATGGCGTTGGGCAATATCGCTACGCGAAGATTGGATGGACAACACAGCCTGGCGGTGTTCGAAACGATTTCTTCGAATGGTCAAGCGATACGGATGGATCGGTGTGGTACCAAAACCTGTACGGTGCCTGGCCACCTGGGTCCTGGCACTACTATGGCGTACTCGTCAACTACGACGGCCCGGGCAAGGTGACGTTCCAAGTCGACGGTCGCACTCTCCCGCACGGCGTTGTGTCTGCCAATCCGGTGGGTACGGGATATGACACTGGCGAGATGTGGGCGGAAACGACAAACCCACGGAACCAGATCGCTGGCGGTACACGCACCAACGAGGTGTTCGCGGGCAGTCACGTGTGGCAGCAGGATTCGTGCTCGTGCAATCAGTACGCGTCCGGCTGGTACGACTTCGGGTACGGAAGCGTGCAACAGGTCTACTTCCCGGCTGACAACGGACCCAAGTGGTATGACGCAATAGATTCCGGCGGCTCGAGCACGAGCTTTGAAGTCTTCGATAGAGGGTGCCCCAAATGAGAAGGCGATTCACCAAGAAGCGGTTATTGCTCGTGTGCTTACTGTGCGTAACGTTGCTGGCGGTTGCTAGCCTCAGGTTGACAGCCGTGGCGCAGGTCCCAAATCTTCCTTCCCTGGTTCCGACGCAGCCGTCCCTCGATCCATCTCTAGCGCCCTCCACCGACCCGTGCGGCTACCCGGCACCGCCAACTGACATCGACTGCAGTACGACCCCGTCGGGCACGCCTGAGTCGGTCCCATCGGTTACTTTGCCATCACCGGCGCCATGCAGCGCGACGGCCAGTGCTCCTGGCGTCGCTGACATCGATGCGCAAAAAGCGTTGGCATCGCAGGGCGTTAGCATTCAGCCCATATCCGGTGCAGTCACTCCGATGCTTGGGTTCGGCATCAGCTCCGATGCTGCGAAAACAACGGCTCTGAGTTACTTCCCTGAGTCGTTGGTGTGTGCCGAATTCCCCGCACTGATGTCGGATCCGGGATCGTCGAGTCCGACGGCATCCCCAGTGTATGTTCTGAGCCTTTCACCCGCGAATCCGATTCTTTCGCATCCGTCGCATAACCTGCCGCCGCAAACGGCCAGCTTCCTATTTGTTTTTGTTGATGGGCAGAGCGGCGACATGATTCAGGCGACGGCTGGTGGGCCAAATCCTCCTCCGGTCTCGAACTTGCCGATTGCGACCCCGACCCCATAGGCGGAGAATGCCGTTCGCACGTGTTCGGAGCTGAAGCCCTGACGGTCCGCTGGCTACCGTTGCATCGCCGGTCGTCTATTGCTGCAACGCTCCTAGTTGTCGTGGCAATGTGCTCATGCAGCGCCACAACCGCTAGCCGGTCGCCTAGTTCGTCGCCAAACGTCCCTACGAGCAATACCGGCGCCGCGGCGGTTGCGGCCGGGGAGCATGGCATCTCGCCGCAGCCAACCGCCACGTGTCCAATGGAACCTGGAAGTGGCGGGCCGGCTCCGCAGGCCAAGCCGCCGCTGATCTCCGGAACCCTGCAACCGTTTGCCGGCGAGGGCTTCTACGTCAGCTCCCCTCAGGCCAGTCCTACGGTTACCTTGCCTACTACCCATTTGTGTGCGGGCACCATGGCCTTCGACTTCTGGATTGCAACGGTGTACGACCCGACGTGCCCGGAGCACTCAAATGCCGCTGGACTTGTTTGGGACTGGGCGGGTGCGCACCCCGGAGAGCTAGCCCTCTATGACGCAAACGTAACGACGCTCTTTGAGTGGCCAAAGACAAACCTACAGGGCAGTCCAGTCGCTCCGGGCAAGTACTTCTTGTGCCTCAAGACTCATGGCGAGCAGACAGCCACCGGAGGCATCGCTGCTCGGCTACTTCTCAAATGAACACCTAACGATCTGCGTCCGCGATTTACGAGCCTGATTGCGAGCTTTGCGGGCGCCTCATGACAGCCCTAGGTCCGGCTCGCTGAGCGTTTCCACGAGTCCGCGAACATCTGTCACCGATTGGCCCGGTCGCGCTGTCCTCTCGTGGTTGGGTATGCGCTGGTGCCCAGGGCGCATTAGGCGATAAGGGTTCGGAAAGCCTCTCCGGACGTATCGCGTTGGAGCCTACGCCTCGGTGACGCGTATGTCCACTCGCTCACCCGCGCCGAGCTACGCGTGAACAGCGGCTTCGGCCCGCACGCCATACGATGCCTCAGGATTGAGAGGAGCAGGAATCCTTGCATACAGACCGGTTAGTACTTAGGGGCTGACCACACCGCGACCGCCCCGTCCGCAGGTCCGGCTCGCGCAGCAATGGGGCTGACCTCGACGAGCATGCGTGCATGAAGAACCGCATTCTCAACCGGTGCCGCCTCGGGTTTGATCCCTCAGGTTCATCAGGCCCGACACTTCGGTGGCGTACAACGCCATGCTCCCGGCCCAACCGGGTCTCTCGTGGATCCTGAGTATCCGCGAGTGCTGGTGGTATCGAACTTTCAACCACCGCCCGGAGCGGCACTGGGTGGCACGTACCGGAACGGCGTGTCAGCTGCTACCCATTCGACGTCGCTCTCGCTCAGCGAATCGAACCAGTAGACGCCGGGAGCGTAGTCTGGGACCTCGACATTGAACGCCCGCGCCGGTTCGCCGCCAAGCACGTCCAGCACGATGCCCACGGTGCCGCAGCCAACGTTTCGTTCCAGGACCGTTCTAACGACCCGAACCCTGTCAAATTGCTGGATCGTGCGCTTCATCACTTTGGGGGCAATAGGGTTGAGAAGGTGAACGCACCCGTATCCTCATCTAGATACCAACCGCTGGTGAAGGTGTATGACTTGCCGGCAGCCGAGCCGGTGCCTGGAATAGTAACGTTCAGATTGATTCGTAGGAAGCGTCCATCATTGGTCAAACCTGCGAACTGAAAGTCCTGCGCACTGATCGCGTCCGCAGCTTGCTGCGTTATGGCATCGGACAGAGTTCTCGCAGCACCGACGTCTCCTTGCTGGTACCCCAACTTCAATAGCTGTTGGAAGCGACCCGATGCGTTTGGTGTCAGCAGGTATTCCGAGAACTTGCGCGGGTCGGCTACGACATCAAATGTCTCGCCACTCACTGGCTCCGCTAGACCGCGAGCGAAACGACTCAACGCGGCTGTCTCGGCCTCGGCACCCGCTTCTTCCGAGCCGCCGGCCTCGCCGCCGATTACGGTTCCAACAATTGCTACGAATGTATCGAATCCAACAAGCTCTTTGCAGATGTTGCTGGGGTGCAATTCATCGAAACACCCGTGGCTGAGAAGGAACTCGTGGTATTGCAGTCTGGCTGTCGCGGGATCGCTGAGCGAACACAGGTCGGCCAAGAGGATGCTGCATAGGGCACCGCCGCTGCTAGTCCGCGGTGCATGTGTCGGAACAAGCGACTGCGACAGATTGCCGCACCCCCGGCAGGGACCTGCATACGGCGGCGTCGCGCACGTCCCCTTGACTTCACACGGGGTAAGAGTCGGCGGTGAACTACTCGAACAGCTGTTGTAACCGCCCTCGTCGCAGCCCGTCGTGAAGCTGTGACCCGTCGGATCCGACAGGTTAATCGGATCGCCGTTGACGTACGCGTAGGTATCTCTTGTCATCGGATCAACCCCAACGCTAAGGTTCGCGTTGGAAGGTCCGCCGCGATAGGAGTCGGGGGTTAGAAAGGACGTGAGCGTCCCCCTGGATTCGGTCCAGTCGATATGTGATTTTGGCGCCCTCCTCGGAGTGCGAGTGGACCAGTCTGGGACCGACACGGATTGCAATCCGAGTGGTCCAACCGAAGTGTGGTCGAGGAGCCTCATCCTGGCGCTCCATT